>NZ_JBWDNP010000022.1:0-102241 GCF_056269255.1 Paenibacillus sp. JT31N17
ACATGCAATCGAATCGCTTCACGCTTCACCGATTCTGGATAGTATTGATACTTTTGTCCTTTAATCGCCATAAAAATGCACCCCTTAGAATTCATCGGAATAACCAGGGGGGGTTTCCAATGTCTATTCTAAGGGGTGCACTTCAGCCTGCGCTGCGGGGGTTTTCGTTATGTTAGCTGCCTGTTCATTAACCAAGCAGTTCCTCCCATGCATCATAGGCTGCCTGAAGCTTTTCTCTTCTGCTGTCCATGTCGGACTGAATGCTCTGAACCTTCACATAATCATTGAATATGGCGGGATCGACAAGCTGCTGCTCCAGCTCTGTGATTTCCCCCTCCAGCCTTGCGATATCCTGCTCCAGCTGCTCCTGCTTTCTTTGTCGGCTCCGCTCCTCGCGTTTGGCTTGTTTGTCGGTTTCGTACGAGGTAGGCGCCGATATTTCGTGAGCTTCAGACGCTTTTCCGACTTTTCCCTGTGAAAATGATAGCGATTCCATGAGCAGTTCACTGGTTTCCTGCTTTTTCTCAATCATTTCGTCGTAATTTCCCAGGAAATGTTGGGTGCCGTCTGGAGTCAGTTCGACAATGCGCTCCGCCATCTTGTTAAGGAAATACCGGTCATGGGAAATGAACAGCAAGGTGCCGTCATAATCGAGCAGCGCAGACTCCAAAACCTCTTTGCTGTACAGGTCAAGATGGTTCGTGGGCTCGTCCAGAATAAGCATATTGGCTCGTGCCAGCATAAGCTTGGACAGCGATACGCGCGCTCTTTCGCCACCACTGAGAGAACCGACGCGTTTCTTGACATCGTCCCCACTAAAAAGGAAATTGCCCAGCACTGTGCGTATGCGGGCTTCCTCAATGCCCGGATATGCGTTCCAAAGCTCCTCCAGCACCGTGTTGGCAGGATTAAGCTCCTTATGCTCCTGATCGTAATAACCGATTTTGATATTGGTGCCCCAGCGGATTGAGCCTCCGGCAATAGGCTGTTGATCGACAAGCGCCTTCAGCAGTGTCGATTTGCCGATACCGTTCGGACCGATCAGCGCGACATTTTCTCCCCGCTCCAAGCGGAATGTGACATGCTGGAAAAGCGGCTGGTCCCGTTCGGTGAAACGTATTGCAAGATCCGTCACATCAAGCACGTCATTGCCGCTATGGCGGTCGATTTCAAAAGAAAAATGAGCCTTCTTCAGGTCTCCGAGCGGCTTGTCGAGACGTTCCATCTTGTCGAGCGCTTTACGCCGGCTTTGCGCCCGTTTGGTTGTCGAAGCACGCACAATATTGCGCTGGACAAAATCCTCAAGACGCGAAATTTCATCCTGCTGCTTGTCGAACTGCTTCATCTGAGCTTCATACTCTGCAGCCTTGATATCAATATAGCGGCTGTAATTGCCTGTATACCGCTTGGCTGTGTGGCGCTCAATTTCCACGATGGTCTGCACCACTGCGTCCAGGAAGTAGCGGTCATGAGAAACAACGAGAATTCCGCCGTCATAACCGCGCAAGTAATCCTCAAGCCATGTCAATGTTTCAATATCAAGGTAATTGGTTGGCTCGTCCAGCATGAGCAGGTCAGGGGCCTGCAATAAAATGCGGGCCAGTGCCAGCCTTGTTTTCTGCCCGCCGCTTAATGTCGAAATAACCGTATCCGGTGGAAACTGGCTGAAGCCCATGCCGTGCAATATGCTGCGGATTCGGGTCTCCATCACAAACCCGCCCTGTTCCCGGAACCAATCCGACAATTTGGAGTAGCGTTCAAGCGTCTGTTCATACAACTTGGGATTCGATTGAAGCTCCGGATCCGCGATCTGCAGCTCCAAGGAACGGAGCTCCCGCTCCGCATCAGTCAAATGGGCAAAAACGGCGCGCATTTCCGCTTCGATGGTACGTTCGGACTTAAGTCCGCTGGATTGGGCGAGATAGCCGATGGTTGTCTCCTTCGCTTTGTAGACGGAGCCGGAATCGGCTGAGATCTCCCCGGCAATGATACGCAGCAGCGTCGACTTGCCTGCGCCATTGACTCCTACCAGCCCAACCCGCTCGCGCGGAAGGACCTGGAAGGTGATTTGGGAGAGGATGCTGGTTACCCCGTAACTTTTGGAAATATCCGATATTTGAAGAAGCATAAATGAATAAACCTCCAGAATCGTAAACTTGCTGTATCTACATTGTTAGTTTACATGAAAATTGCTGCCGACGCGACATATTCGGGTCATGTTGGCTTGAGTAAAAGCAGCTCTTCTGACCATTGGCGAAAACTGGTCAACAGTGGTAAACTAAGAAACAACTATGACATCAAGAAATGGCCTTCGAGCGAAGAAGCTATCTCTGCCGCCTAAGATTGGTGCAGCCGGTTCTTCTTACATAATCAGCTCTTCAGGAACACGCCGTTTCTTCAGAAAGGCAAGGCGGCTGTAATGGCGAAAGGTGAGGACGCAGCAGGGATTTTTGGACAAAAGAAAGCAGTCCGAACGGCGGCGGCCGCAAGCCGCAGCCTTCTTCCAGAGGAGCTTCGGACACAGTGGTCCAGTCAGGCCTGCAGAAGCGCAATTGACTGGTTGAGTCAATTGTCGGACACAACCGCCAGCTTTATGATTTATGTTCCATTCCGTTCCGAGCTTGATACCCGTGAACTGATCGAATGGGGCTGGCAGACCGGGCTGTCCGTTATTGTACCGCGCTGTGAGCCATCTGACCGTTCTATGGAGCTTTATCTGCTCAACAGCTGGGAGGAACTTGCTCCCGGAGCCTATGGTATTCTCGAGCCTGATGTGAGTCAGGCTGAGCGCTGCGGGCCGGATTTCATTCCGGATGCGATATTTGTTCCGGGACTGGCTTTTGACCTGCAGGGCGGCAGACTCGGATATGGCGGAGGTTATTATGACCGCTACCGGGAACAGTTGACGGAGCAGGCGCTGCGGGTTGGCAAGCCTCTTCCGCCCTGGATCGGACTTGGCTTCGAGTCGCAGCTGCAGGAGGAAGTACCGATGGAGGTGCATGATGCCCGAATTGGGGCCATGATCACCGAGCAGGGCATGCGCATCATCAACCGCTGACAAATTCTTGTCCACAAGCAGCTGGAAAGGAGCAAACGATGGATTTGACCCATTTTAACGAACAAGGCAGGGCCCGCATGGTCGATGTATCAGATAAAGACGTTACGGCCCGTGTCGCGGTTGCGCGAACAAGCGTGGCTATGGCGCCTGAGACTCTCTCACGCATTAAGGCTGGAACAATCGGCAAAGGCGACGTGCTGTCCGTTGCACAGGTTGCAGGTATCATGGCAGCCAAGAAAACATCGGATATCATTCCGATGTGCCATCCCCTTCCGTTAACCGGCGTCAACCTCGCGTTTGCCGATAATGGAGTGGATGAGTTATATATAGAAGGAACTGTGAAAACAACGGGCAAAACCGGCGTCGAAATGGAAGCTTTAACGGCAGTGTCGGCTGCTGCCCTTACGGTCTACGACATGTGCAAGGCCCTGCAGAAGGATATGGTCATCGGGGCGACGTATCTGGTCTCCAAAAGCGGAGGGAAGAACGGCGACTACATTCATGCAAAATGATAAAATACAGGTGTTTTCTAATCGGTAGCATCGGATCGATCGGGGGAGAAGCACATGCGGTGGAAAGTGGCGTTGTTAACGGCAAGCGACAAAGGATCGCGCGGCGAGCGGGAGGATACGAGCGCGCAGGTGATCCGGGAACTGGTTGAGGAAGAATTGGGCGGGGAAATTATCGATTACCGCATCGTTCCCGATGAGCAGGATGAAATTATGGCTGCGCTTATCGAAATGACGGATTATTATCAAGCGGATCTGGTCATCACGACCGGCGGAACAGGTCTTGCTCCGAGGGACCTGACACCGGAAGCAACCTTGAAGGTCATTGAGCGTATCGTTCCGGGCCTTGCCGAGGCCATGAGGCTTGGGGCTATGCAGCGCACGAGAAGTGCCATGCTCTCCAGGGGCGTTTGCGGAATCCGCGGCCGTTCATTAATTATCAATTTGCCTGGAAGTCCTAAGGGTGTTCATGAGAATTTGATGGCGATCATGGACCAGCTTCCTCATGCCCTTAGCATTTTATCAGGGCGAACGGGGGACCATAACGAGTGAATTTTCCAATAAACGGCACACAGCTTAAGGAAGTGCCGGTCGAGCAGGCTGTTGGACTGCGCTTGGCGCATGATCTGACGCAGATCATTCCAGGGCAGTTCAAGGGACGATTGTTTAAAAAAGGGCATGTCATCACGGAAGCGGATATTCCTCAGCTTCTCGATATCGGCAAAGAACATATCTATATTTTGGAGCTGGGCGAAGGCGAGCTTCATGAAGATGATGCCGCCCAGCGCATGGCGCTTGCCCTTCAGGGCGATGGAACGGCTTTGTCAGAGCCTCATGAAGGCAAGGTATCCATCAAGTCAAGCCTTACCTCCCCGGCTCTTGCTGTCATTGATGCGTCGCTTGTTCATGCCATTAATGAACTGGGCGAGATTGCGCTTGCTACTCTGAAAACACATTCGGTCGTTATGCCCGGCGGGCAGTTGGCGGCTACCAGGGTGATCCCGCTCACGGTTCCGAAGGCCAAGATTGAACGTGTCGAGGCTCTCGTCGACAATTACCGTACGCTGCATGAGGGCCGCGGGCCGGTTCGCGTCAGGCCGCTTCGCAGCTTCCGGATCGGTATGCTGACAACCGGTGGCGAGGTCTTCTCAGGCCGGATTGAAGATAAATTCGGCCCGGCTGTCCGGCGCATTGTGGAGCGCTTAGGCTCCGAGATCGCGGAGCAGCGCTTTGCCCCTGATGACCGCCATACAATTGTCAAGGAAATACACTATTTGCTGGCACAGGGGTATGATATGATAGTGGTAACAGGCGGAATGTCCGTGGATCCTGATGATCGCACGCCAGCCGCCATTAAAGAAGCGGGAGCAGAAGTCGTCAGCTACGGAACCCCCATGCTTCCGGGTTCCATGCTGCTTGTCGGTTACATCAACGGGGTGCCGATTATGGGTTTGCCCGGCTGTGTCATGCATGATCCGTATACTTCTTTTGATGTCCTGCTGCCGCGCGTTCTTGCGGGCGACATCATAACCAAAGAAGATATTGTGCAGATGGGTTACGGCGGGTTATACAACTGCTGACACGCCGCCAGCGCGAGGCAAGAGACCGAGGACTTGGAAGAAACGACGTTAACTGTTGAAGCAGATTTTATAACAGGCTGCGTGAGGGTGAAACCTGTCAGCTGTACCTCAATTGTGCAGCTCATGCATGCGGAATAAGCATTACTTTGTAAAGCCCGGCAGTTGCGGAGCATGTTTTGCTTGCAAGGTCTGGCTTATGCTTACGGAGTGAGCTTTACTTCGTAAAGCTTGGTTAATGCTTACGGAGTGAGCTTTACTTCGTAAAGCTTGGTTAATGCTTACGGAGTGAGCTTTACTTCGTAAAGCTTGGTTAATGCTTACGGAGTGAGCTTTACTTCGTAAAGCTTTTAGGAGGTTAAGAAAACATGTTTAGCGGAATTGGTGTTACAGGATTTATTCTTCTTGTGCTCGTTGCCCTGCTGCTGTTTGGACCGAACAAACTGCCGGAGCTTGGCCGCGCTTTTGGCCGCACATTGAAGGAATTCAAGGCCGGCGCCAGAGATTTGATGGATGATGACGATAAGGAACGTAAAGAAGTAAGCCGGAGCGACGTCAACCGTAAAGTCGATGATCAAACGGACAATAAGCGACTCCCGGAGTAGGGGCTCGCTTTTTTTGTGAGAATGAATCCCTCCCATTAAGAACGAAGTGAGAAAGAGAGGTGCAGGCGCGGTGACAGAATCCGATAAGAAGCCTTCCCGCGAAGTGCAGCTGATGACGCTGTTTGAACATATCGGCGAGCTTCGACGCAGGCTGATCTATATTATTCTTGTGCTGGTGCTTGGCATGATTATCGGATTGCTGGTGGCCAATCCCGCTTATGATTATCTGATGAGTCAGGAGCCCGTCAATGGAATGACGCTGCATGCGTTTTCCCTGTGGGATGGAATTGGCATGTATATGAAGTTTGCGCTGGTAATCGCGCTTGTTCTTGTGCTTCCGTTTATCTTTTATCAGGCTTGGGCTTTCGTGAAACCCGCTTTGGGAATCAAGGAACAGAAGTCTGCGCTTATGTTTGTCCCCTTTGCGCTCATTATGTTTCTGATCGGGCTTGCGTTCTCCTATTTCGTTGTATTTCCCATGGCGTTTACATTTACAACGAGTGTGGCGGAGCATTTGAATCTGGAGGAGACTTATGGGGTTACACAATATTTTGCGTTTATGTTCAACATTTTACTCCCAATATCGCTGCTTTTTGAACTGCCCCTTGTCATTATGTTTCTGACCAAGCTGCGTATTCTGAATCCCAAGCGTCTGCGCAAAATGCGGCGTCTTGCTTACTTTATTCTCATCTTGATCGGTATTGTCATCACGCCTCCGGACTTCATTTCGGATTCGCTGGTAGCAATTCCCCTGATTCTTCTTTATGAAGCGAGCGTACTGCTCTCGAGCGTCGTTTACCGGAAACAGCTGGAACGCGACCGTCAGTGGGAAGAGGAGTTCGGAGCAACCTGAGAGGCTCTTTCCGCTCACAAGCGGACATGTTGACTTTATCATCAGGATCCAATAACCAAAAGGCAGGTTCAAGCATTCTTGAGCCTGTCTTTTTTTTTACTTTATAGGCGGTGTAAATTTAATCTCTATCCATGGCTATAAGATCTATAGGGGAGAAACCGGCATCTTTGACAGAGGGCGGTGATGACCGTTTTTTCTTTGCTAGGCGAAATCCCTAACCGTATTCAGTTCTACTTCCAGCCGGATGATGGAAAAACCTGCTCTTTTTTAGAGTAAACGGGCGCTTTTCTGCTTATTCATGAGCTTTTGTGAAGAGGACCTGCATCATGAACTGTAAATTTCCCGCAAATTGTCCTTTAGGCACTTGAAATTCAGAAGCAAAATCGGTATTATTAAAAATGGTTGTTAGCACTTAACAGTTGCGAGTGCTAATATGAAATGAGCAACAAAATCAAAAGGAGGCTATTTTCATGATCAGACCTTTGGGTGAGCGCGTATTGGTTGAGCCAATCGCGAAAGAAGAAACAACAGCTAGCGGAATTGTGCTGCCAGACACGGCGAAAGAAAAGCCGCAAGAAGGCAGAGTTATTGCTGTAGGAAGCGGTACGCTTAAAGACGGCGCCCGCATCGCTCTTGAAGTAAAAGAAGGCGATCGCGTGTTGTTCTCCAAGTATGCCGGCACCGAAGTGAAATACGAAGGTAAAGAATTGTTGATTATGAAAGAAAGCGACATCCACGCAATCCTGGGATAAGCCGCGTGCTTTGACTCAAACATACATGGTTTTTACTTCATATTTTTTGGGGCAAGCCTCCCTTGGCTTGTCACAGCATGGAGGGCGGCGTATTGCCGCTTGAACGAACTGGAACGATCATTAATTAGGAGGTAATTTGACAATGGCTAAGGAAATTAAGTTTGGCGAAGACGCTCGTCGCGCAATGCTGCGCGGAGTCGACGCTCTTGCAAATGCGGTTAAAGTTACACTTGGTCCTAAGGGCCGCAACGTGGTTCTGGAGAAAAAATTCGGCAGCCCGCTGATCACCAATGATGGTGTATCCATTGCCAAGGAAATCGAATTGGAAGATGCTTTCGAAAACATGGGTGCACAGCTTGTTAAAGAAGTAGCGACCAAAACCAATGATGTTGCCGGTGACGGAACAACGACTGCTACGGTTCTTGCGCAAGCAATGATCCGCGAAGGTCTCAAAAACGTAACGGCGGGCGCTAACCCGATGGTTATCCGCAAAGGTATCGAAAAAGCGGTTCGCGCAGCTGTTGAAGAACTGAAATCCATCGCGAAACCAATCGAAGGACAACAGTCGATCGCTCAGGTTGCTTCTATCTCGTCCAGTGACGAAGAAGTCGGCCAGCTGATTGCAGAAGCTATGGAAAAAGTCGGCAACGACGGCGTTATCACGGTTGAAGAATCCAAAGGCTTCGTAACGGAGCTTGAAGTGGTTGAAGGTATGCAGTTCGACCGTGGATATGTTTCCGCGTATATGATTACCGATACGGATAAAATGGAAGCTGTACTCGATAACCCATATATCCTGATTACCGATAAAAAAATCACGAACATCCAAGAAATTTTACCGGTTCTGGAGAAAGTGGTTCAATCCGGCAAACAGCTTCTGATCATTGCTGAAGATATCGAAGGCGAAGCAATGGCAACTCTGGTTCTCAACAAGCTGCGCGGTACATTCACTTGCGTAGGCGTAAAAGCTCCAGGCTTCGGCGACCGCCGCAAATCGATGCTGGGTGACATTGCCGCTCTGACAGGTGGTCAAGTGATCACGGAAGAGCTTGGTCTTGATCTGAAATCCACAACGATTGAGCAGCTCGGTTCCGCTCGCCAGATTCGTGTGACGAAAGAAAACACGATCATTGTTGACGGCAGCGGCGAAAAATCGGATATTGATGTTCGCATCAATCAAATCCGCACTCAATTGGAAGAAACAACTTCCGACTTCGACCGTGAGAAGCTGCAAGAGCGTCTTGCCAAGCTGTCCGGCGGCGTAGCCGTAATCAAAGTCGGCGCAGCAACAGAAACCGAATTGAAAGAGCGCAAACTGCGCATCGAAGATGCTCTTAACTCCACCCGCGCAGCGGTTGAAGAAGGTATCGTATCCGGTGGCGGTACTGCACTCGTGAACGTATATAAAGCAGTTGCAGCCGTTAATGCGGTGGGCGACGAAAAAACAGGCGTTAACATCGTTCTGCGCGCTCTGGAAGAGCCTGTACGCACGATTGCAGCGAACGCAGGCCAAGAAGGCTCCGTTATCGTTGAGCGTCTGAAAGGCGAGAAAGTGGGCGTTGGTTATAACGCTGCTACTGGCGAGTGGGTTGATATGTTCTCAGCCGGTATCGTTGACCCTGCGAAAGTAACGCGTTCCGCTCTGCAAAACGCAGCTTCCGTTGCAGCGATGTTCCTGACAACCGAAGCGGTTGTTGCCGACAAACCGGAAAAAGACAAACCAGGCATGCCTGACATGGGCGGCATGGGTGGTATGGGCGGCATGGGCGGCATGATGTAATCATCCGACCAAAAACCCTTATATATCAAGGAAAACGGGACCCTTCGGGGTCCCGTTTTTGTATACAACCCACGAAAACCTCACATTCCTTGCAAAATAGCTCCCTTGAGAAGTTCCGAGATTTCTGAACAAAGGGGTAACCCTTATCGTTTGCAACAGATGAATTTATTATCATGATACTCGGGGTCAAAATCTTAGGCACCATTCGCAGCTTGGCCTGACGCATTATAAGGGCCTTGATCATTTTCATGATGCTCTCATCGAGTTTCAATTGTCCGGATCGATCCTTTCGTTTATGGAGGAATCAGTTCGTATTTGTGATTTCAAAATTTCTTTCTGTTCGGCCCTGTTTGTTTGAGAAAGTAGATCCAGCGATGTATGAGCGATGCATTTTTTTCTATTCTTCCTCAATAATATTTCCGCAAATACGTCTGTCTCTGGAGATAATGAAAAATCCATAGCGTTCCTCCTGATGGGAATGTACGTTCGGTTATTTGTGAAAAAGAAAAGCCATTTCTGGCTTTACCTCATGTTCACATTCATTCGTCTTAATTCTTCTTCAGCTTCCTGTGAACTTTCCACTCATCTAATCTTCGCTCTTTTTGCACTAATCCTCAGTTTGATTCTTAATGGCAAAAGACCCGTAATCCGGGTCTTTTAAGGAGGAGTTTCACATGTCCGGAATGTATAGGCGGATACGCTCCGAAGCTTATTTAATAACCGAATCTGCCACAACTGCAAGCGATAATGACCAGCAGGATAAAGAGTACAAGGATAAATCCGATTCCTGAGCCAGTACCGACACCACCAACTACGCCACCACAACTCATTAAGATCACCTCCTTGAGTTTGGGTACGCTTTAAATTATGCATGCCTAACTCAACATGATTGGATGTTTGTTACAGAATGGTGTTAGCCTATGGTTCGGGTTATAAGCTGGCTATGAAGCAAACTGTGGAATAGAAAAAAAAACCGGCACATTGGGGAACGGTACCCGGGGATTCAAGCGATATAGATATGGCTAAGTCGTTACTTTCAAGGTATAGACGCTTGAAGGGTATTGTTGATGACTTTGAAAGCACTCCTCCTGAAACAGATAAACAGGTGGCTGCTTATGAAAGTGCCCGACAATGCACCCGAAATGTTGAGAGAGCAGTTAATCAAATTGTTGATTATGATGTGAATAGTGTCATCGAATACCGTTTTCTCAGAGGGAACTCACGAGCTGCTACCATTCTACGATTCTCCGGTTGGGATTATTGCAATAAGACCATTGATTGGAAAATTACAGAAGGTATTGATCTGTAGCAAACTCACTGCTTTATCTTTAAATGAAAATGTCCATTTTATGTAAAAGTAGTGTCCACAAGCTGTCTATACCTAAGAGGTACAGTTGATCATAAAGGAGCGAAGCGCTCCGGGTGATACCTACTGTACCTTTATCATATGTAGGACTCGGTCATGCTGTGGGTTTTAGATCATATGACCTTGGAAGCCAGTCGTCAAGAGTGTGGTGAGGTGGGGTTTGATGCCCCAAAGTTTTTTACAAGAGGGCGTGAGTCATTGCACCCTGTTGTAAATCGCTTTATCAAGAGCCGCTCTTGCGGCTTTCTTTGTTGAAAGGGGGCATGCCGGGTGCGGTATTTTAAGGCAATTAAGAAGATTGATCATATAAAGCTGCAGCCGGTTAAATGCATCACATCACGACTCCAAGACAGTCCGAGAGGATGGCAGATTTGGTAGGTCGCTCACATGAGCGGCTTATTTGTTATTAATTTGATCAAAGGAGAAATGAACAAAGATGGCTCCCGCCCGGGATAACGGCTTTGCAGGTACACAAGTAACGAGGAGCTTGTGGGATATAATCCGATCATACACGATTCGACATGTAAATAAGGATAAGGACTCTTATAGCACATGGTAATCTGTGCCATGATCTGGGTAGGCGGTAAAACCAATTAGGGAGGTCCATTTATGAAAATGAAAAAGCTATTGATATCCAGTTTAATCTGGGTTAGCCTGTTGGCGTCGGCGCAATCAGCATTTGCAGCAACGTATTCGTCAGCTATTGAAACGAAAGACATCAGTAATCGGGAAGCTCAAGCGATGAACATTAAGCCTAATCAATATTTTATGGGGTATCTCAGTGGTCCTGATCCGGTAACGAAAGTATCTGATTGGTTGGATACCTTTAAATGGACGAACAGCACCCATCATGATATTGCCATTGAAGTCTGGCTTTTCTCTCCAATGTTTTCCACTCCAAACGGAATTAAAGACAGTTACAATTTAAACGTTCGACCTGATGATAAACGCGACGGCTATCTTGCACAAAAGAATGGTCCATACAGCTACGCAAAATTTTATGGGTATGAACCAGGCGAGCAAATCATAATCAAACCAGGAAGATCTGCGTTTTTCCAAGTTTGGTCTCCTTGGAAAATGAATTTCAGTAAGACAAAGAACTATGTTATTTGGGTGAATGAAGTCCCTATCAAAAAATAGCGTATCGAAAAGATGAGGAAATAAAAAGTATTTCAAAAAATGGAGGGATCATTTATGAAAATGAAAAAGCTATTGATATCCAGTATAATCGGGGTTAGTCTATTGGCGTCAACGCAGTCAGCATTTGCAGCAACGTATTCGTCAGCTATTGAAACGAATGACATCGTTTATAACCATGACGGAGATGGAGCGAGGAACATTGAGCTTAATGAATATTTTATGGGGTATATCAGTGGTCCTAATCCGATAACGAAAGTATCTGATCGTGGGGATTCCTTTAAATGGACGAACACCACCGATCATGATATTGCAATTGAAGTCTGGCTTTTCTCTCCAATGTATTCTAATCCAAGCGGAAGTGATGACGGTTACGATTTAAGAGTTCGTCCTGATGATAAACCCTACGGCTATCAATCACAAGAGAATGGTCCATACAGCTACGCAAAATTTTATGGGTATGAACATGGCGAGCAACTCATAATCAAACCAGGAAGATCTGCGTTTTTCCAAGTTACTTCTGGTTGGAGTAAGAGTTACAGTAAGACAAAGAACTATGTTATTTGGATGAATGAAGTCCCAATCAAAAAATAACGTATATCTTTTCATGAAAGCCACTCACTTGCCGGGTGGCTTTTTGTTTTGTCCGGATAAGGATTTGATTGTCGATGCGTCGATATACGGAAGATTTGAAGGAACGCGCCTTTCTCAACCGGCTGGACCCCCAGGGGGGACAAGATCTTTAAAATCTTTTTTTCTATGGGACCGCATCGGAGTATATTCGCGTAAATATTCGTTTTATAATTTTTTGGGGGAGGTGACCGGAATGGGGCGGAATGCAAAACCAACTGCCCTGCATGTTGCTGAGGGCAATCCCAACCGCTTGACCAGGGAACAATTACAGGCCAGACAAGCAGGTGAAATCAAGCTGGGGAAAAGTGAGCTTGAAAAAATCAAGCCGCCGCCATATGTGAAAGGTGACGAAAAAGCATTCTTGCACTAGAGACAGTGCATGAAAGAATACAAGGCGGCAGCTGCTCAAAAAATTGAGTTGCTGACTTCCTCCGATGTGGACATGCTAGCGATGTACTGCAAAACGTATTCGGAGTATGAACGGCTGCTGATCTCCTATCAGCGAATCGACAGCATCGCGGAGAACTGCTGAGCCGCTGGAACAATATATGGAAGAGAGCGAAGTGTTTGACACCAGGGTTTGGAATTTATTAATATATATCAAGGAAAACGGGACCCTTCGGGGTCCCTTTTTTGCGTGAATGTCGCGAAAAGGTCACATTCCTTGGCAGTAAAGCCTTTTTTAGCGGATCCGAGCCGCTCCATTATTAGGAGATGAGGCATACCAGCCTCAGCAAGCAAGGATATATGTGTTGGAAAGGTAAAAAAAGACCCGCAAGGCGGGTCTTTTTTGGGGAAGTTTTGCAAGTCCGGAACGTGATCGGAGGTTACGTTCCAAAGCTTAGATTAATAACCGAATTTTCCAACTCCACAGCTGCATGCGATTATGACAAGCAGGATAAAGAGTACGAGAATAATGCCAATACCTGTGCCAAATCCACCATAGCCAACGCCGCCAACTACACCGGACATCCAAAGCACCTCCTTGTTTTTCGGTACTCTTTAACTTATGCACACGTACCCTGGTATGAGTGGGCAGTTGTTACGGAGTGGCATTAGCCCAAGATTGAAACCGCGGGGCATCCATACTGGAGGGGCAAGACATTGGAAGATACTTGCTGATCCATACATGTATTTTCGCGAAGTATAAGTACTTGTTATCTTGGAAACCGATTTTGGTACCGTGGGCATCAGGAAATCATCAGTCGCAATATGAATGGGAGCAGCGGTTTCGCTGCCCCATTTTAAAAAAACGACTATTTGCGCTGCAGCAGTAAATATCCGCTGATATTTGAAGTTTTTTTACGGAATACAATCTTGAATCCAATATCATTGTCTAATAAACAGTTCAGAGCATTGATAAGCAATCCATTTGGTACCAGACTTGCTCTGCACGGTACTGCGCTGCCAATAACGCGAGCAGAAATAATGCGGCGGGCTGAACCGGGAACCAGAGGGTTTCTTGTCCAACTGATCAATACTAAATCGGGCTGAGGAACAGCTCTTGTACAAGCCATACAATCACCTCTCTTCTATTAGTTGCTCTATATTAAATGCAAAGTAGACCGATAGTGTGATAGGCCAAGAATTGAATATTGCGAGAATTTAATGAAACACAAAAAGAGGCTTCTTGCACAAGTTCGTTTGAACCTGTGCAAGAAGCCTCAAATGTTTTATATCTGCCTTGATCCAAAAGACGAGCGTCAGCCTGTTCCTCTTGAGTAATCTTATTTCTTCGAAAAGGCGGAGGAATCGTATGATTTTTGCATGATATCCAGATAGTTCGTCAGGTCCAGACCGTCAAATCCTTTGATGTACGCATCCCAGTCCTTATCGAGGCTCTTGCCGCCTGTGATGAACTGCAGGGCGTTTTGATCGATATAGGTGGTGATATTCGTTTGCAGCATGCCGGCCTGATCGGCGGAAGCCGGATCGATCCATACGCCCCAGTACGGGAATATTTCAGCCGGCTGCTTGCCGTCATAGTTGTTTTTGGTGGCGTCGAACAATCTGCGCTCGTAGCCGTCGTCATTATAGATATCCGTTGACTGCACCTGCGAGTTGCGGAATGCGGCATCCAGATCGTATTGACCCAGCGGGCCCCAAGCGTTGTTGCGGGGCTTCTCGCCGCTCTTCTGCGGGAGCGTTACCCATAGCGGCTGAACGGTGCTGTCGAGCGCTTTCTCTCCATCCTGCGGCTTCCTCCAGTCGATGCCTTCGATGCCGGCATTCGCCTGTATTTGTCCGTCGAAGGTGTAGATGGAATCAAGCATTTTAATAGCGGCGATTTGCGCTTCCTCGCTCGCTTTGTTCGTGAGCACAAATGATGCCCCCTGGTTGCCGGTATACTGGATGGTCGCATAGTTTATACCGTTTGGTCCGGTCAGTGGGGGAATCGAATCATAATCCTTGGAGTTGCGATTGCCGTCGGCGATGTCCAGGAAGATTGCGGGATGCATGCCTGCTCCGGCACCGAGAATCTGACCGTCGGCATTCTCGCCGATTTTCTTGAACGCGTCGGCGTTTTGTGTGAACGCGCCCGGGTCGATCAGCCCTTCATCATACAGCGACTTGATGTAGGCAAGGCCTTCTTTCCATTCCGGTTTATTGGCTGCGAGATCCACTTTTCCGTCCTTCATCATCAGGTAGGTGCGGTCGTCATCGTAGATGAAGGCATTCATCAAATAGGGAATGACATGTACGCCAAAGGTTTCTGTCGAACCGCTAAGAGGCACTTCGTCTTTTTTACCGTTGCCGTTCGGATCGTCGTTCTTGAAGGCCTCCAGCATTATCTTGAAATCTTCAGGCGTCTTCGGTGTCTCGATGCCCAGCTTCTTCATCCATGAGGTGTTAACCCACATTTTGTTCGGGAAGGAACAATGGTAGCAGGCACTCAGTCCGTTGATGCCGTAAATTTTGCCGTCCGGTGCTGTATTCATTGCCATGTAGTCCGGATTTTCATCAAGCGTCTTCTTCAGATTCGGAGCATATTGATCGATCAGATCGTTAAGCGGAAGGATAACTCCCTGTTGGCCGTAGCGCAGCAGATCGTTTTGGCTGAAATGGTCGACATAGGCCACCAGCAGGTATAAATCAGGATAATCGCCGCTTGCCAGCGAGATTTGTCTTTTTTCAGGAGCACCGTCAGAAGGAACTGTTGTCCATTCAAATTTAATATTTTGCTGCTTCTCAACAAGCTTCGTAAATGCATTGGTCTCCAGTTTCTGATTGTTAACCGTATCTTCATTCGCAAATACTCTGATCGTGACCGGATTCTCGGCCGTCGGCGCTTCGGCATTGCCTGTAGACGGCGTATTGGCAGCAGCGCCTCCGTTTGTTCCCGTATTGTTATCCTTGGCGCAACCGGCCAGGATAATGCTGAAAGCCAACACGCATGCTGCGGCTATTGTCCACTTCTTTTTCAAAATGCAACCTCTCCCTTTTTTAAGATGAATGGAAACGGAATGATCCGCAAATCTCCAGCTACAATGAGCATTCCCCCTTTCAAAGACGGTCCGGCGGATTGCCTTGGCATCAGCCCTTGACAGAGCCGATCAGCATTCCCTGGACAAAATAGCGCTGTACAAACGGGTACAAAATCAACACCGGCAAGCTGGATACGACGATGATTGAATACTTCATCAAACTGGCCAGCTGCTGCTTCGCGGCAATTTCCCCCGCTCCCAAGGTGCCGGTATTCGCATTCAGAATTAGAATCGACCGGAGGAACAGCTGCAGTGGAAACAGATTGTTGGATTTCAGATAAATCAGGGCGTCGAAATAGGCGTTCCATTGTCCGACAGCGTACATTAACGTCAATACGGCGAGAATCGGCTTGGAAAGCGGCAGAACAATGCTGAATATGAAGCGCAGGTCGCTGCAGCCGTCAATCTCAGCGGCCTCCGCCAGCTCGTCGGGAATGGAGGTGGCGAAGAATGTCCGGGCGATGATAACCTGCCATACCCAGATTGCATTGGGCAGCAGCAGAGCCCAGCGTGTATCGATTAAGCCGACGGCTTTAACCACTAGATAGGTTGGGATAAGGCCGCCATTGAACAGCATGGTGAATACGATGAACATCATCATTCCACTGCGGCCGAAGAATGTTTTTCGCGACAGCGGGTAGGCGATCATGGTCGTCAGCACGACGCTGATCAGCGTGCCGGCAACGGTATAGAACAATGAGTTTGCATAACCCGTCACGATCTGGCTGTTCTGGAACGCCGCCTTGTAGCCGGCAAAGGTCGCTTCTACCGGCCACAGCCATACACGGCCGCCTGATACGGCGGAGGGGCTGCTGATCGATGAACTGATAATAAATATAAGCGGATAGACCGTTGCCACCAATACTAGAATTAAAAACAGATAGATCAGTCCGAGAAACATCCGGTCTCCCAACGACTCGCGGACGGTATGTCTTATGCTCGCCATAGCAATGGCTCCTTTCTGTACGAAGCCTCTACCAAAGGCTGTTGTTGGAGAGTCGTTTGGCAATTGTATTGACCATTATCAGCAGAACCAGATTGATAACGGAGTTGAACAGTCCGACCGCCGTCGCGAAGCTGTAGTTCGCATTGAGCAGTCCGATCTTGTACACATAGGTGGATATAATTTCGGATGTCGTCGTATTCAGCGGATTTTGCAGCAAATAAATTTTCTCAAATCCAATTGCCATCATATTGCCGACATTCAGAATGAGGATGATGACGGCTGCAGGCAAAATACCCGGAACATCCACATTCCAAATTTTCTGGATGCGCGAAGCGCCGTCAACCTTGGCCGCCTCGTAGAGGGAGGGATCGACACCCGCAAGCGCTGCCAAATAAATGACGGCGGAATAGCCCGCGGTTTGCCAGATGTCCGACCAGACATAGATCGAACGGAACATGCCCGAATTGCCAAGAAAATTGATGGATTCGGAACCGGTCGCTTCGAGAATTTTATTGACAAGCCCCGTGCTTGGAGCAAGAAACAGCATAATGATGGATACCATGACGACAGTGGAAATAAAGTAAGGCGCATAGGTAACCAATTGTACGATTCGTCTGAACCTCGCGCTTTTCACCTCATTGAGCGCCAGCGCCAGTATGATCGGTATCGGAAAGCTGATAACCAGCAAATACAAGGACATCAGCAAGGTGTTTTTCAGCAGCGTCATGAACACCGGATTATGAAAGAACTGCTCAAAATATTTGGTCCCGACCCATGGACTGCCCCAAATGCCTTTGAGAACATTGTAATCCTTAAAGGCCAGCACCGCGTTGAACATCGGGATATACTTGAAAATAACAAAATAAAGCAATGGAGGAATGACCAGCAGGTAGAGCTGCCAGTGCTTTCTTAAGCTTCGACCCGCCATGGTTCCCAGGTTAGAGAGCATCCCCCGCGACTTCCTTTTCTCTTGATTTGCTGCTGTTATCGTGCCCAGATGAATCCCCCCTTGATTCGCAGCGGCAATAGAATATGCTCGTGCCGCAGCTCTGTTGTGAACGCTTTCCTCATTTGCCCACCTCAAATGATACCGATTTCATCCATGGCCCGTAAAGGTACAAATTCGTCTAAATCAGCGTACAATTGCGCAGAATATTCGAGCGTACAGTTCCCCGGAAGCGTACATTTTTGCACCGGAAACAAGGGCAAAAGAAGGAACGGCAGTCGCCGTCCTCTGGCGGCAAGCGCCGGTACTTCCATTAGACCTTCAGAATGGATAATTGTGATTCTGCAAGGACAAAGAAAAGCCTGTCCATAGGTTGGACAGGCTTGGACGATCATGCTATTCCGATGTTTGCCGGTAGGCGCTAGGAGCTACACCCTTGACGCGCTTGAACGCTCTCCGGAAGGAATGCGCGCTGTTGTAGCCTACCTGCGCCGAAATTTCATCGATCGTCAGCTCGTTTTGGATCAATAAATCGGAAGCTTTGTTCATCCTAATCCGTTCGAGATAATCGGAGAGGTTCTCTCCGGTTTGCTCCTTGAACAGATGGGAGATGAACCGCTCCGGACGCTGCACCGATTCGGCGATCCGGTACAACGTTAGATCCGGATCCGTATATTGATTTTGGATATGGATCATGATGGCGCGGATCGTTTCATCGACATCGTCGGATTTTTGCTTGGCGATTGCGCTGCATATATTCCTCATCAGCGTATCGAGCCGGCTTCTGAGCTGTTCAACCGCATCAAGAGGTTGAATTTGTGCAATTTCATTTCTTACCGACTCGTTAAACGCCTCATCCTGAAACGACTTCTGATCCATCAGCTTGAGCATCGTTCCCTTGAGCTCGACGATCAGCTGCTGCCTCATATCATAGGAAAGCTCGCGCTCCTCGAAGTTTTTGAGCAGGATCTGATCCAAAATCCGTTTGGCTTCGTCGTATTCGCCAACCTTCAGCGTGTTCAGCAGCCGCTGCTGGGTATCGATCGGGTAATAGTACATCGATGTTTCTCTGGCTGTATCAAGGTACCATACCACTCTTCTTTCACCGCCATACACAGCATATTCCGATGCCTGCTGCGCCTCGTCGAACGAACGGCTTATATCTCTTAGCGTCTGGTAGGGATTGCCGATGCCGATACTCACAGTAAGCCTGTACTGGTTAAATATCTCTTCGGCCAGCTGTGTCATCCGGCTCTCAACCAAATTGTCGGCTTCATCCTGAGGCTCCGCTTTCCGAGGGTACAGAAGGGCGATTTTATCCGAGCCAAGGTCGGTCATGAGCAGCTCTTCATCCTCATCCTGGAGCAGCTTCTTGAGCAGCAGCCGGGCGAGGCTTAATTCATGAATGATTTCCTCGTTGTCGATTTCTCCATAGCCGTTCAGCTTTATAACGCAAACATGACCTTGTGCGGATCCGACACTGATGCCTGCCTGGGATGAAACCGCCTCGATCTCGTCCAGCGAATAAAATTCGCCTACCAGAAGCCGCTTGATGAAGGCGTCGCGCAGCAGGGGCAGCTGCTTGTTCAGCTCCGACTCGAGCAGCTTGTTGTTGTCGATCAGATTCGAAATATTGCCTGACAGAAAATCGTACTCATTCTTGTAGCGGCCGGACCCGGACTCGGCCTGGTCCTTAAAGACGCTAAGCAGCCGGGCGATCGGAGCCGTATTGCGGTACGCGAGCATCAATATAATCAGCAGACCGATTATCAGAGCGCCTGCCGTGAACATCCAGGTGACATACTTGATCTGGTTGGCCTGCTGCATGACCATCTCTTCAGGAATGCCAGCGGTATACAGCCAGCCGGTTGTGGCCGATTGCACGGTAATAAGAAGCATTCCGTTCTCAACGGTATCAAGGTCGCCCGCTTGTCCCGAAGGGATATGAGAGAGCTTCTTAATCGACGCGTCATCGATGCCTTGGGAAATAAGGGTGTTGCCCTTGTTGTCGGTTATGAAGCCCCAGCCTCCATTCTGCCCGAACATGCCGCTTAGCAGCCGGCCGATCTTCTGTTCGTCTATCGTCACGACAACGGTTGCCCGCGGTTTGTTCAAGCTGTTGATTGGCAGCGACTGGATGAATGTAATGACCGAGCTCTGGAACGTGATGTCCGAGTTCTGAGCGCTGCTCTTGATATAGGGGCGGAGAGGGATAATTTCATTTTCGTGGAATTTATCCAATATCGTCGTCTTCCACTGCTCGAAAGTCATATCTTTATAGTGATTCAGCTCGTAGAAATGCTCCGGTCGATAGTACAGGGAATCCGCTGTCAGGACAACATTATAGTTGTCCAGATAGATATAGAAGTTCTGCAGAAAATCATTGGCCCTTGTATAGTTGGCAATGTCCTTTGACATGCCGAGCAGCCCGAATACATTATTGGCATCGTGCTGATTCTTCTCTGTCATGATAAGATTCAGGTCCTTATTGATGGCCAGCTGCTTGGTAAAGGCCTCCACCTCGTTGAGACGGGTTTCGAGAATTTCCTTGCTCTGGTTAAGCAGCGCACGGCTGTTCTCGACAGAACTGGCCCCCGCTACCTTAACGGAAGCTCTGTAGGACATATAGCCGGCTACGTTGGGAAGCAGGAGCACGATTAAATATGAAATCAGAAATCTGCGAAACATCGGAGAAAATGTTGCTCCTCTCATTGTATGTAGCTCCCCCCGAAACAAAAATTAAGCGCTTGCATGACTGTGGTCCGTAGTTCTCTACCCCTATTATAGACGATCATGCGCAACTTATCACGATTCGTTCGCAAGACACAAGCCATGAGGGGGCTCCACGCCCTGTTTTCGAAGAAAAACGGCAGGGAACGCGAAGCTTCTATTGCATGTGCACTCATTACGGTGCTTCCATGAAGATGATGATTGGCGGATCAAGAATGTCGCAAAATGGCGAAAAACCGGTACTATGGTCAGGCAGCAAGCAATATGAGAAAGAAAATAGAGCGCCGCTGAAGGCGCTCTAACAGGAATATAGAGGGGAGCTTAGCCCCAATTGAATCCGGTGTTCATGCCAACTCCATGACCGGCAATATTCCCGCCAGCCTGGACGCCAACTCCATGAGTACCGAGATGACCGCCGGCCTGCACGCCTAATCCTTTATCGCCGCCAATGTGGCCGCCGGCATTAATGCCCAAGCCATATCCGCCGCCAAAATTGCCGGCTGCCTGCGGATCAAGGCTGCCATCCGGAGAGAGAGGGGCCCCATATCCGCTGCCAAGATGACCGCCAGCATGAATGCCGGCGCCGAATGGCCCAAGATGGCCATCCGCGTTAAAGCCGATCCCGTGTCCCCCTATTTGATTCCAAAAGGGTTCGCGCCCGGTAGGATATACCCAGGGATGATACGGGTATGGATGTACGGGGGGGTGTGCATAATAGGGCTGAAAATAAGGCTGTGGATATCGGAAATATGGATATGCATAAGGATTGATCGCCATTGTTCAACCTCCAATACTTTGATGACTTAGCCTATTCACAATGAACGGATCGTGATACCTGCCTGGTTCAAAATGGGCTGTGGCCTAAGCTGGTATGAGGAGTCGAAAAGAAATTGAAGATATCATTTGCTTATTCAGATGATATGGGTTATACTATGATCTCCCGGTAAAACCGGATGAAGCAATGACGCGGGGTGGAGCAGCCCGGTAGCTCGTCGGGCTCATAACCCGAAGGCCGCAGGTTCAAATCCTGCCCCCGCAACCAATTATTAATTGAATGGTCATAACATAATCCCCGTTCAGCTTCTAAGCTGAACGGGGATTTCTTCGTCATTGGATTAAACAATGGATAATCTGAAGCTCTGGCGGTTAGTCATACTCGACGCGGTCAATATGCGCCCAGTTCAGTGAGTCAATGGCAACGCCATCAACTACCGGCAGAATCCAATAAATATGGCAATCCTTTCCCTCATGGTCGACAGCATGCACAGAAAATTCATGATCGTTAGCCTGAAATCTGCCTTCTGTCAGCAGCCGTCCCGTTATATCAGGATCGGCCAGCAATTTGTACGTGTTGCCGTTGAACTCTACCGTTACAGATTTTATGTCGTCCATGATCATCTTCCTTCCGACCTCAAACCAGCCTGATGGACAGCCGGTTTCTTCGTCATGCTTAATGATGTCACAAATGGATGCGGAAAACAAAGGGTTTTCCGCAGTGCGGCTTCTTTGGATAGCGTTTCATTATTTATTCTTTATTAAAATAGTAGAAAGTATAAAATTTGGTCCATACCTTGCTTATCTTTCTGAGGGAAGAAACTAAATATACGCCGCCGGTGGACGGCGAAGCCGTTTCTTCTTGCTAATTATTATGGTAATGTTAAGGGTAGGAAATTTATAATGGCAGATCGTCAAGCAGAGCTTCGGTATACCGCCCGAGGCCAGCAACAGCAAGAAATCCAGGAATGACTAAACGACGTTGATGGGCTGCAAACCTTAGTCGGGGAAGCGGCCTGTTTCTTTTTTTATTGGAATCTGCAGAGCAAATACAGTGACAGAGAGGATTGGACAGGCATGGCTAAAGCGCCAAAAAGGCCAACAAGAGATGAGTTTCAGCTCGAAGAGCTCGGTGAGAGGCTGACAGAAGCCAAGCAGGAGGATTCGGAGCTGTTGTTGACGGTATGGGGTTGGGAGAACAAGGTCCAAGGCAGGATTGTTTTAATGGATGCCCGGACGAGGCTTGTACATATGGAGAATCTTGGTGAAATTACGAAGGTTCCTTTTTTGGACATTATGAATGTGGAGAACGCCAGCTGAATTATAATCCGGTCATATTCGTGAACGAAGCCATTCTCCCTTGTATGGAAATGGCTTCTTTGACTTATGGAAATTAAAAGTTTCACCAGTTTTGATTGCAATAGAAGGTCTGAGGGAAGAAACTGACTGTGTCGCCAAAGAACGGAGACATCCGTTCCTTCCTGCTATAAAAAAAGTGACCCGCATCATATGCGGGTCCAAGTCGTTCTATATTAATAAAGGGGGGTTGTTAGTTCTTATTATAGGCGGCTAATCTTAAAATCAGATGAAGGGGATATGACATTTAGATTAAGAAATATTTCAAGAGAGGGACAAGATGTATTAATTGATTTCCCCAATGTATTGATTTCTTGACGCCCCCATGCCAAATACGGCGATCAGGACACTGGCAGTGACCAGCATCAGCAGGGGAGATGTCCAACTGCCGAGCATATCATGAAGCATGCCGAACAGGACCGGGCCAATTGCAGCGAGCAAATACCCGACAGATTGCGCCATCCCGGACAGGCGGGCTGCTTCTTGGGCATGTCTGGTGCGCAGGCTGAAGAACATCATGGCCAGGCTGAAAGAGATGCCTCCGGCAATGCCCAGAATGACCGCCCAAAGCGGAACCAGGCTAATATTTCGAAAGAAAAGCCCGCCAAAACCGATCAGATATAATAAGGCGCATACGATCACAAGGGGCTGCTGGTTCTTCATCCGCCCGGCCAGAATCGGAACAATGAATGTGCAGGGAAGAAGAGCGAACTGCATAAGCGATAGCATCCAGCCTGCTGTACTTGAGCTCATTCCCCGCTCCACAAGGATTTCCGGCAGCCAGGTTAAGGTGATATAGAAAATAAGCGACTGCAGCCCCATGAATAAGGTTACCTTCCAGGCGAGCGGAGACCGCCATATATTCCCCTGCGGAATGGCGGCACCGGATGCTGCAGGAGATGAAGTCCGGCGGCTGTGCAGCTGAGGCAGCCAGATTAGGATGGCAATCAAGGCAAGAATCCCCCAGAAGCCAAGCACTCCTCTCCAGCCCAGCCAAATATGACTGGCCAAGGGGACGCTGATCCCGGTTGCAATCGCCCCGCATAAGTTCATCGAGACCGAATATATTCCCGTCATCATCCCGATTTTATGCGAATATTCCCGTTTGATCAGACTTGGCAGCAGGACATTGCAAACCGCGATGGCAAGCCCGATCAGAATAGTACCTCCGAACAAGGCGCCAAGTCCATTGGTGGCCGATCTCAAAGCTGTGCCCAGAACAAGCGCAAACAGAGCATACAGGAGCACCCGTTCCATCCCGTAACGACGGGCCAGCGCAGGAGCAAATGGCGATAATAAAGCAAAGGCAAGCAGAGGTAACGTTGTAATGCTGCCGGCAAGGGTGCTGGAGATTCCCAAGGAATCGCGGATTGATCCGATCAGCGGACCAACAGAGGTTAGAGGCGCCCGCATATTTACGGCTATAAAAATAAAACCGAGGATCAATAGACTTCCTTGCGTGCGGCTGGCAGATTCCAATTGCGATGGATGCAGCCTTAGTTCATTGCCTGTGCTCATGGTGATTCCTCCACTCGGCTCTCCAGATCAATTCGGGACTGCTTGATATATAATTGCACCGCTTCGACTGCCTTATCGGCATCCCCGGCTATAATGGCTTCAACCAGCTGCCGATGAAATTCTTCGTGCAAATTCCGGCTCCGCAGCTCAACCAAATAGGTAATGGATTGCTTCAAAGCCCCGTTGATATGGCTGTACAACTCCATCAGTACGTCATTATGGGCTGCTGCTAAGATCGCTTGGTGCAGCAGAATATCCGCAGAGATATAGGCATTCTGGTCCTGGTTCCGAACAGCTCTCTGACAGGCATCCAGATGGGAGCTGATGGTTTTAATATCCATCTCGTTACGGCGGGTGGCTGCAAGGTATGCCGCTTCTCTCTCCAGCGCATGCCGAACCTCCAGCGTTTGCAGCAGATCGGATCGAAGGACCCGCCGCTGAATGAGTGAGCCCAAGGCGCTGGAGGAGCTGACATAGGTTCCGTCACCCTGCCGCGTCTTGAGCAGCCCGGCATGAATCAGCGCACGGATTGCCTCTCTTAATGTATTTCGGCTAACCTGAAGCTGCGCCATTAATTCCGGTTCAGCCGGTATGCGGGTGCCTACAGGCCAATCTCCGGATTCAATTATGGCTTCTATTTGACGGGCTACCTGCTCGACAAGGGTTAGTCGGGTTGGTTGTTGGAGCATCTTTATACCTCCATTCTTAAACGTAGGATGTTTGGTTGTTTATAAATTATCATATCTATCGGCGGATGTAAATCGAGAGTTTCTGGAATGCAGCGCTGTCGATGCCGGTTGTTATGCAGCAGACCGGGAAATCCGGCAAATAAAAACACGCGCAATGGCTCGGCATTCGCGCGTGTGTTAATATCGGAAAATTTTAAGTTTCATGCATTATTGGAGAGGTAAGAAAAAAATTGAGCGCCGCCGTCGAAGTAGCCAGCCAATCCCTTATGCAAAGTAAAAAGAGATCGAGCCTGCCGCTGTTAGTAGAAAAAGCTTTGCATCTCTTCAGGGATGCCGTTGCGCTTCAGCAGCTTCTCAATCGTTTCTCCTTTGACAGGCGGGCTGCCGGCTGTCAGCAGCCGGACGGCAAACTTATTGGCCTGCCGTTCGTATTTTCCGACATTATAGAAGGATTGCTCGTCCAGCAGGAATCGGCTAAGTCCGGGATGGAGACGGTCATGAGCCAGCTCGTGGGCACAGACGAAGCGCTGCCAGTTGTCGTCGAGCTGATCGTTAATGACAATAAAGCGCCTGCGCAGCTTCTTGTAATACAGGCCGCGGGTGCCTTCCGCAAGCTCCAGAAACCGGATATGAATTCCAAGCCCACGCGCAATCTCAAAAGGATCGTTGGTCTGAAACCGGCGGATGAGTTTGGTTATGATTTCATTCATGGCATCACCTTTTATCGTTAGCGGTTATTTCTTCTTCCTCTTGTTCATCTGCTTCGCTTCCCAGAACAACCCGGTCAGTACGTCCATGACGCGCTGCTTCCCGACATCGCTGATCGGCACGCCGTCGAACATGACGACCTCGTCTTCCTCGAGCATCTTCTTGAAATCGCGCTTGTCTCTGGAGGTTGCCCACTCGGGAAGAGGGGTGTGTGATTCAAAGCCTAGCAGAAAATCGGGATTTACGCCATAGAAATTAGCCAATTGATTGAGCATCGCAACACGGGGCTTGGCGATATTATTCTCCCAGGCATTGTAACGGGCCCTCTTGATTCCGAGCTTCGCGGCGACATCGGCCTGCGTTAAGCCCTTTTCCTCCCGAAGGCGAATCAGCATTGCTCCCATACTCATATTTATGACCTCCAACAATATTTCCAAATCGCTTGACGGATAAAATAATTATCTTTTATAATAATCTTACCGATCGAGGATCCGGTCCTGATTTGCTACTTAATGATAAAATAATTATCTTGTTCAATAGTATAGATAATTTTATTTTCGATGTCAACCGGATTTTCTTCTTTTCGAAATGAGCGATTTCACAGGGTTTTAGCGATTGTTCCGAATTCTTTGCGACTCCTCAGTTGACGATACCTGAAGATTGATTTTCTTGATGAAGGAAAGTTCCTTTATCAAGAAATAGCTCATCAATGCTGTCTACAATGATAATTTAATTATCAATTAAAGGAGAAGGAGAGATCAGAATATGACAGAATTTCACTACGGGCAGACAGCTCTTGAGCAGCTGCGCTCCTACAAGCGATTGACTGCCCGGATCAAGGTGCTGGAGAAGCAGCCGGTAGGCAACGGGATCTATATCAGTTCATTTCGTCAGGATGATCAGCTTCAGGAGCTTCACCGTCAGCTGCGCGGGCTTCCTTCCTATATGTATTTGAACAAACGGGAGCAGAAGCTGGAAACGACAGCCCATGCCTACCTTCCCCGATACAGGACGGGAACGCACAGTCAGCTGAGGGAGGTTAGCGATCTCAGTCCTGCAGACGAGGAAGACGAGAAGCTGCTGCGGGAGCTGAAGGGCAAGATTGAGAAGGTCATTGAAGCCAGGTCGGGCGCCCGCGGCGGTTACGATGAAGTGATTGAGCGAATCAGCGAGCTGCAGAGGATCGAGCAGGAGAAGAAGCAGATCGAGTGGGCGATCGAGGTGCTGGGTGAGTATAAACCTGAATATGGGCAGCTGCTGCGGCTGGAATTCATGGAGGATATGCACGCATCGGCGATTATGGACGAGCTGGGAGTTTCCCGTTCGACGCTTTACAGTTGGAGGCGCAAATCCATTGAGGAGTACGGCGCGATCACAGGAGCAGGAGGTTCGCCGGACCATCCGCAAGCTGGGAAATGAGTATTCAGAACCCTTGATCACCGCTTGCGAAAAACGGAATCGGGCAAAAGCAAAAAGACGGACAGTCGCGGACTGTTCGTCTTTTTTCATCCCTTTCGGAGGCAAAGGCTGGACAAAATCTGGACATATATGAGAACATTTGTTCGTAAAATCGTGTTATTATGATAACATGAACAAATGAAGCAAACGAGGCAAGGGCAAGCGGGGAGCCAGTAAACAAGCGGGATTATTCGCCGAAAGGGCCCTGTCGGATGGCGTTAAACTAGGCGGAAGAAGCAAGCATCAGCCATGAAGGGGGACAGGAGGATGATCGGCCGGGACGAGACACACAAACAGCAGTCGGGCAGCAAAGGAGTGAGCGTCAAAGCCAAGGAATCGGGCGGAAGGAAGGAGAATAAGGGATGATTCTGGTTACGATCAACCGGATTTATGAAGGTCTTCTCGCGAATCTCGAAAGTTGGTTTCCGGACATAGAGATTTACGGGGAAGAGAATGAAGACGAGCAGCAGCCGTGCTTTATCGTAAAGCTGGCGAAGGTCGTACAGACCCAAGAGCTGAACAACCGGTACCGGCGGGTACATACCTTCGTTATTGGTTATAAGGCTGTGGGCCAAACACCTGAGATGGTGAGGGAGATAGCCGAGAGCTTGTATGAGCATCTGGCGCTTATCGGCATTGATGGGGCCCATTATCACGGCACGAATATGAAACATGAAACGATAGAGAATATGCTGCATTTTTCAGTCGACTATGCCTTTCCGGTCATTCAGGAGAAGCCGGTTGAACCGCTTATGCAGAGCATGCAGATTAAGGAGGGGAGCAAGTCATGAACGGAAATAAGACCAATGTTCCGCCTGCGGCATTGACCTTTTCGAAAGGCCTCCCCTCGCTCCGTCTAGGGGTGAACCCGGTACCGTGATCACGATTGAAGTCGGCGAGGACAAAGGGTAAGCTCGGATATTCAAATGGACAGCTTTTCGTTACCTAAGAAAAAGTCTAATAGACCATTTAAGCCCCACTGACGTGAGGCTGTTTTTTTATATTTATAGAGGAGGTCACCAGGATGGATCCGGAACAATTGACATCCATTGAAAAGCTTGCGCAGCTGGCGGAAAAGTATGGCCTTTCACTTATTCTGGCTATTGTCCTGCTCATTGTGGTGCTCTATATCGTCCGGATGCTTATCCGTGGTGACTTGGTGCCACGCAGTTTGCTGGACAGGGCGGAAGAGGACCGGGACCGGCTGCAGGAGATTTTAGACAAGGAACGCGAAGGTGTGATGGCGCCGATGATCGAGTGGTTCAAAAATATCAAGAAGGACACCCCTGATAACAGGGGAGGATGACAAGCATGCCTCTAAAATGGTTGGAATGGTTTCTCCCCCGATTTCGGGACAAACGGGATGATCTCAACAACGCCTCCATCAGCGTATCGTTATCCATTCATCGTTACCGTCATTTATCGCAGGAGCTGCAGGACATCGTCAAAAACAACAATTTCGCCAAATATCTTGTTTATGAGAAGGAGGGGGAATGATCATGTCTCTACTCATTGATTGGACCCTATTCCTGCTGTATGCCTTCTCGACCATTTCAGCCTCATTCATTCTGATTTCGCAAATCCCTTATTTCAAGGAGCGGATCAAATCGGGCATTGTCAGTGCGTTTCTGCTGGCGATGCTCTTTTTTCTATCAGCCTACACCCTCTCCATGGGGATTACGCTTTGGATTTCTCTATCGGAACTGCTGGGGTTCATCAGCTTGAAATTGGAGAAAATCCAACGGCTGGCATGGCTGACAGCTCAGTCGGCGGCGGCTTTGGGGTTATTTCTTCTGTCCATACAAACCTATAAGAAACGCTATGACGCTTTTGTTTACTTCAAAAAGAAACCCAAATCGAAAGGATGATCAATCATGACGCAGCTGCAGCCCTATTTGATAATGATTGTACAGGCGCTTGTTGGCCTCCTCGCTGCCTTCCTGCTCGGATGTATCGCAAGATTGCACAAGAAGGTCTCAATCTGGCTGGATATCCACACCACATCCGGGCAGCGGGACATGCTGGACAAGCTGGCGAAGGAAGCGGCAGCACTTGCCGAAGCCACCTATATTGAGAGCGGCGGCCCGCAGAAGCTGGAAGCGGCCTTTGCTTATGTCGCCAATCACATAACGAGGCTTGGAATCGAGGTCTCCGCCGAGACGATCCGTGCCGCTATTGAGAAGGCCGTACTGGACTTCAATAAACCGCCTACCCCTGAAAGCAGGTGAACACTAATGGCAAAAGGATTGGACTGCGCCATCCCCTTAACCGCTTCGAATGCGAAGGTGCTTGCCGGTGCTGGCTTCTTGTTCGCTGCACGTTATCTCGTTCCGGAGCGGCTCTCCTGGAAACGGCTCAACCGCCCCGAGGCAGAGGCGATCACAGCGGTGGGGATGCAGATCGTCTCTATTTATGAAACAAGCGCGAATCGTCCGGCTGGAGGCGAAGCTCATGGCACGACTGATGGTCTGGCAGCCTTGAGAGAAGCCGTGCTGATCGGGCAGTCCCCGGGCAGCGCGATTTATTTTGCAGTCGATTATGATGCAGGCCCGCAGGAGTACGAAGCCATTGCCCAATATTTAAGTGCCGCGGCAGCTCAATTAGCGGGTTACCGCACCGGTGTCTACGGTTCTTACGCTGTTATTGAGGAGATGGCCAGGCGCAAAGTCTGTTCGCATTTCTGGCAGACCTATGCCTGGAGCAGAGGGAAGCTGAGCCGGCATGCGAACATCCATCAGTACCAGAACGATACCAATGTCGCAGGCGTTAAGCTTGATCTCAATGAATCCTTCGGCAATGAAGGCTGGTGGAGCACGAAGGCTGCCGGGCAACCTGCCCTGCCTCCAGTCCCCCAAGAGGGCAGCATGAAAATGAACACCAGGGACGCAGATACGCTCATCCGGTTATTGGCCAGCATCTACGAGATGACCACAGATAAACAAGCCCGCACCGAAATTCACCGCCTGACGGATGAAGTGCGCAAAGCATCTGGCATCGCAATCCGGTGAACACCTACTCCTCCCTCCTGACCAAGGCACTCTCTTCAACCCAAAAAGACGCTTCAAACATGTTGAACATGCCTGAAGCGTCTCTTCTTCTACTATTTTCACCCCAGGCACTATTGCCATTTCTTTTACGAATTCATCCTGCTTTGCTGTCCCGTCATTCCAGACGAAAATCATCCGTTTTCTCTCCGTCTTCCCATATTTCCACGAATAGGGCATCGCAGTTCTCAAAATCCCCGGGCTTCAGGGACAATGCCTTTTCCTCGTCCGTACCTGCATAAACATTTTCCATTCCGTCTTCATTAAACGAAAGAATGATATAAATTTTCACTTCATTAACCCTCCTGCATGGATATTTTAGCAGTATAACATAGAAGAGGGCAGGAGAGGCAAGCCTCTATTTCTCCGGTGAAACGCTGCAGTTTTGGGGGGGGGCATGAGGTCTATGACGCATAATGAGGAGGGAACCGGATCGCCGGATGGGATTTCAAATGACAGGCGGCAGACTGGAGCAGGAGTGGGACAGATGAAGCATACCCGCAGTGCAGCATCACTGCTGCACCTTTCCGATATCCTTGATTTTCACATCTGCGACGACCTTAATATTCGCCTGGGAAAAAAAAGCATGCCAGTCGGTACGCTCCCACTGGGCATAGCTCATCTCATTTCGCGCATATTGACCGATTCCCAGGGAATCCGCGCTTAACTGCTGCATCATCTTAATGATCCGGGTTCCTTCCTTTTCCAGATACGCCCTCATCATCGCCTCCATTTTTTTCTGAATCTCCGCTTCCTGAAGCTTCATAGTGCCGGTATATTCCAGCAGCGAGCCGCGCAGCTTCATATGAACGACCACATTCAGGTCGGAGCCGCTTTTAATAGGCTGGTTGTGGGTGATCGTTATTTTTCGTTTGCTGGACATAAAGCTCATGATGACAATATCGCTCTCTTGCCCATCCTCCGAAGGAACCGGAATCGCCAGCTCTCCTGAATGGACGCGGCCCATCATAGAGGCAATCAGCAGCGAGTCCCGGGGTTCAACCTTTCCCACATACCGGTCTTCCCGAAACAGCGCCAAGCCATCAAGTTTAATACTTTCCTTCGATGCCTTTAGGATCGGAGCGACAGGGTCAATCCCCTTGTCCATGAAATCTCTTGTGAAGGTATACAGATTGGACGAAGGGATTTCATTCGCACGGCTGCCGGAGCGAATCAGAGTTTCAATATATTCCCCTGTCGAAGGATACTGGGAGAAGTCGCTTTCCAGTAAATTGTTGGCATTGCCCTCAACGACGACCACACTTACTGTATTGCCGATGGACGGATCGCGGACAAGGCTGTCCACATGATGCCATAACCCGATTGATGACAATTTCTCGCCAAATAGAGCAGTCCGAATCTGTCCGCTGACTACCTGCCGGTTATTCTCCCGGGTGAAGATGAGCCGGGCTTCCTTGCTCGACCTTGCAGTTGTCGACAGCAGGATTCGGTTACGATGAGGCTGAGCCTGAGGTATGCTGATCGTGATTCGCAGCAAATTGCCGCTGCCATCCGAATTAGCCGTATCGTAAGCAAGGGTGCGCGCAAAACCCATTTGCTCAATAATTTTTTCGTCCCTGCAGCCTGTCAGGAAGAAGCAGAGAGTCAGGCATAAAATGGTTTTTTTCATGGCACTGATCCCTCTCTGCGGAATAAGCTTTGCCAGGCTAACAGCAGCAGTAAAGCCAGAGGGGCTGTGAATGATAACGCAATCTCGACATAATAAGCCAGCATCAGCAGCCGTTCAGATTCCCGGGCGATGCGGGGGATGCATCCGAATCCGAAGGACAATACGGTTATTGCCAGCTCCAGAATGCCGGCTTTGGCTGCGGGGAATATTTGTTTCAAACTCATCAAGGCGGCCCATGTGAACATGACGAGTGAGATCAGATTGGCGAACAGGAATATGGTATAGATCAGGTTTTCCACTCTGTTAATAAAGGGAAGCTCAATAAAGGATAACAGATTAATGACGGGATACATCAGGATCTTCAGCTGCTCGAAGCTGAAGAAGCCGAAGCAGGTGAAAATCAGCAGCAGAACCGTGAACAAATGAATGAAATGACCGGCATAAACTCCTTTGATCAAGCCGCTTTTCTTGTTGGTGAACGGAAAAAGCAGCAGGGCCAGCTCAAATCCGACAAAAATGGTATATACCTCAATCCAACCGACCCAACCATGCCCTCCGGTTGTTCCTTGAAAAAAATACTTCGTAAAACGGACGACCTGCCAGTGGGGAATATAATAAAAGATAAAAAAAATCAAAACGATAGTGAAAAAGAAAAAAATCGTACTCACTTTCCCGATATTATAAATGCCCTTGGTCAGCAAGTAGAACATCAGAAGAACGATTACCCCATACAGCAGCATCGGGTTCGTTGTGGGGAAGGATAGCATTTGAAAGATCAGAACATATTTTTTGCAGATAAAGCTCCCGAGCGCTGTCCAGAACAAGGCAAGCAGAATATAGACCGGATACAGCACGAAGCGGGGAAGCGTATGCCCGGCAATCTCGAACACGGAGCGTCCCCTGCCTATTCGGTAGACAAGCTGGATCAACATGATATTAACGGCGGCTGCAAATGAAAGCAGTATAACACCGAGCCACCCGTTGGTTCCGATGTTTTCCGCAACAAGCCTGGGCATGCTGAACATGGTTACATCAAGCTCGATCATGTAGATTAATAGGGCAATGTGAAATGTACTCAGCTTTTCATTCAAGGCAAGGCACTACTTTCGCATTTTATTTTTGATCTTATTGGATGTCTGCGCCTGGGAAGGACGGCTGCGCAGAGCATAGAAGGGGCCCCGTATAAAGGTATCCAGCCAGTCCTTCTTGGCGATCGGAGCTAGAGGAGTCAAATAAGAGGTTCCCAAATTCGTGATGCCGCTCAGATGGATGACGATAAAGCAAATTCCTGCAGCCAGCCCGAAATTGCCCAATAGCCCGGCAAGCAAAATCAGACCGAAGCGGATAAGCCGGATGGAGGCGCTCATAATGTAGCTCGGAATAACGAAAGATGCGATTGCGGAAGAAGCGACGGCAATGATCAGGATATTGCTGGTGAAGCCTGCCTGGACGGCGGCCTGGCCGATCACAATACCGCCGACGATGCCGATCGTTTGGCCGATTTTGGTTGGCAGTCTGGCGCCTGCTTCACGAAGCAGCTCAATTGTAATCTCCATCAGAAGCGCTTCATAGAGCGGCGGGAAAGGAACGCGGCTGCGCGATTCCGTCAAATTAAGCAGCATCGTATGAGGAACCATTTCATAATGGAACGTCGTTATCGAGACATAGAGGGCCGTAAAGCCGATGGTGACGACAAAACCGATAATCCGCAGCAGCCGCAGAGCGGTCCCCAGTTGCCATCTCTGGTAATAATCGTCCGGCGAAGTGAAAAATTCAAAGAATGAAGTCGGACAGCTGAATGCCGAGGGCGAGCCGTCTACCAGACATATAACCCTTCCTGCTGTGAGCTTGGAGCAGATGGCATCCGGCCGTTCAGTCGTCAGAAATTGCGGGAAGACGGAATTCGGATTGTCGTCGATCATCTGCACAAGCATATTGGTATCGAATACGGCATCGATTTCAATGCCACGGATACGTTCTATGAGTTTGTTTATCAGCTCGTCATTGGCGATGCCTTCAATATAAGCGACAATGACTTGTGTTTTTGTAACTTCCCCCACTTGGAGCGAAATGGTTTTCAGCTGCGCACTGTGGATCCGTCTGCGGATAACGGTCAGATTATCCGTAATATTTTCCACAAATCCGTCATGCGGACCGGCAATTACCGTTTCGGTCTCGGACTGCTCAATCGATCTTCCGAATGAATTCAACAGATCGATCAAATAGACTTTTTCCCGGAAGAAGACCGCCGCTTGTCCGGCCAGAATGCCGTTGACGCAGGTGTGATGATCCTGAGCAGCCACGAAAAGAGAATGCTCCTGCGTCAGAATCGCAGCTATTTGTTCATTGCCGGCAGCACTGGTAAGAGGGGCGACGAGGTCATGATGAAGCCTGTCCATATTCACAAGATTGGAGAAGTAAACGATATGCAGCTCCGGCTTGCCCGGAAACATGCGGTGATAGATATCCATACAGTTATGCAATTCCTGAAGCGTCCTGTCCAGTGAAGGCTTGTCATTGTTGTTGGAAGCAGCGCTCATGGTTGACCCCCTTGGAAGGAAGTGGGTAATGCAACCTCATTTTCCCCTCAACGTCCGTCAATTATTCTTACAGACATTCATGCTTGCCGACTAGCGAATTTATTGAGCGGCCATCTGTTATATACGTAACAATTACGATATAATTCTTTTTAGACAAGTGAGGAAGGATGAACGGCTATGACAATGAACGGGCATCACCATGAGCAAAACAAGATTCCGATCCATCTGATCTCCGGCTTTCTCGGCAGCGGCAAGACAACGCTGTTGAATCGGGTGATCGATTACTATAAAGCAGCTGATATTAAAGCAGCTATTGTTATGAACGAGCTTGGGGACGTGAACCTCGACGGTCAGTTCATTGACGATGATGTGCCCATGGCGGAGATGCTCGGGGGCTGCATCTGCTGTACGATCAGAGGCGATCTGGGTCTTGAGCTGAAGCAGTTGATTGAGGAGCATCAGCCCGATGTGGTGCTGATCGAATCGACGGGGGCAGCCAATCCAATGGAAATCATCGACGCGGTGACGGAAGCGGCTTTGTTCATTCGGGTCGATTTGCAGACAATTGCGACTGTCGTCGACGGGCCTGAACTGCTGGTACGCAGCCGGCGGGGCGGCAGAACCTACAAGCTGATGCAGGATCAGATCCGCTGCGCGACCGATTTGATCGTGAACAAGGCCGACAAGCTGAATCCCGAAGAGCTGATTGAGGTCCAGCAGCTCATCCGCGAGCTTAACGGCTACGCGCCGCTGACCATGACGGTACGCTGCATGACCGAGCTGAACATGTTTGATCTGTCGCCCAAGGACCACACGGATGCGGAGTACAGGCAGCTGCACGGGAAGCATGTCTGCGGGGCAAACTGCAGGCTTGAAGGGCATGATCATGAAGGTGGGCAGCATTCCCATTCGCATGATGACGAGTCCCAAGAGGCTCACGCATCACACGCGCATGTGATGTCCTTCACCCATTATTTTGCGGGACCGGTCGACAGCCACTCCTTTGAAGAGCTTATCTCAAGGCTTCCGCAGGAGGTGTACCGGGCCAAGGGTATTGTTACCTTCTCGGACACGAACAGCCGCTTCTTATTTCAATATGCGTACCGGGAGCTGGAATTTACGCGGATTACGCCGCAGGGCAAAGTGAATGATGTGGCTGTATTTATCGGGGAGCATTTCTCTAGGAGCTTGCTTGAGCAGGAGCTCGCACAGCTGCAGTGAGGAAGAAGCTTGGGTCCATGCCCTGATCTTTGGAAAAAGTTGACTATGGCTCTGTAAAGTTGGACAAACTATCCAGGTGATAGACAACCCAACTTCATAAGGAGCTGACAGAAACGATGATAGCGTGGAACAGCAAATGGATCGCAACAGCAGCGGCCGGCATGATTCTGGCGGCGGCTCTGCCGTCATTCGCCCAGGCTGCGGACTTGACGCCGCCGCTCAGCACTTCCTCTTCTCAGGAGCAAAACGGGAAAAGCGAGCAGTGGAGCAACAACGGTCATGATCACCGGAAATACAGCGAGAGTGACCGCGAGAAGCACCGGATGAGGAGGCTGACCGAAGCCGCCCGGTATTTTGGTATTGAGACCGCAGGCAAGGATGCCGATCAGCTGCGCGAGGAGCTCAAAGCTGCCCGCAAGGCGGACGAAGCCAAGTGGAAACGGTTTGAGACGGAACAGAAGGCGAAGCATCTGGCGAAGCTGCAGGCTTTTGCCAAGAAGCTTGGCATTGACACGGAAGGCAAGGATGCCAGGCAGCTCCGCCAGGAAATCCGCGAGCGCTGCAAGGATAAACGCGGCAAGCAGGAGCACGGCACTAGTTCGGCAGCTCCTGAACCTAACAAGCTTAAGACAGCCGAGTAGGTAACAGTATGAAGCGCCTGGAGCAATCCGGGCGCTTTTATTTACCATATATAAGGTTCAAGCCTGTATATGTCTATATGGTCTTAGGGGAGAGACAAGCTGCGCTGCCAAAAGGACGGCGACAGCCGTTTCTTCCTGGTGGCTGAATGGGGTTCTGGTGCAATCCGGCCTCATCCCGCTTCGTTTTTACCTTCATGCCTGTCACGTAATCTCAGCTGTTCAGAAGGAATACCAAACCCGCTAGGAGAATGAATATAACAGAAGTTTCCAGAATGGAAATTCATATATTGATAACAGGGGCAGGTTTTGGGATGAACAGAAAATGGCTTAATTCTCCTTTTACGTATGCGCTTGGCATGTTTGCTTTGATGATACCAAGCCAGGCTTTCAATTCCTTTTACAGCTATTATTATGTTGAGAAGCTGGGTCTTGGAGTGGGGCTTGCTACGCTGGCCCGTACCATCTACTTAATATGGGATGCGGTAAATCAGCCGATAGCCGGCTATCTGTCGGATCGCACCAGAACGCGTTTCGGCCGGCGCAAGCCCTGGATTTATTCGGCCATTCCTTTTTTTATGGCTTCTTTTGTCATGGTTTTCGCCGTGCCGCAGGGATTGGGGAATATGAATCTCTTCCTTTGGTTCCTCGTTTCGCTTATTCTCTATGAAGGGGTTGCTACGATTCTCTGGGTGAATTACGGCGCTCTCTTCCCGGAGCTGTTCCGGGGCAGCCGATTGCGGGCCAAGGCTTCGGCAATCCAGCAGGGCTTTCAGATTGTGGCAATCCTTATCGGCTCGGCGCTTACGCCTCTCGTATTCGATGCCTTCGGCTTTGGCTATATGGCGCTTATCTATGCCGTGGTGTTCGGGATATTCATGCTTTTGTGCGTGATGAGCGTGCAGGAAGGGAATACGGATGTTTCCGAGCCCAGGCTTGGTTTGATCGAATCCTTCCGCGAGACGTTGAAGAACAAGGAGTTCTGGATATTCAACATTGCCAATTCGTTCGCCCAGACGGTGAACGGGCTGCTCAGCTCGATGATCCCTTTTTACGCCAAATATACGCTCCGCATTCCTGAATCCCAGGTTTCCCTGCTGTTGGCATCGATATTTGTATCGGTTATTCCACTTGTGGTCGTCTGGTACCGGATCGTTAACAAGCTTGGTTCCCATAACGGCTGGCGGGTTTCTCTCGCTGTATATGCCTTGTCCGTCATACCGCTGTGGTTCGGGCAGGGACTTGCCAGCGGAATTGTATTCGGGATTATAGTCGGCTTCGGACTGGCAGGGTTTCTGGTTACTCCGCCTGTGCTGAACAGCCGTATCATCGATCTGGATACAGCCAGAACCGGCCAGCGCAGGGAAGGCGTGTATACGGCCGTCAGCGGATTCATCACCCGCTCCAGCGGTCTGATCTCGGCCTTGGCGTTCTGGACCATCGGCATGCTCTTTGGCTATGTAAGCGGCGACGAACCCGGACCGAATCCTGATTTGACCTTTCGCGTCCTGGTCTGCGTTGTCCCCTTTTGTTTACTGAGCGTTTCCTTGATTCTCTCGTTTTTTCTGAAGCCATTTCCGGAAAGTCAGGATTAAAAAAGTGTTGGAGGTGCGGCAGATGGAGAAATATTTAATTTTGAATGCTGATGATTTTGGGCAGAGCGAGGCCGCCAATCAAGCTATTATGCATTTGCTGGAGGAGCGGAAGGTATCATCGGCAACGATTATGCCGCCTGCCTCGGCCTTTGAGCAGGCGGCAGCGTGGTGCCGTAAGCAGAAGGCAGCGAACATCGGGCTGCATCTGACGCTAACAAGCGAGATTGCCGCTTTGCCCTGGAAAAGCCTGACCGGCGATCCGTCGCTGGAGGGCCCGGACGGGCGCATGCACGCCACCATCGAAGCCTTCGAGCGGCAGTCCGATCCGAAGGCGGTTGTACGGGAAATGCAGGCACAATTCCAGGCGGTGAAGCAGGCGGGTCTGACGGTCTCCCATGCGGATAATCATATGGGAAGTCTCTATGGCCTGGCGACAGGCAGAAGCTATCTGCCGCAGGTGCTGTGGCAGTGCTCCCGGCGCGGTCTGCCATTCCGTCTGTTCCGCTGGATCGATCCCCGGGACAAGTTTCTGGCCTCTATTCCGGGAGCGGAGCAGGCGCTGCGCAAGGTGGTCCATCTTGCGGATACGCTCGGCGTGCCGATACCGGATTATCTGCTGAGCCATACGTATGGCGTGGAAGAAGGAGAAACCTATGAGAGCTTCAAGCAGATGATGCTGTCAAAGCTCTACGATCTTCCCGAGGGAATCTGCGAGACTTATATTCATCCGGCAGCCGGGGACGAGCATATGAGCGCCCTTGTTCCATCCTGGGAGAAGCGGGTATGGGAATACAAGCTGATGCAGGGTGATGATTTCGCTTATGCGCTGCGGGATGCCAAGGTTGCCCTGGCGACTTATGATGATGTGCGGAAGTACAGAAAAAAGCCAAGGCTCAAATCCGCGGCTGTGCTGTTGAGATCGCTTATGGCCAGACAAAAATAACGGGCAGGAAACATAATAGGTCATAAATGAAGATATCCTGCGAAAAAGGTTGATAGGAAGAGGATAGGATCTATGTAAGCGTTTATATCGCTATATAGGGTAATGAGCTTAAATATTTTCCAGTTTCCGTTGCTGTACAAGAAATAAGTGAAGGAGTAATATTCAGTAAGTGAAGCGGCAAGTCGTGGAAAAGAGTTTCAATTTCATAGAAATCCTTAATCGCTGAGTTCTGAAACAGAAACGGGGGAACCATGGAGGCAGATGCAGTTGATCTGGTCTCAGGGGTGAATCACCTGGCGCAAGCCAAGGTGTAGGGCGACTCTCGCGCCCGAATCCGGCAGCTAACCTCGTAAGCGTACGGAAGAGGAATTATCGCGTTTTAACCATGTTCTCTTGTGGATAAAGCCGCGGAAAGCTCCTAACTTTCTGCGGCTTTTTTTATGCTTGAAATTAGTGATAGGATCATTTGCTTCACAACAAAATGCAGCTAAAAGGGGAAGTCACAGTGGTAGGCAGATTCAAACGGTTATTAATCGGACGTCCAATGAAAAGCGCGGAAATTGAAGGGGAAAAGCTGAGCAAACTTAAAGCGCTTGCGGTATTGTCCTCGGATGCGCTCTCTTCAGTCGCTTACGGGACGGAGCAAATTCTGATCGTTCTGATGGCTGCGGGCTTCGCGGCGGTATGGTATTCCATCCCCATCTCGCTTGCTGTGCTGGGTCTTCTCCTGATTCTGATTTTGTCATACAGGCAAACGATCTTCGCTTATCCCGCCGGAGGCGGGGCTTATGTAGTAGCCAAGGACAATCTGGGCGTCCGCACCGGACTGCTGGCCGGAGGCTCGCTGCTTGTCGATTACATTCTTACTGTCGCCGTCAGCACATCCGCCGGGACTGATGCCATTACATCGGCTTTTCCGTCTCTGCATGATCATCGCGTACTGATTGCGCTCATCATGATTTTGTTTTTGACTATTATCAGCCTGCGCGGAATTACGGAATCCGCATCCGTGCTTGCCATGCCCGTTTATTTGTTTGTCTTCGCGATTTTCGCCCTCATTATTTCGGGAATTATCAAGTACGCGCTCGGAGGCGTTGATGCGCATCCTCCGGAAATCGGCGCCGCTGTATCGAATATCAGTCTCTTCCTGCTTCTGAAGGCCTTCAGCTCCGGCTGTTCCGCGCTCACCGGCGTGGAGGCGGTATCCAATGCCATACCGAACTTCAAGCAGCCGGCCAATCGCAATGCCGCCGCCACACTGATCATGATGGGCGCCATTCTGGGCGCCATGTTTGTGGGAATCAGCCTTCTCGCCTACTGGTACGGCATTACGCCGAATCCGAAGGAAACCGTGGTCTCCCAGATCGCCGATTCCACCTTTGGCAGAGGCGTGATTTATTATATCATCCAGGGTGTCACTGCCCTGATTCTGTTTCTGGCAGCCAATACAGCCTACTCGGCCTTTCCTCTTCTGGCGTTCATGCTGGCCAAAGATAAATATATGCCGAATGTGTTTATGGTGCGCGGCGACCGTCTCGGCTTTTCCAATGGCATTATTATTTTGGGCATCTTGTCAGCTTTGCTCGTAGTGCTTTTCCATGGCGATACCGAGAGCCTGATTCCCCTGTATGCGGTAGGCGTCTTTATTCCCTTTACGTTATCCCAGCTGGGGATGATGGTGAGGTGGATTAAGCTGAAGCCAGCCAACTGGATCATAAAATTAGTCATCAATACAATTGGCATGCTCACCACTCTGGTCATTACGCTGATTTTTATCTTCACCAAGTTCGGGCATGTCTGGATGGTCTTTCTATTCCTGCCTGTTGTGATCTGGATCTTCCTGAGCATCAACAAGCATTACCGCAATACGGCGGATCAATTGCGGATCAACATGGAAGCGGACAAACCGGTTATTAAAGGAAGCACCATCGTGGTTCCGGTAGCGGGCATAACGCGCGTTGTCATGCAGTCGCTGAGCTATGCCAAGTCGCTGACGGAGAATGTGGTCGCCGTTTATGTGGGATTTGATGATGAAGATATTGAACGGATGGAGAAAAAATGGGAGGAATGGAATCCCGGCGTCCGTCTTATCGTGCTCCGGTCCAGCTATCGCAGCGTGATCAGGCCGCTCATGAAATTCATTGATACGGTCGAGTGGAAAAGCGCGGAAACCGATCATATTACCATTCTCATTCCCCAGTTCATAACCAGGCACTGGTGGCAGTATATTCTTCACAACCAGACAGGCTTGATGCTGCATGCTTATTTGTTCGCCCAGAAGGACGTAGTTATCACGACAGTCCCCTATCATCTGAATCGGTAGGCTAACCTGCCAAGCGCATTTGTTTTGGAATATCGATGCAGTTAATAGAATAAAGCTCAAGCATCAGGCGGTCTTCATCTCTTGCTTAGCAGTAGATTGGCGCTGGATATAGCGCTCCAGCTCGCCCTGAAATTCCAGCTGCAGAGCTGCCGAATTTTCCAGATCGCCGGGAGTGACCAGCGAGGCCGGCTTGTCGGCAATCGGAAGTCCGCTATGCTCGAACACCTTGGCGACAAACTGGGTGCAGAAGTAAGCATTCTCGCGCTGGAACTCCATATTCAGCATAACGCCGAACAGGCCGATCAGATTGTATTTGTAGTTTTCCTTGTTGGCTTCGATGGCTTGGATATAGGCCTGCATCCGTTCATAAGCGGAGCGGCTGATCGTACAGCTGTAGACGGCACAGACCGCTTTGCCGAACAGCTTGCCCTTCATATCCTCTTTGACGAATCCGCCGGATAGCGGATTAAGCGGCTGCTTGCGGCCAAAGCTGTATACATCCTTCAAGTCGGAGTCAAATGCGATGGAAGCGTGATTGCGGGGCGCCTTCGTGACGAATTTAATCATTCTTGTAAAAAGTGTTCCGGTGTCCGTCATCAGGACATAAATCGTTTTCTGATCATTCATAATCCATTTTCCCCCGTACCCATATATGTTTCATTTCTGTTATCTTAAGAGTACGGGAGAACGCCATATGACGAAACATGCTCGAGGTTGGTTTCTATACTGGACCTGCGGCGGGGATGTTAATAATTGGATGTCCCGTTCAGGCGCTTACTGGAGGTTGAACCGGGTCAATTGTGACAGCGGGTAAAGGGCAGCAGCTGAGAACGGTATCCGTGGATGTTGATCATATTGATATTTTCGACTTGAATCGTCAATCGGTGGCGTAATGAAACAAGAGTAGGCCAACCGCATAAACGAAACGCATGCTTCTTGTGTTTTCTGATCGCTTTTCTTGGGATGAAACCCGCCTCAGCCGCCAAATTGGCGGCCTTTTTCCGTTTTCCTACACTTATTGATTGATCGCGTTTCGTATGGCGTACATTTATTTAAGTTCAGAGGGAGAAGCGCCGCCAAAAGGACGGCGAAGCCGTTTCTTCTTATCAAACCGTCTTCTGTCCGAAGCCGCGCTTGAACAAAAGCCCTGTCGACCCTTTGGCGCAGAGCAGCGAGAAGGCCATAAACAGGAGCGCCCAGACGATTGTCGGGATAAATGTTACGCTGCCGAGGCTGGCTGCATCCCCGGCAGTTCCCCATGCCATAAAAGCGTTTGACAGAATGGTGAAAGGGCTGATGATGGATTCCACCAGCACAATGAAGGCGATGAGCAAATAATAGCCATGGCGCAGCCATGCCGGGGCTATCGCGGCGATGACGAAAGTTGCGGCGGCAAAGACGGCGCACCACGCCATCCCGTAGCCATTGCGGACAAACAGCGTCAAGCCGATAACGGCAAGCGCCGCGGCAATGTTCAGACCGGTCCGCTCTTTGCGGCTGGCATACAGCCGAAATAAGAATAGGGCGAAAAGGGCGGAGCCCATGTAGCCGGCAAGGGCGATTGGAATCGCCACCCACGTATCCGCATAGGAGGAGAAGGTAACGCCGCCGCCATTGGAGAACAAATGAATCGATCTCACCTTGCCTGACAGCACCAGCGTGACCAGAGCGTGAGACAGCTCGTGGACCAGCGTATCCACATTGCGGAAGTAAGCGGAGAACGGAATAAAGCGTGTAAGAAATATCGTAATAAGCATGAAGATTCCCATTTGCAGCCAGGCTTTAATAATGATCCCCCTCTTTCTTTGTATTTACGAGTATAGCCGTTACTGCGCGATGTTTTTATACTAACCTGTACGGTTCTATTTCGCAAAAGGATTCCAATATCAAGTAATTCCGCCAAACCCCGGCGCTGGATGCGAAAGCGGCAACCGGCATTATTTTGCCTGGAGGCATAATTTGGTAGATAATAGAGGGGCATGGGCTTTGATATGAGATTCTATTCTGCAGAATGACAGGAAGGGAGCCGGGGAGCGAATGGGTGATCTGAGCAAGCAGTCGTTTTCCTATTCATTAGGTGAGAATTTATATTTGCGCGGCGATGTGAGAGTGATTGAGGATGGTCGGAGGAAGCCGGTCATCATTGCCGTTCATGGGTTCAAGGGGTTCAAGGATTGGGGCTTCTTCCCGTATCTGTGCGAACAATTGGCAGGGAGGGGATACGCGGTCATCTCCTTCAATTTCTCCTGCAACGGAGTAGGGGAGACGGATTTCGACGAACTGGACAAGTACCCGCTGAACACTTACTCCAGAGAGCAATCCGACCTGAAAGCGCTGCTCGACTATCTGATGAACGGCAAGCTGCCCTTCACCCAGGACTGCGATCTTTCGCGGATCAGTCTGATTGGACACAGCAGAGGCGGAGGCAACAGCATTATTTATGCCGCGCAGGATCGACGGGTCGCGGCAGTTGTTACCTGGAACGGCGTTGCCAAGGCGGATTTGTTCGATGCGGCATTTCGTTCAGAGGTTATGGAGCGGGGTATAGGCTATGTGATCAATGCGAGGACGAAGCAGGAGATGCCGGTCAGCGCTGATTTTTTTCACGATCTGGATGCCAACCGGGAGCGCTTTGATATTCCTTCAGTATTGGCTGGACTCCCGATTCCCGTACTGGTGCTGCAGGGAGATCAGGATGCGGCGCGGCTGCTCACTGGTTTCAGGAAGCTTCAGACAGCCGCGCCTAATCAGCACTATGCCACCGTTGCAGGCGGGACGCATACCTTCGGAGCAGTCCATCCGTTTGCCGGAACGACAGAGGAGCTGGAGCAGGCCATAGCCATAACCGATCATTTTCTTGCCCGGCATCTGCCGGGTGTACGGTCCGAATAATCGGCAGTGCCGCCTGTAAAATAAAGCCGTGAACCTTCAACACCAGTTGAAATTCACGGCTTTTATTTGTTGTCGGTACTGCCTGCGCGCTGCCGAAGAAGGTTCATATCGGTCAACGTTTGCTCCATAGTGGATTTTATTTACGCCTGCTGCTCGAACTTGCTGATTATCGAGGTAATCACCTGAACGGACTTCACCATATTATCCACGGAGATGTATTCATACTTGCTGTGAAAATTTTCGCCGCCGGTAAAAATATTCGGTGTGGGCAGTCCCATGTAAGACAGCTGGGAACCGTCAGTCCCGCCGCGGATCGGTTTGATAATTGGTTCGATATCAAGACCAAGCATAGCCTGGCGGGCGATTTCCACGATCTCCATGACCGGCTCGATCTTGGTTCTCATATTGTAATACTGGTCCTTCAGAGTGAGGGCGATGCTGTCATCCCCGTATATTTCGCGAAGCTCGTTCACGATGTTGATCAGGTTTGTTTTTCTGGCTTCGAACCCGGCGGAGTCGAAGTCGCGGATAATGTAATGAAGCTTTGTCTGCTCGACGCTGCCGCTGATGGAGATCAGATGGTAGAAGCCTTCATAGCCTTCCGTGTATTCCGGCGCTTCCTCCTCCGGAAGCCGGTTTTGAACCGCCATGGCGATTTTGGCGGAGTTGACCATTTTTCCTTTGGCCGTCCCGGGATGAACATTGGTTCCTTTGCAAATAAGGGTGGCTGCGGCGGCGTTGAAGCTTTCGTATTCCAGCTCACCCAGCGGGCCTCCATCCACCGTATAGGCATATTGGGCACCGAAGGCAGCCACATCGAACCGGTGCGGGCCTCTGCCGATCTCCTCATCGGGCGTGAAGGCTACCCGGACGCGTCCATGCTTGATCTCGGGATGCCCGATCAGATAGGCCATCGCCGTCATGATTTCGGTAATGCCCGCCTTGTTGTCCGCGCCAAGCAGCGTCGTTCCATCTGTTGTAATCAGGGTGTGTCCCTTATAAGTGCTGATTTCCGGAAAATCCCTGGTGGTCAGAATGACAGGACCGGCTTCATTCAGTACAATATCGCCGCCTTGATAGGATTCAATGACCTGAGGTTTGACATTCGTTCCCGTAAAGTCCGTGGCTGTGTCCACGTGTGCAAGAAATCCGATGGTCGGTACCTGCTTATCGGTATTGGCAGGCAGTGTTGCCATGACATAACCGTTATCATCGATGGTGACCTCGCTCATGCCGATCCGTTTAAGCTCGGCGACCAGCTGGTTGGCTAATATGAGCTGCCCCGGCGTCGAAGGGCATGTCTCACTGGCGTCGTTCGATTGCGTGTCGACTATGGCGTAAGAGATAAAACGGTCGATTATTTCCTTTTTCACGGTTCTCAAATCCCTTCATCCATCGATATTGTTAAAGATTGTTAAAGACATAACGTATATTTGCTTCCATTATATACTGCCTGGGAGCGTTTTGAAAAATTCCTTAATTGCAAGCCGACTTGAGCGCGACGTATCTTACATATAATGTAAGGTATAAGAGGGCCCTGGTCATGAAAAATGAGCTAACAAATAAAGTGTGTTATCATGGATTGAAGATTGTTAGCTACCTATTTTATATGCGACGGGGTTGAGTGTTGATTATGACCAAAAAAATCACCATGCAGGATATAGCCGATCATGTGGGCGTTTCCAAATTCGCCGTCTCGAAGGCCTTGTCGGGCAAGAGCGGCATCAAGCCGGAGACAAGAGACAGAATCGTTCAGGCGGCTGCCCAGCTGGGTTACCGCTTCATTACGAAGGAAGAGCCGGCAGCGGAGGAGCAGCCCAAGGCGGCTGCATTCGGGGAGACGGACCACCGGCAGGTCATCGTGCTGGTTCCGAACGTACGGTACCAGACCAGGCATTCCTATTATTGGGGACGCATTATTGAAGGCGTCCAGCTGGAGCTGGAGGAGCGCGGCATCGGCATGATTCTGGTAACCGAGCATATACGAAGCCAGTTCGCCAATATGATCAATCCGAGGGGGGTCATGGGCATTATCGGGGTCGGGGTCGTATCGTACCAGATTCTGCTGGAAATCCGCAATCTCGGGATTCCATTCGTGCTCATCGACCACGAGGACCCTTTGATTCCGTCGGATGTGCTGTCCATGAACAATTTCGAATGGATGCGCAGAATTACGCATTATCTGGTCGGAATGGGCCACCGCAATCTGCAGTTTGTGGGCAATCTCCGCTATTCCCGAAGCTTCTACGACCGCTGGTTCGGCTACCGCTCCATGACGGAGGAGCATGGACTTGGGGTCAACCAGCATGAGGGGCTGCTGACCATCAGGGGGGATAACCGCTCGGAGATGACCGAGGCGCTGGAGACGATCCTCCAGGAGCTTTCGCGTGAATCCAGGATGCCGACTGCTTTTGCCTGCGCCAATGATTCTATCGCCATGTGCGTCATGACCATTCTGGCGCGGATGAATATCCGCGTGCCCGATGAGGTATCGGTGACCGGCTTTGACGATATCAAGGATGCGGCATTATCCAGCCCTACGCTGACCACGGTGCATGTGCATAAGCGGGGTATGGGCGTTCGCGCTGTAGAGGCGCTTCTGCGCCGGCTGGAGCATCCGAACAGTCCGAAGGAGAAGATTCTGTTGACCGGGGAACTTGTCGTGCGGCAATCGACTGGGCCCAGAACGGCCAAAGCTTGATATTCATTAAGACAGGAGAGATTACGTTGATGCGAATAGCAGTTATCGATGACGAAGAGCTCATCCGGCTCGGCCTCGCGAAAATCATCGGACGGATCGATCCGTCCTATCAGGTGGTCGGCATCTGGAGCAGCGGACGGGAAGCGCTGGGTCATCTGGAGGAGATGGAGGCGGATCTGATCATCACCGACATCCGTATGCCGCAGATGGACGGACTGGAAATGATCGCAGAGCTGAGAAGGCGCGGCAGTACGGCGCGGATCGCCATTCTCAGCGGCTACAATGATTTCGGCTATGCCCGCGAGGCGCTGCGTCACGGCGTGGAGGATTATTTGCTGAAGCCGGTCAATCAGGATGAGCTGATCCGGCTGCTTGCCCGCGTTGCGGAAAAAGTGGAGGAGGAGCAGAGCCGTCAGCCCTTCGGCCTGGATTCGCTGATCGAGCTGATGCTGGGAGTGGATGCTGCGCATATTGCCAAGCCTGTCTGGCAGGGAGCTTGCGATCAGCTTGACGAGCTGCCGTTGTTCCGGAATCTGTACACCGTTATGCTGGTCCACAGCGAACCGGAATGCGGTGAGGAAAGGCTCAAGGGCATTGTCGCCGATTGGAAGCGGGAGCACCGCATTCTTATCCGCGAAGGGAAGCTGGCGGCGGTCATTCTGGCCATACGACCGGGCGACCATGCCGATACGGCAAGGGAGCTTGCGCTGACCATGCTGGGCAAGCTGCCCATCGCAACGCGTGTGCGCATCGGCACAAGCGGTGTATACGCCGGCGGCGCGCAGCTGGCGCAAGCGTACGGAGAAGCATCGGCTGCCTGCCAGCATGCCTGGTATGAACCGGACGGTCATCCGGTTATGGCTTATTCAACGGACTTTGCACAGCTGCAGCATGAGAAGAAAAGCCTTCACCGTCTGCTGCTGAACGAGCTTGGCCCGGCAATTGCGGGCGGCGATTCCGATCGCGCCGAGGCGGCACTGCAGCGGTGGCTTGGAGAAGCGCAGCAGCTTCGCCTCGGATGGAGTGCCCTGGAATCGGCTGCCGTGGAGCTCGTGCGCGCAGTGGATGAAGGCTTGGAGGATCAGCCGGAGCCGTTTCGCAAAGGAGGTGTTCCCAAGCCGGATCAATTTGGGGACTATCGTACATATGCGGCGGAGCTGTCGCGGACGGTGATGGACCGTCTGCAGCTTGTCAAGGAATCCCGTCACGCCAGCCGTGCGGTGGAACGAATCAAAATGTACCTCCACGAACAATATAAAGAAGAATTGGACCTGCAGCGGCTGGCGGAGCATGTTCATTTGACCCCGAGCTATTTGAGCAAGCTGTTCAAGGGAGAGACGGGAGAGACGATTACCGACTTTGCGATTTCTGTGCGGATTCATCATGCCAAGCGTTTGCTTCGCGAAGAGCATGGGCTGAAGACTTATGAGGTGGGAGAACAGGTCGGATATCCCGATCCCGCTTACTTTACCAAGGTGTTCAAGCGCATGACCGGAAAGACGCCCAAGGAGTACCGCGATTCTGTTAGGTAATCGTTAGCATAATACAGGACAACAAAAAGAAACACGGTCCATTATCCGCTTCCTTGACCGGCGTTATAATGATGGTATTGATAACGGTCCATTCATCAGCAGCGCAGAAAGGGAGGGAGGCCTCTTGCAACGATTTAATTACAAAACGCAGCGTATGATTATTCTCTTCGGTTTCTTGACGATCCCCGTGCTTTTATCCTTGACCTTTTCCTATTATCCGGCCCTGTCTCTGTTCTATTACAGCTTCACGGACTGGTCGGGCCTAGGATGGGATATGAACTGGATCGGCCTTGACAACTACAAGGAGATTTTCACCAAGCCCGATGTCTTTATGTCCCTGAAGAACAATGCTTATTATTTCGTTGGCGGCCTCCTTCAGACGGCATTTTCATTGTGGTTCGCCGTTATTCTCACGAGCCGGCTGAAAGGACGGAATATTTTCCGCTCGGCCTTGTTTCTGCCTTATGTCCTTCACAGCGTCGCGACGGTGATTATGTTCAAGAATGTGTACCATCTGGACTATGGCTCGCTTAATGCGCTCCTGCGTGAAATCGGGCTCGCCTCCTGGCAGCAGAAATGGCTCGGCAATCCGCATCTGGTGAACATCTCGCTTGCCTTCATCTCGATGTGGAAGTACATGGGCCTGAACATGGTTATCTTCATTGGCGCGCTTCAATCCATCCCCGGTGATATATATGAAGCCGCTTCCATTGACGGAGCTACGGCCTGGCAGAAATTCCGCTACATCACCATGCCAAGCATCAAAAGCGTTCTGTCGCTCATGCTCATCCTGACGCTTACGGGAGCGCTGGAGGCATTCGATATTCCGTATGTCATGCTGCTGGGGGCTAACGGAACCTCAACCTTTGTCATTAAAACGGTCGACACCGCATTCAAATACCAGAACTTCGGTCTGGCCTCCGCTATGGCGGTTGTGCTGCTGGTCATTGTGCTGATCTTCATCGTCATACAGCGCAAAGTTCTGTTCCGGGAGGAGAAATAAGCGATGGATAATGAGAAACAGTCACCGCTGTTTACCACCCTGAAATATGTCACCATTGCACTCGCCCTGTTCGTCGTGTTCTTCCCGATCTATTCGGTGGTGATTGGCGCGTTCAAGACGCAGGTTGAATATTATCAGTCCTCCGTCCTCTCGCTGCCAAGCAATTTTCTGAACTTCGACAATTTCAAGAAAGTGTACGACGTCGGAGATTTGGGGCTAGGCTTCCGCAATACGCTGATCATCCTGGTGAGCGCGGTGGCAGGCAATGTGCTGATCGGCACGATGGTTGCCTATGCGCTGGGGCGGTTCGATTTTGCCCTGAAAAAGCCGATTATGGGCATGTACCTGGTCGCCCAGGTCATTCCGATGGTCACAACGCAGGTTGCTACTTTTTCGGTTATCCAGCATTTGGGGCTCTACAACACGATGGGGGCTCCTATCCTGATCTACCTGGGCGCCGATGTGCTGCAAATCGTCATCTATCTGCAGTTCGTCAACAGCATTCCCAAGGATCTGGACGAGAGCGCTATGATGGAGGGGGCATCGCTGTTCCGGATTTACCGCTCCATCATATTCCCGCTGCTGCAGCCGGCGACGGCGACGTTGATAATTCTGAAAACCATCTCCATCTATAATGATTTCTATACGCCTTACCTGTATATGCCGAGCCAGAAGCTGAAGGTCGTGTCCACGGCGATTTATTCCTTCGTCGGACCGAATGCGGCCCAGGTTAACGTTATCTCGGCAGGCATCCTGATTATTTTCATCCCGACCGTTCTCCTGTTCCTGTTCTTGCAGCGGTATATTTTCGCAGGGGTGACGAATGGGGCGGTCAAATAGGATGGCGGCGCAAGCCGCCTTTCTTCTTATCTTCATCATTTCATGTCCGGAGAGGGGCTAGACAAGCGATGAATATCGAGCAGTTCAACAAGGAAACAGTAAATGGCATGACCTGGGGCTGGACAGGCGTGCGGGGCACCTGGGAAGGACCCGATGCGGAATTCTCGATGAAAGCCATGACGGCTCTGAACGTCAATTGGGCTGCTCTGAGCCTGGGAGCGCTGCAGGAGACTGCCCAATCCACGAGGATTTCTTATAAGGAAGAACCGACGGTCACGGACAGCGAGGTGCGGAGCGCCATCCGCCGGGCTAAGGTGCTGGGGCTTAAGGTTTGCCTGAAGCCTGTTGTCAACTGTGCGGACGGAACCTGGCGCGCCCATATTAATTTTTTCGATCATGAGGTTCCCGGAGAGCCAAGCTGGTCCGAGTGGTTTGCGTCCTATGAGGATTTCATCCTGCATTATGCGGTGATTGCCGAAGAGGAAGGCTGCGAGATGCTGTGCATCGGCTGCGAAATGGTGCAGACGGATAAACGCGAAGCGCAGTGGCGTGCGCTTATTGCCAAGGTCCGTGCGGTGTACAGCCGACTGATTACGTACAATTGCGACAAATACCAGGAGGGCAGTGTGGCCTGGTGGGATGCGGTGGACATTATATCTTCCAGCGGCTATTACCCTATTGACGAGTTGGAGCAGCAGCTGGACAGGGTTGAGGCGAGTATAGCGTGCTATAAGAAGCCGTTCTTCTTCATGGAGGCCGGATGTCCGAGCCGTGAGGGTTCACCGCAGCGTCCCAATGACTGGTCGCTGCCTGGCGCTCCCTCGGGAACGGAACAGGATCGTTACTACAAGGCGATGTTCGAGGCTTGCTCCCGCCGCCCGTGGATGCAGGGATTCATGCTGTGGGACTGGCCCGCCCGGCTGTATGCGCCGCAGGATGCCCCGCAGAATGATGATTACTGCATGTACGCCAAGCCTGCTGAAGCCACCGTCCGTGAGTATTATGGCAGAGGAGGCGCCGTATGACACTGACACTATCGCAGTGGAGCGATGAGCTGGAGAGGGAGGTCAAGGATAATATCCTGAGCTTCTGGAAGCGCCATTCGGTTGATGAAGAAAGAGGCGGCTTCGTCGGGCGGATGGACAGCGACGGCAGCATTGACCCGGATGCCGATAAAGGGCTTGTCCTCAACGCGCGGATACTCTGGACCTTCGCGGCGGCCTACCGGATTTATGGGGCAGAGGAAGATCTCATCATGGCGAGGCGTGCGCTGGACGCTCTGGAAACGAGCTTTCTGGACCATGAGCATGGCGGCTTTTATTGGATGATAAAACCCCAGGGAGCTCCCTCACAGGATAAAAAGCAGGTATACGGGCAGGCTTTCGTGATCTATGCGCTGGCGGAATATGTACGGGCTACGGGCGACCATAAACCGCTCAAGCTGGCTGAGCAGGTGTACCGTCTGCTGGAGAAGCATGTGTACGATCCGGTTCACCGCGGTTATGTGGAGGCGCTCGCCCGGGATTGGGGCGAGACAAGCGACATGAGCCTGAGCGGCAAGGATCTGAATGAACGCAAATCCATGAATACCCATCTTCACGTACTTGAGGCCTATACGAATCTGTACCGGGTATGGAAGCAGGACGGGCTTCGCGGAAAGCTGCAGGAGCTCATCGAAGTTCATCTGGAGCGGATTATCGATCCGCAGAGCCATCACTTCCTGCTGTTCTTCAATGATGAATGGGAATCTAAATCCGGCGACGTATCCTACGGTCATGATATTGAAGGCAGCTGGCTGCTGTACGAAGCAGCCGAGGTGCTGGGCAATCATGAGCTTACGGCGCGAGTGAAGGCCGAAGCACTTGAAATGGCCAAGGCGACGCTTGCAGAGGGCGTGGATGCGGATGGCGCGTTATTCAATGAGCTGCATGAAAACGGGCATTTGGATGATGCTAAGGATTGGTGGCCGCAGGCCGAAGCGATGGTTGGTTTTCTGAACGCATATCAGCTCTCCAGCGATGTGGATTATATGGAAGCGGCCAAACGCAGCTGGGCTTTTATCAGTTCCAAGGTAAGCGACCGCAAGGGCGGGGAATGGCATTGGCGGGTATCCCGGGAGGGTGTGCCTGATCCAAGCCAATCCAAGATTAATGCCTGGAAATGTCCTTATCATAACAGCAGAGCCTGCTTCGAAGTGCTGGAGCGGCTGCAATCGCTAACAAAATTGTCTTCGTTAGCATAACTGATGACAACAAAAACAAACGCAGTTCATATTTTTTGACTCCGGCAGACGATAAAATGGTACATGTAAGCGATAACAGGACTGCTTTTCAGGATCATCGATCTGGTACAAAGCAGAAATCAAACAAAAGGGGTAAAGTGAAATATGAAAAAAATGGCGCTTGTTCTCATTACTGTTCTGTTGTCCATTTCGATGCTGGCTGCCTGCGGCAGCAATAACACCGCGAACAACGGGGGCAATACGGGCACGAACACACCGAATGACTCAACCGGCAACACTCCCGATGAAACGGCTGGCAATGCAGGCGGAGATGCGAATCTCAGCGGCACGATCAAGGTTCTGACGCACCGTACCGATTTCATCAGTGACGGCACGATGGATAAATACGTGAAGAAATTCCAGGAGAAATATCCGGATGCCAAGGTGGAGTTTGAAGGCCTGACCAACTATGCCACCGACATTCTGACCCGTTTGACAACAGGCGAAACAGGAGATGTGCTGATGATACCAACCAGCATTGCATCCTCCGATTACAGCAAATATTTCGAGCCGCTTCCTGATACGATGTTTGACAATGTATACTTTCCGGACCAGGCCGCTTTCGAAGGCAAACGCTATGGAATTTCCAGCGGTGTGAACACAGCCGGTCTGGTATACAATAAAGCGGCCTTCAAGAAAGCCGGCATCGACAAAGCCCCAACTACGCTTGATGAGCTGTATGCCGATGCGCAGAAGCTGAAAGACGCCGGAATTATTCCGCTTTACATGAACTATGGCGCACAATGGCCTATGGGCAACTGGGGAGACGGTTCGGCCTTCTACGTAGCCGGGCAAGCGGATCTGACAACCAAAATGGCTGCCGATGAAGCTCCGTTCCAAATGGATAACGCCTGGGGCACACTGCTGACCATCGCCCGTACCTTCGTGGAGAAGGGCTGGGTCGAGAATGACCTGAACACGAACAACTGGGAAATGTCCAAAGGCGAAGTAGCAGCAGGCAAAGCCGGCATGTATTTCCTGGGCAACTGGGTTATCCCGCAGCTGGTGACAGCGGGCGCAGCTCCGGAAGATATCGGATTCGTTCCGTTTCCTTATGACAACAGCGGCAAATACAACGCTCCGCTGGGCTCCGACTACATGGTGGCTGTAAGCAAAAACAGCAAAAACAAAGAATTGGCGACGGCATGGGTGGATTTCTTCGTCAAAGAATCCGGTTATATAGCCGATTCCGGCTTTATGCCCATCGACAAATCGGAGAAAGCGGACTCGCCGCAGCTGTCCGAGTTCCAGGCGACCAATCCTACCTTTATCGAAGGTCTGCCAACGGACACCAAGTTCAGTGAAATTGCCAATAAAGCTCAAATCGGCATCGGATCAGGCAATTATATTCAGGAGCTCGTTACCGCCAAAGATCTGAAAACCGCATTGGACGGACTGAACAAAAAATGGGCGGAAGCCAAAAAAGCATTGGGCTACTAATTATTGAAGTAACGAATATCTGACCTGTAAAAGAGACAGTCAAGAAAAGGAACGGACGCCTCAACGGCGTCCGTTCCTTTTTGGCAGTTGCACTTCCTTTAGTCAGCAGCTTTTTCCGCTGTCCTTGCCGGGCTTCATCGGCTTCGTTCCTTCATTCTCCGTCAGCCTCTCGCCGAACTGATCGAGCCGCGAAGGGGACGAGGCAGGTCCGTCGTTCTTCGGGTTGTTGTTTCTTCCTGTCATGACGTTCACCTCCCAGTCATAACATGAACTCCCGGCCTGATTTTCATGCACAATAAGCGTATATAACTTGGAGTTCAATATTCACATAATCTAAATCTTCCGTTGATACTGAGTTGATGCGCGAATGTTAACTTGGTAAGGATCAATAACGGCAGGAAGAGGTGACGGGAATGCTCCAGGTGATCGGGTTGAAAGCGGATTCCTCCAGCCAAAGTATTTCATTCAATGCGGAAGAGAGCACGCTGGTGGGGATCAAGGGAAGCAGCGGAGCCTTGCAGCTGCTGAATTGTTTGTACCGGACCGTCATTCCCGAAGCGGGTCAAATATGGTATAAATCCTCCCTGCTCGGAAGATTGGACTTGATAAAGGCCACAGTTAGTGAAATCGTGAAATTACGCGTACATGAGATGGGATTATTGAATCCCTTGACGGCAATGATTCCCAAATACAGCCTATCCGTAACCGACATTATAGCTGAGCGCTTACTGCAGCAAGGATGTTCGGTCCGGCAGGCAAGAACCGACTCGCAGAACTTGCTGGAGCGGCTTCGAGTTGATGAGAAGCTGTGGTATACCTCGCCTGCGGTATGCAGCAGTGAGCAGCGGCAGTGCGTCGATTGGGCAAGGGCATTAGTTGCCCGTCCCCGGCTTTTTATCCTGAATGAGTCCGCCGCCGATCTGTTGGATGGAATAACAAAGCAGGAGATTTTGTCCGTTTTGAAGGAAATGGCATGGAATGGGACGACAGTAATCGGGATATTCGAGGAGCATGGCTTGTGGGAGAGAGAAGCCGACCAACTGCTTGACATCAGCTGCGGGCCGGCATTGTCAGCTAAGAGGGACAAGCTCGCATACACGTTCTAGCCCCCGCGCACCGTGAATGATCTTCGTTTTAAACGGTTTGAGCTGATCCGGATTCCTGAGGCTGACCGATTCTGATGATGTCGACCGTGCCCTCGTATCCGTGAGGAAGATGAACGGCAGCCTCAACATCATACGGCAGCCACACCTGTAACTTCATATGACCCCCCGCATCCAGTGACCAGCTTACATCAATCCGGCCCCGTTCCGGCAGCGGTACGCTGCCTCTGGCCCAGGAAAGACCGCAGGGCTGCGGTTCAATGATGACAGCACTCCATCCCGGAGCTGCTTCCTTCACGCCCAGCACCCCGATGCCAAGAAAATATGCGGGAGCTGCCGACCAGGCGTGGCAGTGACTGCGCGTCAGCTCCGTCGGGATCGCCCGCCCGTCCTTCTGCTTGGGATACATCTCCCAACAGGTCGTTGCCCCGTATTCGATCATCTGGCCGTATTGCTGTTTCATATCCTCCAGCATAGGGGAGAACTGTCCCATCCCGGCCAGCGCCTCATAATAGAAAAAAGACATGAATGGACTGCCGATCTGCACAAAATGAGGCGGAGGCGACAGGAGATAGCTCTTGAGCTGTGATTTTCGGTCATGAGCTGCGATGTCGCACAGAAAGGCAACAACCTGAGTCTGCATGCTTATAATGTCCGACTTGCGGCCATCGGCATGAATGCAATCCATATACGCCTGCCGTTCCCCGGACCACAAATAGGAATTGATAGCCTCGGATAGCGCTTTCGCTTCCGCTCTGTATGATAAAGCCTCTTGGAAGGCTCCCGCCAACTCTGCCAATTCCGCCGCACTCCGAAGCGCTTTGACAAGAAACATGTTCTGATGCGTAACCGCACCCTCCCGGGGCTGATCTATAGGCGCCCAATCCAGCAGATTCCACCCATCCATATAGAGCAGTCCGCGCTCATCGATAAGATCCAGATAACGGTCCAGTGTGAATGCGACGTGCGGCCATACCGACTCAGCGAAAGCCTTGTCTCCCGTGCGGGCATAATATTCCCGGCAAGCGATGACCCAAAAGAAGGTCCAGTTCGGAATAACACTGTTCCAGCCGCTGGGCACCTGGTCTGCGTACAGCGGGGTTTGCCCTTTCGAACCGGGTACGAGCTCAAGGGAGCGTTTGACCATCTCCTCGCTGCCGAACAGATAGTAGGCGATCAATGCTTCGTTGCGGGCATCCCCTACCCAAAACACCTGTTCATAAGCGGGGCAATCCACGAAGGTATCCTCCATGCACAGCCTTGTGGTCGTCTGGCTGATCCGCCAAATATCGTTGATAAGAGAATCGGAGCACTGGAATTGTCCGATCTCGGCAACGGGGTAGTGGCTCTGCTGCAGCTGTACGCCGTACAGCTTGACCGGCTTGATAGCCCCGCGGACGGTTACGGCCAGATAGCGGAATCCGCGCCTAACATACGAGGTAAACCGCTGTCTTCCCTGACGGCAAATATACCGCAGTGAATTGTCGAGATAGTTCATATGCTGGATCCAGCCGTCCCGCATATGCTCGAAGCCGTAGAAATCGATAACAGTGCCGGCATCCGCATCAAGCTCGAATGAAATATAGCCTACGGCCTGAGTCCCGAAGTCCACAATAATCTCGGTATCGGCTTGCTCATAAATCGGGACAACGCCAGGTACGGAATTGGCTGTAACCACCTGCTGCAAAGCAGCGGGGACCGGTTCAGGGAAGGAGCCCTTCTTCCATACCGATAACGCGAGTATGGATTCCTTGCTGACCAGCCGATCGGGCACAGGTCGTATCCAGGTGTTCCACTGAGCCAGCTGTTCCGCTGAAGCTGCCGACCCTGCTTCCCGGAACGCGGATACTTTGCGGGCCGCTTGCTCATCCAGGGCAGCGCTAGCCTGCTCGTTTGAGCATCCTCCGCAGGCATCGATTGTCCGCTGCCTGCTCCGATCCTCCTGGCTGTATCGATGGTCGATATATTCATAGCATTCGAAAGGACCAATGGTTATAAAAGGGGAATTATCCGCAAGAGAAGTTGTCCCTGAACTTGAATCGATATCGATCAGAGCGCTATTATCGAAATCCGCAGCATCCGCCACAATAGGCGGATGCAGCTCGAATGCGCTATCGCAATCGATTCCCATGAATAAACCGCGGCCGTGATCCTTGCCGGCCAACTCGATGAGCAGCAGATTATCGCCTTCGCGTAATTTGATTTCCAGATACCTTTCCGACTTGAATGCGATAAACTCCTGCTTGGCGTACCGTTCTCCGTTGATGATCAAGCCGTTGAAGTGGGGAGGAGCATAAGGGAACCCTACGGTTGCTTTACCCGCAGCCTCGACCCGTATGACCGTGGCAGCATACCCGGCATACATATATTCATTGGCATTGTCTTCGCAGCCGGGTATCATCTGGCTGCGCAGATCAATATTGGTTGTCCAGGATACCGGAACAACCCGATTCATTGCCTCCACCTTGACCGGATATACCGTTCCCTCGGTGAGCGGCAAAATATCCCGTGGCTTCAGGTTCTCCCATGGTTCTATCCCGGCCTTCCCAATAACAGACGCATACGGCCATTCCGAATCCGCATAATCGGACCGGAGCCATTCATCGTCCCAAGCCCCCGCATCGATCCGTTCTGTGAAGGCATGCTGGCAGGACATCCTGGAAGCTCTGCTGTCTTGCCCCAGGCAGCGCGCGGTCCTCCACGAGCCGTCGGATACAATGCGCTCGGAAGCTCCATCTCCGCTCGCGGATAGGTCCAATTGGACAAGCAAGCCTCCTCTTCCGCGGATATAGTAGAAGGTGGATACGCCAAAATGCTGTACCAGGACGGATAAGGTGTTAAGCTGATCCGGCTTCAGCAGGTGGGCGATGTCATAGGTATCGTATGACTGCTCGGAGGGCCAGCTTCGCATCGGCCCCCGGCCGACCTTCACGCCGTTCACATACAGCACATAACGGGAATCTGCCGTTATCGCCAAATTCCCTGAATCCCATGCATCCGGCGGGGTATAAAATGTTTTACGGAAACAGCGCCATTCATTGCGGGGACTGACTTCCGTTCCTCCCCAAATCCACTGGGCATCTCCTGCGAACCAATCATTCATGCAGCCTTCTCTCCTTTTCTTATGCTTCTCATCTACAGGCGGTCCCTGTACTCTTGGGGGGTGACAAGCATTTCTTTCTTGAACACTTTGGTGAAATAGTGAGCGGATTCAAATCCGACAAGCACCGCTACCTCATGTATTTTCATTCTCGGGTTGGCCAGAAGCTCCTTGGCCTTTGTCAGACGCATAGCCTTAAGGTAATCGGAAATGCGCACGCCTGTAATCTGCTTGTAAAGACGGGACAAATAGGTGGGATGCAGGTATACGTGAGAGGCCAGCGCTTCGAGCGACAGGTCCTCCGACAGATGATTTTCAATATATTGATTGACGGCCATTAACACCTTTTGGGTGCGGTTCTTCTGATCGTCCGTTCTTTGCTTGAACAAAATGTCGGACAATTCTTTGTAATAAGCGTCCGCTTCCTCCCAGGAACGGAAAGAGCCGCCCTGGAGCAGGAGCCTTATATCCATAGCTTCGGATACGGGACCAAGAAGGCCCCAATGGTTGATGTAAGCCAGATACATCGCAGCCAAGGCGTATTGGATTTCCACGACAAATGAATAATGAGCGGGTGATGTCTGCAGGATCCGGGCGGTTTCAGAAATATCCTTGTATACCTCTGTGAATTTATCCTTCTGGCCGCTGAGCAGCCCGGTTTCCAAATGTCTGATCGAGCTGAGCTTGAGCGCGATATCCTGCCTGGACATGCCTTGCAGCATGGCAGCGGAAGGCTCTTGCGGTTTCAGATCGGTCAGCAGCATCTCCTGGCCATGGCCTAATCCTTGCTGAAACAATCGTTCCAGCTTCAGATTCTGTGCCGCCGTCGCAGTCCAGGAGCAAAAATGGCTGCTGATTGCGAGCGACACGGGCAGCTGCAGATGAGTCCTGCAGGTCTCCTGAATATCGGACATCATCCCCTGAACGAAGGCCAGACATTTATCGCAGTCCTCTCTGCCCGGCTTCCGGCCGTCCGCGATTGGCTGTATCAGCAGGATCAGGTGGGAGGGCTTCATCGAGAACGAAATGGATGCGAGCGTGCTCAAATATTCACTGGCGACATTTTGAATGGCATACATGAACAAGGGCTGGTCCGATTGACTGATATGATCAGGCCAACGGTCCACTCTGCCAATAACCAGCAGGACGTCTTCCTCGGCGGCGAGTGGAATCTGCATGTCGTTGAAGCGGTCCTGACTGATTGACTTGGCGGACAGCTCGCCCTGCAGCAGACTGGTCAGATATTCTTTCTGGATTAATGAATTGGCAGCTTGCAGCTGCTGCCGGGCTCTGTCAAGAAGCTGCCCGGATACCAGTTCTTCCTGAAGGAGCTTAATCGCTTTGCTGACGGCCGCCAGGATAGGCTCATCGCCTTCAATCTTGAGAATATAATCCAATCCCCCATCCCGCATGGCAGACTGCACATATTCAAAATCACTGTATCCGGTCAGAAAAATAACGTGGCAGCGGGGCCACAGCTTGATGATCTCCTTCTGCATCTCAATGCCGCTCATCCCGGGCATATGAATATCGGTTACGACAATATCCATCTTGGTTGTGCCCAATATCCGCAATGCTTCCATTGAAGAGTACGCGCGGTAAACGCCAAGCTCCCCTTGCTTCCAATCCTGAAATTGCTCGTATAGCCCGTTAACGATTCTCGGTTCGTCGTCGACAACCAGCAGGTTGTACATGAGGTATGGACCATCTCCCTTCCATATGGGTTTATTATAAACGCTAACTTCCTCATGGAAATGGCTTTCCGGCAAGAAGTTGACCAATGACATACGATGTCAAAATATTACCGTAGTTGGTGAACCTCCCCGTTTACTATAATGTGAGTGGGAAGCAGCGGCCAACCGTTTTCAAATTTTATGAGGAGGAATACATGTGACACGGAAACAAATGACAGCGTCCTTATTGGTCCTGATGACAATCCTCACGGCTTGTTCGAGCAATTCCGGGACGACAGCGCAAACGGAACCAGGCAAGACCAATGAATCTTCGGGTGCAGTTCCAGGTATGTCTGCCAAATACGATCCCCCAGTTACAGTCACGACTGCACGGGCCCAAGCCGATATCACCGAATTTGCGGAAGGCGACTCGATGGACAGCAACATCTGGACCAAGTATCTGCTGGATACATACGGCTTCGAGCTCAAGAATACCTGGGTTACGGATTCCGCCGGTTACAAGGATAAATTGAACGTAACCATCGCTTCAGGCGATCTGCCGGATTTCTTCAAGGTTGACGCGACTCAATTCAAGCAGTTGGCCGATGCCGGATCTCTTGCGGATTTGACGGAGGTCTATGATCAATACGCCTCTGATCTGCTCAAGAGCCGCTTGAATGAAGATGGCGGGATTACGCTTAAAGCCGCTACCATCGACGGTAAACTAATGGCGCTTCCCTATGTAACGGCCACGATGGATGGAGCAGGCATGATCTGGATCCGCAAGGATTGGCTCGACAATGTGGGACTGCCCGCTCCAAAAACGATGGACGACGTACTGGCGATATCCCAAGCATTTACGAAAAACGACCCGGATAAGAACGGGAAGGACGACACCGTGGGTCTGGGCCTCACGAAAGACATTTTCACCGGATTCGGCGGTCTCAACTACTTCCTGAACAGCTTCCATTCCTACGGCAAAATGTGGATCGAAGACCCCAAGGACAAGAGCAAGCTGGTATACGGCGCTATTCAACCGGAAGCCAAGCAGGCGCTCGGCAAGCTGCAGGAAATGTATAAAGCCGGTGAAATCGACAAAGAGTTCTCCGTCAAGACGACGACGCAGCTGACTGACGATATCGTAGCGGGAAAAGTGGGAATGACTTACGGAATCATGGCAAATCCGATCAACTATTTGAGCAAATCGGTAGCCAAGGATCCGAATGCCAAGTGGGAAATGTATCAGCTGGCTTCCGTGGATGACCAGCCTGTCAAATCCCAGATCAGCTCGGGAATCGGAACTTTCTGGGTAGCCAGCAAGAAAAGCAAGTATCCGGATGCGCTGGTGAAGACGATGGATGCGTTCGTGCAGAAGCTGTTCAGCGATAAAGCCGAATTTAAATACATGTACGATGGTCCCAATCTGGAATTCCACACGTTCAAATATATGGATGTCCAGGCATGGGGCGCGAGAAAGAATCTGGATGCCTACCTGGCGGTCAACTCGGCCTTGCAGTCCAATGACACCAGCAAGCTGAATCCGGAGCAAAAAGGCTACTATGATCAAGTGAAAGCGTACCAGGGCGGCGATGCGTCGCAGTGGGGAACATATAAGGTGTTTGGACCTGAAGGGTCCCTCAGTCTCCTCGAAAAAATTGTGAAGGACGATCTGATGTATCCGGATCAATACTTCAGCACCCCTACCGATCTTATGGTTCAGCGTCAAAGCACGCTTTCGGACCTGCTTGACGAGACGTATATGGGAATTATATTAGGGGATCCCGTCGATGCATTCGATGCCATGATACCGAAGTGGAATCAGCTCGGCGGAGAAGAAATGACGAAGCAGGTCAATGACTGGAAAGCCACACAATAATTAAAGAACGTACAATCGTTTCGGAGGGGCGTCGGTTCCCCTCCGATGCTTATTTCAGAAGGATTGGCAAATTGGCAAGCGAGGAAGATGAACTATGAAAACAACAATCGCAAAGCCGGGAACCGGCTTGAATAAGGCCGCTTTGGGAAGGCGATCCCGTTACAGCCGCTGGCCCCTGCACATGATGATGATTCCCGGCATCATACTGGTGCTTATTTATCATTACGCGCCCATGTTCGGGCTGGTCATTGCGTTTCAGAACTTCAAGCCTGCATTCGGCATCTTCCGCTCGGAATGGGTCGGATGGGACAATTTTGAGTATATGCTGCAGCTGCCGAACATGGCCCAGGTGATCTGGAATACATTATATATCGCATCCATGAAAGTCATAACCGGCTTAACGGTCCCCATCGTTATCGCAATCCTGCTCAATGAAATCCGGATAGCCGCCATCAAGCGGAGTATCCAGACGCTGATCTATTTGCCGCATTTTCTTTCCTGGATTATTCTGGGCGGGATCCTGATTGATGTCCTTTCTCCCTCCAAGGGAATCGTCAATCAGCTGCTCCAATGGTTCGGGATCGAGCCCATCTTTTTTCTCGGGGATGCGAGGCATTTCCCATATGTACTCATAACAACGGATCTGTGGAAGGACTTCGGATTTTCGACCATTGTATATTTGGCAGCGCTAACAGGCATTAATCCAAGCCTGTATGAAGCTGCTGTTATAGACGGCGCAAGCCGCTTGAGACAAGCCTGGCATGTGTCTTTGCCCGGCATGACACCCATTATCGTACTGCTCGCCACGCTCAGTCTGGGACAAATCCTCAATGCGGGCTTTGACCAGGTCTTCAACCTGTACAGCCCGACCGTGTACGATACAGGCGATATTCTGGATACATTTGTTTATCGGCTGGGTTTGCAGCAAGCGCAGTACTCGCTGGCGACAGCGGTAGGATTATTCAAATCCGCGGTATCCTTTATATTGATTTCAGTTTCCTATTTTCTGGCTTACCGGATAGCCAATTATAGAATTTTCTAGATGTTTAAACGATTTCAGAGGGGAGAGCAAGAATTGGTACAAGACCGCTCGTGGTTTGGACGCTTCTTTGACATCATGAACCATACGTTTCTTATCGGACTATCTCTGCTGTGCGTTTTTCCGCTTCTGCATGTACTGGCTATTTCATTCAGCAGCAGCCTGTCAGTGGGGGAAGTTTTCCTATGGCCCGTTGACTTCACGACAGACGCTTATAAATATGTCCTGGATAAACCGGATTTTCTGAAATCTGTGCTTGTAACGATAAAACGGGTATTGCTGGGTGTCCCCTTCAATATGCTCATGGTGATTCTGCTCGCCTATCCGCTGTCCAAGGACAGCAGGGCTTTTCCTATGCGGACCTTGTATGCCTGGTTTCTGGTCTTTACGATTTTGTTCAATGGAGGGCTTATCCCGAATTATCTTGCCGTTCGATATACCGGCCTGCTCGATTCGGTCTGGGCATTGGTGCTGCCAAGCGCAGTACCTGTATTCAACGTCCTTCTGCTGCTCAACTTTTTCCGTAATTTGCCGAAGGAGCTGGAGGAGGCTGCCTTGATAGATGGAGCGGGACACTTTGCTACGCTCATCCGGGTTTATTTGCCCCTATCGCTGCCCGCGCTTGCCACAATAACGTTATTCAGCACGGTGAATCACTGGAACGCCTGGTTCGACGGAATGATTTATATGAACTCGCCTTTACACTTTCCGCTCCAGACCTACCTGCGTACCATCGTTATCGAGTTGGACTTTACATCGCTTGGCTCGGAAGATGTTCTGAACCTGATGAACAGCGTGTCGGAGCGCACGACAAGAGCTGCCCAAATATTCCTCGGCGCGCTCCCGATCCTGCTCGTATATCCGTTTCTGCAGCGCTTTTTCATCAAGGGCATTGTGCTGGGAAGCGTGAAGGAATAACAACGGCTGCTCCGATGCTTGCATTCTTTGAAATCGGAGCAGACCGCCAGGATGGCAAGCTCCGTCTCAAACGCATCATTAACCATTGGAGGTCTCGCATGTCCTGCTGTCCCTAGCAGGACATTTTTCCTGTTTTGTCGAAAAGGTCCTACTACACAAGGAGGTCGAGACTTAAAATGCGTTGGCGGGTCAAGCTTTCGAGTATTTATCCCAAGCTGCTGCTGTCTTTTCTTGTCGTGATAACACCGATTTATGTCTTGAGCCTGAAGATGAATGAGTATGGGGAGCGGAATGTCAGGCAGGAAATCGAAAATTCGATTCAATCGAGGGTCTCCTTCTACATTCATTTGCTGGACAGCGAATTCACCCGTATTATCAGCATGCAGGAGGAATATGTGAACGACAGGAATCTGCGGACGCTCAGCATCGCTGATCCGATTATTAGCGACAAGGAACGCCGCGAGGCCATTATATCCATCAACAATCAGCTTAACCGGATGATCAACACAAGCCCGTATATTCTGAACGCAGCCGCCTTTTTGCCAAATACACATAGATGGATCACGGATTCAACCCAATACAGCGATCTTCCGGAGGACGAATATACCGCGCTGAAATCGATTAACAACCGCTATGAGAATCCTTTTATCCATTGGCAGAACCGTCTATTCATCAGCTTCCCTTATTCGAATCTGGCGCTGATCAACGGGCAGGAGCCCCAATTTCTGATCGGGGTTGAAATCAATCAGGAGCGGTTGAAGGAGGTACTCAACCGTTTCGAAATAGGCGGCAAAGGAGGGTCCATGCTTATCGATCCCGGGGGAGAGTGGGCCGTAACCAGCGACAATGCGCCCATTCCATGGTTCGATATCAAGCCGATTATGGCCGGCTTTCCGAAGGATAGCCCCTCTTATGTGAAAGAGACCACCATCGGCGGGGAAAAGTACTGGTTCATCGTGGAACGCTCCGCATCCCACGGAGTTACGCTGCTGTCCTATATGCCCGAGTCTGCCATATTGGGCTCGCTCAGCGAGTATCGCAACTGGTATTGGGCGCTATCGGCCATTTCCATCATCGTAATCGTATTATTCGCTTATTGGATTTTCCGGCAAATTCATCAACCCATGAGGCGATTATTGCGGGCATTTCAACGGGTGGAGAACGGGAATTGGGGGACGATACTGACACATCGCAGATCAGACGAATTTGGCTATCTGTACAGTCAATTCAACTCCATGGTGGCCAATATGACGGAAATGATTCAAGAGGTGTACGAGCAAAAGTATCGGGCCAACCTGTCCGAGCTGAGGCAGCTTCAGTCCCAAATCAATCCGCATTTTCTCTATAACTGCTTCTTCAACCTCTACAGGATGGCCAAGAATGAGGAGAACGAGAATATCGCCTTGTTTTCTCATCATTTGGGTCATTATTTTCACTACATAACAAGGACGCAGCAGGATGATGTGCCGCTGGAGGAAGAGATTAAGTTTGCCCAAAACTATATCGCCATTCAGACTTTCCGCTTTGAGGATCGCATTGCTGTGCATCTGGAGGCCGTTCCGGATTCGTACCGCGCATTTCGGGTTCCCAAGCTCATTATCCAGCCCTTGCTGGAAAATGCTTATCAATACGGATTTCGCAATACGATCGCAGATGGAAGATTAGAGGTTTGCTTCAAATATGAGAAGGGATATTTGATCATTCTTGTAGATAACAATGGGGAGCATATACCTGAGCCTCAATTCCAGGAGCTGCTGCTGAAGCTGAAGACGAACAGCCTGAATGTAGAAACCACCGGCCTCGTCAATGTACACCGCAGGCTGAAATTGAAGTATGGCCCTGACAGCGGGCTGCAAATCGTGAATAAACCAGGGCGGTTTCAAGTCCGATTGTCGATTCCGGTGGAAGAAGTGAACAATATCAGCAACCAGGGACATAACCTGGAATCTATTTAACCGTAATAAAATGAGAAGGAGAGGGCGGCCTTATGCTCCAATATGCCATGACCGCGCCTCTAGGCATTTGTTCTTTGCTTGGTATCCTCGAAGCAGCAGGCATAATACGCGGTTAATCCTCCCTTGTTTCTCTAACAATGGTTTCCGCAGCTTTTTCCCAGTGCAGCCGCATAATCTCTCTCATATAGAGATCCTCCAGCTTCTCCTGGTGGAAGCTGATCGTTGTCTTCTGCACAGACGGGGATAACCAATAAATCTGCAGCGACGAGGGCTTGTCCCAATCCTTTCGCTGCCAGCTCATCCGCAGCTTCTCATACGGTTTGACCACGCCAAGCCTGCCGGAGGTTCCGTCCCGGGACTCGAATACGCTTCCGGCCTCCAGCGTCAGGGAGGGGATTTCACCGATCCACAGCTTCAGACCCTCAGGGGAGAGCATATAGGACCAGACCCGTTCTCGGGGAGCCGCAACGGTTTTTCGGACGCCGATATTGAATCCCACTGCGGCCGTCTGCCCGACAGGCTTGCGTCCAAGGCTCTGACCATACATAGCAGCGATGATAGGCGCCCATTTGGCGCTGACCTTGCGTACTTCCTGTAAATAGGCAATCAGCTGATCATAGGAATAAGCCGCGCCGCAATCCTCCTGGAGAAGCTGCGTCCACTTTTCCCAGCTTATGCCGGTTTCGGTTATAATATCTTGCCTGAAAATGCTGCCTGCCATAAAGGTAACCTCCCGTTTTAATAAACTGCTGTGTAGTCATTATATAACACAAAGGCTGACAGCCATGGTCAGCCTTTAATTTTTGATGGAAAAAAATCAGGTTAGGGTTTGTTTAAGGGGAAGGAGAGCGGTAAACATCATATAAAGCAAAGGCTATCTCGGCCAAGCATTCCCGCAGCTCAGGCGGCTCCTGGACCTGTATCCGGCCTCCGTATGACAGCAGCAGGTAAGGCGCTTGCGTATATAAAGTCCATTCATCCAGCTCAAAATCAACATGATGGGCGGATCGTTCGATCAGAGTGTGCGAGACCAGCCAATGCCTGCTCAAATCGTCCAGGGCTTCGGCATTCCCGGTAACATGCACCGATACCCGGTTCGATTCAAGTCCTGAATCCGGAAGCAGGCTTCGGAGCAGAAAATCACGGGCAGAGAACCCTTCCGGACGTTGAAAGATAAAGTCCGTACCGGATACGGCTTTTATACGGTCAACGCGGAAGCTGCGGATTTCTTCGCGAAGATGGCAGAAGCCGATCAAATACCATTTGCTTTTCCAGTGCACGAGACCGTAAGGATCGATCCGGCGTCCTTGCGGTAAGCCTTCAAGGCCGGTCTGGTACGTAATGGATACGGAATGACGGGCGTCCAGGGAGGACTCCAGCTGCTGCAGCATGCGCGACTCACCATCCGGAACAGGCGGTTCAATGATTTCGACATCCGCTTCATGCCGTTCCAGACGCTCTAACTGCTGCGGATTGGTGTACCGCTTTATTTTGCCGACAGCGCGCTCCAGTACATCACCTTGGGGGTAGCCCGCTTCCTGGGCGAACAGAGCGGCATGAACGAGGGCTTTCTGCTCCTGTTCATCGAAGAACAGCGGCGCATCTGTAAAATGGTCCGGGATGTAGTAGCCGCCGGCCCGGCCCTTGTCGGAAAGAATGGGAACGCCGCTGGCGCATAATGCGTCGATATACCGGTAAACGCTGCGGACATGGATTTCCAGCTCATCGGCGAGCGCGAAGGCGCTCATTTTCCTGCGGGTCTTCAGCAGCCATAGAATAGACAGCATATGATCAGCTTTGGACATATGGGGGCACATCCTTTACGGATTAGAATAGGAAGGGGTGTAAATCCTATCCTTTATGGTACCTGTATTTATGTTCAGCAGCAATAAATGCTCCAAGGACCACGAATTCCCGCACAATACAAAGAAAATGCCGTCCGAATTTGTTCGGCGGCACTCTCTTTTAGGAGTCACTTAATTTCTTTCCGTTGGGAAATAAACTTATGTCTCTTCAGCTTCATCCGGCTGCTGTGGTGGCAGCGGCCGTTTCAGACGCCCCGCCCTGCGCAGGGCATCGCGCAGCAGAAACTCGATATGCGCGTTCACGCTGCGGAACTCGTCTGCAGCCCATTTCTCCAGCGCCTGGTGCAGCTCGACGTCGAGACGAAGCGGGAACGCCTTGCGTTCTTTGGCCATGTGGATGATTCAGCCTTCAGGTGTAAAGTGTGCCCGTATTGATGACCGGGGTCGTTCCCCGTTCGGAAACGATGGACACCATCAGATTGTTGATCATTGCCGCACGGCGTTCGTCATCGAGTACGATGCCGCGTTGCTCCAGCTGCTGCAGGGCTGAATCGACCATACCGACGGCGCCGTCAACGATCATTTGCCTGGCCGATACGATAGCTGCCGCCTGCTGGCGCTGCAGCATCGCATTGGCAATCTCGGGAGCATAGGCCAGATGGGAGAGCCGGGTCTCCATAACCTGAACGCCGGCAACCATAAGACGGCTCTGGAGCTCCGCCATCAACCGGGAGGAAACCTCATCCGCATTGCCGCGCAGGGAGAAGGTTCCATCCTCGTCATAAGAGTCGTAAGGATACTGTGCGGCGATATGCCGCACTGCCGTTTCGCTCTGGATTTCGACGAATTTCTCGTAATTGTCGACATCGAACGAAGCCTTCGCCGTATCGGTCACCTTGAAAACCACAACGGCCGCAATTTCTACCGGGTTCCCGGAGTGGTCATTGACCTTCAGCTTCTGGGAGTTGAAATTGCGGACTTTGAGGGACACCCGTGCCTTGTTGGTGAATGGAAATACAAGCCATAATCCGCTGTCTGTGACCGTTCCCTTGTATTTGCCGAAGAAAGTGATGACCTTGGCCTGATTGGGCTGGACGACGCTGAGCGACGTCATGAGCACAAAACCAAGCAGCAGCATCACCACTCCAAGAATGATCAGTCCTAAACCCGGCTCATCCTGCGTTCCGACTGCGATGAACAGAATCACTGCGCCAACGACCAGAACGAGCGATAACAGCAAGGCAAGAAAGCCATTCACGTGCCAAGCTTTGCGTTCCTGCATATTGAATCCTCCCTAATATCAATGTGATATTAATATGATATCACTTTTTTCAATAATTTCAATCTGCTTTAAGCTGCAAACGGGAAACTGCCGCGCATCTTTTTTTAACGGGATTTCCTTTTATTGAGGATTGTCCTTTCTGTGGGGTATAATACAAAGGATATCAGAACATTCAAACATTCAATTATTTATGCTGCCTATAAGAGAAATGGAGTGGATGCGAATGTCCGGATTAACCATCAACAGCAGCAAATCGCAGCCTCAACCCGAGCTGAAGCTGGTAACCAGACAGAAGGTCATCGACAACGGTTTGCAGGTCATGCAGGAAATCGGAACGAATCATATTTGCAAAGTATGTATCGATCACGGCGGTTCCTGCTGCAGCGGCTGCAGACATCTGTCCGACCGGGTGGGCTGCCAGCTTCGAAATACGAGCTGTACGGCCTGGTTGTGCGGATTCCTCAAATATATGCTGTTCAAAACAGATCTGCTGCAGACCTGGAATGATTACTGGGAACAAGTTCCCGGACAGGATTTTCGCGAGGATTTCACACCGGAGGTGTTCTTTATACAGCAGCAGCTGGCACTGCCGAATTTGCAGGAGCTGAGCGAAGCGCTGGCCGCTGATCTGAATGAGCTGGCGGAGCAGCAGGCATCTCCCGATTTCATTCTCACTCTCAGAGATAAACTGGACAAGAATGTGGATCAATTCCTTTATTACAAAAACGTATCCACGAAGAAGCACTTGAAAAGGAACATCGATGTGCTGTCCGGTTCCTTTTTCCGGTTCCATCAAGCGCTGGACAGCTATCTGATGGCAGCGGAAGGCGCAGATAACAGGCTATAACCTCTTGCTGTGCCGCCCAAGGATGGAGAAGGCCGTTTCTTCTTAATGGCCGCTTCAATAGGTATGGTCAAACCGGAAGGCAGACACTTTGAAGAAAAGTGCCTGCCTTCTTTTTTTGGCAAATGCAAGCATTGTCAAAGCCGGAAAAGCCCGGAGCGCAGCGCCAATGCCGCTGTGTGCACATCTGCAATAATTATCCCCCTCGCACTCCGATTTAATAAGCTTGTCAAACTAGTCCGCATAATTGTCCAAGTCCCCTCATAGACATGTACAAGTCAAGCGTAAACGGCCTTGTCCCGTACGAGCCAGTGTGAATCAGCGCTCGCTCTGGTCACGTACAGCTCCGGATACGTTTAAAAAAACTTGTGATGAGGGGTTGATCTCATGCGTCGTCGAATCAGTTTCATCGCAGCCATCTTGCTGTGCGCCACGGCGGTGCTCGCCGGCTGCGGGACTAAGGACGCGAATTCAGTTGTCAAGGATTTGGACCAGACGGTTAACAAAATGGAAAGCTATCACGGAACAGGCACGATGACTCTGCATACCGGACAGCAGCCTCTGGAGTACCAGGTTGACGTCTCTTACCAGAAGCCGCAGTATTACAGAATTGAACTGACCAATGCCAAGAAGGACATTACCCAAATTGTGCTCCGCAACGATGAAGGCGTGTTTGTCCTGACGCCCCGTCTGAACAAGGTGTTCCGGTTCCAGAGCGACTGGCCGGCCAATCAAGGTCAGGTCTACCTGTACCAGACGCTGGTATCCAGTATTTTGCTGGATAATTCCCGTCAATTTGCCGTCGATAAGGACAACTACGTCTTCGATGTCATGGCGAATTATCAGAACGGTTCACTGGCACGCCAGAAAATATGGCTCAATAAATCGGATTATGCGCCAAGCAAGGTGGAAGTGAGCGATACCAATGCCGCCGTCATGGTTGAGGTGGAATTCAACAAATTCGAGTTCGGCTCCAAGCTCGATAAGAGCGTCTTCGATACCCAGCGCAATATGGAGAGCAGCACGAGCAATCAACCGACGACAGCGCAGCCGGATAATGAATCAAATGCTTCGGCAAATGACGAGCCCGTACTCACACCTGAAGCAAACTCACCGCAAAATACGGGCGACAATCAGGCGGAAGAAGCGCCAACGACGGACGATAACGCCAATGCCAATCCGGATGACGCAGAAGACACCGCGACGAATGCAGACAATTCCGGCGTCAATAGTGAAACTTCAACACAGGATGAGAATGCGGATGACGCTCTGGCGCCGGCTGCGGAATCCGGCGGGACTGAAGGTCAAATCTTTACCGCGATGGAGCCTTCCTACCTGCCTGAAGGCGTATCGGAGAAGGATCAGCAGGAGATTGTGTTTGGCGGCAATCCGGGCTTTATGATCCGCTATACGGGCGATTACGACTATACGCTGATTGAAACCCAGCCTCATGACCAGGCTGTCTCCATGATGAAAGGGGATATGGTCGATCTGGGCTTCACACTCGGTCAAATGAGCGGCGACGAGCAGAAAACGCTGACCTGGACCTACAATGGAATCGAATACCGGATCACCAGCGCTACGCTGCCGGATTACGAGATGGTCAAGGTCGCGCAGTCGGTGCAGGGAGAAATCAGTAAATAAAGGAATGGTTCCCCGTTTCATTGACAGCCTCAAGGCTCAACGTATAACATAAGGTTATGGGTTATAAAAGCAAACGCCCGTGCGTAGGGGATACTCCCCATACGAACGGGCGTTTGAGCGTTTAGATGAGGAGAAGGTGGACGTAAGTTGAACGTGTATTACCGCCCCACCAGGGCTGAAATATCTTTGGACGCGCTTGCGCATAATCTGCAGTCCTTTCGCAGTGCGATACCGGAGGGCATGCGGCTGATGGCCTCGGTCAAAGCCAACGCATACGGACATGGCGCCGTAGAAATTGCCAGAGAAGCGGAAGCCTGCGGTGTCGATTATCTGGGCGTCGCTTTTCTGGATGAAGCGATAGAGCTTCGCCAGGCTGGAATTCAAATCCCTGTTCTCGTTCTCGGCTATGTACCGCCGGAAGGGCTTGCTGCGGCCAGGGACCTTAATATTGCCATCACGTTGTTCCGTGAAGATGTTCTGGATGCTGCAGCCGGCCTGCCCGATAACGGCAAACGGCTCACCGTTCATGTGAAAGTGGATACCGGCATGGGCCGTCTGGGCTTGCTTCCGGGAGCGGAGGGGCTGGCTTTCATAGCACGTGCGTTAGGGGAGCCGCGGCTGTTTGTGGAGGGCCTGTTCACCCATTATGCCCGGGCGGATGAAGCGGATAAGGCTTATACGCAGCTGCAGTTTGAACGGTTCGCCGCTTTTGTTCGGGATATGAAGCAGGCCGGACACGAGATACCCCTTATACATGCGGCCAACAGCGCCGCGGGGATGGATACGCCCGAGCTTGGCTGCGGAATGCTGAGACTTGGCATCGGCATGTATGGATTGTATCCCTCTGCTGAAGTGAACCGGAGCCGGATTGCTCTTAAGCCTGTATTATCGCTCAAGACGCAGGTCGTGATGGTAAAGGAAGTTCCGTCAGGCTGGGGAATCAGCTACGGTTCACGTTATGTAACAAGCGCGGAAGGCGAGCGGATCGGGACGCTCCCCATCGGTTATGCCGATGGCTACAGCAGGATGATGACCGGCAAGGCTGCGGCGCTTGTGCGCGGACGCCGTGTGCCGATTCTGGGTACAATCTGCATGGACCAATGCATGATTGCGCTGGAGGCGGCGGAAGCATCCGGCAGCGGCCCGGTAATGGCTGGCGAGGAGGTTGTTCTGATCGGCTCCCAGGGCGGTGAGACGATTACAGCCGACGAAGTGGCCGATATTCTCGGAACGATCAACTATGAAGTGACCTGCATGATCGCTTCGCGGGTGCCGCGTATTTATATGCGCGGGGGCAAGCCCGCGGCGGTAGAGAATCCGCTGCTCAAACCGGTTTAAAATATTTCCTTTCAAAAAAGGAGTAAGTTTAAGCAGGATATTGGCGATTTACCTCGAATAAGAGTAGGACGAGGGTAAATGGCATACTCCGCATCTGCTAATAGATGCAGCATACTTGATATATCACGCGCATAGATATGATGGTGTATAATACGATCACAACAATGAAATACTGATAGTGCGCTTTTGCTGGAAATGTTTTGGGGGTGCGAGTTTGGTGGCCAATTTGCAAAACACCAAGAGGATAATGATCAGTTTGCCCGATCATTTGTTAGAAGAAGTCGACGGGATCGTTGCCAAAGAAAACTCAAACCGCAGCGAATTTATTCGTCAGGCGATGAAGCTGTATTTAGTTGAACGTAAAAAGCGTCAGATCCGCGAGTCGATGCAGCGCGGTTATTTGGAAATGGCGAAAATCAACCTGGTTATGGCATCGGAAGCTTTTCAAGCGGAGGAAGATGCCGGCGATACGCTTGGCCGACTCGTAAGCGGGGTGTAGAGGTTGATTGTTAAACGCGGCGATGTGTTTTTTGCAGATTTGTCACCTGTAGTCGGATCGGAGCAGGGTGGAGTCCGTCCGGTTCTTGTCATTCAGAATGATATCGGCAACCGTTTCAGCCCAACGGTCATTGTGGCTGCCATTACGGCACAAATTCAAAAGGCGAAGCTGCCTACGCACGTTGAAATTGATGCGGCATCACATGGCTTTGACCGGGATTCGGTCATTTTGCTGGAACAGATCCGGACGATCGACAAGCAAAGATTGACGGATAAGATTACGCATCTGGACGATGAAACGATGCGTAAAGTCGATGAATCCTTGCAAATCAGCGTCGGCCTGATCGATTTTTAAGCTAGTATCGTCTTATATCGACAGGTTACGAAACAGGGCGACGGCGCCCTGTTTTTTAATTATATTGGAAATGGACAAACCTGAAGGAGGAATACTTAAGATGAAAATTATAAGAGTCAGCACACAGGAAGAACGGGATAAAGCCTATGAAGTCCGCAGAGCGGTTTTCGTGGAAGAGCAGGGCGTTCCGGTCGAGGTGGAAATCGATGAGTTCGAGGATGCGGCGGAGCATTTTGTCATTATCGACGGGGACCGGCCTGTCGGCGCAGCCAGGCTCAGACTGCTCGGCGATACAGCCAAGCTGGAGCGCATCTGCGTATTGATGTCCCACCGCAAATATGGACTGGGCAGAGACATGGTTATCGCAATGGAAGAGGTCTCGAAGGAGCTGGGAGCGGTTCGCGCCAAGCTGCACGGGCAGACGCATGCGGAGCCTTTTTATACGAAATTGGGCTATCAGCCGGCTTCCGAGGTTTTCATGGAAGAGGGAATTCCGCATCTGTTAATGGTCAAGACATACTAATCATTAGAATCATAAGGGAGTCGGCAGGCGGCTTGTCAGGGGAAGCAGAAACCCGGGCAAGCCGCCTGTCGGTCTGCAGACGGAGATGCTTTTCGGTCCTGCGACGCTTTGTGCCGGCTCTGGGGTCGGGTAAAATTAGAGCAGCAAAGAAGAAAGTTGCGGCTTCACAACGTAACAATGTTATGTTACGCTGTTGGAAGAGGTGAAGAAATGGAACGTGAATTGATTTCGAAGAAGGAGCTGCTTGAGCTTACAGGGATTTCTTACGGGCAGCTTTACAGATGGAAAAGAAAGCAGCTCATTCCGGAGGAATGGTTTATTCGCAAGGCCGTGTTTACGGGACAGGAAACCTTTTTCCCCCGAGATCTGATATTGCCGCGAATCGAGAAAATTCTCCATCTGAAGGATGATGTGTCATTGGATGAGCTGGTGGGGAAGCTTTCCCCGGAACTGAATGACATTCGTATCAGCAAAAGCGACTGCTGGAAACGAAACATTGTTTCGGAGTTGGTCATACGACGTTTTGCAGGGGAGTCTCCCGATAACACACTGCTTTCTTTTCAAAGCCTATTATTTCTGTTTATTGCCGACAAGCTGCTGCAGACCGGTGAAATGAGTCTGGAAGAAGGGGTACTGCTGATCCCAACGCTGGAAGAGCATTTTAAGACATTTGAGGACAAAGGCTGCGATGTGGTTTTCATCCGGAAGATGGGTGTTGCCATATTTTTACTGCTTGGGCGTTCCGAGAAAATCGGCTTTGACCGCGGGGTCAAGCAGGTGCTGCGGCTTTCGGTAACAGACTGTATTGAAGAGCTGAGAATGAAGCTTACTTAAGTTTAGGAGGGAACAGGGAATGGATGAGAGCAAGCGCAGAGATCTGAATCTTTCCGGTTTTGGCAGCGCGGCGGGAGGCGATTACCGTTCTGTAAAGATTGACGGTATAGGCAAAGTGGAAGGAGACCTCATCAGCGAAAGCTTTCAGCTTAACGGGGTCGCAACCATAAGAGGCGCTATCCGGTCCCGGCAGCTGAGTGTGAAAGGAAAAATGTCCGTGGAGGGTGACGTCTATTCGCCTGACATCCAGATGGAAGGGGATATAAAAATTCATGGGCGGATGGCCTGCGATGAGATTCAGCTGGAAGGGTTGCTGGAGCTTCATGGCGATTGCGAGGCAGAGCAGTTTGTCTCCCGCGGGGGATTCACTTTGGACGGCATGCTCAATGCCGAGAGGATTGACATACTGTTGTACGGGCGCTGTCAGGTGAAGGAGATAGGCGGAGAGAGCATTCTGGTCAAGAGGTCCGAGCGCAGCTTGTGGTCCAAACTGTTTCAATGGCTGATTCCCGTATTCGATCCGCGTTTGGCAACAGGGGTGATTGAAGGGGATAACATTCATCTGGAAGGAACAATAGCGCAGGTTGTCCGAGGCAATCGGATATCTATCGGTCCAGGCTGCATCATCGAGCGGGTGGAGTATCGCACTGAGCTTGCCGTTCATCCGGATGCGAAGGTCAATCAGCGCATTCAGGGATAAAGGGGGAAGCAGAATGAATCAGGTTAGGCAGCGTAAATTAAAGATTACGGGCACAGGCTCTACATCGGGCGGTGTTTTCCAGAGTGTCCGGATTACCGGAGAAGCTGAAATACACGGGGATACAGAGAGCGATTCGCTGTCCTGTACCGGAAATTGCTCCGTCAGCGGCTCCGTTATATCCCGCACCGCACGAATCGTGGGGGAGTTTGAGATTGATGGCGATCTCAAGGCCGGCAAGCTGAGCGCGCTCGGACAATTGAAAATATCGGGCAGCGCCAAGGGCGGTGTTTTTAAAATCAAGGGCCAGCTGGATACAGGCGGTGAATGCGAAGCGGAACGTTTCGAGAATAATGGTGCCTTCCAAATACACGGGCTGCTCTCTGCCGACCGGGTGGATATCGGCATGTACGGCCCGTGCTATGCAAGGGAAATCGGAGGTGAAGCAATCCGGGTGAAGCGCGGCAGATGGCAGGGAATCAAGGAGCTTTTCACCCGGGCCGGAGCGGTGCAGCTGAAGGCTGAGACGATTGAAGGCGACAGCATTTATGTCGAGCACACCAATGCGGATGTGATCCGGGGCAATACCGTTATCATTGGCCCTGCGTGCGACATTGGGCTGGTGGAATACCGGAGCTCGCTGGAGCTTTACAAAGGCAGCGTCGTCCATGCTCAGAAACAGACCATGTAACAAAGACGCGATATAAGGAGATGAAAGAAAGATGACACAGCAGCAAAGCAGAATGGGCCTTGTTGTCGTCGGGCTGCTGCTCGGCATCCTTGTGGCGGCCATTGATAATACGATCGTCGCCACGGCGATGGGCACGATTGTCGCTGACCTTGGGGGCGTCGACAAATTCGTCTGGGTGACCTCCGCCTATTTGGTCACGGAAATGGCCGCCATGCCGATTTTCGGCAAGCTTTCGGATATGTATGGGCGCAAACGTTTTTTTGTGCTGGGCATTTTCCTGTTTTTATTGGGCTCGGTTCTGTGCGGGACGGCCCACAACATTGTAGAGCTGAGCATCTACCGCGCCATTCAGGGGATTGGCGGCGGCGCCCTGGTGCCGATTGCTTTCACTATTATGTTCGATATTTTTCCTGCCGAAAAAAGAGGCAGCATGGGTGGACTTTTTGGAGCCGTATTCGGCACTTCCAGTCTGTTTGGCCCGCTGCTCGGGGCTTATATTACCGACCATATTAATTGGCGCTGGATATTCTACATTAACCTGCCGGTGGGGATTGTTGCACTTGCGTTAATCCTGTTATTCTACCGGGAGTCTATGGAGCATTCCAGGCAGCGGATTGACTGGTGGGGCGCTGCAACGCTGGTGGGCTCGATCGTTGCCTTGATGTTTGCGCTTGAGCTGGGCGGTCAGGAATTCGCCTGGGACTCCCCGACGATCCTTGCTTTGTTCGGAGCAGCCGCCGCTTTGCTTGCCGTATTTCTGTTCGTCGAAACCAAAGCGGCTGAGCCGATTATTTCCTACTCCATGTTCCGCAAGCGGCTGTTTGCAGCCAGCACCTTGACCAGTTTATTTTACGGGGCAGTATTTATCACCTTTGCCATGTATATTCCAATTTATGTGCAGGGAGTAACGGGAGGCACGGCAACGAATTCAGGATTAATTCTGCTTCCGATGACGCTCGGATCCGTTGTGTCTGCCCAGATAGGGGGCTTCGGAGCAAGCAAGACCACCTACCGCAATATCATGATTTTCTCCGCTGTCTTGTTCGTCCTCGGCACATTTCTGATGAGCACCATTACGCCGGAAACGTCCAAATTCCTGCTATCGGTGTATATGGTTGTGGCCGGCTTGGGCGTAGGCTTCTCCTTCTCGGTTCTGGGTATGGCCGGCATTCATGACTTTGACATGCGCCAAAGGGGCTCTGCCAATTCGACGCTTGCTTTCATACGTTCACTCGGCATGACGGTAGGCTTGACCGTTTTCGGTATTCTCCAGCGCAATCTGCTGACAGGCGACATGAAGAATGCCTTTGCCGGCACGCAAGGAAGCACGGAATCCCTCGGCAATATCCGCGAGCTGCTGTCACCGGAGAAGCGGGCTGCGATTCCTCAGGATATTATGGATAAAATCGTCGATTCGCTGTCAAGCTCCATCTCCAGGATGTTCATGTGGGGGCTTATTCCGGCAGGATTGGCCCTGATGACGGTCTTGTTTATGGGCAGCTCGCGACTGGTGATCCCAAACCAGGGCAAAGGCAGGGATAAGGAACGCAAGCCGATGGAATTTGGTGGTCACTGAGTCCGTGCGAGAATGTGTAAAATCGACAAAAGTGGGCAATTACCGACAATTTTCCAATTTTGTATAGACAGCTTTAAGCTTGTTTGCTATTATGATGTCATCATATAACAGCAGATCAATAGCAACGACTATGCGAAGAACGCATGCTTGGGCATTATGCCCTTGCTGCGTTCTTTTTTATTTTCGCTGTCAGGCTGCGGGAAGGAAAAGGCGATGAACAGAAGACGGAATGTGATCATTAGTATTGCTGCGGCTGTGTTATCCGGGTTGCTTGTGTATGGCGTGTATTTGCTGCAGCTGCGGCAGGTGGAGTTTCAGGAGACGATGAGTGTCGTGGTCCCGAACAGATTCGTACCGGCGGGGGAGCGGATCACTCCGGATATGCTTGAACTGAAGCAGGTTGCCAAAGCTTCTTACATCTCCGAAATGGTGCTCGATGCGGAATCGGTGGCGGGTATGGAGGCTGTTGTCCCTCTTGGATTGGGTGAACCGCTGCTCAACTGGAAGGTGGACAAGTTCAGGCTTTTGCCCAGCCGCACCCAATCGACTTTTCAAATCCCGCGCGATTATGTGCTATCGGTCTCCAATGGAATTCGGGCGGGCGACAAAGTCATCTTGTATGTGACAGGCGAGGAAGTCGCCTCCGGGCGGCTGTTCGACCAGCCGGTGACTGTCGCATCGGTCAAAACCTCGGCCAATATCGAAATTGACGACACGGACAACCCTAATCTATTGTCGCTGGCAAGCGGAGATAAAGAGAAAATGTATGCCTCCAGACGGGATGCCAACGGCATGATCGATTATATAAACCTGAATCTCCGGGAGGAGCAGTGGCTTGAGCTCGATACGCTGTGCAAGTCCGGAAAAGCCCGGATTGTCATCGCCTATTCCTCTCAATCGCTTGATATTGTGGATGCGGCAGCTGTACAAACGGAGGCGGGATCGTGAGAATGCCATCACCGCTTATCACCTTTGTGGGAACAACCCCCAACATCGGAACGTCGATAGCGGCGCTAGCAGCCGCCTGCCGGATAGCCGAGGATACTATGACCTCAGTAGGCTTCTTGTGTCTGAATCTGAAAAGCGCCAAGTCCCATCGCTACCTGGGTGTGGACAATCCGGTAGAAACCCTGGATTCTCTGAGGCCGGAGCTTAGGTCTTCATCCCTTCTTCCGGAGAAGCTCCTGCTAGCAACGCATCCTGTCATGGAGGGGCTGCACGTCCTGTTCGGCAATGTTCTTCGGGATCAGGCCGAGTTCTTCACCTCGGAGGAAGTGGATCATTTGCTCGATGTGGCTCAGCAAACCTTCGATATCGTCATCGCAGATGTGGGGGCTTACTGGGATAATGCGGCCACCTTGTGCGCACTGCGCCGTGCCAATACGAGGCTTGTGGCAACAACCGGGGCACTTTCCCATTTTCAGGAGGACGGACATCGATGGCTGAAGCAGCTTTCCCCGCTTTTTGGTATTTCAGCTGATCAATATGAAGCGGTCATCATTCATGCACCAGGAAGAATCGGAGGGTTTCACGTGAAGGAGATTTGTAATGAGCTTGGTGTGCCTTTATTCGGCGAGTTGAAATTGTCTGGACCTATGCTCTCACAGCTCGATAGCGGAACGCTTGATCAGTGGTTAATCTCGGATGAGCAGGGCAAGCAGGCGATGGCGCAGCCGGCGAAGCATATTATCCAGCGTTACGGGCTCACCCGGCGGCCGGGACTGAATTCACAGCCATGGTACAGGAAGCTCCTGACCCATCGGGACGGGGTGAGCACGTGATGAGTGAAGGGCGCTTCTCTCCGGCAGCTTTTTCTTCTCAAATAAGAGCGCTTGAACAGGATCAATCCGGCGTGAACGAGGAGAAGCAGAGCGGTGAGCAGGATTTTGTCCGGCTCGCCGAGGATATCCGCAGCTACCTGGCCATGCCGCGCGGCGTTACGGAGGATGAGCGCCGGCAGTACAATGAAAAACTGAACCGGGCTGTCATTGGCTACACGGAAGAGCGTGAGCAGATATTGGCGGTCATCGCCGAACGTCTGCTGCGCCAGCGCATTCATGAGCTGCCGGGGTATCAACATCCATACTCTTCGCTTGCCGAGGCTTTATTCGCGGAGGTCATCGGGCTTAGCGTTCTCGAGCTTGTCCTGCTCAATCGTGAAGGACTCGAAGAAATCCAGGTCGTCGGTACCCGGATATTCGAGGTCAGGGATGGCAGCAGCCGTCCATCGGCCTATGCCTTCGAGTCGGAACGGGAGGTAGAGCGGATCCAGCAGAATCTTGTGCTCTATAACAATGACCGCTTCAGTCCGCGCAAACGATGGGCGGAGGTTATGCTCCGGGACGGCACCCGCGTCACGATGACCGGTTACGGTTATACCTCGCAGCCCACATTAACCTTGCGGTTCTACACCGTGCAGAAATTTCATTTGGATGCTTTATGCGAGCCGCAGTATGGAACGATGAGCCGCGAGATCCGCGATATGGTGCTTGCTGTACTGAAGGCGAGATTCAATGTGGTGGTAATCGGACCGACCAACTCCGGCAAAACCCATTTCATCAAGGCCATGATCGGGGAACTGCCGGATGAGGAACGGATTATCACGATTGAAGGCCGTCATGAAATGATGCTCAGACGTGATTTTCCAAGCAAAAATACGGTGGAATACGAGGCTGACGAAGAGGATCACCTGCACCTTGCAACACAGGCCTTCAAGCTGGCCCTCCGGCAATCCCCTCAGCGGATTATCCATGCGGAGATCCGTGATGAGGATGCAAATATCTATGTAAGAGCCTGCACCCGCGGTCATTCCGGGAGTATGACGACCGTGCATGCCAACGCACTGGAGGATGTGCCTGAAGCGATCGCGGATATGTGCATGCTGGATGGGCGGGGAATGAATCCCGAGCGTCTCACCAAACGGATTGCCGAATATGTCACGCAAATCGGGATCGAGATGCGCTTTGTTGCGGGCAAGCGCCGGGTAGTCCGGCTTGCTGAGCTTGGCTGGACAGATGGCGAGGTACATGTGCGGGAATGGGCAATCTTCAATGAGACTGCGGGTGTTTGGGAATATCCGCATAGTCCTTCTCCCAAGGCTGCTGTAAGGATAGCCGCTGCCGAAGGCGCTTTGAGAGCAGGGTATGGGGAGTTCCCTAAGGATGGTGCTGCTGCGCCATGATGAAGATTGCTTTAATTGCTTTTGTGATCACTTTGTTTGTTATGATGTTTATTTGCTTCAGACAGCTGCTGCAGCTGTGGTTTGTCCGTCATCAGCAGCAAAGCCGGCTGCAATACCGCCAGCAGCAGCAATTCAGACAGCGGTTGGCCCGTTTTCTCGCCCGTTATGAACGGTTGTACCGGCATATGTGCGAGCTGCTGGAATCGCTTCGGCTGCGTGTCGATCCCGGAACCATCTTTATCCTGACGCTGCTCCTGCTGCTTGGGGGTTCAACTGCCGGTATTATGCTCTTTCAGAGTATTAAAGGTACGATTCTGCTGGGAACTGTGATGGGGGCCCTGCCATACACACTGCTGCGGATGCTGCTTGTTCATCAACAGATGAAGACGCGCATTGATTTCCTTCCGGCTGTGGAGCTCTTCTATCAATGCTGCCTGATCAGCGGCGGCAAGCAAATCCGCACCGCGCTGCAGCGAACGGTAGATGAGAAACGGCTTCTTGGCCCTATGCAGGCGGTCTTTGAGCAGCTGTACCGGAATGTTTCGGTACGCGGTGACGATGAGGCCAGCCTGCGGATTTTCGCAGCCTCGCTGGGGCATGTGTGGGCTGATTATTTCGTTAATATTGTACGTGCCGGTCTGGCCGAAGGCCATCCGATTGCCGATAATCTGAAGGATTTAATAACGGATATGCGCAAAGCGCGCAGAGCCAATCAACAGGAACGGAACAAGCTGCTGGAGATTCGGTTGGCGAACTTTTCCCCGGTGCTGTTTTTGGCCTTGTTTCTGGGCATCAATTTTCATTATACGCCTGAAACCGCTTATCTCTATTATATTGTCGACCCGAAAGGGCGGGATTTGCTGCTGAACGCCATCGTTCTCATCTTTATTTCCTTTGTAATGGGATTATGGCTTTCCCGCAAAAAGATGTAAGGGAGCCCGGGGGTTGCCTAACGTAAAACACTAAAATAAACGCCTCTGAATCTGCTTTTTCTTATGCAGTGCCATTAATGAATGATTGCCAAGCTGCGTTTGCTCAAGCAGAGCGCTAAAGTGAAAGCTTACGAAACTATGATTTCTCTAGGCATAACCAAAGACTGGTGTTACGGAGCCGCATTTCAGCTTAAGCCAAAATGTGTTTTTAGGAGATGAAAAAATGGATCGCTTGGTTATTTGGGGAGCACTAACCGGGCAGTATGTGCTGGGATTTATTTTCGTATACACGCTGTTCAGAGCACTGCTTGCACGAAGACCGAGGTTCGCCTACATCGCAGCTTTTCGGTGGCAGCACAAACGGGTTTCCGAGCGGTGGCTGGAGGCCGTCCGCCTTAGCCGCACATCACCATCCTTCAAGGAACGGGAGCGTGTACTTGCGGGATGCGGCTATACAGGTGATCCTGCTCTGTACATGCTGGCAAGACGGATCTTTCTGATTGCGCTGCCGGTATGGGCTGCTGCCGCTTACGGGATTTCCTGCTTGCCCCTGGAGGTTTTACCGCGTTATTTGGCTCCGCTGATGCTGTTTGCAGCTGTGATTCTTGTGCTTTGGGATCTGCCCTGGCTGGAGGCTTTTCGTAAAGCGCGTTCGGAGCGGATGACCGGAGAAATCTATGTCATCAGCAATCAGCTGCTGTATTTGGCGGGATCCTCGCTGCATATTCATACCAAGCTGATGCGCTGCCTGCCGTTTACCCGGACTATGCGCTCTGACCTTCAGGTGATGCTGGGCGAGTGGTATCACGATGCCGAAGGTGCGCTCAGGCGGTTCAAGCTGCGGCTTGGCACGGAGGAGGGGCTAAGCTTTGTCGAAACGATCGACTCTCTTCGGCTGCATGAGAGTGAGCATTATTACGACCTGCTCCGGGACCGGATCAACGATTACAAGGAGAAGCTGGAGCTTGCCAAGGAAAGCCGCAAGGAATCGACCTCTTATTTTCTGTTTGTGCTCGCAGGTATTCCGATTCTGTATACGTTTCAAATCTTCATTTATCCCTGGGTCAGAGAGGGGCAGAACCTCTTCAGTACGTTAAACCAATGACAATAATACCGGCCGATTATTTGGAGGAGGTGAGAGGATGCGTAATATTCTAATGACGGTTATGATGCTGGTTGTCGTTATTCTGCTGTTCAATGCCATCATCGCAAAAGACACGACAGGAACCCAGGCTCAAATCAATACGCAAGGCAATGCCGCAAATGTGAAAATCGGAGCTATCAATCCTCAATAAATTTGCTGCTATAAGCGGTCAGTTCGCTCTTCATGCTGTTATGTTAAGGAGGTGGCTGGCATACGGGCAATATTGATGTCAGTGCTGCTGATTATCGTGGTCGTTGTTTTATATACAAGCATTACGGGAGGCGAGCAGGGAACCAATGCTCAGCTTGACCGGACAGGCCGTCATATGAGCGATTCGATCCGGAGGCTGAGTCCGTGAAAAGCTTGCTTGTATTTATTTTGTTTGCCGTCATGCTCTGCTGGTTCATGTTCTCGCCGATTTATAAACATGTTCTGATTGTCCGTCAGGCCGTTCTGCAGCAGGAGGTTGATTATATGCTCGAGGTCGCGGCCAATGGCGACCATGGCTATATTGACAGCACGATGATGCAGCAATCACGCCTGCGTCTGGCAAGCTATGGCTTGCAGTCCTCGGAAATTGCCTTTGAAGTAAGCTCAACAAACGGTTACGACGCCACCAATGCGGGAAACCCTTTGCCTCGAGGGGTTGGATTGTCGCTGGCAATCAGCTATCCGGTGGAAGGGCTGTTCGAGATTGATCGCCTTATCGGAATTGCTCCACCTTCAGCATCGACGAGGCTAAGAGCTGTCGGAATGAAAATGAGTGAATACGTGCCTTAACGAAGCAGGTTCTTTGCCGCTTCATTCGTATACCCGTGAAGGAGCGGTGAAGCTTACGTGTACAAAATGGTGCTGATTATGCTTATGATGACGGTGTGGATCGTCATGCAGGCCTTGCAGACGGATGAGGAAGTAGCGATGGCCGCCTTGTTTCAAGGGAAGCACGCGGTCAACCGGGCAGCCCATGCTGCCGCGCAGCAGGTGGACCGCGCAGCTCTGGCCGATGGCAGGCTGCATATCGATGAAACGGCAGCTTACAGGAATGCCGGTCTTTATTTGCAGACCAATCTTCAATTGAATGCAAATGGAGAGCCGCTGCCGGAGAGCTTTCTGCGGGATCGGGTTGAAGTGCTCATTTTCGAGATTATTAATGATGATCATTCGTTTCCGTACACATACCGCAATGCGCTCTACAATTATGAGGTAACCTTGAAGCGTCCGGGCGTTGTTATCATTGCCAAAATGGAATACCCCAGCATATTCAACATTATTGAACCGATTGAATGGACCATTAAAGGAACGGCAGAACTCGTTGCGCGCTGATGGGCAGGGCGTTCCTCTTTTAATCCGGCTTTGCCGCAAAAGGATAGCCTGAGCCCATTCTCCTTGTTTGCAAACCATGCTTTTCATATTTAGTTATCCGTGTTGCCGGGTTCTTCTTTGCAGCATAGCGTTTGCCTGCGTTTCTTCTTATAATAAAGGGAGAATTACTAATAGCAGGGAGAGATAGGAATGACGGCGGAAGCACTTCTAGGACCGGAAGAATTCCATGAACGGATAACACGGCTGCAGCAGCGTATGCAGGCACAGGACATTTCAGGCTTTCTTGTGACGCAGCATGTGGATTTATATTACTTGACCGGTTCCATGCAGGCCGGCATGGCCTTTATTCCAGCAGACGGCCCGGCAACCTTCTATGTCAGACGGAGTATCGCACGGGCACAATTGGAATCAGTTGTTCAAGTGGAGCCAATGCCTTCTATGCGTGTATTCGGGGCAGCCTTGAAGCAGCGGTATCCTTCGGTATTCGATGCAGCTGATTCCCGGAGGATCGCCACAGAAATGGATGTTCTTCCCGCACAGGCCTATGTCCGGCTTGCAGCACAGCTGGAAGCTGAAGGTAACCATATGTCACTGATTGATGGCTCATCGCTCATCCGTCAGGTCCGGATGATCAAATCGGCATGGGAGGTCGGCCGGATTGAAGCCGCTGCGCAAGCGGTCGCAGAAGCGCTCCATAGCGCTGTAGGCGACCTGAATGAAGGGATGAGCGAGCTTGAACTGATGGCCCGGATCGAATATCAAATCCGTCTCCGCGGACATATGGGCATGATGCGTACGCGCAGCTACAATATGGAAATTATGACAGGGATGCTTGGCTCCGGAGAAGCGGCGGCTGACCCCAGCGCCTTCGACGGGCCTGCCGGCGGACGGGGACTCGGCCCAGCCGCTCCGCAGAGTGTCAGCCTAAGGGCTATCAGACGCAATGAGCCGATTCTGATAGATGTCGGCTGCTGCATCGATGGTTACATTATCGACCAGACACGAACAGCGGTGATCGGTTCGCTGCCGGATGATATGGCTGCTGCATATAACCATTCGGAATCCATTATCCGGGAAACGGAACGTCTGATGGTACCCGGTACGATTTGTGAAGCCCTCTATATCAGGGCGTTGGAACAAGCGGACGAATGCGGTTTATCCGCTCATTTTATGGGCTACGGTTCTGATCAAGTGAAATTTCTGGGGCATGGGATCGGGCTGGAGGTCGATGAGTGGCCGGTGTTGGCCCGCGGTTTTACCGATCCATTGAAAGCAGGAATGGTCTTGGCGGTCGAACCGAAATTCACCTTCCCAGGACGTGGAGTCGTTGGAATAGAGAATAGCTACGTCATTACAGAGAACGGTCCGCGGGCACTCACCAAGTCTCCTGAAGGGCTGATTATACTATGATGGAGCAGGGAGAGAATTAATTAATTCTGAAGGAGTCTTGAAGGTTCTGACCTTTAAGGCTCTTTTGTTACTTATAGGATCTATAAATTTCGCTGTTATCTATTGTTTTGCCGTCAGCGGACAGCGAAGCCGTTATCTGCTTGTCTCATCTAAAGCTGCCGCAGTATTCTTGTTAACTGAGATATCTGACTTCACTTGATCATTTGACTGTAGTTAATGTAGTTGACATTAGAACGTTCGTGCCGCTCTCCATGTGCTACAATGGGTTCTGAATTTGAATGTTTCAAAGGGTTGAAAACCTTTACTTTTTCAAGAGAGCAAGTGCAGCACACTATTTTAAAGTCATGCAATTCAGCTGCCTGCCGGACGGAAACATGCATGAGAGGGTGGTCAAGTACCGATCTGCCTGTTTATCAAGTATCAAAGTCAAAAACCACAGTCAACAGGGATCCCGAAAGTGGAGGATGAGTGCATGTGATCAAACTTTCCGTGTTTACAGTTGCAACTCCGGATGTTACCCCTGAGGAGCTATGCAGGGAAGCGGCGGCGGCGGGCATCGAAGGAATAGAGTGGCGCTGCAAGGAAACTTCAGCTGAAACAGCTTTGGAGGAGCCCTCCTTTTGGGGCAATAACCGATCAACCCTTTCGCCTGCCGCATCGGAGGCAGAGATAAGCCGCTTCAACGATGCAGTGAAAAATCACGGACGCACAACGCTTGCTCTTGCCCCCTATATCAGCTGCGGCGATCTGGCAGGCACGGAGCAGGTATTCAGGCTGGCCAAGCAGCTGGATGCATCGATGGTGCGCGTGGGAGTTCCCTCTTTTAACCGCACGCTCAGCTATAACGAGCTGTTTACTCAAGCGTCCGCTTATTTGCAGGAGGTTGAGGTGCTAGCAAGGGAGCATAACATCAAAGCTTTGGTGGAAACCCACCATCATACGATCGTACCCAGCGCATCGCTCACACACCGGCTTGTCAGCGGCTTCAATCCGGATCAAATCGGAGTAATCTACGATCCGGGGAATATGGTTTACGAAGGCTATGAGAACTATCGGCTCGGGCTTGAGCTGCTTGGCCCTTATCTTGCGCATGTCCATGTCAAGAATGCAGGCTGGCTTCCGACCGGCGGGAATCATCCCAATTCTGCGGCTGCGGCCGGGACGAATGAAGCCGAGGGGGACCCGCTGCGTCCCATCGACTGGTCTTGCAGCTGGAGACCGATCGCAAGCGGCGTTGTTCCCTGGAAGCAGGTGCTCGCCGACCTGCGGTTTGTGGGGTATGACGGGTGGTTTGGCCTTGAGGATTTTAGCGGTACTTACGATACCAGAACTATGCTTGGCAAATACGCACTGCAAATGAATCAATGGATGGAGGAAATCAGATGAGCAAGCTTCGTTATGGAATTATCGGGATCGGGAACATGGGGTCGGGGCACGCCAATTTGCTGCAGGCCGGTAAAATTAAAGACGCCGTACTGACGGCTGTTTGCGACGGATTCGAGTCCAAACGCGACTGGGCCAGAGAGCATTTGCAAGGTGTGAGCGTTTTTGAAGATTCAACGGCAATGATCGATTCCGGTCTTGTGGATGCGGTTATCGTGGCCACTCCGCATTACGATCATCCTTCGGAAGCGATCAAGGCTTTTGGCAAAGGCATGCATGTTCTGATCGAAAAGCCTGCAGGCGTCTATGTCAAGCAGGTGCGCGAAATGAATGAAACTGCCGCGAAGAGCGGCAAAAAATTCGGTATCGTCTACAACCAGCGGATGAATCCGCTCTATCAGAAGCTCCGCGAATTGATCTCCTCCGGAGAGCTTGGGGAAATCCGCCGGACCAACTGGATCATTACGAACTGGTACCGCTCGCAGGCTTATTACGATTCCGGAACCTGGCGTGCGACCTGGGGCGGCGAGGGCGGCGGCGTTCTGATCAATCAATGCCCGCATCAGCTTGATCTGTGGCAGTGGACTATCGGCATGATGCCGACGCGGATTCGCGCATTCTGTCAGATGGGCAAGCACCGCGACATCGAGGTGGAGAATGATGTGACCGCCTACGCGGAATATGAGAACGGCGCTACAGGCGTCTTTATTACGGCAACGTCGGAGGCTCCGGGCACCAACCGGCTGGAGGTATCGGGCGACCGCGGTAAAATCGTCATCGAAAACGGAAAAATGACCTTCTGGCGGCTTCGTGAATCGGAGACCGAATTCAATAAACGCAATACCAGCTCCTTCGGTTCGCCGGAGGTCTGGAAGTTCGAAATCCCCGCTCAAGGTCCGAGCCCGGAGCATGCCGGCATCCTCCAGAATTTCACGGATGCGGTACTGCATGGAGCGCAGCTGGTTGCCCCCGGCGAGGAAGGAATTGACGGGCTGACGATTTCCAATGCCATGCATCTGTCCACCTGGCTGGACGGCTGGGTCGATCTTCCATTTGACGAGAATCTGCATGAAGCCGAGCTGAATAAGCGTATCGCGGAGTCCAGCTTCCAGAAGCAGGCCAGTGCGGAGACAGCCAAGCCCGCCGATCTCAGCGGAACATTTTAATCCATCTATCGTAATGCGCCGTATGTAATCTCGCTTTACGTTCCATCCCATTGGACAAATTCAAGCTGAGGAGTGTTTGCCATTATGAAAAAAAGCCAAATAGCCGCTCAATTATATACACTGCGTGATTTTGCAAAAACCGCCGAGGATCTGGATGCATCGCTCAAAAAGGTCAAGGAGATCGGGTATCAGGCCGTGCAGGTATCCGGTATTGGCCCCATTGATCCGGAAGCTGTCCGGGAAATGTGCCAGCGTTATGGTTTGACGATTTGTGCGACTCATGTTTCCTATGATCGTCTGCTCAATGATATCGACGCCGTTATTAAAGAGCATCAGGCCTGGAACTGCCGTTATGTCGGACTTGGATCAATGCCTTCCGAGTTCAGAACCGGCCTGGCAGGCTATCAGGATATGGCCCGCACTCTGTCCGGTATCGGCGCGAAGCTGTCCGAGGCGGGTCTTGAGCTGATTTATCATAATCATAAATTTGAGTTTGAGAAATTTGAGGGCAAGCCCGGTCTTGGCTGGCTGCTGGATTCAACAGACGCTGCGCATGTCGGCTTTGAACTGGACACGTACTGGGTTCAAGCAGGAGGCGCCGACCCGGTGAAATGGGTCCGCAAGGTTGAGGGACGGATGAAGGTCGTTCATTTGAAGGATATGGCGATCGTGAATGACAAGCAGGTGTTTGCTGAGATTGGTGAGGGCAATATGGATTGGCCGGCTGTTATTGAGGCTTGCAGAGAGACCGGCGTAGAGTGGTATGTGGTGGAACAGGATACATGTCCGGGGGATCCTTTTGAAAGCCTGGCGATCAGTTATCGAGCCCTCAGCAATTGGGCCAACTAAGAAGGGGAGTGAGCAGCCATGTCTTCCGCTAATCGCCAAGACGGAATGAATTATGCCCCGGTATCGGCTGTGAAGCCGAAGCCGGTTTGCCAGGCGGGGGAGTTTGTGTTTGCCGCCATGGCACTGGATCACGGACATATCTACGGTCAAACGAACGGTCTGCTCGAAGCCGGCGGGACACTGAAATGGGTCTATGATGCCGATCCTGCCAAGGTGGAGCAGTTTATCAAAACCTACCCGCAGGCACAGGCCGCTTCTTCTCCGGAGGTTATTTTGGAAGATCCGGAAGTAAGACTTGTCGCAGCTGCTGCAATCCCGTCTGAGCGCGCTGCGCTCGGCATGAGGGTGATGGATCACGGCAAGGACTATTTTACGGACAAGACACCTTTCACCAGCCTGGAGCAAATTGCTGCAGCAAGGGATAAGGTGGCCTCAACGGGCCGCAAATATATGGTTTATTACAGTGAACGGCTGCATGTCGAAAGTGCAGTCTATGCAGGCAAGCTGATTCAGGAAGGGGCTATCGGCCGCGTGCTGCAGGTAATTGGAACCGGACCGCATAGGCTGAACAAGGCGTCCCGGCCGGACTGGTTTTTCCGCAAGCAGCAGTATGGCGGCATTCTGTGCGATATCGGAAGCCATCAGATCGAGCAGTTTTTGTTTTTTGCCGGCTGCAAGGATGCCAAGGTGGTCCACAGCAAGGTAGCCAACTATAATAATCCGGATGTTCCGGAGCTTGAGGATTTTGGCGATGCCACATTGATTGGCGATAACGGGGCAACCAATTATTTTCGTGTAGACTGGTTCACGCCGGATGGTCTTGGGACATGGGGAGATGGAAGAACGATTATCCTCGGTACAAACGGCTTTATCGAGCTTCGCAAATATATCGATATCGCACGTGACAAGCAGGGGGATCATGTTTATCTGGTCAATGGAGAAGGGGAACGCCATTATGCGGTTTCGGGACAGGTTGGTTTTCCATTCTTCGGCGAGCTTATTCTTGACTGCCTGAACCGGACAGAGAATGCCATGACGCAGGAGCATGCGTTCAAGGCTGCCGAGCTTTGCGTTGCTGCTCAAAATATGGCTGTGCGCATAGAGTAGCGGTTCGTGATACACTCTTCATATAAGATGCTGCAACAGGTCTTATATGAAGGGGGTTTTTTTGTGTTGGCACTCTCATCAACGCCTTGGCTGCTGCCGATTGATTTTGGCTATCGGGTGGATAACCCTATACCGGATGTGCAGTTTCATTCTCATAGTTATTTTGAAATTTACTATTTTCTGGAGGGGGATTGCAATTACCTGATCGGTGATAAAATCATGAGGCTGCAGCCTGGTGATCTTATTCTGCTGCATGGGATGACGCTGCATCGCCCTAACCCTGCTCCCGATAAGCCTTATATCCGTACCATTATCCATTTTGATCCCGCTTACGTGCATAAATTGCTGCAGCCTGAGCTTGCGTCCCTGCTGCTGAAGCCCTTTGAAGAGCTGGGGAATATTCGAATTTCACTCTCAGCGCAGGAACAGAAGGAGATGGAGCGCTTGTATGCGGATATGTATGCCTTGTATGAAATCAAGGGCCATCAACGATCCATTACAGCGTATGACCGGTTTGTCATGCGGTTCCTGGAGCTGCTGCATATGATTCGCGGCTGGTGCAGTCAGCCGGTGAAGGATTATGAGCATCGGTCATACAAGGAGCATCACGTTCAGGGCGTTATCTCCTATTTGGAGAGCTGCTACATGAATGTTGATTTGACACTTGACGATATTGCCGGCGCCCTGCATTTAACCAAGCCCTACCTGTCCAACTTGTTCAAGGAAGTCACAGGGACAACCGTGTTTAAATACTTATATAACAGGCGGATTAATCAGGCTAAAATTCTCTTCCGGCTGGAGCCCGGGCATTCGGTATCCGAGGTATGCCATTCGGTCGGGTTTACTCATTTGGCGCATTTCAGCCGGTTATTCAAGGCCGCTGTCGGCAGCAGCCCGGAGTCATACCGCAAAGAAATCGCCATGAGCGTGCGGGCTTGAAGGCTTTTTTGAAAGTTCAATAAAGTTTAAAACCTGGCCCATCCTTTTTATGAATATCCTTAATGTTCCCATGGGTGCAGTCTCTATTGGACTTCTCTTCTTTTTTTTAGTAGGATAGATATTAAATTGAAGGTTACTAGAGACTGAGGTGGAGCAGATGCATAAGCTTGGGATTAGAATTGTAATCGTATCGGACTCATTTGAACAGAGCCTCCCAGTCGGGGAGTATGGATATATAATTGCCTATGACCGGAATGCGGATAATGCGTTTGACTATATTATTCGTGTGCCCAAGGCCAATCGTAACTTTTTTGTTCCTGCTGCCGACATCGAGCTGGAAGAAGTGCTTTACCAGCAGGAGGCTGAGCGTGTCGAACGCGAGGCGCTGATTGATTTCGCACTGGCAACCCATAACGAAAGCCTGTTCCGGCGGTTGATGAATGGCGAAGAGGCCGAAGCAGAGGAAGAGACCACTGCAAATGAAGTGCAAAGCCGTGATGATTTTATCCGCCAGGTTAATTTGAAAGCTTGGATATAAGCACGAAGAGAGCCTCCGGCTGAAGGAGGCTCTTTTTGCTGTTTTTCGGGGGTTTTTTGAACAAAAGCAAACACTGCATGTCTGAACCAATTCAATTCATCTTAACCGGCTGCTGCACTGTCTGTTGCGGTCTCGCTTGTTTTGGCGTTATCGTGTTTAGCCTTTTCGGTTTTGGCCTTGTCGGATCCATGACCATCCGGCCGCGGGCCTTTGTCGCCTCTGCCAAAGCCTTTGCCGTTTACAATATCTTCGGCTCTTGCCGCTGCGTTCGCAATCATTTTATCGGCCTGCTCCTGGGTGATTTTGCCGTCTGTCAGCTCTTTGTTGATTTTCTCAACGAACGCGGCTTTTTGCGCATCGATCAAGGTCTGCACATCCACGCTTTTTTCTGCCGCCAGATCAGTGATCGATTTTCCCCCTTTTAGCGAGGTCATCAGCTCGTCATTGGTCAGGCCCAGCGCTGTCGCGATAGGGCTAAGATCCCGCTCTTGGCCGAACTTGCTTCCAGGATGGACTCCGCTTCCGGGTTGGTCCTTCAGTTTGCCGTCAATGACCTTGTCCAGGTTTTCAGTGAACTTCTGCTTTTGTTCTTCCTGCTTCTTCGTAAAAGCGTCCGTGAGCGCTGCTTTTAGCGCGTCCCGCGTTACACCTTGCTCCTCGGCAATCTCATTAAGCGTTTTGCCTTCCTTAATTTTCGTTTGCAGCGCCGTTTTATCGAGCTTCAGCAGATCAAGCACGGATTGGTCAAGCATTCCGCCCATCCCGCCTTTGAATTCCGGCCTTGGACCTTTCCCGAAATCACCGTCGGCCGGTCTTGTTTGTGCTGCAGTATCTGTGCCTGTTGATGAGGCTCCTGTGTTAGTTGTGGCAGCATAAGCGCTGAGCGGTATCATAACCGCCAGGGCAGCCGTAATTCCGACTGCTTTCATGACTTTCTTCATTTTGCTTCCTCCTTACAGTTTTTGGTTTATGCCCAGCCAAGTCAGTAATCGGCTGCAGACTTCATTATGTACATCTAACCTTAATTGGAAATGAAATCAATGTAAAAACAACCTTAACGCAATATGAAGCTTTCTTCATATTGGGTATCCTGGCAAGGCAATTGCGGCGAAGGTGTCAAGCATCAGCGAATCCATTGAGTTTGGGCTGTGTCATACGCTATAATAGAAAGAATGTGAGCAATAGGACCATAAAAGGAGGGGCGCGCCCCATGAGCATTACGCTGAAAGACGTTGAGCATGTCGCCAATTTGGCCAGGCTGGAGCTGTCTGCGCAGGAGAAGGAGCAGTTCACCGGACAAATGAACGCGATTTTGAAATACGCGGAAAAGCTGAATGAGCTCAATACCGACCATGTTGAACCGACCAGCCATGTGCTTCCTGTCATTAATGTAATGAGGGAAGATGTAGTGAAGCCATCCGTTAGCGTAGAGACCGCATTGAAAAACGCGCCGGACGATGAAGATGGACAATTTAAAGTGCCGGCGGTACTCGAATAAAATGACCAGGGCGCCGCATGTGCGTACGGCAAGAAAATGCGGCCAATGATGAGGGGAGGAACGACTGTTGGCACTTTTTGATCAACGCCTACAGGAAATACATAATCAACTAACCGGAAAAGAGCTGTCTGTCCGCGAGCTGGTGGATGCGTCCTACCAGAGGATCGCACAGACGGATGCTTCCATACAGGCATTCCTGACCCTTAATGAGGAAGAAGCGCGCAGGTCTGCTGATGAGCTGGACAAGCAGCTGCAGGACGGCGGAGAACGCGGACTCCTGTTCGGGCTGCCGGCAGGAATTAAAGATAATATCGTAACCGAAGGATTGCTCACGACGTGCGCCAGTCAGTTTCTGAGCAATTATGATCCCATTTACGATGCGACGGCTGTGAAGAAGCTTAAAGCTGCGCAAACCGTTACGATCGGCAAGCTGAATATGGATGAATTCGCCATGGGAGGCTCGAATGAAAATTCCAGCTTCTATCCGACGAGAAATCCATGGAATACGGACCATGTTCCCGGAGGATCCAGCGGCGGCTCTGCAGCTTCGGTTGCCTCGGGACAGGTATACTTCTCGCTGGGCTCCGATACAGGCGGATCAATCCGTCAGCCAGCTGCCTATTGCGGGATTGTCGGTCTTAAGCCGACTTATGGACTGGTTTCGCGTTTCGGGCTTGTTGCCTTTGCTTCGTCATTGGATCAAATCGGTCCGCTGACGAAGAACGTCGAGGATTCGGCGTATGTCCTGCAGGCTATCGCAGGCTACGATCCGTCTGACTCCACCTCGGCCAAAGTGGACATACCGGATTACATAGGACAGTTGAGCGGAGACGTAAAGGGGCTGCGCATCGGTGTTCCCAAGGAATATTTGGGAGCAGGCATTGATCCGAAGGTGAAGGAAGCCGTTCTGGCGGCCCTCAAGCAGTTCGAAAGCCTTGGCGCAACGTGGGAGGAAGTTTCCCTTCCGCATACGGAATATGCCGTGGCAACCTACTATCTGCTGGCTTCATCGGAGGCTTCATCCAACCTGGCACGCTTTGACGGGGTTCGCTATGGGGTGCGGACCGATAATCCGGACAATCTGGTGGATTTGTACCGCAAGTCGCGCAGCCAAGGCTTCGGGCCTGAAGTAAAGCGCCGCATTATGCTTGGAACCTATGCGCTCAGCTCCGGCTATTATGACGCCTATTATTTGAAGGCGCAGAAGGTGCGCACGCTGATCAAGCAGGATTTTGACAAGGTGTTTGAGAGCTATGATCTCATTATCGGACCTACAGCTCCTACGCCTGCATTCCGCATCGGCGAGCAGGTTGGCGATCCGCTAACGATGTATTTGAACGATATATGTACGATACCGGTCAGCTTGGCCGGCATTCCGGCTATCAGCGTGCCTTGCGGCTTCGCAGACGGGCTGCCGATCGGGCTGCAAATCATAGGCAAAGCGTTCGATGAGAGCACGGTGCTCCGCGCCGCGCATGCCTACGAGCAGCATACGGATCATCACAAACAGCGTCCGCCGCTATAAAGCAGCGTAGTATAGGAAGCAGGAGGGGCTTAGGAATGTACGAACCAAACAAATATGAAACAGTAGTTGGGCTGGAGGTGCACGTCGAGCTGCACACGAAGACGAAAATCTTCTGCGGCTGCTCCACATCATTCGGCGCCCCGCCGAATACCCATACCTGTCCGGTCTGTCTCGGACATCCCGGTGTGCTGCCGGTGCTCAACCGCCAGGCACTGGAATATGCGATGAAAGCAGCGATGGCGCTCAACTGCCGGATTGCCGACATAAGCAAATTCGACCGCAAGAACTATTTCTACCCGGATTCGCCAAAAGCATATCAAATCTCCCAGTTTGACCAGCCGGTCGGCGAACATGGATGGATTGATATTGAAGTGAATGGCAAGACCAAGCGCATCGGCATTACCCGTCTTCATTTGGAAGAGGATGCCGGCAAGCTGACTCACGTCGATGGCGGCTTTGCCTCTTTGGTAGACTTCAACCGCGTCGGTACGCCGCTTGTAGAGATCGTGTCCGAGCCGGATATCCGCACGCCTGAGGAAGCGAAAGCTTATTTGGAGAAGCTGAAGGCCATTATGCTCTACTGCGATGTATCCGACGTGAAGATGGAGGAAGGCTCGCTGCGCTGCGATGCCAACATCAGCATCCGTCCTTACGACCAGAAGGAATTCGGCACGAGGGCGGAGCTGAAGAACATGAACTCGTTCCGCGGCGTTCAGCGCGGGCTGGAATATGAACAGATGCGCCAGGCCGATGTGCTGGACAGCGGCGGCAAAGTCGTCCAGGAGACACGGCGCTGGGACGAAGCCCAGGGGAAAACCTTCACCATGCGGAGCAAAGAAGAAGCGCATGATTACCGGTATTTCCCGGATCCTGACCTGGTCCAAATGCACATCGATGAAGAGTGGAAAGAGCGCGTCCGCGCTTCGATTCCGGAGCTTCCGGATGCCCGCAAGGCACGGTACACAGCGGAGTACGGACTGCCGTCCTACGATGCCGAGGTGATTACCTCCTCCAAGAAGGTTGCCGATTTCTTTGAGGAAAGCCTGGTTTATACCAAGGATGCCAAAGCGGTCGCAAACTGGATTATGGGGGATCTGCTTGGGTACCTGAATGCCAATGGGCTGGAGCTGGATGGGGTGAAAATCACAGGCCAGGGGCTTGGCGAGATGATCGGGCTAATGGAAAAGGGTACGATCAGCAGCAAAATCGCCAAAACCGTCTTCAAAGCGATGCTGGAGAGCGGGAAACGCCCGCAGCAGATCGTTGAGGAGCAGGGACTCGTCCAAATCAGCGACGAAGGCGCGATTGCCGAAGTGGTTAACCGGATCGTTGAAGCGAATCCGCAATCTGTCGAGGATTTCAAGGCAGGCAAGGATAAAGCAATCGGCTTCCTTGTTGGTCAAGTCATGAAAGAAACCAAAGGTAAAGCGAACCCGGCGCTTGTCAACAAGCTGCTGCAGGAGCGGTTAAATCAATAGAATGTTAAGGCAGGGCCGAACGGGGTCCTGCTTTTTTATTTAAGATTTTGAAATAAATGCGCTGCGATAGCCCTCTGTTTGAATTCAAATTGCCGGGAGGGATGGCAGTTGTTGCTTCGTGACTGGGCAATTGTTTCAAATCTCACCAAATAGAATATGTTACAATATAGGTTATTATAAGAAAAGCAGGAAAGTATGAGCGGCTCTAAAGGAAAGCCATGAGCCAAGGACGGGAGGCGGTGCCAAGATGCTGCAAACAGATAATAAAAACCCTTATCGAAAACTGGCGCCGTTGTTCGCGTTTCTCATCCCGGGAGCGGGACATTTGGCACTTGGCCTGCATCTGAGAGGGTTGCTGCTGCTGACAGGCACGTTGACAGACATTGTAGCCATGATTCGATTCGCGGATGACAGTGGAGGCAAATTTGCGCTGCTGCTTGTGTATCTGGGCATGGCGCTTCCTTTATTTTGGTTTTTCAGCGTATTTGACACCCTTCAGCAATCGGTCAAGCTGCGTAACGCGGTTGAGGGGCAGCTTCAGGAGCCGCAGAGTTCAGGGGCTTTAGCCTGGTTTCAGGGCGTTGCGATCATTGCAGTGGGCATGCTTTTGCTGGGGCTGGTACGTGCTCCTTCGATGCTGATTCCATGGGTTGATGCGGTTGGGACCTTTGCGCCGGGTATTGGTCTTATTGTGCTTGCGGCCGTGCTGGCGCTCAGGAAACGGCAAGAGATGTTTAAAATGGGCCGGATTACCGCAGCGATTGTTATTATTGTCGTAGGCGGCATGCTCTTATCCGATCAATTCCGCGGAAGAAACAATATTGAGCTGCTTGGACAATGGTGGCCGGCCGTTTTTATTTTATTGGGGATCGAAGTCGTGATTTTCAGCCTGGTTCCCCGGACAGGTGGCAGGCGTCTGTCCTTTGACATTGGCGGTACCTTTCTGGCCTTGATCATTGCGGTCACAGCCTATGGCATCACGCATTATTCCGCCATGCCGTTCAGCTGGCTGGATAATTTCAAGGTCAATATATCAGGGATGAACGGTTACGGCGAAGAAAAAGGCTTCAAGTATGAGAAGGAAATACTTGCCGTTCCCATAACCGAGGAAACCTCGTCCATCTCCATTAATAATCACAACGGGAAGGTTTTGCTTAAAAAAGGAAAGGTTAGTGAATTAACCATTGAGACTGTGGTTTGGGTTGATATGGAGGATAAGCAGCAAGCCGATCAAGTGGCGGAGAATTCCAATGTGGAGATAAGCGGTGACACCAAGCTGAAAATTGACGCAAAAGGTCAGGCATTCGGAGATAATGGAGCACTTGCGCCAAGAATGAATCTTACCATAACGATTCCGGAGGATTCTCATATTGGTCAACTGCCGATACAAACCGTAGAACCGCCTTCTGACGAAAATTCTGAAACTTCAGCGCTTGATGACTCGTCTATAATAGAGAGCAATGAGCAGCAATCATTGACTAACATTATAGGAGATATCCCTCCTTTTTCTGAAATGGACGGCACCCAGAGTAATGCAACACTCCTGCCGGAAAGTTCGATATTGGAAAATCAGAAATCTGCTGATCCGCCGAATGATGAGCAGAACGATAACGGAGCAGATTCTGACACCAAGGCGGTTCAAACCGAGACCAGCATTCAAGTCGATAATGGTTCGGTTGATGTTACCGGGCTGGTTCTTCCGGGCGGACTGGTCGTCAAGCTGACGATTGGTGAAATCGTGATTTCAGATGTAACGGGTCCAATCAATGCCGAGACGAGGAATGGCGGCATAAATGTAACGGACAGCTATGGGCTCCTTCAGCTCCAAACCTACAATGGCGCTGTCAAAGCAGAGCGGATTCATGGAGATGTGCAGAGCTCCACCCTCAGCGGCAATATCGATCTTGATCATATTACAGGCTATATCGATGCCGGAACCAAAAATGGAGGAATCACCATTAATGAAGCCGAAGCCGCGGTCAAAGCCGATACGCTTAATGGCGATATCCTGATCCACAGTTCGACCGTTGGTGGAAACTGGAATATTGACAGTTCCATTGGCATTATTAATATTTTTATCCCGGCTGATGGCGATTATTCGGTGAACGGCTCGGTCACCTTCGGGAATGTTTCCACAGATCTGCCGCTGGATGCCAAGGAAAAAACAATAACCGGCGACATCGGCGATGCGACCTATCGGATTAATATTGATGCAAACAGCAGCATAGAAATAAACCACTATGCCCCTTAATTTGATCCCCTGTTCATTGACAAAATGAAAAGCAAGCACGTACAATGGTTCTAACGAAGCAGAAAGGACGTGAAGGGCATGGGCACGACCGTTGAGCAAGCACTGGAACAGCTGAAAAGTACCGGCGTACGTATGACCCCCCAGCGTCATGCGATCTTGAGTTTTCTAATGGCTTCCATTACACATCCGACAGCTGATGAGATTTACAAATCACTCTCACCCGCTTATCCGAGTATGAGCGTAGCGACGATATACAACAATTTGCGTTTGTTTGTTGATGCCGGGCTCGTGCGGGAGCTGACCTACGGCGACGACTCAAGTCGGTTTGACGCTGATTTATCCGAACATTATCATGCCATTTGCCGCTCCTGCGGAAAAATTGTTGATTTTGATTACCCGCCATTGACCGAAGTAGAGGAAGCAGCCTCCAGGGAAACGGGTTTTCGGGTTGAGGGGCATCGTATGGAAATTTACGGACAATGCGCCGATTGCTGCAAGCCTGCGAATTAGCGCATTTTATTTGGAAATAAAGTCTTCATCATAACATGCGGCTTTTCAGCCGATTATTTATTGTGTCATAACGTGCAGGGGTAGAGACAACTCGCCTTACTGCACGTTTTTATTTGATTTTTATAAATACCGGCAGGAGGGAATCATAGACGTGGAAACCGTTAGGATCCGCACTCGAAGGCGGCGTGAAGGCGGCTCGCTGAGATGGCTTGTACTCATTAGCGGAATATTGGCAGCAGGGATTGGCATGTGGTTCGGATGGCAGCGTTTTGTGCCGAACAGCGAGGAAATCAAGTCGGATTACGGTTCACCTAATCCGATTATATATAAGGGGCAGGTCATGGGGGCAGGTGCTGTTGTCGATGGAGATGCCGTCAAATTGCCATTGCCCTTCATTCAAGAGAATCTGGCGCTCAAGGAAGCTGTATATTACGAAGAGAAAACCGGTTCCATTGTGCTTACCAATACGGATAAGGTATTGCGCCTCAAGACAAATGTGTTGACGGCAACCATCAACAGCAAGCCTTACGATTTAAGAGTAGCAGCGGAACTGAAAGATAAGCTGGTTTATATTCCAATAACTCCATTAGAAGAGCTTTACGGCATTAAAGTGGAATATAACAAAGATACCGGTGTCGTCACTGTTTTGCGTGCCGGTGATGCCGTTCAACGGGCAGTCGCCGAAAAGGGTACGGAGATTCGTAATGAGCGCACGATTCGCGCTCCCATAGTGCAGCATCTTCCGGTACAAGGTGATGTCCGCTTGTGGGATGAGGAGAAGGGCTGGTACCGGGCTCAAAGCGAAAATGGAATTGTCGGATACGTAGCCAAGAAGGATGTTTCGCTCACAGAAGTGGAGAAAACAGAACAGGTAAAAGCCGAGGAGCCCTTTGTTGCGTGGAAGGTCGTCGGCAGTAAAGTTAATCTGACCTGGGAAGCGGTCTATCAGAAAACGCCCAATCCTGCCAATATTCCGGACATGCCTGGCGTTAATGTCGTCAGCCCATCGTGGTTTGAATTATTGAATGGAGATGGGCAAATTCAAAGCAAGGCTGATCCCGTATATGTGGACTGGGCCCATAAGAAAGGGATGCAGGTATGGGCCTTATTCAGCAACGGATTTGAAGCGGAGCGGACAACCAAAGCGCTTTCGAGCGCGGATACTCGCTTCAAAATGATTCAGCAGCTGCTCGCCTACGTCCAAATGTACAAGCTGCAGGGCATCAATCTGGACTTCGAGAGTGTGGCGACAGTCGATAAAGCCAATCTCGTTCAATTTGTCCGGGAACTGACCCCCTTGCTTCACGAGGAGGGAGTTGTGGTTTCGATCGATGTGACGCCTAAATCCAATAGTGAGCTGTGGTCGCTATTTCTCGATCGTGCTGCTCTGGGCAAAGTCGTTGACTATATGATGGTTATGGCTTATGACGAACATTGGGCTTCAAGTCCAACATCGGGATCAGTCGCTTCCCTTCCTTGGGTGGAGCAATCGCTTACCCGTATTCTGGAAGAGGATAAGGTTCCGCCAGGCAAGATCGTTCTGGGAATGCCGCTCTACGCGCGTGTCTGGTCAGAAACCAAAGACAAGAGCGGAGCTGTCAAAGTAAGCTCCAAGGCGCTTGGAATGGAAGCTGTACAAAAAATCATTGCCGAGCGCAAGCTGAAGCCAGTGCTGGATGGCAAGGCGGGACAGCATTATGTGGAATATACGGAAGATGGCGCATTGAAGCGGATCTGGATCGAAGATGCGTTATCGGTACAGGCCCGTGTCGCACTGGCGAAGAAATATAATCTGGCTGGTGTAGCGACTTGGCAAAGAGCCTTTCAGTCAGATGATATATGGCAAGTGATTCATCAATCCTTAACAAAACTGCCTTAATTCCTTAATAAAATACCATGCATCTAATAAAAACACGCCCCGATCACGGCTGCTGCCGTGATCGGGGCGTGTTTTTGCGAGTTAAGGTTGAGGCTGCTCAGGAGCTTCTTCAAATTCGCTTGGCATATGCGTGGCTTTATCCGGATCAAGAGTAATCATCGTTTTGCAAAACATGCAGCGATCGGTTTTACCGAGCATCTTGGTCTGTCTTCCGCATTCCGGGCAAGTCAGAATGACAGCGCTTGTCGACAGCATGCCGGCCCAGAAGTAAATGCCGACGCTGACGAGCATCGCGATCATGCCGATAACCATAAAAACCCCTGCAAATATTTTGCCGGCTTGTCCCCAAAATACAATACCGGCCGTCCCCAGAATCATAAGACCCATCCCGATTAAGGTTAGTAATAGTCCCCAAAGCCTAAACTCATTAATTTTACTGGATTTTGCAAACATATTTCAGATCCTTTCTCGCACTTTTAGCACGATTTCTCACGAACAGGCAGGAAACCGGACAGGTATTGTCGAACATAATTAAACGTGCGAAATCATTATAGCTCAAATAGAGGTTTGAAGCTATACGGGGGATAGACGTGGAGCGTATAAAAGAACATTTCAAAACCTGGTTCGAGCAGGATAAGCGCTTACTCAGCTTGCTTGCCATCGACAATCCGTTTCCGTATAACCCGCTTATTGACGGCCTTGATCTGCTGCTGCTTGCCGTCCTGACAGAGACATCGCCATCCGGGGAAACGTCTCATGTCAGCTATGAAGGGGAACGTGTACAAATTCGCGCAGTCAGCCCTGCTGTTCTGGAGCAATGGCTCTCAGGCGGAGAGAACCGCAGTATCATACAATGGCTCGTTCGGGGGGATATCCTGTTGGATCGAGACAACTATTTGCTGCAAATCAGGGAAACCATATTGGATTTTCCAGCTTCGCTGCGGGAGAGGAAGCAGCTGGTCGAATTTTCTGGCTTCATTCGCACCTATCTTCAGGCAAAGCAGGATCTGAAAGACAATAATATGCTTGACGCATACGGTCATATCTTATCAGCGCTTTACCATTGGGCACATATTGCACTAATAGAAGCGGGGATTCATCCCGAGCTTACCGTATGGAGGCAGATGCGTCGGTTTAACCCCGGAATTTATAAGCTTTATGAAGAATTGACCATCAGTCCGGAGACATTGGAGCAGCGTGTGAAGCTGGTTCTGCTGGCTTGCGAATTCTCTGTTATGAACAAAATGAAATCATGCTGTGAGCTGTTGTTCACCATTCTGATGAGCCGTGAGGAACCATGGAGTGTCATGGATCTTCAGCTTCATCCACTGCTCACTGATTTGCATATCGATTTATCGCTGCTGCTTCAAAAGCTGGTCAAACGCGGATATATCCGCGAAGTCGCAGTTTTACCGCCGTCCGGCGATATTGATGCATTGGAGCTACGCTACCGTTGCGAAGCGGCCAAGTAGAAGTTCCCCATCAACACTAAATGAATGAAGAACGCCCATTATGAGAGGACGTTCTTTTTTATTCTGTCATTCGCGTGGAACGGCACTTCAAAGTGGCCTTATCAAGGAGAATAGTTGCCATGAGAAATCTATTGACTTGTTAAAGCCATCTATGATAGATTATTTATTACCGCCTCCGGAACAACCTTTTTGGTTGGATGGAGCAATAAAAATTAAAATAAAAAAAGCACTTGCAATGAGCTAGGCAGATGTGATATATTAATCAAGTCGCCGCTGAAGCGAACGACGAGAGAACGACGAGAGCTTACGAAGCAGGAAAGCCTTGCGGCGCCTGCAAGAAGAAGCATTTGTTCTTTGAAAACTGAACAATGAGCGACCTGTCAAACAGGTTTTAAAGAATGA
>NZ_JBWDNP010000021.1:0-107414 GCF_056269255.1 Paenibacillus sp. JT31N17
GTTGAAAGCAAGCTTTCAACAGAATCCGCTCGACTTGCATGTATTAGGCACGCCGCCAGCGTTCGTCCTGAGCCAGGATCAAACTCTCCATAAAAGAGATCCGAAGATCTCATTACTTACAGATAAGCTAAAACAGCTCATTCTTTAAAACCTGTTTGACAGGTCGCTCATTGTTCAGTTTTCAAAGAACAAATGCTTCTTCTTGCAGGCCATTTTGCGGCCGGAATAAGAATATATCACATTCTCTTAGACACTTGCAACTGTTTTATATTCCCAGCTAGTCAGAATTACGATAAATCTTGTTGCCGCTGACCGCCAAAAGCAAGTCAATCTGTACAGGAATATAGGTTACTCCCTTATTCATCTACTTTCAACAGGGAATTTCATGCATATTGGGACACTTCTGTTATACATCCAAGTTCCTGTCGCTTAATCCTTTCGAATAGCTGATATGGCGGTTCCAATTGTTCTTCGCTTCCTTAACTCGTTCATTCTATATTCTCATCTATATAGCTGAGGGTGTTTAATTGCCCGAAGATTGTCCATCTTTTGCAGGAGTTAACTCGGTTATGTTCGGTCTAACAGCGAAAAATAATTATCGAGCCCATTAAGGGCTATAAAATAAAATGGAGGAATCATACTTGAAGCATCATTCGCTTTGGATCGCTTGTGTGTTAGTGATGTCGACACTCCTGTTTACCGGGTGTGCCGGAAATAACAACAACAACGGAGTCGGAACCAGGAACACAGGCAGCGAATACATCATCAACGGCAACAACACTCAAAAAGATGGAAGTCGCGTGCATTCAGGTATTTTAGCGAGATCAGGCATGGGGGCAGGGACGGATGGAACGAGGGGGCCAACGGACGGAACGACCGGCTACGGCAGATCGGGTTATGGCACTTCCGGGAACGGAATGACGGGTTATGGGACATCCGTGAATGACATTTCCGGAACATCCGCATACGGGAACAGCCATTCTTCCGGTACAAACTCTGGAACGGGTAGTGTGAACAGTCCTCTTAGCAGTCTGAACGCCTCTAATTCCCATGTTCTTCTTCTTGGTAATTTATTGATCATCGGTACAAGCAGCGGCTTCGGCACCAAGGGTATGGGCCCTGTGAACAGCAGCACTGGCGGGACGTCAGAATTGGGCCGCCCGGATAGGAACTCTGCAGGATTCACAGGTTCAAATCTTTCCGGAAGCTCAATGTCATCGCTGCAAACCCAATTTGGTTTGAAATTTCGAATTTTGAAAGTATCTGACCGAAAAGCGGTGCAGGCGATCGATCGCGTGAACCGCAATCTTTCTTCCAGTGCTTCTCTCCGAACCCAATCGAGCACGCTGGCCAAAGATTTAAGTTATATCCTTAAAAAAGCTTCCACCACCAGGACAAGCACGGGCTCCACTTCTGGCACTAAAACTGGAATGGCTGGTTCACATACAAAGTGACGACAAGGGACTGCTTCTTTTTTCAAGAGCAGTCCCTATACTGCTGCTCCCGAATAATCGGCCCTGCTTGAACCATCCCTCTTGTTCAAGGACTTAATGAAGGTTGATCGGAGGGGACACCCAAATTATCGGCATTGATGCTGTCGCTTGGCGTTAAGCCTTTCTGAGCTAATTGCGCATGCTCCAGACTGCCTTCGAGATCCATAATGCCGGCCGTAAGCAAACGAATGTGATCTTTGCAGTCTGCGAGCTGCCGGAATACATTTTTAGTACGATACGCTTGCGGGTCAACGTTCTGCTGCTCGATGTCTGACAATAGCTCAAATTGATCTTTTCGAGCACCTATCGACAGACGGTATGCTTCAGCGGAATCAGTCATCAGTCTATCGATTTCTTTGATCATTCCGGAAAGATCAAACCGGAATCCCGCTAACATTTCTCTGGTTTTATCGGTGTTTGAATCATCTGACAGCTGTTGTAAAATCTGAGGCATATCATTCAAATTCCTGCTAAACTGCTGAAGAACGGGCTCCTTCTCGCCCATACCCGTTAAATGCTGAGACAGCGTTTGAATTTTATCAAGCACCGTTTGAATGGCTTCTTTCATTGATTGCTCCGGCTCCTTTCTAATTAGCGAATTACCGGCCGGCGCTTATGCTTGCGGCGCCGGCCGGTAGGCCGATTTTCTGCAGCCAACCTTATAAAGCTCCCTCGTCCTGAACGATTTTCAGAGCTTCTTCGTAATCTTCTTCCTGAACAATCATGGTCAATAAAATGTCATAACCTGATACCCTGTTTTCTGGACCGCCTGAACTGTATCCGCTGGCACTGACATTGGCCGCAGCCAGAACACCCGCATCACGATCAGAAAAGTCGCCTCCAAGCGTTAGATTACCAAGACTGGAGAAATTTCCATTTATGGGGTTATTGATACTATCGTTCCCATCACCGGCATACCCGTCAAACCGCTCAATCGCACTGTCAACCAACCGCAGCACCTTTATTCGTGCCAAAGCGTTCTCCGCTTGATCCGGACTTCTAAAATAAGCCAGAATGCTTTTCTCTGCCATGTGAATCCTCCTTGCTATACCTTGATTATCAGACTGGGTACTCCCGGCCAGTGTGCGGAACATGCAAAAATCATCTACTTCTTGACATTCAACAACACATGCCGCCTTCTATCTGCTCATATCGACTAATCCCGGACTATGCTCATTCGGCATTTCCGGAAGCTGCGGTACCCTTCGGTTTGTGAGAACCGAACCCGCTTCTCGGATGCAGCTATAATATGATCTGCCGATTTCGGCATACCCGCATCCACCAGAGCCCAGTCCTTTTCACTGGGCAGCCCACAAAGCAGATATTCACAATTTGAACGGTATGGCAGCATAATTCGGGAACGACTTCCTGATCTTCACCACTTTGGATTGAAGTTAAAGGCAGGAAGTGATAATCATCTCCATAAGTCAATTCCGAGTTCATTTTGCTCCACCCTTACCATTAAACCTTTAGCTTCTAATACCAATTGACTGACCTAGTATTACCTTGGACTAATTCTTTATGTAACTTTGATTTGAATAAGTAAAAGTTGCCTGTTTCATAAAACATGAAGAATTATGGCCCCAAAGTCTAAGGAGATGCTATTTTGCTGTTCTCAAAGATAACAACAAGACTTACTTGAAAAGCGGGAGCGGCCCATGTTTCCGGATTTTATCAATAGAATGTGATTTATAGATAGACGCAACGTGCGTGGAAAGACTCACGACTTCGTGTGGCACAGGGGAAAATTCGGAGATCACTTCAAACGATTACCTATTGCTTACAATTTTCAGGAAGCTCTATCGATGGATGAAAGGAAGCTAAAAAAAGCGAAAACCCACCGCGTAAGGTTGGTCGCCTAACGGTGGGTTTCGCTTTGATTCAGTAAGGTTTCAGTTCTTGTCCCCGAACAGGCGGAGATAAATATTTTTAATTGCTGATTTTCTTAGTGTACACCGCCGGATGCGCTGATTCTTTCGCCCGTCAACCAGGCAGCGTCGTCCGATGCGAGGAACACCACGGTAGGCGCGATATCTTCCGGTTTCCCGAACCGTCCGCCGAGAGGCGTGGCGGCAGCCAGGTTTTTTCCGTGCTCACTGTCAACAAAGCCGGATTCCATGTTCCCTTCCGTGACCGTATAGCCAGGCGCAACGATGTTGACCCGGATGTTCCGAGGACCAAGTTCCTTCGCCAACGCCATTGACAAGGTATCGATCGCGCCTTTGGACGAAGCATACAACATCGAATACGGTACAGGGTTAGCGCTGGCGATCGTGCCGATGTTAATGACGCTGCCTCCCTCTGCGGGAAAATACTTCACAGCTTCCTGAATCGCCAGCATGGGCCCAAGCACGTTAATATTGTAATGCCGGTGGAACTCCCCTTCCGTCACTTCTTCGAACGGGCCGAATTTGAAGATGCCCGCGTTGTTCACCAGAATGCTCGGTGTTCCGAGCGCATTCTTCGTATCCACAAACAGCCGTTTGATATCCGCTGCCTTGGTCATATCCCCTTGAATTGAAACGGCCTCGCCTCCATTAGCGGTGATCTCCGCTACAACCTGGTCGGCTCCTTCTTTGCTGGAAGCATAGTTAACGGCAACCGCTGCTCCTTCCGCTGCTAATGCCTTTGCTATCCCAACGCCAATGCCTTTCGATGCACCAGTAACAATGGCAACTTTACCAGTCAGTTTACCCATTCAACCAATCCACCTCTCATTCAATTCGACAATCATAAAAGTGTCGTAGTCACTATTTTGCATGGTTCACTCCTATTTGTCAATACGATACTTCGAAAATTGTATAACTGTTAATGAATCGTATCTTGGGCAGAATTCTTGTTAGTTTATTCGCATTGGCTATAGCTATTTCCGGCTGTTTTTGCCGCAAGAAGACGATGCTTTTAGTTGTCGGAGTTCTCATCGAAATAGCTCCTTTCAAAAGCAAGAGAGGGAAACTCATATCCTCTTCGAGCTTTTGCTGTAAGGAGCCATTTATTTGTTATTTTCTTTTAGTACGGAGGCAATATAACGAATTGAAAAAGGATTGGAGAAAATTTAAGGTATTTTCGATATCCAACAAAAAACGTATTTTCTGTCAAAAAGGAGAAGAGGCCAACTATTTTGCATCACGGTAACCGTGTATGCACAAGATTCTACGCAATGAGAGTCTTTCGGACGCATACATTGGAATTTGAACTATGGGAGGGTATTGCGATGATATTCCGCGGATGATTCTGAAAAACTGTTTATTTTGGAATACTTCAAGCGGCATCTTGCCCCAGCACAGCGATGGCAAGGAGTAAAAAAGACCTTGGACTCATTAAAAAATTCGCGGGAATAAGAAAGAACTTTCTAAGGTTACGAAAGTTCTTTACCGGAGAGTTCCGAAAGTTTATCTAAATAAGCACGTAAAATGTCAGGCTGAAACACGAGACTCATATATTTACCTTCACGGATGTTCTGAATTAATCCTGCGATTTCAAGCTCTTTGAGATGATGAGAGATGGTTGCAGGACTTACATTATGGGTTTCTTGCAGTACACTGCAGGGCAACGGATCATGGGATGCACTGATTTCTTTTAACATTTCATAGCGTCTTGGTTCAGCAAGCGCACGAGAAATTCTGGCAAATTGTTGATCGTTTAAGACTGTCATCGATATCTCTCCTTTTTAAAATAAGTTCAGTACTGTAATGATACAACCTTTATATAATTATATACTCATCATATTGTGTGCTGTCAAGTCTTCTTCAATTGCGACATCCGAATTGAAAAACGTCGGGAATGAGACAAAGTTCTTGTCATTTATTTTGACCAAGAACTTGATCCCGTACATAAAAAGGCCGCGATTGCCGCGACCTGTAATGAGATAATGTTTTTGTTACGTTACATGTATCCCTATTAATAGTACACACTCCAAAAGGCTCCTCCGCTCATCAAGTTGTATACCCGATTACCGCTGCCTCCGCCGTCTATTCCTTGGGGCCGAAATAGTGGCTGGTGATCCTGCCGGGCTAATGAAATCTGCTGACACCGACACGGGCGGTGTTCCGGAAGTCATAGAGGTTTGAACCGGGGAGGCGGATTTGTCCGGAGTCACCGCAGCTGGCTGGCCCGTCGCGGCGAGGCTTCGCTGAAGTGCTTCCATGAGGTCTACAATCGGCGTCATTTGCGGTTGTTGCTGGACCGGTCTGTTTTGTATCTTTGCATTTAGGAGTTCTTGCAGTGCAGCTTCATAGTCACTTCTGTAGTCGTTTCGGAAAGCCGCGCTGATTTGGTCAATTAATTGTACGGCCATTTGAAGTTCGGACTCGTTAAAAGGCGTACCGCTTTGAAGTCCGGGGACTTCCCTCACGGGCCGTATTTCTGCGGGGTAATAAATGAAATTGAGCATGAGACAGTTCTGATGCAGTCGAAGAACGGCTAAATGCTCGCTGGTTCGAAAGGCGATTTTGGCCACAGCGACCATTCCTGTTTGGCTCATGGCAGCATGCAGAAGCCTGTAAGCTCTGTCGCCAAACTCTCCCGGCCCCAAATAATAAGCATTTTCAAAATAGACCGGGTCGATGTTATCCTGCTTCGTAAAGTGAAGAATCCCGATGGTCCTCAGCGTGGGAAGCGGGAGCTTGTCCATCTCCTCTTCGGTCAATGTGACGAAGTTTCCTTGCGCATACTCGTAGCCTCGAATGATCTCGCCTTGCCCGATTTCGCGCTGGCATGCGGGACACCATTTTCGATACTGGATAGGCTGCTGGCAAGTTACATGTAAACTTCGGAAATGAGTCTTTTGTTCTTCCGTTGCTTTATACATACTCACTGGAATGTTCACCAAACCAAAGCTGATCGTGCCTTTCCACATTGCACGCATAAAATGGCTCCTTTTCTCTTTCTCCGTCTTTCCTTCATTAGTTTGGAGGCTGATCGCTCGTTCTTTCCTCGCTATGCATTGTATATGACACGGCGATGTTATCGTTTCGGCGCTTATTTGCTTCGAATAATTCCGCCTCGAGACGTTCAGCTTGATCATTTGATAACTCAAGAACGATTTCGTTATCCATGCTGTCTGAAGCTGTAATCAGCACATAACTGCTCTGGGTCTCGCGAGGATGGACATTGCTAACTTTAAGTGTCATATCCGATAAGCTGTAGCGTACTTTCATTGCCATTTATGAACGCCTCCATTGGTTGGACCATATGTCTTCCGTATTGTGTACGCATGAATTACCAATTATTCTTTTTTAGGAAAACGAACTCGACAGACCGATTTGAATGGCAAAAAAACGTACCTCTGGGACATGGTTTTGCCGAGAGTTGGATGGTCGATTGGCTTCAACCCGCCTGCAATATCCAGGCAGCCCAGACTTATTTGTTGCCGTAGATCCTGGGTCCAGAAGCCCCGTATTGCTTAGTTTGTTCTTTCATATTTCTAAACTCTTCATCCTCGCTGAAACATATATAATTCTCCCTCTATTCCAATTCCGGCAGTCTTCACAATAAATAACGGGACAGCGCAGATTTAGTCCTGGACTGTCCCGTTTCTCTTTGTTTGATTAATTATATGAAGTCCAATAGTCAGGTTCCAAATGTTAACGGGATTGCTGAAGCATTGGAGGCCCAATAATCAGAGTGTCATTCTGCTCGGCCAGCCGCCCCATTTCCTCGAGTGAATATCGGCCGATTTCAGGAAAGAAATCGTCAATACCGCCAGGTGCAAAGGTAAAAAAAAGGATACGTCCCGTTTCAGATCCGACGTTAACCCACGCATGAGGTACGGCGCGGAGAACCACGACGCTCGTTCCGGGAGCAGCTTCAAATTCATCCTCTGACCACCCGTGCGCCGTTCGCCTTGCTTAAATGTTTATTTGGAGAGTCCCTGAATTGATCCAATGCGCAAGAGATCCTCGCTAACGGTCCAAAGCGTTTTGGCCGCTGTTTGATCGATGGCCCATTCACGTACGCCAGTCATAAGCTTGCTATCCGCAGGAACAATAGCCGCGATGTCGCAGTTCTCACAGTAAACTCCGCCTTTTCCCTCTAACAACGGACTCACTGCGCACCAAATGGATGTGGCAGCGCCCTGCTCAACGGTTTTAAAGCCTTCGGGAGATATAAATTCGCCGTTTTCTCCTCGTCGAACACCCCAAGCGGCTAATTCCTCATCAGTCAGGTGACGGGTCAAACCGGTAAGAATAGCGCCGGGATTGACAGCAAACGCGCGAATGCCGTGCTCTTGGCCCCGTTTATCGAGTTCAACCGCGAAGAGCGAGCACGCGGTCTTCGATTCTCCATAGGAAATGTCTTTGTTGTACGGCCTCTGGGTAAAATTCAGATCACCGAAATCGATTGGCCCCAACATGTGGCTGATGGAAGAAAGAGTGATGACGCGGGAATTTCCGGATTTTATTAGTGCATCCCATAGCCTGGCCGTCAGTTGAAAATGCCCCAAATGATTCGTCGCGAATTGGGTATCAAATCCGCGAGCGTCTTTAATCGCCGGAGGGTTTGCGACACCTGCGTTATTGATAAGAATATCAAGCGCCTGGTGGGACTTCAGAAAATCGGCGGCGAACTGATCAATGGATTGGGGATCGGCAAGATCGAGGTGGATGACTTCGACGGTTTTCATTGCCGAAAGAGTGTCTTGTGCCTTCTTAACATCGCGGGCCCCGACGATGACGGTGGCTCCCGCGTTGGAAAGAACTCGCGTCGTTTCAAGTCCAATTCCTCCGTGACCGCCTGTTACTATCGCAATCTTTCCTCGGAGATCGCGGCCTGCAAGCGCCTCTTGGGCGGTCGTTTGCGGTCCGAGCCCCGAATGTAGAGGTTTTTGTATTGTTGTCATCATTAACAGGTCTCCCTTTTTTGTTATTTAGACAATAAACGTTAATTGTCTATTCGTCTATATTATACGACTAGACAAAGTTTGTAAAGTGTATAATAATGAAATGATGGACGACAAAAAGAAGCTGCATATTCTATCCGTTGCGTTGGACGTGTTCTTCAAGTATGGCTATAAGCGAGTGTCAATGAATGAAATAGCAGAGGCCGCCGGTATTTCGCGTGCGGGTCTCTATTTGCACTTCAAGAACAAGGAGGAAGTTTTTAACGCAACGATTCTACATTATGGCGACACTCTCATTGAAGAAATAATGGAAGGACTTTCTTCCAGGAAAATGCCTGAAGACAAAATTTTATATGCGTTCGAAGTGTGGTCTATAAACAATTTCGATCAGTCGTTGAACTCGCCGGAAGTAAAAGAAATGACCGACAGCTCTTACGTATTCGCCCAGGAGGCACTCAACGCGAGCTACAATAAACTTGAAGTTGTTCTGACCTCTATTTTGGAATCGCGATCGAAATCCGCCGTTAGCCCAAGCAGCCTTTCTCCAGGGAAATTGGCGCATCTTTTAACAAGCGCATTACGCGGCTTTAAAATTGTCGCCAGAAACTCGTCGGAGCTTCGCCAGATGATTAAAGACTTGCTCCGAATTATTCTTACCTCTTAGAGAGGAATGGCCGCGTCCGCAGCCTTGCTAGTTCACGGGCTTCGCGAGCTGCTGCGAGAGCTCATATGCGCTTCGCTCTACCCAGTTGTGGGCGAGCTTACCATCGCGAACCTCCCATACCGCGATGCCGGAGATTTGAATCGGGCGATCGTCGGGCGGGGAACCGAGTACACCTTGGTTGTACCCCGTGACTATCCAGCGCGAAACGACGCGCGTGCCGTCGGCGCCGCTGAACATGTCGAGGCTCACCAGCCTTATGTCGCGGATCTTCGAGGTGAAGGTGCGTGCCCACTCCTTGAAGGCAGCGCGACCCACGACTTCACCATCCGGGTTCGAGAGGATGAAGTCATCGGTGCAGAGACGGTCGATCGCGTCGAGGTCCTGCGGAAGGTTGTAGACTTTGGCCCAGAACTCCGTGAGAAGTTCTTCGCCGTGATTGTTGAATAAAGCCATCTGTCATAATCACCTCATGCATATATTTGGTTTAATTCTTACAGGACTGAAGCCCAAATCGCAAAGGCCAACACAAGCGACATGCCCCCCTAACCCAATCAGTATTGCGGTTTGATGGCGGATTTTTTTACATCACGTTTAATTGGACGTCTATATTGCCGCGAGTCGCCCTTGAGTAAGGACACACGTCATGCGCCGCTTCGACGAGCTCCCGAGCCGCGTCCCGTTCCACGCCAGCCAAGGCGATGTCGAGCTTGACTGCAAGCTTAAAATGGTCTGCTTCATCTTTACCAAGAGTCACGTGCGCCGTCACATCCGTACTGTCCGGCTTGATTTTCCTTTCCCGGCACACTACATTCAGCGCGCTCTCGAAGCATGCCGCGTATCCGCCCGCAAACAACTGCTCTGGATTGGTTGCCCCTCCCGGTCCTCCCAGCTCCTTCGGATGTACCACATTAAGGGTCAGCATGCCGTCGCTCGACTCCAGCCTGCCGTCACGGCCTCCAATCGCTTTGACGCTTGTCGAATAAAGCTCCTTCATTGTTTTAAATTCCTCCTGTAATTGCGATCATGTTGCATTCCTACATGTTACCCATATCTTCTTCAAATTAAAATAAAGCGGCGCATTCATTAAAACCTGAGTCGCGGGACATTACTTGCTCAGGTCGGCTGGAATCAAAAGGCAGACCCTCCGAGGATCTGCCTTCTCTCTGTTTCGATTTCAAGTCGTTAATTTAGCATATACAACAAAGAACAGCATCACTTCTCCAATGATTATGTAATTTGGCATCAGACTAAACAAATCCACCGCGAAAAAAACGCCAAGCAACCCTAATAATAACGCTAAATGATATATCCCCAATCTTTGATGAAAATTTCTGTATTTATGAAAGACCAAGGTGGTTGAAAAAAAGTAAAGCAGTACAGATCCGAAAATAAAACTTAACATAAATGAATAATTTAATTGCTCCAAAAATAACAATTGGATCGAGGCTGCAATCATGCACATGGATAAATAAATGAACAAATGGCCATAGATGATGATTTGCCCGGCAGTCTCTATTGTCTTGTTCACTTTCTTTTCGACATTGTCAAAATATTGCCACCACATAGCAATAATTAATAAAAAAGTGAGAGACGCAAATAAAATAGATTGCCACGTCCAGTAGCTGGACTGCAATACTGCAAGTATACTGATTACTGATTCACCAAGAAGAATGAGTGTAAATAGAGAGAAGCGTTCTAATAAATGATGGGTATTAATTGGGCTTTTCACTAAGTATTTTCGACCAATTAATGGGAGTAAAATGTCTACTGTGATTCCTGCATACAAAACGACATAACGAATCCACGAGTCAAAAAAAAGGGAGCAAGAAGATATCACCAATCCGATCCAAAAGCGGCTCCCCAAATAACGGGCAGTGATTTTTCTATGTGCTTCTTCTTTTTTATGTACCGACATATATTGAATGGCTGTCATAGCTCTTAAACCAACATAGCCTATTAGGAAAGGAACATAGTATTGATCAAAATCAACTGATAGACTGGCTGTCATTATTAATACAAAAAATAGTTGTATAATCAGAAATATTCGGTGTGATAAGTTATCTTTTCCAAATCGATTGACAAAAAGAGATTGCCCGACCCAAGCCCACCAGATCGGAACAAATATGAGGAGGAATTTGGTTAAGTATTCAATTGGAATTGAACCAAATTCGACATGTAACAGGACATGACTCGCTTTTGAAACTGCTGCAACAAACAGCAGATCATAAAATAGCTCCAGCCAGGTCACTTTCTTCTCGGCAGATGCTTTATTTTGTTTATATCCCGATGTGTTTTTATTCATCGTTTTGCTCCTTTGGGTTGGATGTGTGGAGAGAGAATACTTGAAGTTGAAAGGAATCGTACCGAGGGAGCGTAATCATTTTATACCATTAGTGACTCTAACTCATGAAGAACATCCTTTACATCACAATCAGGATTTAAGATTTTAATCATCTCTGCAGATATAGGGGCACCATCATAAATTTTCGTAAAAAACAAGCCCATCTTCTTCTCCTTCTGAAATTTCAATTTCCCCTTCCGCCATGCTGAATCATTATTTTTCATGCCCTCGTGATTGCGCTATCGTACCCAGTCAGTCAAAGAAACAAATATTTAAGATTTGTGAAGAACAGTTCCCCTAAAGATATATGGGGCTGACCATTTGTTAATCTCCCCCCTTAATTCACTAGGTATATGCATATGCGTTTCTGCTATTTGGGGTTTCAGCCAAGTAATTTCCTCAATTTCCTCCGGAAATAAAATTTTTATTTCCCCATCCACTATCCTTCCTCTAAAAGTAAAGAAAATAACGTGATGTCCATTTTCCTCAAAAAACGCTTCACTCACTGTTAAGATACCATCTAATTCAACGTCTAATCCTGTTTCTTCTTTAACTTCCCGAATAGCAGCCTGTTGTAATGTTTCGCCCTGTTCCACCGCTCCTCCAGGGAGTGTGTAGTATGAAGATTTATCTCCTTTATTTTTTACCATCAATATATTCTCGCCAATCTCATCGTAGAGAAGTACATATGCAACATCTACTCTTTTCATATAATCCTGCCCCCTTTGACATATTAATTTCCATATAAATATTCGTCTAATGACTTTATTATCCTGCCAGTTAGCGCAGTAAAGAGCTGCCGCGCGGCAGCCCTTCACATTGTGCTATCGTGCCCAGATCGTTGAATAATCAACTATCCTATCCGAAGGCTACAGTTATACTTGTAATAAGCAGCAACAAAGATACAGGTGTCCAAATCCTTCTTTCCCATTTGCTCCTCGTAATAATGTTCAATACAGCAGCAATCACCGAAAAAATCACAACAAACCAGATAGCCGCATTTGCAAAGGGGTACCAGTCAGTAAACATGAAGCCTGACTTGCTTAGCACGATTGACGCTAGTAATGCCAGCATGATGACCTGAAATAAAGCGGTGAAACGCATCGCAGGCGGATATTTGCCAGGAAACTTCCCGCCCATTGCATAACTTCCCCAAGGCATTCCTGCAGCTAATGCAAGTTGAAAAAGAATTACAATTCCGATTAAAGTCGAGAATGCGATTGCTGACACCAATATGTACATATCCCTCCCCCCTTAAGTTGATATTTATATGAAATCACAACAAGTTATACCACTTAACTAAACACCTGTTATCTCAATGCCCAGTAGACGTCTTGCAAAAGGCAAAAGGAGCTTCCGCGAGCAGCTTCTTCGTCAAATAGTCTTTATTAAGCTATCGTGCCCGTTCATACGGCGGCGCTTCGCAGGATACTAGGCGAACACGTGCCAGCTTGGATCCTTCAGCGCCTGCAACGTCACGGCGCCTTTCCAGAACTACCAGTTTTTCGCAAAAAAACAAGCCGTACAGCTTTCACTGGAAATCACAGTGAAGGATGTACGGCTGTTCATCTTACATGCCGGGCAAATTCTTCGGGAATTTAGCGAGCAGCGCAGCGGCCTCCTGCCGAAGCATCGGTTTCTTTCTCCGAATCGTAATCGATTGCACCGGCAGTATCGGTAGCTGTTTCCGGTCCGTACATTCTGGTGGCTACCACGCAGTGGACCCCTTTCGCCCATGGAGCTGGCTTATCGCTCAGCTTTGCCTGCTTCGGCGGTGTACCGAGCTGTCCCTGATGATCGTCGACTGCCACTACTTGTGTTGAACTAACGTTCCCCGTTAGTCGTCGTCACGTTCACGCTCCGGCTGCCGCCGTCCCAAACGACCGGCAGGCCGAAGGCGGCCGTCACCGCGCGGATCGGCATGTAGGCGATGCCGCCGCGGACGACCGGCTGCAGATCGGAGGCTGCCTTCTTTCCGTTGATCCACAGCGTCGCTGCGCCCTTGGGCGCGCCCCCAGCCGCCGCGTCCGACGGCTTCGTGCGAATCAGCACGCTTCCGCTTGCATCGTCCCAGACGACGGGTTGACCGGCCAGCTTCGCGACGCCGCGCACCGGGACGAGCACATGGCCCGATACCGTGATCGGCGCAAGCGACGGATCGGCCGCCGGCACGCCGTCGACCGACAGGAACGGCTTGCCCGCCGGGAGCAGGTCGATGTTGGTTGTGGAAAATGGCCCGCCGTTCAGGCTCGGGATCCGGATTTCGCCTTTGCCCGGCCGAATCGGCTTCAACGTGCCGTCCGCCGCCTTGCCGTAAGCCGGTATGGCGAATGTCACATCGTATCGGCCGAATGTCGTCGTTCCCGTGTAGATGACGAGAGAGGGATCGGGATCCGTGCTTGAGTAATGATCCAGAATCGGCTGCCAGGTGACGACGAAGGAGGCGGAGGCCTGTGAATCCCCGTTATCCCCTTCGAAATGCAGCTTTTCTCCGAAATGCGCCGGATTGGGCGTGACGGCAAGTTCCGTCGGCAGCACCTCCAGCCGCCCGTAATCCCGGACCGCGTCGTCGTCCTTCAATACGATGGTTTTGCCGCCTTCGCCCGCACCGATGGCCATCTTCCCCCCGCCGATTCCATAGATTTGAACGCCGTCGCCTTCCTTGAAGTCGATGGACATGCCATGGAAAAACCGATCGAGAAAGTAGGCCGGCAACGTTTCTTCGACGCCTTTGGACGCGAATTTCTTCAAAATGCCACAGGCGAGGGCGATGCCGTCTTTGTCTTCCTTGTCGGCGCCGACGTACGGAACATAAAGCTGATCGCCTTCCTGAAAATTGACCGTTGCGACGGTATCCGCCGAGCAGCCGGCAGCCATTTCATTTAACGTTCGCGGTTTGGGCAGCGCGTCCCGCTCTTCCTGGTAAGAAGGCCGCTCGTAGGTCAACCGCATCGAGTCGCCGTTTCCGTTTCCGGCCGGATCTGCGTAATAGAAATACAACTGGCCATTCTCATCGTTGCCGGCATACAGAAGCCCGTCGCCGCGGACAGGCGTCTCGCCGCCGCGGGCGTTTGCAAGATCCTTGCCGGTCAGAAGTTTATCCGCCAGCGTGACGACGGAATCATCCTTCAGGTCGACCAGCGTCAGCAGGCCGGTCCGGTTCGGCCGGATGACCAAATAATCGTCGCCGATTCCCTGCACGAAGTAGCTATCGTCCGCCCCAGTAAGCTTCGGCATGTCGTACGTCTTGACCGCTTTCCCTTGGTCGTCGTATACCGTGACGATTTTGCCGTCCGTCAGCACCGCATACTGAATCCAGCCGTCCGGATCGTATACTTGAAAGCCGGTCGCGGTCGGTTCGTAACGCCCCTCATAGCTCGCCTTCGTCTGCGCGACGACGCGTCCGCCATGCAAGAGAATGCCGTACGCATCGTATCGGTCGGCGGGCTCCCCGAAATGGTCGACGACGGTCAGAACCGTATTTCCTCCTTGACCCCATCCGCCTTGCAGCGTCACCTCGCCCTGCAGCATCATATCCAGCCGGCCGATGCCAACAGCCGGGGACGAGTCGTCCTTCGCCGAGTACAGATCGCCGGTTTCCCGGTTCAGCCACAGAATACCCGACGCGTAAGAACGGATAAAGTCATCCGTTCGCGCGATGTTTGCCGTTCGAGTCGACGCCTCCCATTTAACGTCGGCGCCGGTCGCTTCCGAGAAAAATCGGAGCGGGGCGAAAACCCGGCCGTCGACGATGCGCAGCGGCGCGGTCAAGGCGACCGGCTTCCCGTTCACGGACGCGTTCGACGCGCCGTAAACGAGTTTGACCGTAAGCTCGGGGTAATACATCGCCACAGTCTTGGCCGAAGCGTTCCAGGACACCGACGTTCCGAGCAGCCCCCCGATATCGCGCACCGGCAAGTAGACGGTACCGACATCGATGAAAGGCGAAGAATTCGGCTGAAAGACTTTGCCGTTCATTACCACTTTGATACCTTTCGCCGAGGTGGAGCCGCTTGTGTCGACGGCGGCCGCCGAAGCGAACTTCGGGAACCCCGACGCTGTAAGCGCCGTCAACCCAACGGCGATGGCGATGAGGAAGAAAAACAGATGCAATTTGCGAAGCATGGATACGTCCCCCTGTTCGTAATGAGCATTCAATGAATCATTAGACGATACGAAACGGGAAAGGTTGCGTAATTCCCTAAATCTGGGATTTATGCAATAAAAAAAGCCTAACTTTGCGAGGAAGCATGTTAAGCTATCGTGATCCGTTAGTGCCGATTCTCGATATTATTTTTTGATTCACCAAGTCAGTATGTAGCGGCAATTCCGTCAAGCCTGGGCATCATAATATCCATAATAATGAGACGAATTTGGTGATCCTTTATAATCTCTAACGCTTCAATCCCATCCTTTGCCTTTAACACTTAACGCCCGCCTTCATTCTTCAAATAAATTTCGATTACGTCCCGTATTTCCTTTTCATCATCAACAACGAGCACAAAATAATTATCCATTTACGATAATTATGAAGAACCTCTTAATATTTTTGTGGTTTGACCGCGAATGCAACAAGAAAAACCGCCTCAACACGAGGCGGTTAATTGACTGATCTGTCCCAGACTGCGCTACCCAGTTAGTCGAACAATTTCTACCTATACTATTGATATACTTTGTCACTTGCCTTTATTTGTTTTTGATTAAATCTGCAATCAAGATACCGTTTACTTTCAATCCAGCAATGTCGCAATCTGTTATCTCAACATTTGACAGATAACAGTGACTACGGAAGGAAATGATACGCACCGAAATCTCCCTATTTGTGCATGATCAAGTTGTGAATTCCCTTTAACCCTTGATATACCGCAGCGTCACTGTGGTGCCTTGTCCTGGGGTACTGTCGATCGTGATCGAACCTCCATAACGCTCCATGATTGTTTTGGCGATAGCAAGTCCAAGACCCGATCCGCCTTGAGTCCGGTTCCGCGAACTCTCCGTACGGTAGAATCGATCGAAGATGTGCGGCAGTTGTTCAGAGGATATCCCCATTCCCGTATCGGCTACTGACACAGTTATCTGCCCCTCCTTTTCTTGAATTCTAATGCTTACCGTGCCGCCCTTGGGAGTGTACTTCAGCGCATTCTCTATAATATTACGCAGCACCTGATAGCTGGCGCTGACGGGCATCCTGATAAGAGTGGCAACCCCGCGCGGATTATCATCATAATCGAGTTTAACTTCGGGATTGACGTGTACGGTTTGGGGAAGCAATTCACCCAATGTCATCTTGAGATCGCATACCTCCGCAGCTTCGACTGGCAGAGGTTCTTCCGCTTCGGCAAGCAGGAGAAGCTGTGCGATCAGTTCCTTCATCCTTCTGGTTTCATTCATCATGAGCGCCAACGACTCATCCAGCACTTCCGGCGATTTTTTCCCCCACCGCTGTATCATATGCGTATGCCCTTCAATGATGGCGATGGGCGTTTTCAGCTCATGCGAGGCATCGGCGACGAAACGCCGCTGCTGGTCAAAAGAAGCATCCAGCTTATGAAGAAAAACGTTGAAGGTTTCCCCCAATTGATAAAGCTCATCCTTGGCTGCGGGTAAATGCAGCCGCTGGGACAAATCGTTCGCCCTAATGCTCCGTACCTCACTAATCATGCGCCGAATCGGCTTCAACGTCGAACGGGCTACGATCCCCCCCACAACGATAGCCATTCCGGCTGCAATCAATAAACCAAACAGAAGAAGTCTGCCTACCACCCGTTCGGCGGCTGCGCTGCGAGAATGCTCACTCTCTTCTGTAAGGAGTAGTTTTACGGAGCCGTATGCAGGCAAAGTGAGATCTCTTTCAGCCATATATCCGATTTTCTTTCCGGATTTTTCACTACCAACCTCAGCCAACACCTGTCCGTTCTGATCCAACATTTCAAGTCGCTGCCCAACCTCAAGATCCGCGAGAAATGCTGATAAATCCGGCTTGAATACGTTTCCTGTATCACTGCCTTCTCCCGTTCCCGGTTGAAGCAAGGAGGGCAGAAACGACACATCGCCAAGCTGAAGTTCGAATTGCTTAAGTTTTGAATCAAGCAAAGCGACCTCTTGACGTTCTGTCCATTGCTTGAATGTCACATATACAAATCCGTTAGCAACGATCGCTACTATAAGGGTCGCTGCAGCAATGGATGCACTGACTTTGCGAGAGAACGTCCATGCGTTCATTCTCATCACCTTCAGTCCCTCAAGATATAACCGCTACCGCGGACGGTATGAATCAGTTTTTCCTCGAACCCGTCATCTACTTTCAAACGCACATACCGAATATAGACATCCACCACGTTCGTTTCTCCCTCGTAGGAATAGCCCCATACGCTATTGAGCAGCGCTTCGCGGTTCATCAGACGATTTTTATTGGTAAGCAAACACCGAAGAAGCTCGAATTCGCGTTGCGACAATTCAATTCCCACCCCGCCGCGGCTGACGCGATGCGCCGTTACGTTCAACGTCAAATCCTTTGCATATAACACATCTTCGGTTTCCTTAGGCTGAAGTCGTCGCTGTAAGGATCGCATGCGGGCAAGAAGCTCTTCGATCGCGAAAGGCTTAGGTACATAGTCATCCGCGCCGGTATCAAGTCCCCGCACCCGGTCCCTTACCGTATCCCTGGCCGTTAGCATGATAATCGGCGTTTGCTTCGCTGTACGTATTCTCTTGCACACTTCTATTCCATTGATGCCAGGCAAATTCAAATCCAAGAGAATCAAATCAAAGTTTTCATTAAGAGCCATATTTGCACCAACGAGGCCATCGCCCGCGACCACAATTTCATACCCCTCATAAGCCAACTCCAATTCCAGCAGGCGTATCATTGCGATTTCATCCTCGATAAGTAAGACGCGTTCCTTCAAACTCTTATTCACCTCTTAACAAGTTTAGCTCGTTTTCATAAATGATAACCCGGCATTGGAATCCGCGCGAATATGATACATGCCATCACCGACTTTCCCGCTTACACTCTTACCTTTGATCACTAACGGAAAGTCAGTTCGGATTTTTCCAAATAACGTACTCCCGTTTACCTCTACAGCCGCTTTCTCGGGCCAAGCCAAGTAAACTTCACCTACAGTTGAGGATACGTTCCAATCACCTCCAACCTTCTCCGTTTCGATATTAATGTTTCCCGTTGCGGTGACCGCTCTGATAGATGAAACAGCGCCCTTTGAGGACAAATTGCCGTTTATTGTTTTAATATCCATTGGTCCCGAAATATGATCAGCTTGCACATTTCCGTTAGTGACGGAGGCTCGAACGCTTTTCTTCACATGGGACACACGGATATTACCATTTGTCGTTTGTAACGATATTTCTCCGCCGATGCCGGTTGCCGTAATGTTGCCATTCGATACTGACATATTGATTTTGCCAGTGCCAGTAACGCTTGACATAGATAATTCTCCATTTTGCTGATTGATCTTCAGGTCAGGCTTGATTCCTTGAGGCAATGTAATCGTCAAGTAGACTTTCGGCTTGAGTCGCTTGCCCTCTCCATAAGGCTCGCTATGTGTCTTGATGTCCAGATGCGCGCCCTCCGTAACTTGCAATGCAGTTTTATTAGCGACAGCCGTTGCTTCCTTCTTTTCAGCATGATCCACGACCACCGTTGTTTGAATTTCGATATCCTTGACTTGCCCTTGCCTGATATTGATCGCACCGTCCTGGTTCGAAACCGAAACCGTTTGGGTGCTGTTTCCTGGCTTGACACGGGTAATACCTTTATCAAAAGATAATCCGGGCATCTTAGTTTGAACCTGTTGAAGCGGGGTAACTGTTTGCTCGGACGACGGTTGCATGGACGAAAGCTGCACGGACGACGCTTGCATGGACAAGGGTTGCACGGATTGCTTCATATCTCCATCATTCTTTCCACATCCCGAGTTAATCAGTATCGCACCTAGGGAAACACTTATCAACATGACTTTTGGTAAAACTTTCATTCTCATTCCTCCTATATTCTTTGATCGGTCTAATCATAGAACATAGCGGATGAGAAAGACTTTGCAAGCACATTAGAATTTAATGAGAGACATATGAGACGATAAAATCCCGCATAACAAGAGGGTATCCGGCAGATTTTGAAAATGAGGTTGTCATTAATCAACTATCGTTCTCCGTCATATTATAAGGCCAGCCAGTTTTTACTGGTCCACCATTTGTTTGTGTGGTGTATTTGCTCCGTGAGTTCTAAGGCAAGAAGCGTGAAGCTGGAAAGCCCTACCGCGTTGTTTTAGTGAAGAGAGCATGCTTTATGGACTTTAACCAGTTACCATAATTATCATCCAAACAAAAAACCCTCCAACGTTCATACGGAAGGTTCTTTAGTGCACCCAATTTAGTATACTACCATCGTCATTTTAATTTAAGAGAGAAATGTTGACAAACTATTGGCTGGTTTTCGTTCAATCCATCTAATCCTTATCGGTTTGAATATTAATTAAAATATCAAGCCTTTTAATGATGCGTTCATCATTCTCTAAATTTTTCTTCAACTTCCCATCGATACTGAGTATGCCTAAATTGATTACTAAGCACGCAAAGATAATAACTATGCCCATGGAATCCCCACTTATTCCCTATCAACCTTAAACTTCTACAACAATATTAAACGAAATATTAGGTTTCTGCACAAGGGTTCAAGGAATAGGAAACGAAATCTTGCATGAATGTTGTATGATCAAATATGAGCGGATGGAAAGACAAGAATACGAGGAGGAATGACATGGTGAAAAGGTGGCCTAAAGATACCATAGCGGCGGGTCGCCGTCATACCGTCGGTCTTAAATCGGACGGCACGGTGACGGCTGTGGGTGATAATAAATATGGCCAATGTGATGTAAGCGGATGGCGTGATATTGTGGCGGTCGCGGCTGGTAATGTTCATATGGCGGTGAACACGGGTAATGCCCATACAATCGGGCTTAAGTCGGACGGCACGGTGGCGGCTGTGGGTTGGAATAAGCATGACCAATGCAATGTAAACGACTGGCGAGATATTGTAGCGGTTGCGGCGGGTTGGCGTCGTACCGTAGGGCTTAAATCGGATGGCACGGTGGTGGCTGTGGGTCGAAATAATGAAGGCCAATGCAATGAAAGCGGCTGGCGTGATATGGCGGCGGTAACGGCGGGTGACTGGCATACCGTAGGGCTTAAATCGGATGGCACCGTGGCGGCTGTGGGCAATAATCGGTATGGCCAATGCCATGCAAGCGGATGGCGCGGCATAGTGGCGGCAGCGGCGGGTTACCTTCATACCGTCGGTCTTAAATCGGACGGCACGGTGATAGCTGCGGGTTGGAATAAGCATGACCAATGCGATGTAAGCGGCTGGCACGGTATTGTGGCGATAGCGGCGGGTAGTAATCATACCATCGGCCTTAAATCGGACGGTACTGTGGCGGCTGTGGGTTGGAATGAGCAAGGTCAATGCAATATAAGCGGCTGGCGCGATATTGTGGCGGTTGCGGCGGGTTGCGCTCATACCGTCGGTCTTAAATCGGACGGCACGGTGGTTGCTGTAGGTGATAATGAATATGGCCAATGCGATGTAAGCGGCTGGCGCGGCATCCAACTGCCCGGCAATTAGTTTTCAATATTAATAGTAAAAAAAGTCCAATAACGACAAGCATCCGTCGTCATTGGACCGCCATTCTAAATATAAAATTACCGGCATCATACTATATAATTAGCGTCATTTTACCATGAAGCTTACCTACATTCCAGCACCGCAGTCCCTTACCCTTTGTACGCCCTCATAGCCTTCCGCAGCTCACGAATGCTCGGACGCTTGCCGTACATCAGAACCCCGGCGCGGTAAATCCTCGCAGCCAGCCAACCGACGATAAGTATCGACACGATCAGCACCGCAATCGAGATCCAGAGCTGCCATACCGGCGGATCGGACAGCCCCAGGCGGGTGACCATGACATAAGGCGAGAAGAACGGAATGAACGACGTCACTTTGACCAGCATCGTGTTGGGGTTGTTCAATCCCCCGAATATGCAGATATAGAAGCCTGCCAGTGAAAGCATCGTAATCGGCAGTACCGCCTGCCCGAGATCCTCGGTACGGCTGACGATGGAACCAACCGCCGCGAACATGGTAGCAAACAGGAAGTACCCGAGCAGATAGAAAAGGATTGAATAGACCAGAAGCACCGGATCGATTTCACTAAGCGAGATATTCATGTCCTTCAGAGTCTCCAGATTATGCGGCAGCGTCATATTGACAACAATGACGATAACATATACCGAGATTTGAGTCATCCCGACCAGGAACATGCCGAATATTTTACCGAACATCCCCTTAAGCGGCGATACGCTCGTAATGAGAATCTCCATGACACGCGAGCTTTTCTCGGCGGTTATTTCACTGGCAATCATCTGCCCCGTAATCATAATAGCCATGAACAGCATGAAGATAATGACATAGACAAGACCGATATCCATCGCTTGCTCCGAGGCCGTTTTCCCCTGCCCCACCGAGCCCGCGCCTTCGGATGTGGAGATTTGGACGGAATCGATGACCACCGGAGCCTGCAGCACCTGCTTCAGCTCATCGCTTAGACCCACACCGCTTAATATGGCATCATTCTTGATCGACAGCAGCGCAACCTGAAGCGATTGCGTCGAGCTTGTATCGAGCAGCGCTTCCGACTTGTACACGACATTCGGGAACGCGCCTTCTGCACCTGGTTCAAATTCGAGATAGCCGTCAATCTTCCCATCGGCGACTGCTTGTTTGAGAGTTTTTTCATTGGCTTCTTCCGACCCTGCATCGGGAATGGATACCATTTCGATATCCGGCTTCTCCTGGGCTTTGTAATAATCGCCCAGCTGCGCCGCGATATGGCCGGGGGTAAACATCTGTGAGCTCAATTGATCCTGCGTGCTGTCCAGATAACCAACCGCCGTCGGCTGGTCCTCACCGCTGAATTTGGCGAAGAGATAAGGAAGATTAATGACCACACTAAGAATGATGGCAATAATAACGGTTGTAATCAGAAAAGCTTTTCCTCTGAATTTGTTCTTGACCGTAAATCCGACAACTGTCCAGAATCCGTTACTCATGATTATCACCTACCGTCTTTATAAAGATTTCGTTAAGCGTTGGTTCCATGACTTCAAAACGCGTGACATCCGTCTGCCCCATCGCCAGCTCCAGAACCGGCCTGCCTGCCGCTTCGCCCGATATCAGCAATTCATAACCATATTCATGACGATTCACCTTCTGTACGCCTTCAAGCGTTTCCAGTCCCGATACCTCGCCGGTTGTCGAAAGAATAATGCGCTCACGCGGGAATTGATTCTTGATGCTCTTCAAATTGCCCTGCAGCACCTGATTGCCTTTATGCAAAATCGTAATATTGCGGCACAGCTCTTCAACATGCTCCATCCGGTGTGTAGAGAATAGGATGCTGGTGCCCGCATCGCGCAGCTCCTTGACTGTCGACTTGAGCAGCTCCACATTGACAGGATCAAGGCCGCTGAACGCTTCATCCATAATGACAATTTTCGGCTCATGGATAACCGCCGCAATGAACTGGATTTTCTGCTGATTTCCTTTGGAGAGCTCCTCCACCTTCTTGCCGTAATACTCCGGTACGCTGAACCGGTCCAGCCATCTCTTCAGATTGCGGTCGGCATCCTTGCGGGACATGCCGCGGAGCTGGGCCAGATAGATGATCTGATCATTGACCTTAACCTTGGGATACAGCCCGCGCTCCTCCGGCAAATAACCCAGATGGCGCAGCTGCTCCAGATCGTATGGCTTATCGCTGTAGTGAATGCTGCCTCCATCCGGGTAGATGAGTCCCAGCACCATGCGCATCGTTGTCGTCTTGCCGGCGCCATTGGCACCCAGCAGCCCGTAGATCTCTCCCTGCTCCACTTCAAAATTGATCCCGTTAACGGCTGTTTTGTCCCCATACTGCTTCATCAACTGATTTACTTTCAATGCCTTCATTGATCCTTCCAGCCCCTCTCCTATTTCGGGTTGATCTGCCTCAAGTCTGCATGCGCAGCCGTTCTCTCTCCGTCAGCAGAACCAGAATATCATCCAGCTCCAGCTTCTGCCTTCCGACAATATGCACCTGCTGTGCTGCACACCACTCTTCCGCTTCCCTTGCTTCGCTTGTCGTAATCTTAACGGTGGTTCCTCCGGTATGCTCCATGCTGCAATAGCCCGGGACCGACTTCCAGTTGACTCCATGACGCTCCTGACTGCCGCCATCCAGATACAGCACATACCAGGATTCCAGCAGCGTATCCTTCTCGTACAGGCCAAGCATACGCCCATGAACCATGAACACGATATAGTCTGCAAGGCGCCTGACCTCATCAACGATATGCGAAGCCATGAGAATCGTCCGCTCTCCCCTCTCCATATATCGATGCAGGACATCGATCATCGTCTTCCAGGCAATGGGATCAAGTCCGGACGAGGGTTCATCCAGCAGCAGCAGCTGCGGTTGATGCGCCATGGCGATGGCGAGATCGAACTTCCGCCGCATCCCTTTGGACATTTTGCCCAGCTTCAGGTCCGTCTCCACATCGAAGCGGCGAAGCAGCTCGCGGTACAGGGTAATATCCCACTGCGGGTACCATTTCCGGATGAATTCCGCTTTCCGGTCCGCTGTCATATGATCGTCGATTTCATTGCTTTGCTCCGGCACATAACCGATCTTCTCCTTCAGCAGCTGATCGTTGCCGGAGCCGACTCTCTCGCCAAGCACCTCGATCTGTCCCGAATCCGGTTTGGAAATATCCAGCAGTAGGCGCAGCAGCGAGCTTTTTCCCGAGCCATTGGGACCCACTATAGCGGTTACATAACCTCTGGGAATATCCAGATTGACAGGTCCCAGCTCAAAATGCTTTCTCTTTTGAACGAGCTTTTTAAATCGTATGACCGATTGCTCCAACACGATTCACCTCCTTTCATTCGTCAGTGGCGCCGGGCTGCCGCTTGCGCTTCAATATGTCCCGCAGCATATCCAGCATCTCCTCATCCGAGCATTGCACCCGCAGACCCGCATCGACAGCGGCTTCAAGTGCCTCCATTACCGCACTGCGGCGCTGCAGATCGCGCTGCTCTTCCTCCACCTTGGCGACAAATGTTCCTGTACCCTGCCGTGTCCGCAGAATACCCTCGTTCTCCAGATCCTGATACACGCGGCGGATCGTAATCACACTGCATTTGAGATGCTGAGCGAGCTCCCGGATGGAAGGCAGAAGCGTATTTTCAGCCAACTGTCCGCTTACAATCAAAGCCCGCAGCTGCACTTCGATTTGGTGGTACAAGGGCTCTGCGCTTTGTTCATTAATTTGAATGGGAATCCACACCTTGCACACCTTCTTTATTCTTACTTCAGCTTGAACTGCTTATTGCGCCAGATTACTGACATCCAGCCGCTTCTTGACCAGCGATCCGATGACAAGGATGGACAGGATGCCGGCAACCGGCATGCAGATGGTCAGCAGCAGCTCATGCTGTCTGGCCGCATTCAGCGTATATTCCAGAACCGAGAAGTGATTTAACCACAGCAGCAGGACGGCGAAGGCATAGATAAATATATAGAGGAAGCATACAATGAGATAAATCCTCCCGCCGATCGCCATTTCGAAATAAATATAGGTTGAGGCGACCACAAGTCCATATCCCAGCCAGATCAGCAAGAATCCCAAGTACTCACTAAGGCTGAGCGCCTGACGAAGCTCACCGGAGACAAGATACTGTGAAGCAAAGAATACCAGTCCTACTATCAGAAAGACCAGGAGCATCTGAATGATTCTAAAGATAACAATCGAGCTCATCTGAATCGGCATCGTCCGCCAATAGGCGATCTTTTCTTTCAGGTAATCCCTCTTCCAAAATTTAAAGGAATGTTGCCCCATCAGAAAGCCCAGGCAGGGAATCAGACTCAGGTAGAAGAAATCGCCCAGCCACGCATCGAAAGAGAAGGCAGGATTCGGTTCCTCATAAACAGGCAGCAAGGGGAATGTAAATAAGCTGACATATAGAAAAAATAAAATCGAAACAATTAATCCAATCCAGGATCGGCGCATTTCATGCTGGAATAATACAAGTGCTCCCCGCCAGCTGGTCATGCTCTTCCTCCTTCACTCATTATACTGTATATATCTTTATACACAGTATAATGACAGAGGGCCAGTTCTGTCAATCCCTAGTTTGTAAAAAATTTCAAGGCTGATACATTCCTTCGGCCGCTGCAGAGTTAGTTTCCCCACAAAGCTTTACACATCTAATAGCAAAACTCGTAAATAATTCTGTACGGTCATGAAGAAACGGCTGTTGCCATCCTTTTGCTGCTCCTTCCGTTTTTCCCCTTAGACGTTTATCGAAATGTACAGGCGTGAAACTTATAAATTCGATAAGGTCAAAAAAAAACCGGCCCTTACCGGACCGGCTTAAATCTAACACTTGTATCAATATTCGTTTTTGCAGCGTATGCTCACCTCTAGACAGGCTCTCCTTCATCCTCCGCAAGCCCAACCGCGATTGTAAAATAAAACGTAGCTCCCTCTGACTCCGCACTTTCGACCCCGATTATGCCGCCCATCAGTTCCACCAAATTTTTTGAAATAGCCAAGCCCAGTCCCGTTCCCCCATATTTGCGGTTAATAGCTGTGTGCAGCTGGGAGAAGGACTGGAAAAGCTGATTCTGTTTATTCAGCGGAATCCCGATCCCTGTATCGGTCACCTTGAATTCCAGCAGTATCCCTTGGGATAAAGCTCTGCTCTTCACATCAACCGTCAGGGATATGCTTCCCGAATCGGTAAACTTGATCGCATTGCCCACCAGATTAACGAGCACCTGGCGCAGCCTGACGGGATCCCCGACAATGATCGCCGGAACGTCATCCGCTATTTCACAGGTCAGCTGGATCTCTTTCTCCACCGCGCGGTGGAGAAAGAGATCCAGCAGATTGGACATGGTCTCATGAATCGGAAAAGGCTCCCGGTTCAGCACCATTTTGCCGGCTTCGATTTTACTGATATCGAGTATATCATTGAGAATCAGAAGCAGCGCTTCGCTGCTCTGGCTGATAATTCCCGCATATCCGCGCTGTTCTTCATCCAATGAGGTTTGCAGCAGCAAATCCGTCATGCCGATAATGCCGTTCATCGGCGTCCGCAGCTCATGGCTCATCACCGATAGAAATTCTGATTTGGCCCGGTCCGCGCGTTCCGCCGATTCCTTGGCCTTGAGGATTTCCTTCTCGCCGGTAATATCCCGGAACACAACGACCGCACCCTTGCGTTCACCCTTATCGAAGAGCGGAGTCACCTGATATTCCGCCAGAAAGCTGGTACCATCCTTCTTCCACAGCACAGCCTCCTTCTCCTGATGGGAACGGCCGCTATGAATCGCCTGGTAGATGGGGGTATCCGCCGATGACAAGCCCTGCGGGCCATACTGTTCAATCATGGTCAGATCCAGCGATTCCAGCAATTCACTGGAGCTGAAGCCCAGCAGCTGCGCTCCGGCCGGATTAATGAAGGTCGGCCTGCCCGTGATATCCAGGCCAAAAATCCCTTCAGATACCGCATTCAGAATAAGCGCATGCTCATAGCTGAGCTTTTCGATTTGATTGATATACTGCTTGCGTTCCGTAATATCCGATGCAATCCCATATACACCAACGATCTGTCCGTTTACCATGATCGGCACATTATGAATGCTGAGATCCCGTACATTGCCGTCCTTCCCGATCATTCGGGCTTCATAGGACTGCGGTTGACCCTGCATCACAAGCTTTATGCGGCGGACGGTTTCCGCAGCATCATCCGGATGTGACAGCTCATTGAACGGCTTCGCCAGCAGCTCCTCTCTGGAGTAGCCAGTGAGCTTCTCCATACTGGGATTAAGCGAAGTAAACTTAAAATCCAGATCAAAGGAACTGATCCCCGACGGATTATAATCGAACAGCGATTTGTAGCGGCTTTCGCTTTCACTCAGCTTCGATTCGAACATTTTACGGTCCGTAATATTACGGGAAATGGAAATGAGCTCACTTATCTGATCATCTTCATCATACGTGTATCGGCTGCTTGTCTCAAACCAGACATATGTCCCGTCCTTCTTGCGGAACCGGAATACATAGGTTTCCAGATAGCGCCCGTTTTTATTGTTTTCCAAAGCCGCCTTTACTTGGACTCTGTCATCAGGATGAATATAATCGATATAGCTTGCACCAATCATCTCCTTCTGCTCATAGCCCAGCATATGGTGGCAAATCGGAGAAGCGTACAGGATCGTCAAGGCGTCGTCCACGGCATGACGCGAGATAAAGTCCAGTGAATGCTCGGATATAATGCGGTAATTGCGCTCGCTTTCGCGCAGACGATCCTCCATCCGGGTTTGATCGGTTATATCCTGCACCATGCCGATCATCTGCAGGGGCTTCCCGTCTTTAATCACTACCGTTTCCCACTGGTTGCGGAGCATCCTGATTCTCCCGTCAGGAAGCACAATCCGGCATTTATAAGCTGCCGGCAGCCCATCAAGAAGAGATTGCTCCACGACATTCCTCGCCTGCTGACGGTCATCAGGATGAATTCGTTCCAATACAACCTCAATACTGCTGGAAACCGCTTGGAACGCATAGCCGAAAATACGGCGTGTTTCCTCCGAGAATGACAGCTCCCCTTTGATCAAATCCCATTCCCAGCTGCCCATATTGGCAATTCGCTTGGCTTTGGTCAGCCTATCCTCATACTTCTTCCGTTCCGTTATATTTCTGCCGACAGATAAGATTTTTTCCGGGATTCCATTCTTGTCTCTTACGACATGCGACCATATCTCAAACCACAAATAACGCCCATCCCTATGCTGCAGCCTGCGGATAAAACGCTCTTTATCGGAATACAGCATGCCGGGCTGCTCCATCTGGGCGGCATCCTCCGGATGATAATAATCCATGCGTTTTCTGCCGACAAACTCCTCCGGCTTGTAGCCGAGCAGGCTCCAGGAGGATGGAGAAAGATAGATCAAGACGCCATCCGGCGTACTGATCGAGATCAGATCCTGTGCATTGCGAGTGATCAACGAGTATAAATCCTGATAGTCGGGCATCGATGGAACCATCGCCTCAAGAGCCATATCCGGTACCTTCGCAGACAGTTCAACTACTAATTTAGCCGGCTGCTCCACATCATTTTCTGCCGCGCAGCGCGCCCATCGTTGATGGGTACGGATGCCATAGCCCAGCTTATGCCGAACGATCTGATCGGTATCATAAAAGGCGTCGCCTGAGGCCAGCAGACGGTCAAGCTCCTTCTCGGGGAGAGGTGATTCACCATTTATCCGTTCAATCAGCTCAGGGAACGTTCTGTGAAGCAGCTCGCTCTCGGAGAAGCCTGTCAAATCTCTATAAGCAGGGTTGGCATACAGCACCGCTAAATCCTCTGCAGCTAATATGGCAACACCATTCATCGCATGGTGATAAATATGCCCAAAATGCGGATCCTGGTTTAACGGAGGTATAGTCATCCGGATCCCTCCTTGGTTCTTTAGATATATCTTCATTATACTATTAAACAGGTAGTCATAAACATGAGGCGGCGGGTCTAGTGTATATCCGCATAAAATAGAAAAAGAACCGAAGCAGGCTCCGATTCTTTCTTTTTGACCTAATCTAATTCCATTGTCCCGGTTAATACGGGTTAGCCAAACAAAACATCAAGCACCGGTTTGGTATGACCGCCCGGATACATTAAATATAACAGCACATAAACGATAACACCTGTAACAACGGTGACAAGCCAGATCACCGATGTAATCCTGCCTACTTTGCGATGCTTGACGAAGCTGTTTCGAAAAGCAAGCGTAAGCGTCGTGATGCCAAACACAGCCGCTACTGTGGCAAGCGTAATGTGGAAGAACAGGAACACCATATAATAGGTCTTCAGATCATCCGGTCCGCCCCATTCCGTATTTCCTACGAAGATCGTGCGGGACACATAAATAATAAAGAAGAGAAGCGCCGCTATGGAGCCCGCAATCATGACCTTCTTATGCGTCTCAAGTCTTCTCTTAATCGCCAGACGCCAACCGATAGCTACCAATATTCCGCTTATAAAGATAAACGACGTGCTGATTGCAGGCAATAAATCATACATTGACAAGGAACATCCCACCAATTCTTTCAATTCAAACCCAAACCGATTTACACTGCCATAAGCGGCGGTTCCTGCAGGTTAAACCCCTGCGCCTGCGGGGCCTGCGCTACCTGTTCTTGGCAGCTCATCCTCTGTATCGCCTTGCTCTCTCTTATACCAATGAAAAAAGACATAAGCGAGAATACTGCCGTACATCAGCTCCTGAACCAGCTTCATCACGATTCCGCCAAGCTGCTGATCTTCAACGGGCTTCATCAGATTAAAGAAGGAAGGGCCGTCGAACATCGTAAGCAGACGGGTAGGATCGCCCGATACACAGTATCCCATTGCCTGTGCCCATACCTCAGGATCATTATAAGTTGCATACAAGGGTGAGGAGGCAAAGATAATCAGTGCACAAGCCGGCGTGAGCAAGATCCCGTTGGCAAATACATAGGCCATTTTGCGCAGATCCGTCAAACGGTTCCATTCCGGAACAGGGCAGACAATTTGCCACCACATCATAAAGGCTGCCAGCAGCATAACCAAATAATAGATACGATGAACCGTATAATGCGTCATGACAAAATCATGCACGTGAGGAACATGATACAGCGAGAACAGCATATTAAACAGAACCAATGACAGAATCGGGTGCATCAGCGGATTCAACTTCTTCCAGAATGCCCCGCTAAACATCCTCCGCCATACAAAGCCAGGTACAGCCAGCAAAATCAGCGGTGGAACGATCAGATAAGAGATGGACATATTCATCATGTGAAATGTAAACATCATATGACCAAGCATCTCAAATGGCCCGCCTTGTGCCAAATAATACAAAACGGCACCGAAAACAAATAAACTTTTCTGGAGCCAAGTCGCTGGCGGCTCCTGCGGCGCGTGCTTCAGCTTCCACGGTCCCACCAGATAGAAAAACAGAATAACAATCGCAGCAATAAAAAAGAAAAAGATTGGGCTCCATAGCTCTTCAAAGGTGAAGTACTGCAAACCTAGCATGCCTTGATCCCCCTTCCCAGCATTACCCATATTTACAACAAAAGAGGGGGCCAGCAAGGACCACCCTCTTTTCAATTTATCCGTGTACTACCACCATGCCCAATACTCAGCCATGATAACAATGGTGAACACAACGAACACTCCCATAAGGATACCAACTATCGGAAAAATATGTCCGCGATCCTTCATGTGCATCCAAAATGACATTTGGATAATAACTTGCAGTATGGCCATAAACACCAGCATGATATAAATAAACGTTCCGTTTATTTCACCGGCGGCTACCATGGAGAAGGCAATTACCGTAAGCAGGATAGAGAAAATAAAAGCGACGATATGCTTCTGTGGTCCTTCATGCTTATGGCGTTTGCCATGCTCTTCAACAGTTGTGTCTTGGCTTGACATTTGGTTAGCCCACCTTTCCCATCAGATAAACGACAGTGAAGATGAAAACCCACACGACATCGATAAAATGCCAGTACATACCAGCAACATAAATCTTCGGCGCAGTTACAACAGTTAACCCTTTTTTGAAAATTTGCGCGATAAGCAATCCGATCCACAATACCCCGAAAGCTACGTGAGCACCGTGAAAGCCTACCAGTGTATAGAACGATGTACTGAACGCGCTCGTTGAGAATTTATGTCCTTCATGGACATATTCGGTAAACTCATAAATCTCAAGTCCAAGGAAGCCAAGACCCAGAACAATCGTAATGATGAGCCAATTGATCATCGCTTTAACTTTATTGGTGTGCATCGCTTGAATCGCGAACACGCTTGTCAAACTGGAAACCAGCAGGATGAAGGTTGCCGCGGCAACCGTCGGAAGCTGGAACAGCTCTTGCGATGTCGGATTTCCGTCTCCCACCTGGTGACGAAGCGCCAGGAACATGGAGAACAAGGTTCCGAACAAGACCGTCTCCCCGCCAAGGAAGAGCCAGAAGCCGGTCACTTTATTGCGGCCCTCAAGAGTTGCCTTCTCCGGCTCGTGCGGCAGCTTTCCGTCTACATGCGAGTGTGCGCTCATGCTTTTACCCCCTTGTCATGCAGTTCTTCCGGTTCAATATGGAAGCCATGATCATCGAAGACCGAGCGGAGGAACATACAGCCGAACGTGATAACCAAGCCCACGATACCCACAATCGTTTGGTGATACATAAATCCAAGACCTGCGATAAACAAGCCAATCGACATAATAAACGGCAGAATAGATGGTGAAGGCATATGAATCGGTCCAACCGGTTCAGCCGGCGTCATGCCGGTATTGCCGTCCATTTTTTCTTTCCAGAAAGGATCGTAGCTGCGCACAAGAGGCGTCTGCAAAAAGTTATACTCTGGCGGAGGCGATGGAATCGACCATTCCAGCGTACGGCCGTCTTCCCACGCATCGCCGAGGGCATTTTGCGGTTTCATTGATGTAACGACGATATTGACCAGGAAGAATATTGTGCCAAGACCCATCAACATGGCTCCGACTGTACTAATCATATTCAAGTTATTGAAGCCCATGCCATCCAAATATGTCCAGACCCGGCGAGGCATCCCCATCAGTCCAAGGAAATGCTGCAGGAAGAACGTCAAGTGGAAGCCGATGAAGAAGGTCCAGAACGTTAAGCGGCCAAGATTTTCATTCAGCATGCGGCCGAACATTTTCGGCCACCAGTAATGAAGACCTGAGAAGATACCGAAGATCAAACCGCCGACAATAACGTAGTGAAAGTGAGCAACAACGAAATAGGTGTCATGGTACTGGTAATCGGCCGGAGCGGCAGCCAGCATAACACCGGTTACTCCACCCATTACGAACGTAGGCACAAATCCGATGGCAAACAAATTGGCTGTTGTAAACTTGATGGAACCGCCCCACATCGTGAACAGCCAGTTGAAGATTTTGATACCGGTAGGTACAGCGATCAGCATCGTTGCGATTGAGAACAAAGCGTTGGCAACTGGTCCAAGACCGGTTGTAAACATGTGATGCGCCCAAACCATGAAGCCGAGGAAGCCGATCAGAACCGTTGCGAAAACCATGGAGCTGTATCCAAACAGCCGTTTGCGCGAGAACGTACTGATGACTTCGGATATAACCCCGAAAGCCGGCAGAATGAGGATATATACCTCAGGATGTCCGAAGATCCAGAAGATATGCTCCCATAGAACGGCGTTACCGCCATTATTGACCTCGAAGAAATTACCGCTGAACAAGCGGTCAAACATCAGCGCCACCAGACCAACCGTCAGTGCCGGGAAAGCGAACAGAATGAGCGCCGAGGTAATGAATGCGGTCCAGGTGAACATCGGCATACGCATGAAGCTCATGCCCGGAGCGCGCATATTAATAATCGTCGCCAGGAAGTTGATGCCGCCGACCAGTGTTCCGATACCAGCGATCTGCAAACCGATGACATAATAATCAACGCCATGATCCGCACTATAGGTCGAGGTTGCAAGCGGTACATATGATGTCCAGCCCGCATCCGGAGCTCCACCTGTGAACCAGCTGACATTCAGCAGCACTCCGCCTGCGAAGAATGTCCAAAATCCAAGTGCGTTTACAAAAGGAAAGGCAACGTCGCGCGCGCCAATCTGGAGCGGTATAACCGCATTCATCATCGCGAAAATCATCGGCATCGCGGCGAGGAAAATCATAGTTGTACCGTGCATGGTCAACAGCTGGTTATATGTATCAGCGCTGACAAAATCATTTTGCGGCTGCCATAACTGAATCCGAATCATAATAGCTTCCAAACCGCCAACAAGGAAGAAGAAGCCACCTGAAATCAAATACAGAATGCCAATTTTCTTATGGTCAACGGTTGTCAGCCAATCCATTAAGCCGCTATACCGTTTAACCGCATGTGCGTGAGCCAAAGTTGGTACCTCCTTCAATCCGCGAGTATTAATAATTAAGCTTCAAGTCAGCCAAGTACTTGGCAATGGCATCAATCTGTTGATCGTTGAGCTCTACTTTCGGCATTAGTGATCCGGGCTTAACGGCTTGAGGATCCGAAATCCATTTCTTAAGATTATCCTCAACCGATCCTTCATTCTTGTATTTAGGCTCGTCGCTATTGACCAATATGCCCGCAACCGCATCGCGGCTTCCGATACCTGTCAGGTTCGGATAGGTTTGTCCGCCATTGGCGCCAATCGCATGACATGACAAGCACTGGTTCGTTATGAGATCCGCAGTTGCCTGATCGGCAGGCAGCGCAACAGGCTCTTTCATCTGTGCAACCCAGCGATCAAAAGAAGCGCGGTCGACTACTTTTACCTTGAAATCCATCAGTGAGTGGGAAGGTCCGCAAAGCTCGGCGCATTTCCCTAAGTACACGCCTGTCTTCGGCGCTTCAAAATACATTCTGTTGACGTTGCCGCCCGGGTTCGTATCGATCTTACCCGCAAGTGAAGGAATCCAGAAGGAGTGAAGCACATCAGCCGTCTTGGCTTCGATGGAGATAACGGCATCATTAGGAATCAAGAGCTCCTGGGCCGTCTTCAATCCGTATTTCGGGTATTCAAATTCCCACCAGTATTGATGAGAGGTAACCTTGATCTGAATCGCGTTGGGATCTTTGGAATAATCCTGTGCGAGTCCAAAAACCGTCTTGATTGTCGGAACACCGAGAATGATCAAAAGAATGATCGGAATAACGGTCCAAATAATTTCCAGCTTGTGGTTACCTTCAACCTGAACCGGAATTTTGTCGCCTGGACGACGGCGATAGCGAATAATAACATAGAACGCAATTGCGAAGATGACCACGACTACAATTACCATGATAATAATAGTCAACTTCATTAGTCCGAATTGTTCCTCGGCTACCGGTCCTTGCGGTCTAAGAGTCGACAGGTCAGCTCGTCCGCATGCTGACAGGAGCAATACCATCCCCGCAAGAAGCGGCATAAGCCGTTTTAGAACGTGCCACCGATTCATCATCAATCAACCCCACTTTTGACTTTTTCGCAGCAGCCTTGGATGGCGGAAATACGGCCTGCTGCGTGATTTTCCTAGGTGTATAGACAAACTTCCGCAATCTAATCACTTTATTAAATATAAAGTTGGAGGTGCTATTTGTCAATGTTCCCAAGAGAGTTCACAAATTGTTCTCAAAGCTGAAAAAACCTCGATTTTAGCGCTTTTTTTGCTTGCCAACAGCCTGCTCCGTAACCCTCTTGAAGCTCCATGTCTATCCTTCATTGTTTGCTTAAACCATGGTTCTTTATGTATGAAATTGTGATGCATATTTCAAGTTTCGACGCCCATGCTAAGAACAGATTAAAGGAAGGGGCGAACCACCGTGGAAAAGCTGCGCAAGCTTCTTATGTCATTCACCGCAATTGCCGTCATTCTAACCGTCTCAAGCGGCTGCAATTACAGACGACAAACCGAGAACAGCACCTACGATTACGGCACTCAGCAGAAGAACGATCCGAAAATGCTCGGCAGCCGCATGTACGGGACGATGAGCGGCTTGCCGGGTCAGCATGACAATCAGTGGCTCGAATACAGCAACATGCTCTCGACCGAAGTGTCCAACATCAACGGCGTTGCAGCCGCGCTCGTATTTCTGACGGACAAGAACGCATATGTAGGCATGACGCTGGACTGGACCGCAACCCATACCCGTAAAACCGGCGGCAGAGGCACCCGGGAGCAGAACAATACCGGGTCGAACTCCGGCGTATATAATTCGGATAACGGCAGTCCGTACTGGAACAACCAGCGGATTGTCGGTCCTTATAATTCCCAGTTGTCCGTCAATGACCATAATGAAATTTCAGGCGAGCTCAAGCAGACCATAGCCGTTCATATACGCAGACTGGCGCCTGCTGTTCAGGAAGTTCATATATCGGCCAACCAGCAGTTTGTAAACCACCTTGTCCAGTATGCCCAGGAAGCATGGGCAGGACACCCTCTCACCCCTTGGACAGACTCCTTCAACAAATTGGTCAAGCATCAGTTTGTTGGCGGCGATGATGTTCCCGAGCCGCTGGATGTGCAGATCCGCCGCGCACAAACAAAATAAAGATCAAGACTGAGGAATGCGCTGACGCACATTTCCCCGTCTTGATCTGCAAGCTTAAAATGCCGATTGTGAATTTATTTCTTCTATAATATATGCAATAAGATTACGCTGCCCCGCCTGATACACCCGGCCCGGGCAGTTTATTCGTTCACGAATTTGCTGCCCGCAATATTCTTGCCCCTGGCCAGCCACACCTTGAATCCGGGATTCTTCTCCGGCACGACCTTGGCTTCCGTGGAGAAATACCTCATTGTGTAGCCGCAGCGCCGGTAAGGGCTCTTGTTCGCTTCTGCACCGTGAATGATACGGGAATCATGCAGCGAGCATTCTCCTTGCTCCAGCTCGAAATAAACGGCTTCAGACTCGTCAACGTTCTTGATTTGGGTGGCAAACAGATTCTTGGCCGCGTCGATATCCTCGTATTCGGAGAACCCGTTTCGATGAGTGCCGGGAATCACGCGCATGCATCCATTTTCTTTCCAGCTGCGGTCGATGGCAAGCCAGACCGTGATGATTTTATCGAAGGAGCTCAGACGTCCCTTCCAGTACGTAGAATCCTCATGCCAGGGAGTCGGGCGGCCAACTAGAGGATCCTTACATATAAAGTGACTCGACCAGAGTCCGATATTGGGCCCGATTATGGGCTCAACCAGATCGAGTACCTCCTCGCTCAGCAGATAATCCAACAGCCGTTCATCGCGAAAATGCGGCGTATCCAGCTCATCGGACAGCTTGCTGCCTTTTTGAGCCAGCTGCTCCTCGAAGATTTCCGTGAGAGTACGCATTTTTTCCGGGCTGAAAAGCTGTTTATTGTGGAGCAAATAGCCATTCTCCTGATAATAGTCAACCTGTTCCTTTGAAAGCGTAGACAATTGCATTAAAAATGCCTCCTTTGTTGGTGTTTCCTTGCCTGTTGTCCTTATTTTATAATGTTTCGGCCTGCGAATTCTCCTTTTATATTCAGATATAATACGCATATCTTCAGATTGATGATAAATTCCTATATAATCTACTTAGATGAAAGGAGATGAAGGAAATAAATGGTCTATCCCCCGCTGCCGACAAGACTGACCAATGACGAGTATTTCTCCTCCTCGACCTTCCGTATCTTTCATCAGCACATTGAGGAACAGGTGGATCTTCATTGGCATGAGTTTTATGAGATTTCCTTCGTCGTGTCAGGTGAAGGCTATAATATTGTCAACGGAGTTCCGATGACGATCGCAAGAGGCAATCTCTTCCTGCTGACGCCGGCGGATTTTCATATAATCGGCCCTTCGCGGGGGAACTCCCTGGAGATTTACAATCTCATATTTTCCGATGAGTGGATGGAGCCTCAGATGCGCGAGCTGCTGTTTCATAATCCCGTTGAACTTTCTGCAGTGATGACAGAGAGCATGACCCCGGATCTGATTGCATGCTTCTCCCTTATTATGAAGGAATCAGGCAGTCAATTCTCCGGCAGGCGTCTCATGGTGGGAAGCGCTCTGAACCGCATACTGATCGAATTGCTGCGCGCATGCGAGGCTGAAGCCGGGGAAGCGGAGAGGAAGCAGCAGCCAATGCCCCATGCCCATTCAGCCGGCATCCAGGATAGCCTCGTGTATATCCACCATCATTTTCGCGAACCGCTCTCTCTGGAAGCCGCCGCCAGACAGGCAAGGCTTTCCCCCAATTATTTCAGCGATTGCTTCCGCAAAACGACAGGCACTGCCTTTCAGCAATATTTGCAGAGCCTCAGGCTTAATTTTGCCAAATCTCTCATCCAGTCCTCCTCCCTCCCGATCTCGGAAATCAGCTATATTTCCGGCTTCAACACGCTGACCCATTTTGAGAAAATGTTCAAACGGAAGTTTGGAGATGCTCCAAGGAGCTTCCGTACCAAGGCTGAATAAAAAAACATTGCATTTCCTCCACCATTTAGGATATGATGGTCTCTCGCTCTCTCTACGAGCATTTCACCTTTGCATCCAGGCAGTCCGGCTCTTCGCCGCAGCTTATCATGATGGAGGTGCTATTTTGCTTTTCCTCGTTTTGGCCCGTAAGACATACTTACGGAATCTGCAGTACCGCGGCGCACATATGGTACATAATATCGCAAGCGCCCTTTTCGGCTTCATCTACATTTCCATCTGGACCGGCATTGGCGTAAGCCAATCGCTTGGCGCCTACGGAATGAGCGGCATGATCAGCTATGTCGCCTTCAATCAGGTCAGCTTGTGGGTCGCCGCTTTTCTGAACAACGGCCTGGGCCTGGAGCAATCCGTCCGAACCGGTCAAATCGCCATTGAGCTCATGCGTCCGGTTCACCTGTTCTATCAGCTGATGTGCAAGGAATGGGGGCAGATCGCCTACCAGTTTGTCTACAAGTTTCTCCCGATTTACACGCTGTACCTCTTCGTCCTTCCGCTTCATGTCCCTTCATCCCTGCTTACTTTCATCTGGACCGCTGTCGCTTTGATGCTCGCCGCCTATATTTCCATCTGCATCAATTTCCTGATTGGAGCCTTGGCGCTCTGGACAACCGAATCACGCTGGCTGTACTGGGTCAATTATGCCTTCAGTATGCTGCTGTCCGGCTTTCTCATTCCCATTGAGTGGCTGCCGAACTGGCTCGAGCTGATCAGCCGGGCTTCGTTCTACCCGTTCCTGCATTATGTGCCAACCCGGATTTATCTGGGCATGGACGGCCCCGTCCCACTGCTCGGCTCTCTTGGCTGGGGCGCCGGACTCACCTGCATCTGCCTGATGATTGCCCGGACGATGCGGCGCAAAGTGGAGGTGCAGGGCGGATGAAATGGCTTCGCATGTACCATCTGCTGGTAGTCGCCAGCCTTCGCAGCCGAATGCAGTACAAATTCAATTTCTGGTTCTCTTCCCTGATGGCTGCCCTGATCAATGTCGTGGAATTCGCCATGCTGGCCATTATTCTGCTGAAATTCGGCCATATTAAAGGCTGGTCTCTGGCAGAAGCCGGCTATCTGTATGCCATCCTGACTCTGTCCAAAGCGATATACAGGACGGTAGCCTCTGATGTGCATCACCTGGAAAAATATTTGCTCAGCGGCGACCTGGACAGTCTGCTGCTGCGGCCGGTCCCCGTGCTGCTCGGACTGATGTCGTTCAATGTATCCTTCCGGATCGGGGAGATCATTCAAGGCGCTGCCGTGCTTGCTGTCAGCATACAGGCTTTATTTTCCTCCGGGCAAATCTCCTGGGTTTCGATCCCGCTGACGCTGCTGGTTATCCTCTCAGGCGCTTTGCTATTATTCGGAATCGGACTGCTTACGGCTACGGCGGGCTTCTGGATTACGAGGATTGAAGAGCTGCAGAATATTACAGAGGACGCAGCGCGGACAGCCGTCCAGTATCCTGTTTCGATTTATCCCAAGTGGATGCAGGTCATGCTGCTCAGCGTTATTCCGGTCGCATTCGCCAATTATGTCCCCTCATTGTTTATTCTGCGCGGGGAAGGCGGAGTCTGGCTGCTGTTGTCCGCATTCGCTGCGGCTGTACTGGTGTTTGCCGCTGGTCTGTTTATGTGGCGGGTCGGTTTATCCCGTTATCAGAGTACAGGCAGCTAAACAAGCATCACTATTCGTATATTCTCAAATAGGAGGACCAGCGCTCATATGATAACGGTCGAGCACTTATCCAAGGAATTCAAATCAGCCGTCCCCAAGGAGGGGCGGTTCAGCGGGCTGCGCACCATGTTCTCAAGGGATTATACGGTGAAGGAAGCCGTCCGTGATATCAGCTTTACGATTAATCAGGGGGAATTCGTCGGGTATATCGGGCCTAACGGAGCGGGAAAATCAACGACGATCAAGATGCTATCCGGCATTCTTCATCCGTCAGCGGGCGAAGTGCGGATTGCCGGCATGAGCCCCCACCGCGAGCGGCGCACTGTCGCACGCAGACTTGGCGTGCTGTTCGGACAGCGGACACAGCTGTGGTGGGACTTGCCGGTACGGGATTCCTTTGATATTTTGGCCGCCATGTACGGTGTGCCCGATGAAGAGAAATCGCGGCGTCTTGGTGAGCTGAGCGAACTGCTGGCTCTTGCCCCGTTCATGGAGACCCCAGTGCGCAAGCTGTCACTCGGACAAAGGATGCGCGCCGACATCGCGGCGGCGCTGCTCCACGATCCGGACATTCTGTTTCTCGATGAGCCGACCATTGGACTTGATGTAATCGCCAAACGAAGCATCCGTGAATTTTTGCATTCCATCAACCGCGAGCTGGGCAAGACGATCCTGCTCACGACTCATGATATGGACGATATTGAACAGCTGTGCAGCCGCGTCATTGTGATCAATGACGGCCGTCTCGGATTCGACGGGACAACCGGCGGGTTAAGGCGGAGGATCGGCTTGCCGACCATCATTCGGGTAACCTATCTCAGTATGGCTTCTCCGCTGATAGACGGCCAGTTTAATCCGGCCGACTGGCCGGGAAGCGCCGCTGAGGAACCGCAGGACCGCCGTTGGCCCCTGCGGCTTACGGGCAGTGACGGTCATACGCTTACCGTAGAGTGCAACCGCGATCAGCTCAGCGCCATGGAGGCGCTGCGGATGCTGGAGCAGCTGGGCGAGATCGAGGATGTTCATATGGAGGAGCCCGACTTTGAAGAAATCGTTCACCGGGTCTATTAAGACCTGATAGTGTTAAAGACCTGATCAGGATAAATCAGGTCTATATTTACAAACTCCTCACCCCATACGCGCAGCCCGTCAGAGTCAGTTGGTATTGGCCAGTCCGTTGGCATTAGCCAGTTAGTTGGCGCTGGCCAATCAGTTGGTATCGGCCAGTCCGTACGCGATCTGGAATAGCGGTCTCAAGATTATCTTGTCTCAAATGAGAAGGAGCAGCTTACAATCGAGATCTGACTGCCGTCAGGATCGCTGCCTTCAGCTTCGCACCCGCAAGCTCAAGCGCTTCGCCCTGTTCACGAATGCGCGCTGCGGCAGCCAGATCTTGAATGGAGCTCAAATTAATTTCCACTGTGAGCCAAGCCGATTGGATCGCCGCTTCGAGCATCAGGGCGGCGATTCCCCAATCGGAGATGACATTGCGGTTCACTTTCATAACCGCATCATGCAGCAGCAGCAGCAGCTCATGGCACAGCACCATTAAGCCTAATGGCACCTCGGCCGCGCGGACAGCAGCTCCGCTAAGGGCCTTTTTGCGCAGCTCCCGCTCTTCTTCAGTAGTCCTTGGCAGAGCCAGAACGCGCATAAACTCCCCGAAGCTCTCAATATCCTGCAGCATGACCGCCTCGCATGCCGATACAGCCCCCGTCATTTGTCCGGTGATGAAATTCATATCCGCCTGCACATCTTCATACTTGTTTCCTGTCGTCAGCCGGGTTACCATCGAGCCCATGGATGCGCCAAGCGCCGCGGCGAGGGCAGCCACGCTTCCTCCTCCTGGAGTAGGAGAAGCGGAGCCCGCCTTCTCCAAAAAAGCATGGATCGATTGCTTCCATGAATCGCTCATATCTGCAGCCTCCCCGCATCCTGCTGCAGCTTTAATGCATGCAGGACATTCTCGAATAATATCGTCGTGGTCAATGTGCCCACACCCCCAGGGACCGGTGAAGAAGCCGCTACATGATCGGCCGTTTCCGGAGCCGCATCACCGGCAATTCCACTGCCATCTTGACTGACATTGATGCCTGCGTCAATGAGAGTCAGCCCGGTATGAACCATCTCCGGGGTAATCAGGTTCAATCGGCCCGCAGCCGTGACCAGCACGTCCGCACCCTTGATCATTCGAGCCAGATCAGTCGTACGGGAATGGCATACGGTCACCGTTGCGTTCAGGTGCAGCAGCATTTGCATCAGAGGCCGGCCTACCGTCTCTCCCCTGCCGACAACGACAACATGCTTGCCGCTTAGCGGGATTCCCGCAGCCTCAATCAATCGGATGCAGGACTGCGGGGTGGCTGGCCGCAGACCGGGTTCATTCATCATGCAGGCCAGCTTATTGGCCGGGGTAATACCGTCAATATCCTTCAGCGGATCAAGCGCAGCCGCAAGCCGGCTGGAATCCAATCCCGCTGGCAGCGGAAGCTCGATCAGGATGCCATGAATGCTGTCATCCCCATTCAACCGCTGAATCTCCCGGAGCAATTCAGCCTCCGTGACGTTCTGCTCGAAAGTCAGAAGCTCGAAGCCGATCCCCAGCTTCCCGGCAAGCCGCCCCTTGGCGTTGGCATAGGCTGCCGAGGCCGGGTCTCCATTTACCATCAGGACCGCTATTGCCGGTGCAATCCCTGCTTCCTTCCATTCCTGAACCTGTGTCTTGATGAGCCCGCCTGCCTCATCAGCGAGCGGTTTTGCCTTCAACAGCTTGGCCATGATCGAATGCCTCCCTCATGCAATAGGTAAACAAAAAAAAGCATCTGAAAGGACCCGTGCTCTTTAGCACATCTTCCTTCAAATACTTTGCCCAGGCGTACGGCTATGACAGAGCGGCCGCTGCACCCCAATTTACTGATAGCGGAGGTCAGCATGGATACGCTCATTTAGTCGCTTGCTTCCTCGTGGTTAATCCACGCTGCGCCAGTTGCACGCGACCCTTATTCCAATGCTGTCATTATAGCAGAAACAAGGTCCAGAAGAAACGGCTACTCATGTCATCTGGAGGAGATATTGGCATTTCCCTGCCTGTAACGGAATGCAGCCGCTTGACAACGTCGTCGAATTGATTTATCTTTAAATTAAGATATTTAAATTAAAAGAAAATGAGGTGAGCAGCGTGAGTCAACCTCCAAATACTTCTTTACAGCTATTCGTTACTTTATCACGGGCGAATCAATGGGTTAGCGCGCATATACAGCAGGATATTCGCAAATACGGGTTGAACCCAACTGAATTTGGTGTACTGGAGCTGCTGTATCATAAGGGAGAGCAGCCTCTGCAGCAGATTGGCGAGAAAATATTGATGACAAGCGGCAATATTACCTACGTCATCGACAAGCTGACGGCCAAAGGATTAGCGCGGCGCAAGGCATGTCCCACGGACAGGAGAGTAATTTTCGCAGAGCTTACGGAGCAGGGAAACGAGCTGCTTGAGCGGATTTTTCCAGAGCATACCGTGGCGATTCAGAAGGCGGTAGCCGGTCTCACGGCTGAAGAGCAGACACAGGCCATTCAACTGCTTAAGAAGCTGGGCCTTGCAGCCCAGGCAAGCTTCATCTAGTTAGCTGCTTGCATTCAGAGCTTCAGTGAAGAAGACCGTCTGCGCGAGCGGAACCGTCTTCAGATATTCGAGGGGTGATGAGCGTGTTCACTGCTTGTCACTTGTCTAAAAACCCGTTGCAGACTGTTTCCGCCTGATACGCGGTATGATATCCAGCTTTTTGAGACGATTCAATTGCCATATTGAGGCTATACCCTATTTATATAAAACGAATAATGGAGGTCATTTCTATGCAAACCTTAATATACGGTCCAACTTTACAAGGCAGAGGCGCATTTGACGGCGGCAAAATTACAGAGCAGAAACCAATCGGCTTTACCGGGGACGGCTCGGTGCTCCGCAGACTCGGCCCTTTGTTCTATTGGGCATGGGCGCATTCGGCCGAAGGCGGGCACATTCCGCTGCATCCCCATCAAGCCTTTGAAATTATGACCTATGTAGTCAACGGCCAAGCCGAGCATGGCGATACTCTGGGCACCAAAAGCACTGTTGGTCCCGGCGGCGTCCAAATCATGCAGACCGGCTCCGGCGTCAGCCACCAGGAGCGTTTTGTAGGCCCGGATATGGAAGCTTTCCAGATTTGGTTCGAGCCAAGCCTGGAGACGGCCTACAAAACCGCGCCAACCTATAATCAGTATGATCATGAGGCTTTTCCGATTGTGGAGGCGGACGGCGTTATCAGAAAAACTGTGATCGGCGAAGGATCGCCCATCTCCATCATTGCCGATGCCCGGATGTGGGATATTACCGTACCGGCCGGACAATCCTACCGCCATCAGGTCCCTGCCGAACGTACTTTATCAGCGCTTGCCATTCGGAGCGGAGGCAGCTGGTCCTATGCAGAGGATGCAGCAAAAAACACGGATTTTCAGCATAAGGATTATGTCGTAGTGCGTGCTGACGAGGAGCTGAACGTCCTCATAACGGCAAGTGAGGGCACCGAGCCGCTGCGGCTCATTCTGATTGAGGTCCCGACGATCGTTGACTATCCGCTGCACCCCAAACGCTGAGTATAGAAGTAATATTAACTGTCATCAGATCAAGACTATAGCCTAATAAGTATCCTTCCATCTCCTCTCCGATTTACTAAAGCTCTTTAACATGTTATATTAACTAACATACGAGTGCTGGAGAGGACGATGGATGATATGAATGTCATGCGGCTGGCTTTACTGGTTGTTTTGCTGCTTCCGGTTATTTATTTGTCAATCCAACATACACAGCTGTTTCTTATCAGCCTGCTTATCTTCTCCTTCGGGGTCCGCAATATGAAATTCATAAACCTGTTCGGACGCTCCTGAGGGAAAAGAGTCTGCATGCCGGCTGAAGATTCCGGGTTGATTTTTCAGTCCTGATCGTTTATATTAAAAACAATATAACTTTATATGTAAGGTTTCTAGGGTTCCGCGGCATCGTTTCGGCCGGACTGGACCGAGGGAAACCCACGTAAGCCGGTTCACCGGTGCGCGTGACGACACGGAGGGATAAAAGCCCGGGAGATATCGTTATGATCGATATTTCCAGGCTTTTTTGTTTTGTTCAGGTGATTTCTTTCCATACTAAAGGGAGACGTCCACCACGATTGCGGGAGAGAAAGTGAGGTTTATGATGAATTTTATATTGGATAATAAGTGGTTTATCCTGCTTATGCTCGAGGTGCTCGCCTGGGCATCCACCTTCTTTATGGTGTTTGCCAGATACCGGCTGGGCTCCAAGCCTCTGTTCCGGATCGGAGCCATACTGACCGTTCTCACAGGCGTGCTGCCTCAGGTTACGCTCGGCATTGTGAATTTCATTGTGGAAAAGAAGCTGGACCTCTTTACCTTCGTTATTGTGCTCCTGATTCTCTATGGCTCCACGCTGGGGCGCAAGAAAATCAAGCAGCTGGACGACTGGGCCAAACGCAAGTTTTCCAAAGCTGGCCCGCAGATCTGAACGGCGCTGGCCGGCATACGGCAAGCAAAATCATTGCTGCAAGCTGACAGCCCCAGCCCTCAGAAGCACGGCTGGAAAGGCTCAAAAAGAAGCTTGACGGTCGCCGTCTTATGACGCACAGTCAAGCTTCTTCCCTTCTGGGCATAAACAAAGTCTGATGGAATTTCAACCTTTCTTGCCTTTAAAGAAACATAGACTATTGGAAATGCTCGAGAACAACCTTGCCAACGGTCCGGCCGGCTTCAATCGTGGCATGGGCTTTTTTCAGGTTGGCGGCATTAATCGGCTCCATTCTTTCAGTCAAGGTGGTGCGGATGATGCCGGCATCAATGAGCTGGGCCAACTCGTTCAGCAGCCTATGCTGTTCAATCATATCCGCCGTCTGGAACATCGCACGGGTGAACATGAATTCCCACACGAACGCTGCGCTTTTATTTTTAAGCACATTGAGGTCCAATGACTCCTTCGTCTCCACAATAGAGCAAATTTTGCCCTGCGGCGCTACCGCTTCTCCCATGTTCCCCCAGTGCTGCTCCGTGCTGTTCAAGCAGAAAATATAATCGGCCTCCGGCAAGCCGCTGGCCTTCAATTGGTCGGTGAATGGCTGGAAATGGTCGATGATATAATCAGCCCCAAGCCTCTTGACCCATTCCGCCGATTCCGGACGTGAAGCCGTTCCAATAACCGTCAGCCCCGCATATTTGGCCAGCTGCACGGCGATGGACCCTACACCCCCCGCAGCTCCGATAATAAGGATTGACTTGCCTGCGTTATCGCCCTTATTCCGCGACACCCCCATCCGGTCAAACAGCCCTTCCCAGGCTGTGATCGCCGTTAAGGGCAGCGCAGCCGCCTGGGCAAAATCCAGCGATGCCGGCTTGGAACCGGCAATCCGTTCATCGACGAGATGAAACTCGCTGTTGCCCCCTGGCCGGGTAATGCTGCCGGCATAATAGACCTCGTCGCCAGGTTGGAACAACGCACATTCCGGCCCTGTCTGCTCTACGACTCCAGCCACGTCCCAACCCAGAATTTTTGGCGAGTCTTCCGTCTTGTCTTTCGGAGCGCGCACCTTGGTATCGACCGGATTGACAGAAATGGCCTTAACCCGGACCAATATATCCCTCCCGGTTGGTACCGGCTTCTCAAGCTCCATATCGATCAGGCTGTCTGGATGCTCAATATTCAAATATTTATAAAGACCTACCGCTTTCATTGTTTCCTTGTTTGTCATCATGCCAACTCCTTATAATCCAAGATTGCTTCCATATCTTATTTTACCCGCTCCCATCCAAAATAGTAAATATACGCATTCGTGCGAGGTGAAAGCAAATCGCAGCAAGCAAGGCAAAAGGACAGGATTATTCCCTGGAGGGCAGCCTGAATGACTGTCCCCCGGGGAGATAACCCTGCCCTGATGATAGAATTATGCCGTCTCTTCTGTGCTATCAGAATGAAATAAAGCAGCTCCGTAGGCCGGGAGCTTCAATGCGCCATCCTGCAGCTGTCCTGCGCCGCACACGAGAGCCTGCCAGCCGGCCGGGATTTCTATTTCCGCTGCTGAGGCGTTATGATTCAGGACGAACAGATATTCACCTGCGTCCCCTTTGCGCCGCGTGATCTCCACTCCATCCACGGATTTGGCAATGCCGCGAATTCCCGACGCCCGGACCAGCTCTGCGACGAGCGTTTCCATCGTCAGGGGACCAAGCTGTGTACCCATATAATAGGCAAATCCGCTACCATATGAATTTCTGGTAATCGCCGGCGTATTCGCATAAAATTCCTCCGTATACTCGGCAAGCGTCTCAGCTCCGTCAAGCGTGATGATATCACACCATAGATTGGCGCTCTCCGTGACTTCCCCGTTTCCGATCCAGCGTATGCCCTGGCCGAATTGACGCAGGCAATCGTAATCCTCAATCTTCACACCGGCGAGCTCCGCATAATCGCCGGGCAGCGTCGCGGCATGAACCGCATTGTCCCAATCCTTCACGCCAGCCCGGATATCAAGCACCAGATGGCCGCCGGCTGCAGCATAATCGCGAAGCTTGCAGCTGAGCCCCGGATTGGACAGAAACATCAGCGGGGCGATAAGCACCTTGTATGCAGAGAAATCCGCTTTGTCGGACACCAGGTTGACCGGCACATTCTTATCGAAGAATGCCTGATAATAGCTGTACAAATGCTTTACGTAGTGCAGATCCGGATGATGGGGCTGAATCTGCATGGCCCATTCCTGATCGTAGCTGAACACGATGCCCACTTCGGACCCCGGAAGACCGCCTTTGAACGCGTCCATATGGGGGGCCAGCTCCTGAATCGTCTGCTTGATCTCCGCATGGCGCCGCCCCGGAATCCGGCTGTGGGGCAGTATGCCGTGCCAGTACTGCTCGCTGCCCACAAGCGCCGTATCCCAGCGGAAATAGACGATTGTATCCGCTCCATGCGCAATGGATTGGTAGGTCCACAGCCGGATTTGTCCGGGCCGGGGCGTGGAGCCGAGAATTTCCGTGCCTGTCGGACCTGCCAGCTGCTCCATAATCCAGAACGACTGCTCCTTGGTTCCCCTCATCAGATCAAGCGCCATTCCCAGATGCGCCGGCGAACTGCGCTTGATGCGCTCCTCCAGGAACAGCATCGGGTACTGATCGTGTGAGATGAAATCCAGATCCCTGGCAAGCTCAAAATAATCGGTTTTATCGAAGAAACCCATAAAATTATGCGTTATAAAATGATGAGGGCAGATTTCCCGCAAAATATCGACCTGTACCTTCTGAAAATCGACAATCAAATCTGAGCAAAACCGCTTCCAGGCGAGCAGATGCGACGGATTATGGGAATTCGGCGTCGGCATGGGAGCCGGAACCTGATCAAAGCGTGAGTAGGTCTGGCTCCAGAAGACGGTGCCCCAGGCTTCATTCAGCGCTTCGATCGTGCCATACCGCAGCTCCAGCCATTGCTGGAAGCGGCTGCGGCAGGAATCGCAGTAGCACAGCTGCTGATGGCTGTTGCCGAATTCATTATCCGTCTGCCATCCGATAACGGCGGGATGGTCCTTGTAATGCAGAGCCATCTCCCGTACAAAACGGCGTATATGCGTGCGGTATGTCTCGTTCGACTGGCAATCGTGATGTCGGCCACCGAAGCTCACACGCATTCCGCTCGCATTCACGGGAAAAATATCGGGATGCTTTTCCATCAGCCAGACGGGGGGAGCTGCGGTAGGCGTCCCCAGCACTGTTTTGATTCCCCGGCTGTTCAGGATTTCGATAGATCTGTCGAGCCACCCGAAATCGTACCGCCCTTCCTCCGGTTCCATCTTCGACCAGGCAAATTCAGCCATGCGGACAAGATCGATTCCCATGCCGCGCATCTGATCCGCGTCCCATTCCCAAATATCGCTTGGACAATGTTCGGGATAATAATCCACTCCAAATTTCATACTTTCGTTCCTCCTTATGATTCCCCAAACGAAAACCGCTTGCTGATATTCATGTGATGAATTAAACATTTAACAATATACATCATATCTATTTATCCTGTACAGCTTTTTGTATCCGGTCCTGGGTAATCAGAATATCCTTCTTCTTCCCCAGCGTTTTGCGGTATACCAACGGCGTTGTCGCATGTATGCGCTTAAATGCGCGGCAAAATGTATTGGAGGAATTATAGCCGACCGCAGCTGCGATTTCGTTCACGGAGAGCTTGGTTGCGCCGAGCAGATTTTTCGCCTGATTCATGCGGAGATCCTCAATGTAGCTGGAGAAGTTGACGCCCGATTGCTCCTTGAAGAACTGGGACAGATACATCTCCGAGATGTGAAACCGGTCGGCAACAGCGCTTAAATTCAGCGATTCATCCACATAAGCCTCCTGCAGAAAAGCAGTGATATTCTGAATCATCTCGTTGTTATGGCTTTTTTTGCGAAGCTCCACCGTGTCGCATATTTTCAGAAACGTATCCGTCACGGACTCGAACATCCGGCTCTGGTTGTGTACCTGATCCTGGCTGATCATATTGTCAACAAATTCGCTTATTTCCGCCTCGGATATGGAAGCCTGATCAATCAGCTTGATGAAGCTGCCCGACAATTCATATAGAAACAGCCTGAACATATAGGCGGAAAGCTTGCGGTCCCGAAAATTCCACTTATACAGCTGCTCGAGAATTTCACTGACTTCCTTCTTGTTGCCCACCTTCGCATAGTTGATCAGCCGGATTTCGACATCGCCGGGATAAACATAATTTTCATTTGTTTTTGGCAGGTCGCTGTACCAGACGATTCCCTCGGAAAGCTCCGAGACCTTATAATTCAAAGCCCGCATAGCTTCCTCGTAGGAACGGGATACCTCCAGAAGATTGCTGTAGCTTCCGCCTACGGCAAAATCTGATTTCGCCTGGAATTGATGACCGAGCAGTTCTTCCGCTTTCATGAGGTTCCCCGTAATGTTCCGGCGGCACTCATCGAGATCATCAAAATTGCATACAAACAGCATAGCGGTTTTATTCTCGCCGGCGTCATGAAAATAGACATCCGATTCAAACAAAGAGCGAATGACCTCCTTGGCCACAACTCTTTTGATATCCAGCTCCTGAAGCAGATCCGCGTTATCGAAATGATCGTTTTTCTCGAACTGCAGCAGCGCCACCATATAAAACCTGCCGTCCAGGTTGATTCGTATATGGTTTTGCTGCGCCTTGATTTCCTCCAGTGTCATAAAACTTCCTGCAAGCAGCCGTTGGAAGAAAGCCGCCCTGAGGAAAGGCTTGTGGGCTTCAATCTCGGTCTCCAGCTCCTCATTGTTGGAGATCAGCCGGGCGATCGTATTCTCAATGAAGCCGTATGCGTCCTTGCCCCGAATATGCTCGAAGGAGAGCTTGTCGGAAATTCTGGCGATGATCGTCTGCACCGGCCTGCTGTTCCGGTACGAAAGATACAGCGCACAGAACAAGCCCAGCAGCAAGGAAACCGCAAGTACGATCAATGTGATCCGCTTAATATAATTGACCTTGTCCATGACCACATAAGTGGGCTGAACGGCTACGAATTTCCATCCGTTGTAGGTTGAGGTCGTGTACGTTACACTCATTGTTTTGGAACCGATTTGATGATTGAAAAATCCGGACGGCCGCCTGGAGTCAAGACTGACCGGCTTCACCCCTTCTTCTCCGGCGCCCGAGGCCCCCGTGATGATGTTTCCGTTCTGATCGGCGATATATGCCCATCCCCCGCCGGAAACGTCCACCCCCTTGAGCAGCTGCATAAGCTCCTTATTGTCAATCAGCACCATGATGGCACCCTGTGGATTGCTGGAGAGCCCCATCGATTGGATATAAGTGACCAAATCCACATTCTTGCCCGCCAAACGAACCGGCTGAGCCGGGAAATATTCTCTTTTGTGATAAGGCTTCAGAAATTGATCGTACCAGGTCCGGTAATCCATATCCGTATAGGTCATATAGTCCTGATAAAACTTGGGCAGCGTATAGGTTTTATGCGGGGTTAGCGCAATCTCGCTGTTCTTGAACATCAAGGCATAGTCCAGTATGAAATTATTGTACAGGCTATAGTCGGCGATGCTCTTCCTGGTTTCCAGCAGCCGGATCAGATTCGTATCCTTGAACGGTTCGCGGATCCCCTGAAAACTGAGCACGCCGGTATTGGTGATCAGCTGCTGGGCCAGCATTTCCACATCGGATAGTCTGCGGTCTATGGTCGTTTTCGCTTGGTCCAGCAGAAGCAGATTCGATTTGGCCGCTTCGTTCGACATAATCGTGGATGTCTTGGAATAGGCAAACAGGCCTATGAGCAATGGTACGATCAAAATAATCAGATATGGAACAAAAAAGCGCAGCCATATGGATTTATTGTTCTCTCTAATTGTTCTCAGCACTTCTTTGTCTCCCCCTTTGAAAATAAGTAAGCGCTTTCTGATACTTCTACAGGCTCTTCTTTTTCTGTGAACCCAGAATAACATATCCCGGATAGCGAGGCGAACCCGATTATTGGGTAATGCACATTAATTTTCAAATGCAAATTCCTTTTGTATGCCGTGTATATTCCCGAATTATTGCATATCCGGCATTCAGGGAATGTGCACCATTCGCAGCATTTCCATATATCCCTGAGCTGCGCTTATTTTTTAAAATATAAGCAAGGTTAAGTTTCCACCCTATAAGCAGAGTCGAAAATCCACAGGGTTTGAAGGAGGAATAAGCAGATGATAGAGGACCTGTTTGTTGAAGGCCAGCAATGTCCGCTTGGACTGGATGTCGGTCATCCAGACTTTGGATGGAGCTTCCGCTCTTCGCAGCGACGCTCCGTGAAGCAAACCGCATACCGGATCATCGTCTCCGGGACGCGAGAAGAAGTGCAGGACGGCAAAGCTGGAATATGGGACAGCGGCGAAATCCGCAGTGCGAGAAATGTGCACATTCCCTATGAAGGAAAACCCCTGGAATCACGTAAACGGTATTATTGGAAGGTTCAGGTCCGGGATCAGGACAATGTCCTGTCTGAGAGCGCTGTCTCCTGGTGGCAAATGGGCCTGCTCCGCTCTTCGGACTGGCTTGCCCAATGGATCGGCAGGCCCGAAATTGGGCCGGGCGCGGATGCAGGGAGCATCCCTTTGTTCCGCAATGAGTTTACCGTGGACAGGCCTCTGGCTGGAGCCGTTCTATATATATGCGGATTAGGTCATTACGAGCTGCGGCTCAACGGTATGAAGGTTGGGCAGCGCGTGCTCGATCCGGGCTGGACCCACTATGATAAAAGCTGTCTGTATGCGGTCCATGACGTCACCGGTCTATTGCGGCAGGGACCAAATGCCCTTGGAGCGATAGTCGGCAATGGATTCTATAACATAACCGGCGGACGATACACGAAATTCACGCATTCATTCGGCCAGCCCAAATGTCTCATTCAGCTGGAGCTTTCTTATACCGACGGCAGCAAAGCATTCGTTACCAGCAGCGGCGAGTGGATGACCGCCTGCGCTCCCCTGACCTTCTCCTGCATGTATGGGGGAGAAGACTATGATGCCCGGCTGGAGCAAGACGGCTGGGATCTGCCCGGATTCATCCCCGGCAGCGGATGGAGACGCGCAGCCAATGCGGAAGCTCCCGCAGGCGTATTGAAGGCTCAGCAATTCCCGCCATTAAAGGTCATGAAGACTTTTCATCCCGTCTCAATCGTGCCGCAGCGTCCCCATGTTTATACGATCGATTTTGGCCAAAATTTCTCGGGCTGGGCACAAATTGCCGTGAAAGGTCCTCGTGGCGCCTCGATCCGTATGCTCCCTTCTGAATTGCTGTATCCCGACGGTTCGGCCGATCAGCGGGATTCCGGTTCCCCCTATGAATTCAACTATATCCTCAAGGGGGAAGGAACCGAGGTGTGGAGCCCCCGGTTTACGTATTATGGCTTCCGGTATCTGCAAATTGAGAATATTGCCGTCGAAGGCGGGCAGCCGGCAGGCAGCGGGCTTCCCGTTCTGATTGCCGCAGAAGGACAAATGATCTATCCGGATATCGAGGCATCAGGCAGCTTCATGAGCTCAAATCCTATGCTGAACAAAACGCACGAGATTATTAACTGGGCGATCCTCAGCAATATGAAAAGTGTGTTCACGGACTGCCCTCACCGGGAGAAGCTCGGCTGGCTGGAGCAAACCCATCTCATGGGTCCTTCCCTCCTGTACAATTATCCGGTTGAATCATTGATGCTGAAGGTGCTGGAGGATATTCGCGAAGCCCAGCTCCCAAGCGGCCTGGTCCCTACTACCGCACCGGAATATGTCGTATTCGACGGAAAGCTGAGCAAGTACCGCCATTCTGTTTCCTGGGGTGCCGCCTATATCATGAACTGCTGGAATTTGTTCCGGACCTGCGGAAACACCACGGTATTAACCGGGCACTATACCGGTATGGAGCGCTATATCCGTTATCTGGAGGCAAATTCGAAAGGGTTCATTATCCAGGATGGCCTTGGCGATTGGTACGATATTGGCGAGAATGGCCCAGGTTATGCGCAGAACACCCCCATTGCGCTGCCGGAGACGGCCATGTTTTACCAGATTGTCTCGGTATTCGCCCGAATTGCCGGTGAATTGGGCCGGGAACAGGATGCAGAACGCTGCCGTGTGATGAGCCGGTCCATCAAAAACGCCTATAACCGAACATTCTTCAATCCGGAGACCTGCCAGTACGCAACCGGCAGCCAGACCTCCAACGCGATGTCGCTGGCTATCGGGCTGGTCGAGGAGCAGTACCGCTCCAGGGTGCTGGCCAATCTGGTTGCGGATATTCACAGCCGCCATAACCATACGACTGCAGGGGATGTAGGACACCGCTATGTTCTGCTGGCGCTGGCGAGTCATGGCCGGTCCGACATCATCTGCGAGATGGCCGCCCAGACGGACTATCCAAGCTACGGGTACCAAATCGAACACGGAGCCACATCGTTGACGGAAGCATGGGACGGGCCGACAGTAGGCAAATCGCAAAACCATTTTATGCTGGGTCATCTGGAGGAATGGCTGTACCGGGGATTGGGCGGTCTGGATTACGAATTCAATTCCGCTGCGCAGACCTATGATTTTACCTTCAAGCCTTACATTGATCTGGAGCTTGATCATCTTGAAGTTACAGGCAGGCTGCCTGGCGGGCAAGCGCGGATCAGCTGGAACCTCCTCGGCGGTCGCCGGATCGGTCTCGAAATCTCGATTCCCGTCAACTGCACGGGCACTCTGTATGTGCCTGCGGTTTCCCTCGCGTGCGTAAGCGAAAGCCATGCAGCGCTAGAGGAATCGCAGGATATCAAGGTTGTCGCCTACGAGGGCGGCTGCGCCGTGCTGCGGGTGAACTCCGGCACTTATTATTTTGAATCGGCGGTTTGAGCACGCCTTATGCTGTGAATTGGCTGTTGAAACGGAACGGTTGCAGTAAAATAATCGTCCTGTCCTTTTCAAAAAAGACAGGGCGGTTATTTTGCACCGAAGGCCAATGCCTCACCATCCTCTTGGCTGGTTGATCCTGCTTGCAGCGAGTTTGGCCTCTATTCAGCCGCTCCAACGAGGAAAAACCTTGCTGCATGGGCCATGCAGCTCTTTTCACCGGTCGCTTCCTCCTCTATGCCGGTTTTTCCTGTTTGCAGCGCGTTTCGCCTCTATTCGGACGCTGCAGCGAGGAAAAACCTTGCTGCATGGGCCATGCAGCTCCTTTCACCGGTCGCTTCCTCCTCTATGCCGGTTTTTCCTGCTTGCAGCGCGCCTCCCGCTCTAACCCGACGCTGCAGCGAGGAAAAACCTTGCTGCATGGGCCATGCAGCTCCTTTCACCGGTCGCTTCCTCCTCTATGTCGGTTTTTCCTGCTTGCAGCGCGCCTCCCGCTCTATCCCGACGCTGCAGCGAGGAAAAACCTTGCTGCATGGGCCATGCAGCTCCTTTCACCGGTCGCTTCCTCCTCTATGCCGGTTTTTCCTGCTTGCAGCGAGTTCGATCTCTATTCGGACGCTCCAGCGAGGAAAACCTTGCTGCATGGGCCATGCAGCTCTTTTCACCGGTCGCTTCCTCTCTAAGCCGTTTTTCCCTGCTTGCAGCGAGTTCGATCTCTATTCGGACGCTCCAGCGAGGAAAACCTTGCTGCATGGGCCATGCAGCTCTTTTCACCAGTCGCTTCCTCTCTAAGCCGTTTTTCCCTGTTTGCAGCGTGCCTCCCGCTCTATCCCGACACTGCAGCGAGGAAAAACCTTGTGCATGAGCCATGCAGCTCTTTTCACCGGGCGCTTCCCCCTCTATGCCGGTTTTTCCTGCTTGCAGCGTGCCTCCCGCTCTATCCCGACGCTCCAGCGAGGAAAAAACTTGCTGCATGGGCCATGCAGCTCTTTTCACCGGTCGCTTCCCCCTATATGCCGGTTTTTCCTGCTTGCAGCGTGCTTCCCGCTCTATCCCGACGCTCCAGCAAGGAAAAACCTTGCTGCATGGGCATGCAGCTATTTTCACCGTTCGCTTCCCCCACTATGCCGGTTTTTCCTGCAAGGGCCTGGCAGGAATCTCAAGTTGGCCTGATAGTAGCAAGAGGCTGCCGCTTCCCGCGGATGAAATCCGCACGAGCGACAGCCTCTTTCCTTTTCTTGTCCTGCCTGTCAGCAGGCAGATGCCTCAATCGTTTTTGAGACCGATTCGGACGGTCCCTGGATCCCACCCGAGGGATAGATATCCTGCCCCAATGTCGAGACGGCCAATTTCCCCGGTAGCTAACAGCCGGCTTGCCGTTAACGAAACTGATTGGGCATCCTTCCTCATAATAGGTCCCGGTATATTCTTGAGCCTGATCCATAGATGGTGACCTGCGAAGACAGATTGCCCAGCGAATAGCGGTAATAGCTTATCTTCTCCACGGCTGGCTGGCATGCCATTCACCACTACCTCCGCCTTACCGCGAGCATATCCCGGATCCAGCATATCACCGACCGAAGTCCGGATTAGCCGTATGAAACTGTGATGCGGTTTCTGCGGTTTCCGTCAGAGCCCCACCTCCGCCATTTCCCGGGAAATTCGATAAGTTGCGCCCTGCTCTGTCGCGAATGCGACAATATCCGATTCCACTGATACCGTCGCAACCGATCTGTCTCTCGCCGTGATAATGAACGGGTTCTCGCAGCGGATGCTGCATATCCCCCCGGCATGGGAGACGATTTCCGCTTCCGTCAGCCTGCCGCTCTTCCAATTCAGGCTGACCTCGAAGCCTCCCCGCGCTCTTAAGCCTTTGATATAGCCGTCAGGCCATTCGTCGGGAAGAGCGGGAAGAAATTCGATAAAGTCCTGATGGGATTGCATCAGCAGCTCGATAATACCCGCCGTGACGCCGAAGTTCCCATCGATCTGGAACGGCGGATGCGCGTCGAACAGATTGGCGTAAACACCGCCCGAGTGGTAGTTTTTCTCCTCGGTTTCGCAAAATTGCAGCAGCTTGTGAACGAAGGATGCCGCCCGGTTGCCATCGCCGAAACGGGCCCACAGACCAACTTTCCAGGCCAGGCTCCAGCCCGTCCCGTCATCTCCGCGCCTCTCAAGTGAACGCTTGGCTGCGGCAAACAAGTCAGGCGTGCCCCGCTGAGTCAGCTGACGTCCCGGATAAACGCCGAACATATGGGCAATGTGACGGTGATGCACATCCTGCTCTTCAAAATCCCGAAACCATTCCTGCAGCTGTCCGTATTGGCCGATCTGCATGGGATATAATCGGTCGCGGGCGGCAGCCAGCTCCCGCCTGAATTCATCGTCGGCCTCCAGCGCCTCGCATGCGGCGATGCAGTTAGAGAACAAATCCCAGATCAGCTGCATGTCCATGGTCGAGGCAAGACTGACGCCAGCCAAACCGTCCGCGGTCTGAAATCTGTGCTCCGGCGATGTCGACGGACCGGTAACCAGATAACCGCTCTCGTCCTCGAACAGCCAGTCCAGACAGAACAAGGCGGCTTCCTTCATAATCGGATAGGCCGTGTCGCGCAAATAAGCCTCGTCTTTCCAGAAAGCGTAATGCTCCCATAGATGCTGGGACAGCCATGGGCTCGCCATCGACCAGCTTGCCCAATGGGCCTCGCCGTTGCCGTAGCCGCCGCTTGGCGAGGTCAGGCACCAGATATCGGTGCAATGATGGGCCATCCAACCCCGTACACCATAAATCTCCGCCGTTTTCCTCCCGCTTCTCGCCATATTCGCGACGAAATCCAGCATCGGCTCATGGCAGGCTTCCAGGTTCCCCGCCAGAGCCGGCCAATAATTCATCTGCGTATTGATATTAATCGTATAATTGCTGCTCCAGGTCGGGCGCGTGTCCTTGTTCCAGATCCCCTGCAAATTGGCAGCCTGGGAGCCGGGCCGGGAGCTGGCGATCATCAAGTAGCGGCCATATTGGAACAACAACTCAACAAGACCTGGGTCGCGCCCGCCATAGGTTTTGATCCGCTGCTCGGTCGTCATATCCGCAGGAGCAAGCGGCTCTCCCAGATGCAGCTCCACCCGGTTGAACAAGGCGGTATAATCGGCGATATGATCGCCACGGACTTGATCGTAGTTTTTCTGCAGCGCGTTTGTCAAATAATCCCCGCATAGACCAGAAGGGTTCTTCCCCTCCGTGCGCGGCGGGCGGTCGAAGCCGTTAAAACTGGTCGCAGCGCAGAAATACAGCGTTGCAGAGGTTGCTCCATAAATATGCAGGCCATCATGATCAGCGGTCATCGAGCCTCCCTCATGTCTGGCGCCCAATCTGCCTTCAAAGCGAACCGCATCGGTTTCATCCCAATCGCCATACTGAATGGGATTGTCCGGGTTCTGATGGTTAGGCCCGCAATACTCCGGCGCGCTGCCCTGCATAATCAGGGTATTCCCGGCAGCGGCAGTCCGGCAGCGGAGCTGGCTTCCGATACGGGCGTGGAAGCTCAGCATCCCCGGCTTGTCCGCTTCCAGACGGACGACAACCGTCTGATCCGGGTAAGAAGCGAAGATTTCCCGCGTATGCCGGACATCGCCGATCATGTAGCTGACGCGGGAAATCCCGTCCCGCAGATCCAGCGACCGTTCATAAGAAGCGGCAAGATCGCCGTGCTCGAACTGAATGCGCAGATCGCCCAAGGGCATATAGGCTTCGTTATACGGACCCATCAGCTCTTTGCAGCCGAGACCCGCCTCCACATATTTGCCGGCCTTCAGCAGCTCCCGCACTGACTGAAGCGACTCCCGGGCATGGGGAGCTTCCCATTCCTGGCGTCCTCCCGACCATAACGAATCTTCGTTCAACTGGATCAGCTCCGCCTCCACGCTGCCAAAAATCATCGCCCCCAGCCGGCCGTTGCCGACCGGCAGCGCATCCGTCCACTTTCGCGCGGGATGGTTATAATGAAGCTTCATCGCTCATCCCTCCCGGTAAAGCTTGCTGAAATACATCCCGGGAGGCTGCAACCGTTATCGTGCGGAATTCCTTGCCGTTGTTGTTGCGTGTCCGGTCGCCGTCCTGCGAGGGTCTTGCCGAGCAGTAAAAATGATACAACACGCCGTTATGTGTAATAACTGTTGGTTTATGCGCATAGGTCGAATCGATTTCTCCCTCGGCGCCGATACGGATAATAGGCTCCGGATAAGCCTCCCAGTTGAACAGATCGGAAGAGACAGCCACCCCTTCCTGGGCGCGCCTGTAATCATAACCGAAGAAAAACATCACCCACTCGCCCTTGCTCCGCAGAACGCATGGATCGCTGACGAAAGCGCTTTTCCAGCCTTCTTCCGATACGCGAAGCACCGGATTATCCCCATGCCGGGTCCAGGTCTTCAAATCCGTGGAGGTTGCAAGACCGGTCTGCTCCACCCAACCGGATGTGTTGTTGTTCTTGGCGTTGTAAAATAAATAAAACAAGCCCTCATGTTCAACCAGGCATTCCTTGTACAAGCCGCCCTTCTCCCAGTCCTCACCCTCCTCGGGGGTCAGTATCGGGTCAGGCAGGCGGTTCCATACCAGTAAATTCTCGTCCTCCGTATAGGCCAGCCCAATCTTCGCCGAGCCTTCCTCATAACCGTCCTCGGGGTAGCTGTGATAGACAAGCCAATATTTATTATCCCATTTCTTCAATACGGGCGGCGCCTCCAGCTCATTTTCCCTGAGAATCCAGGTGCCGGCTATATTTTTGGAATCCCAGTCCGCCCGTCCGTTCCGCTCCAGAATGACACCGTGGTGCTCCCAGTTCAGGAGATCCTCGCTAACCGCCAGCGCGGTCTGATAGCCGATGCCGTTAAACCCGACATACATCATATAAAACCGGTCCCGGTGCTGAAAGACAAACGGGCAGTCGACCGCATTTTGGTCAAATTGATCCGGCAGACCCGATCCGGTCAACACCGGCTTGCCATATTTATAAGGAGTCAAATAAGGCGCAATATTCATTGAAGATCCCCCCGAAGTTGTTTAATACATCCGTGTTTATCCATGCCTTGTAAAGCGGATAACTTCACCTGCCACTGTATCCAGTGCAATATCTCCCAGCAGCGTCTCTTCCTTCATATCTCTGACGCAAGCAGCCCCATTCTCCCATGGCGCGTATATGCGAAGCTTCCCGCCCGCCTCGCTTTGCACTTCAAGCCATTGCACAGCCCCGTTTTCCCATGCCGCGCTGACCAGAAATCCTCCTGCGGCGCGCAGGGTCCGGAATTCCGCATATTGCCCTCCCCGCCAATTGGGAAACAGACGGAGTATGCCATTGTAGCTCTGCAGCAGACATTCATTAATCACGACCGGCAGGGCGGTATTCTCGAACCATATGCCCATGCGCGACATAAAATCGAAATTCAGCGTGTCTTTATAGCGGCCGCCGACCTGAAGCACCATATCCGTGCAGGTCCCGTTCGGCATCATGCAGTATTCGATTTGCCGCTTGAACTTCTCCAAATCCAGAATGCCGAGCCGGGCCCCCTGCAGATTTTGGAAAACAAGCTCATTGCCGCCTTCGTTGCGGTGGTTGCGGTATGAATTGCAGGCGATCTCATAGATGTCTTCAGGCGAATGCAGCCCGTGATCCTCCCCCGGAAATACGGTGAACGCGCTGTTCGGGGTGTTGTACACCATTTCCGGATCCTCTCCCCGTACGGATACGAATACTTCTCCCCGCTCCTGCGACAGAGCTGTCGGATAATCGGGCAGATGCTCCAGTATATCCAGCACCTCGCTGATGAGCGCGGCTTCCTCGCCTTCAATATCCAGTGCCGCGCAGGCTTCTATATAGGCACGAAAGACGAATTTGAACAGCGTAATATCCGTCAGGCTGTCGGCATTATATTTGAATCCGGGCATCAATCCGTACAGCTCCGGAGGAACCGTCGGGAATATATGATAGCGGTCATCTCCCCACCGGGCGCTTCGGGCATCCGGGCGTTTCATATAATCCGCCATGAACAGTACGGCAAGCTTGATCGGCTCGAAGCCTTTATCCCGCAGAAACTCCTTATCCATCGTATAGACATAATGCCACCACAAGCTCTGCACCACCCACGGAGTCGTGCACATGACCCATCCGAAGGGAGGTCCGGAACTGGGATTGATTTCCATATCGACGGGAAAGGCCGAGACCGGATAGAAGGCGCCGCGCAGCCCGTAATAGTCCTCTGCCCATCTCCTGCTGACAGGCGTAATATGATGCACCATCTCCACATACGGCAGATGACGGTCCACATGATTGCTGGAAAAAGCCAGCCAGAACGGCTGCTGGGTATTGTAATCCAGATGGTAATCGCCATGCCAGGCGGAGCCGATAGTGTCATAGGTCCAGTTTGCGAACAATCCCGGACAGGTAATCCCCTCTTTTACGCCGCATTGGAAGAAGTACAGGTTCCAGTACCAGATTTTCTCCAGCTCCTTGTCGCCGAGCAGAACGCCGGAGCGGTTCCAGAAAGAAGCATAAGCCTCCCCGGTTCTATCGAAACAGGCAGCCATCTCCCCCTCCCGGATGTCCCCGGAAAAGCCGGCCGAATAAGAAACCTGCACGTCCATTCCTTCTTCCAGGTCGACTGCCGCCAGGAATGGACCGTCGGGTTTTATCTTATACTCCAGCATATTCGCGCTATCTCCGCTCATATAATCGTCCAGATGCGTCGCTACAATGCCGCTGCGGGTCTCATTCTTCACCGACAACGGCGCAAGCGATCCGCCGGACAAGCCCAGTGTCAGGCGGAACGCCTTGTCCTTGCTGTGACGCTCTGTGCCGCTCTCCAGATAAGGGAGGAGCTGCCTCATGGACAGGAATGCCGCCTCCATATCCGCCGTACATCCGGTCGGAGGGAATTCCTGCGGTGTGGACGGATCGGGAATAAGCCGCACCCGGTCGAAAGGAGCGGCAATCGGCATTCCGGCTTCATTCACAAAGCTCATCCACAGCCGGTCCCGCGAAGCCTCGACAAAAATCCGGAGCGTTGCGGGAATGCCCTCCACCAGGAAGCGCACCTCGCATAAGCCGCTTGAAATATGAACCGTATGACCGAGCACCTCCGCTTTTCTGCGGTCATAGCCAAGCAAAACCGAACCGCAAGGCATCGGCCGGGGGTACGGGTTGTTATAGGTTTCTTTGAGCATCAGGCAGTATTCCCGGTACCATTCGTCCTCTACCAAGGATCCGATGTTATCGGGCAGCCGCTTCAATCTTTCGAATACTTCGCTGAATGTGCCAACCTTCCCCGCATCCTGTTCGGCGATTCTCTGATCCCATACGTTATTGTGGGAAAAATGAAGAATAACCGCATCGGGACGGGTCGTGACGACGACTCCCATGCCGCCGTTGCCGAGCAGAGCCCCGGAGAAAAAATCCGGCGCGATCCGGTTGCAGACGATCGGATGCAGGGCAGCCTGAACGGCTGGCGCAAAGGTGGAGCTTGATCTGGGTTCGACCATCATATTCGCCTCATATCCATGGAATATTGAATAAGAAGAAATAGCTTCGCCACCCTGCGGCGGTAAAGTCGGTTTCTTCCTTTAGTTGGAATGAAATAATCATTGCTACAAGATAAAGAAGAACGGGCTGGCGCCGTTCTTTAAGCGGCCACCAGCCAAGTTTCTTCTCTCGGAGCTTATGCCTGCGCAGTTTCGCGGAGCTTTATTTTTTGGTCATCGTATCGTACGCTTCCTGGTAAATCTCGATATACCGGGATAAATTCATGCTGTCCAGACGCTTGATGTAGGCGTCCCACTCCTTGTTCAAATCGGCGTCGCCGCTAATAAAGCGGGCATTCATCTCGCGGACCTGTCCATCGATTGTCGCTTTTAAATTGGCAATTTCATTGGACTGCTCGGTCGTAAAGTACAGCGGCGGAATGACATCCTGATCCGGTACCTTGAACGGCTCGTATTTCTGCGTTTCCTTATAGAGAATCGGCTCAACCGAAGCCTCCGGATCTGTCACAGCCCAGCCAAGGCGGAATTCATTGGTTTCGTTCATCGGGAAGCTGTTGTACCAGTTGATCCTCTGCGCTCCGCTTGTCGGGGTCACCGCCTGGAAGAGCGCCGGCTTGCCGTCAATGCCCAGCTGCCCTTCGTCAGCGTACTTCCATTCGATGCCTTCTCTTCCATATTTCCCGTTCAGCAGCACTTCCTGCGTATAGAAAGCATCTGCCCAGCGCATGGCGACATCGGGATTCTTGGCGGCGTTGGTAATGATATAGCGTCCGCTGACAGCCGTGTAAGGCGTATTGCTGGCAACCTGCAGACCGCCCGGTCCCTTAAGCGGCGGAACCGCCTTGTACTGCAGCCAGCGGCCGCTTTCCCCGTTGAACTGCGTGAAGTTGCCCATGTGAAAAGCTGCAGCGACTCCAAGTATCGGCACATCGGGGTTTTCGCCAATACGCTTCAGCTGGTCATTATCCATGGTGAAGGATTCAGGAGAAATAAGTCCCTCCTGGTACAGCTTATGCAGGTAGGTCAAGCCTTCTTTCCATTCCGGCTTGTTGAAAGCCGCATCGATACTGCCGTCTTGGAGCAGCAAGCCGAAGTTATCATGCGTTAGATTATCGTAAATGAACGCATTCATAACAAAGCTGTCTATATTGTTGCCCGGTGTCGCAATGGAGCCCGCAAACGGAATCTCATCCTGTTTTCCGTTGCCGTTCGGATCCTGCTCCTTGAATGCCTTCAGCACATTGTAGAATTCATCCGTTGTGGTCGGCATCTTCAAGCCCAATTTATCCAGCCATGGCTGGTAAATCCACATTTTCTGGACAACCGTACAGTGGTAGCAATCGCTGACATACGGAAGCGAATAGATTTTACCGTCTGAAGCGGTAGAAACCTGCTTGATCAAGGGATTCGCTTCGAACATCTTCTTTGTCTCGGTGCCGTATTTATCGATCAGGTCCGACAGTTCAAGGAAAACCCCATCCTGTCCGTAAATCATCTGCTGGGCCGCAGGCACGTTGAAGTTCATAATAACGTCGGGCAGATCGCCCCCGGCAAGCGTCAAATTCAATTTGTCCTGCGCGTTCATCGGGGGTACGACTTCCCATTCCACATGGACATTCGTTTTTTCTTCGTACCATTTGGTGAATTCGTTATCATCAAACGACTCCACGTTGGCGTCGCCCATAACCATTACTTTTAATGTCGTTTTTTCTTTTACAATCGGAAATTCGCCCGCCGCTGTCACGACGTTAGCGCTTTCACCTGTTCCGTTATCCGATCCCGCCGGCTGATTCGCCGCATTATTGCTGCTGTTTGTATTGCTCGAACATCCGGCAAGAATAACGGCCAGGCACAGTAAAGCCAGAATTCCGGACATGACGACCTTTTTCATGTTACACGCTCCTATGATGAGAGAAATGGCTGCCTTGCGGCAGTTAACGTTTACTTGATGACGAGCCCGCTTTTCAATGAATCAGCCTTTCAACGATCCAATCATAATGCCTTTGACAAAAAACTTCTGGACAAACGGGTAAATCAGCAGCAGCGGCGCGGAGGATACCACGATCAGCGAATACTTCAACAGCTCCCGCAGTCCTTCTCTTTGCGCAGCCTGCTCCACATCTGTCAGCATGTTAAGATCCACCTGGTTCTGCACGAGAATTTCCCTCAGCACAATTTGCAGCGGATATAAATCCCGGTCCTTCAAATAGATTAACGCATTGAAATACTGATTCCATTGGCTCACCGCATAAAACAGCGTAATAACGGCGAGGATTGGACCTGAAAGCGGTATCACGATCTTCCATAAAAACTTGAGATCGCTGCAGCCGTCCAGATGCGCCGCTTCCAGCATTTCAGTTGGTAGAGTCGTCTGGAAATAAGTCCGGGTAATAATCATATTCCAGACGGATAGCGCGGTCGGCAGAAGCATCGCCCACCTTGTATCCGTCAAGCCCAAATCCTGAACGAGCAGATAGGTCGGGATGAGTCCTCCGGTGAACATCATCGTGAAGACGAACAGAAACATAAAGTAATTTCTCCCGACAAAATCATGCCGTGACAGCGGATATGCAGCCAATACCGTAAGTATGACATTGATGGAGGTGCCTGCGACCGTATAAATAATGGAATTTGTGAACCCTGTCGTAATCATGCTGTTCTTGAAAATCGCCTTGTAGCCTTCCATATTGGGCTCCACCGGCCACAGCCAGACGCGTCCCGAGATGACCGCATTGGAGGAGCTGAAGGATGCGCTCACAATATAGATAAGCGGGTAAAGCACGAGCAGCGCCATGAATGCCAGAAACACATAATTCACAATGGAGAACAAACGGTCACCCCATGATTGCTGCGAAAACTTGTATTCCATGTTATCGCCTTCCTATTCCTACCATAAGCTGGTTTGTCCGACTTTCTTGGCAATCTTGTTTACAGTGAGCAGCAGAACCAGACCAATGAAGGATTTAAATAATCCGATTGCCGTCGAATAATCGTAATTGGGCACCATGGACGTCAATCCCTGCTTGTACACATAGGTGTCTATGACTTCCGAGGTTCTCATATTAAGCGGGTTTTGCATCAGCAGCACCTTCTCGAATCCGACATCCAGAACATGGCCCGTATTCAAAATAAACAGCGTGATCGCGATCGGCAGAATGCCCGGCAGATCGATATACCAAATTCTTTGCAGTTTGGTCGCCCCGTCTACAATGCCCGCCTCATGCTGGGACGGATCGATGCCCGTCAGGGCGGCAATATAGATGATGCAGTTGAAGCCGATCGTCTGCCAGATGTCCGATGCGACATAGATCGTCTTGAAATAACCCGGCGTTCCCATGAAATTAATGGCGTCGCCTCCGAACCAGCCGATAATGATATTGATTATACCGGTTCTGGGCGCCAGAAACTGCAGCATGATCCCGATCAGCACCACCACCGAAATAAAATAGGGGGCGAATGTAATCATCTGCACCGATTTTTTAAAGGATCGGTTGCCGACATAATTCAGGCTCAATGCGAAAATAATGGGCAGCGGGAATCCTGCAAGCAGCGTGTAAAGACTCAATCCGACCGTGTTCTTCAGAATTCTCGTAAACTCATAGGAATGAAAGAATTCCTTGAAATGGGCGAAGCCAACCCACTCGCTTCCCATAATCCCTTTGGACACGGAGAAGTCCTTGAACGCAATTTGCGCCCCGTACATGGGGCCGTATTTGAAAATAACAATGTAAATGACAGGCAGTAAGATAAGCAGATACAGCTGCCATACCTTGGCCATCTGTTTGAATGTATGTTTTCCCGTTGCCTTCATGCCGGTCATTGCAATAACCCCTCCCTCCTCTTAAGCGGATATGACCCTCCTGTTTGCTGCCTTAGCTGCTGTCGTCGGCCGTGACAACCAAAGTATAGAAAAACGGGTGGAGCATCCGCAAGATGAATGTGCCAAGGAATGTGCACCGGAATAGATTGAAGCTAATGTGCAGCAAACCGGGATGGTGCAGCATTTTATAACCTTTGCCGCATGACGATAAACTTCTGCCGGGAAATGTGCAATTGCTATGGAGATAGGGATTTTGCCTTTTATCCTGGCATTTCACGCGTATAATAGTGGCGTAAATCATTTCATCCGATAAGGAGATGCGACACAGATGATCAACCGGCAGGCTCTCGTTGGACGCCATCATCCCGTTATACAAGGCTTTGACAAAAACGCTTCGCTCTCGGTCGGCAATGGAAACTATGCCTTCACCGTTGATGCCACCGGCCTTCAGTCGTTTCCGGCGCTTTATGCGGACGGTGGCGTTCCGCTCGGTCATCTCTCCAACTGGGCCTGGCATACCTTGCCCAATCCGGAAGGCTACCGCATGGATCATTATCCGCTTACGTATTACGACACGTTCAATGGACGAAGCGTCGGCTTCCCTTATTCGCCCCGCGGCCAGCGGAGCGCCGAATACAATTGGCTTCAAGCCAACCCGCACCGGCTGCAGCTTGGAGAGATCGGCTTCCGGATCTCACTGCCTTCCGGCGCCGAAGCCGCTAGCGGAGATCTGACCGATATGCGGCAGGAGCTGGATCTTTGGTCCGGGAAAATTACCAGCCGCTTCAGCGCAGCCGGTTGCCGGACGGTCGTGGAGACCTGCTGCCATCCGGATATCGATCTGATCGCCGTACGCATCGGCTCGGAGCTGATTGCAGATGGCGCGCTGCGCATCGCTTTCCGTTTCCCTTACGCAAGCGGAGCCTTCTCCGGCAGCCCGGTGTGGGATGTACCGGACGCGCATCGAACGGAGATTGAAGCGCAGACGCCTTCTTCCATCCGTCTTCGCCGGATGCTTGATGCGGATGTCCATTATATGACGGCGGCCTGGTCCGGCGGATCATTCGTCCGCGATTCAGCGGATCCGCATCAGTTTCTGCTTACGCCGTCCGCGGAGGATCATGGCGGCGAATTCGAGCTTTGCTTCCGCTTCGGGCTTGAAGCCAACGAGGGCCCGCTGCCCGCCTTCGGGGAGACAGAGACTGCCTGCCGCAGCCATTGGGAGTCGTTCTGGAGCAGCGGAGCCGCCGTGGAGCTGGCCGGGAGCGCGGACACGCGGGCGCATGAGCTGGAGCGGCGCATCGTATTATCCCAATATTTGACCGCGATCCAGTCCTCCGGGTCGCTGCCTCCCCAGGAATCCGGCCTTACGCATAACAGCTGGTACGGGAAATTCCATTTGGAGATGCATTGGTGGCATTCTGTTCATTTTGCATTATGGAACCGGACGGAGCTCCTGGAAAATAACATGGGCTGGTACAGTGATATCCTGCCGCAGGCGAAGGCACTGGCCGCTTCGCAGGGCTACAACGGCGCCAGATGGCCCAAATGCATCGCTCCCGATGGAGTTAACGGCCCCTGCTACATTGAACCTTTTCTAATTTGGCAGCAGCCCCATCCGATTTATTATGCCGAGCTTATCTACAAGAGCGGAGGCGGAGACGGGGCGCTTGCGCGCTACCGCGAAATCGTGCTGGAATCCGCCGCTTTCATGGCCTCTTTTGCGGAGTGGGATGAGGAGCACAGCCGCTACGTGCTTGGTCCGCCGGTTGCTCCCGCGCAGGAGATCTACGACCATGCCGTCACCTTCAATCCGACCTTTGAGCTGGGCTATTGGGCATTCGGGCTATCGGTCGCAAATACGTGGAGAGAGCGGCTTGGCCTGCCCAGGGACGAGAATTGGGATCATATTCTGCAGCATCTGTCCAGACTGCCGGTAGTAGATGGGGTATATACAGCGGCGGAGACCGCCCCGAACACCTTCCGGGACAAAACGGGCGTTGTCGACCACCCGACGATGCTGGCCCCCCTCGGTATGCTTCCGGGACTGATGGTTGACCATGAAACGATGAGACTTACGCTTCATGAGGTCTGGAAGAACTGGAACTGGGATCATACATGGGGATGGGATTATCCGATGACTGCCATGACAGCGGCCAGACTTGGAGAAGGCCGATTGGCAGTCGAGGCTCTATTAATGGAACGGGGGAAAAACAGCTATCTTCCCAACGGACATAATTATCAGCGGCCGGATCTGTCCGTCTATCTGCCCGGCAATGGCGGCCTGCTGACCGCTGTCGCCATGATGGCTTCAGGCTGGGAAGACGGACCGGATACGCATGCTCCCGGATTTCCGCAGGACGGGTCGTGGACTGTCCGCTGCGAAGGTTTCGTCAGGATGCTCTAGCCGCGATAGCAGCAGGGGTTGCCGCCAAGGATCCATGGACTGACATGGACAACCATCGACAAACACAAGAGGCGGCGTCGGCTCTCCTCCCCGGTGAGCCGACGCCGCTAATACGGGCACGGACCGCTCGTTCCATGGAACAACCAGCCTTAACCCCGGTTATCCCCCTCGTGTGTATTTTCTTAATTAGTAACGAAAGAACAGCAATAACAATGATATATCAAGGCATATTTCCATAATTAGGGAGAACTCTTTTCAAAAAAAGCTTGAAATTAAGCGAATTGCGAAGCAAGATGCGAGCGAACGCAATGCAGTGGAGGGCAAATTCCGCGAAGGGAAAAAAAATACGGATTGAATCGCATCCGGGCGCGGCTCGGGCAAACGAGCGGGGCGGTCATTCTATATTTCCCTTCTTAAACATCAAATATCAAAATTTGTTGTCTATGCAACGTTTTACTTACTTTGCCGGTTGAAATCCTCATACTGCCGTACTATGATCGTATCAGACAGATGTTGCTTAAACAACTGTGACTAGTTAGAAGGACAATATTGAACTTCAAATATAGACTTTTGATAGTTGGCGCCGGTGTGATTGACAATATACGCACTCAGATTTGCACAGTCGGAACTGGACGCCCCAATGCTGGCCCGAGGAAAGACACAGTTAACATAGTAGAAACAGCGGCAGTTGAAAAATCAACGTATGTTCAATTTAAGAGGAGGCATAATCATGAAAGCTATAGCTTTGACAAGCTTTGGAATCCCCGAAGTGCTAGAGGAACTGGAAGTGCCGATTCCCGCACTCACCGATACACAGGTTCTCGTCGAAATGCGTGCCTCTTCCATCAATCCCGCAGATATTCTATTTCGCAGCGGCGCGATTCTTCAGAGTCCGATGGCCGATAAATTTCCAGCTCAATTGCCGCTTTTTCTTGGTAATGAAGTAGCCGGCATCGTAAAAGAGATTGGCGAAAAAGTGCGTCATTTCAAGCCGGGGGATCGTGTCATGGGTATGGTTCAGAGGGGTTCCTACATGGACTATGTTGCGGTGGAGGAAGATCTTCTTGCTGTTATCCCTGAGAGTCTTTCCTTCGAAGAAGCAGGCGCCGCGCCTACGGTCGCCCTGACAGCTTGGCAAGCGCTTTTTGAGCATGGCCGTCTTCAACCGGGACAACGCATCCTTGTTCAAGCCGGCGCCGGAGGCGTGGGACACGCGGCGGTCCAGTTGGCCAAGCAGCATGGAGCATATGTTATCGCAACCGCGAGGGACTATAATCATGATTTCGTCAAAGGACTCGGTGCGGACGAGGTGTTCGACTACACAAAAGCCGACTTTGCCGCCCAAATAACAGATCCTGTTGATATCGTATTGGATTCCGCTATGGACCAATCCACTTTCGGTACCGGGTTGCCGGGAGAAATCGGAAAGAAGAACTACTCGGTCATCAAGGATGGCGGAACCTATATTTCAGTGGTGGCATTCGCGATCAATCAATATCCGAAGGTCCGCGACATTGACGCACGTTTCTTCCAGGCAAGACCTAACCGTACCGATTTTGAATCCATTGTTCGCCATATGAAAGAGAATAAATTGAGTATCCATATCGATGGGACCTATCCCTTTACTGCTCAAGGCCTGCTTCAGGCGTATCGCAAAAGCGAAGAATTGCCGAAACGGGGAAAAATCGTCATATCGAAAAACATGGGATAAACTTCTTTGCTTAGTGAGATGGGATGTCTCAAAAGTAAGTTTGCGCACTTGACGGATCGCTTGCTTGGTCAAATCATCCTGCAAAAATAAAGCAATGGCGGTGCTGGGTCCTCCCTACACCGCCATTGCCGGTTTCCACCTTCTTGAGCAAATAATGGGGAAGAGAAAGCAAACAGAGGTCCTTAAGACAAAAAAATCCGCGCAACGCGCGGATTTTAATAAATATTTGTTCTTGTCCTCCGACAAATGATGTGCGGCAATCAGACTCGAATCTTCTCGAAGAGAATGCACGCTGACCGGAAGCGCCAAAACATGCTATGCCGGGAAAAACAACCGCCAAGGAATATAGTCAAGGACCACAAGCTCCATTTACTGCCTCATCCATTTCATGCCTTGTTCATTTGCCGCCTTGTTCATTTGCTGCCTTGTTCATTTGCTGCCTTGTTCATTTACTTTCTGATTCAATTACATCCTTGCCCATTCAATTTCCTCTCATTGGGCTTCCCTCCAGGTACGGCCCTGCATAAGCTTTACCCTAAAGCTCCAGCTCAATGAGCGCCTCTGAGCTCTGCACCCTGCGGTTGTTCCACTCGACCGTCACGTTCCAGCAGGCTTCGTTGCGGATGGACACGATGCGGGCAGCTTCTCTTTCTTCCAGGTGGATATCGAATTCCGCCTCGCCGATCACCAGCCGCTCCATTGAACAGCGTTTGCCCTTCCAGGCCGAGGGAAGCTGCGGCTTCACCACAAGCTCCTTGCGGGCGGCAGCCGGGGTGATCCCGAAGAAATGCCTCACGACCGGAACCGCAACCGCATAGATCGTCCACGCCTGAACCACGCAGCCATAGTCCGGCGACATCTCGGAAAGTGAACCCGGCAGCACATAAGAGAAGCTCCTGAACATTCTCTCCAGCAAATCCAGCGCCGCGTCCGGATTGCCGCTGGCCGCCTCCGCCACCGCGTGAACCCCTGTCGAAATTGTCATCGTGCCCTGCTGATAGATGCCGGACAAATAAGTACCGTATTCACCGATAAACGTGTCATTGCGCATATGTTCAAGCGCCAGCTGCGCTTTGGCCGGATCGGCGATCCCGGTCTCCATCGGCGTGACAATAACCCAGTTCTTGTTCAGCAGCCAGCCGCGGTCCTCCGCCTCATCCTCCACATCGTCAAGCAGCCCTGTCAAGTATTCGCGATATCCGGTAATTCCTTGCTCTTGGGCAAGCGCTGTCATATAATCGAGCTTCGGCTCAATCTCCTTTTTGGGCGCAACCGCATCGGCATATAATCCTTCCGATTCCATCCAGAACCGTTCGTTTATGGCGGCCGCGCTTCTCTTCGCCAGGAGGCTATAGCGGTGATGACCCTCTTCATCCTGCAGCCAGCGGCTCATCTCCGTCATGGCCTGCAGCGCTTTGGCCGTATAGACGGCACTGTCGATCAGCTCCATGTTGAGCCCGGCGATCTCAATGATTCCATAGCCGGAGGGGAATAAATCGCCGTCGGGGTCCATTTCACCGAGCAGCCAGTCTATGCCTTTCACGCAATAGTCATAATGCCTGCGCAGCAGCGCCTCATCTCCGGTCCAAAGAAATAATTCCCATACGAACGCGATATAGTGTGCGGTCTCCTGCGTATTTCCCGGATTGGACACGGCGCCCATGGTCGTGGCCTCATGGATGAAGCGCCCATTGCCGTTCACTTCTTCGGACTTGCGCAGCAGCAAATCCAGCGTCTCCTTGGCGAGCCGGTGATCACCGATCGCCAGCACGCCCTGAAGGGAATAAGTATTGTCGCAGCCGAACCACCATGGATAAGTCGGTCCTCCTGCCGTAAGTCCGCGTCCGATGCCGTCCACCTGCTGAATGAGCCATTGATTATTCCATTTGACCCAGGTGAAGACATCGTTGAACACGGCTTCTCCTTCTATCGTAAGCTGAGCCCGCCGGGCTACGTTGTCATAAGCGCTTTTCTTATCGCTTAGCATGCGTTCATGATCAAGCTCCAGGCTGCGGTAGGTCTCCTGGCAGGATTCCGCAGAGGCATAGGAGCCGGCGACAAACAAATGGAACTCGAATTCCCCCTCCGCAGGAATGATGATCTCCGCGCTGAATTTGATGCCGCAGCCATTGCCGGCTGTAAACTCCGGACCGTAAAGATCCGGCCGGCATTCCATCCCGTCCCCCGGCAGGTCCGTACCGATCATCGCATACCAATCGTGGCTGCTGTCCTTCACCAGCACCTCCCGGCTGCCGGGCTGCACCGCTTCATCCTGCACGCTGTCATGGATACCGATTTCATCGGAGAACCACACCGGCCGCAGATCGGTGCGCGCCAGCAGCTCCAGCTTCAGCCGGAGCTCTCCTTGTCTTGTATGATGAAGCTTGTATCCGGCAACCATGCCTTTCGCAAGCTCCGGCGCAAATTGGGTACGTTTGATATTCAGCGGAATATGGCTCAGACCGTGGCCATAGTCAAATGTGCTGCCCCAGGATTCATTCGTGAAGGCATCCGCTCTGGACCACACGGAGATGCCCCTGTCCATGTCCGTCACTTTGAGCCAGAAGCCGTCCAGCAGCTTGATGGGATGGAGCCATACCCCGCCCATCTCATTGGCGACATGATGCCCGAAATCGGGAAAATAGCCATCCTGCGTCCCGCAGATTTTCACATATTCGCCTGCATTATAATAGAGATTGAATGGATGCTTGCTCGTTGTATTGATCATAATGATGCCTCCTTAAGCGGCATTCTCAACCCTTCACGGCAGAAGAGATAGAGATGCCTTCTATGAAATATTTCTGTGCCACGAAGAATACAACGAGCGCCGGCAGCATAATGAGAATGGTCGCGGCCATCAGCATATTCCACTCGATGTTGTACATGCCCTTGAACATGGACAGTCCGAGCGCCAGCGTATATTTATCATTGGAATTCAAATAAATGAGAGGACCCTGAAAATCATTCCACACGCCCATAAAGGTAAAGATCGCTACCGCGATGAGCGGCGGCTTGGAGAGCGGAATCATGATTCTGGTGAAAATCTGCCATCTTTTGGCTCCATCCACGAAAGCGGACTCGTCCAGCTCCCGCGGAATTCCGCGCATAAACTGCCGGATCAGGAAGATGTTGAACGCTCCGCCCCCGAAGAAAGCCGGCAGAATAAGCGGCAGGAACGAATCCGAGAATCCCGCCTCCTTGAACATGAGAAAAGTAGGAATCATCGTCACCTGGCTTGGCAGCATCATGGTCGCAAGCAGAACGAGGAACAGCGTGCGTTTCCCTTTGAAATTAAAGCGGGCAAAGCCATATGCGCTGACTGCCGCCGACAGGACGGTTCCGATCATGACCGGCACGAGGATAATCAGCGTATTGCGGAGAAACAAAAAAAACGGGATGGCCGTTATCGCATCCGCATAATTGGACCACAGCCATTTTTTCGGAAAGAATTGGGTGCCAAATACTTCGGCCGGCGTCTTCAGCGACGTAGACAGTGTCCACAGCATCGGCACCAGCACCACGGCCGAGCCGGCAAGGAGCAGAACCAGAGCAAGAAGCCGCAGCGGATTGAATTTATTGAGCAGCATGATATAATCCCCTTTCTAGTCTCGTTGATCGTCGCCCTGATAGTGGACCCAGAGGGAGGAACTGCGAATGACCAGCATCGTGAAAACCATTATAATCAGGAACAAAATCCAGGAGAGCGCCGACGCGTAGCCCATATCGAATTCCTTGAACGCTTTGTTATACAAATACAGATTATAGAACAGCGTCGAATTGAGCGGACCGCCTTCGGTCATGACGAACGCCTGGGTGAAATATTGAAATCCTCCGATAATCCCCATAATCACATTAAAGAACACCGTAGGCGAGATGAGCGGAAGTGTAATCCCGAAGAACCGGCGGAAGGGACCTGCGCCATCCAGCTCGGCAGCTTCATACAAATCCTCGGGAACGCCCTGCAGGCCGGACAAATAAATAATGACCGTATTGCCAATGCCCCACAGCCCCATTACAATCAATGCGCCCAGCGCATAGCTTGGATCCTGCAGCCAGGCGGGACCCTGTATCCCAAACCAGGCCAATGCCTGATTCAATATTCCATACTCCGGATTAAAAATCATGACCCACATCATGGAGATTGCGACTGCAGGAATGACGGACGGCATGAAGAAGACAAGCCGGAACACCTTCATCCCCCGTGAACGCATATTCAGCAGTACCGCAACCAGAATGGACATGATCTGAAAAAGCGGCACGGAAACCAAGGCGAAAATAAAGGTAACCTTCAAAGATTGGTAGAACAAATCGTCTTGAAATATAGCTTTAAAGTTATCCCAGCCGACGAACTGGATCGATTCCACACCGGTAATGACATCCCACTTACTGAAAGAAAGCACCAGCGAGAAGATCATCGGACCAAGCGTAAAAATCACAAGCCCGAGCAGCCACGGGAGAATAAACAGATATCCTGTGCGTTCAGATTTGGCGTTATTCATAATGACCTCCTTGATAAAAGAAGGTGAAGCGCGAACAACGCTTCACCCTTCGCCTATTTTATTTTGAACCACGAATTTATTTAATTTTGGCATCCACATTTTTGGCTGCTTCATCCAAAGCGGCCTTCATATCCTGGCGGCCCAGCAGCACTTTTTCGAGTGCCTGTGTGAATTCGTCCTTGAACAGCGGACCGTTGCCTGAGCGCATGGTTACCGGTTTCTGGGCGTAATCCATCATCTCAATGACTGCCTTGTCGGCTTGCTCCGCCGATTTGACCGCTTCCAATTCCGTAACCGTCGCCGGCAGCACCAGACCGTCTTTGGAACGGAGCTTCTGGGCATCCGTGCCGGACAGCCATTTCACAAGCTCATAAGCTTCCTGCTTGTGTTTGCTTTTGGAATTGACCGCCCAGCCTGCGGCAGCGATAATGCCGGCGCGTGTTCCGTCTGCACCGGTAGGGATAAGCGCTGATCCATATTCCACATCCGACTTGTCGAGATCGGATTTGACCCAACGGCCGGTAATCATCATGGCCAGCTTGCCGGTCATGAACATCGAGGAGTCGCCGCCCAGCGTTTGTGTATCCTGAGGCGTCGGCGATACGCGGTTCTCGCCTTTGGAGAGCGCTACATATTTCTCCATCGCGGCAACCGTTTTCTCGCCATTCATAAAGCCTTCGGCTTTTGAACCGTCTTCATTGGCAATGTCCGTGCCATTGGACCACAAATACGTATAGATCGGATATTCCCATGTGCCTGCATTAAATCCGAACTGCGTGAATTTGCCATTCTCCTGCTTGGTCAGCTTTTGGGCTGCCTGGGTCATGTCATCCCAGGTCCAGTCCGCACTCGGATATTCGATTTTAGCATCGTCAAACAGCTTTTTGTTGTACCACAAGGCCAGCGGATTGAAATCTTTGGGCAGATAATACAGCTTGCCGTCCAATTTCTCCATGTCGATCAGGCTCTTCTGGAAAATGTTGATATCGAATGCATCATCCTTGGCGATATAATCGTCCAGAGGTTCAATTACCCCTTTGTCCACAAAAGAACGGAAATCCCCTTCTCCGACCAGAAATACGTCAGGCGCGGTGCCGCCGGCAAGCGATGCAGTCAGCTTCGTGCCATAGCCGTCACCGGGTACCGGCTCGAATTTGACTTCAATATTGGGATGCGCCGCATTGAATTCGTCAGCCAGCGTCTGCTCGTTGGCGCCGCTGTTTACATCTCCCCAGAGGGTGAAGGTCAGCTTCACTTTCTCGGCGCTGTTCCCGGAGCCCTCCCCGTTTCCGGCATTGGAGCTGTTTCCGCCCGAAGAGCAGGCAGAAAGCAGCAGGGTTAAAATCAGGACAGAAACCAGACTCAATAATCCTTTTTTCTTCATAATGAATAACATCCCCTTAAAATATAGTATATATAGCTCGGAAAGCTAAAGCCTCTCCATGATTCAAGCGGCTCTCCCTTTCCGGTATTACCTGAAGGTTCCCATTTACAGGATGTTCAACTGATATCCGGTTTCATTCGCCATTACCCGAACCTGTGGAACATCGCTTCCCGCTTCACGCATAATCAGCAGGTGAAGATGGCCATCGCCGATATGAAGGCGTTTGATCTCAAGCACGTTCATGCCCGCCAGGAGTGCGGGCTTCAGCATAATCCGCTTCTCCAGCGCATCCGGCACAATTCCCAGCAAAGCCTGAACAAATGCCAGCGATGTGCCGGCTGCCCATGCCTGGGGCGAACAGGCGACCGGGTAGGGAACGGGCTGCCCCAGCGATTCGCCATACCCGCAGAACAGCTCAGGCAGACGGGCATACTCGAATGATTGCGAGGCCTTGAGCAGCCCTTCCATTACGGTGAGCGCTTCGCTCTGAAAACCATTGCAGCTCATGCCGATTATACTGAGCGAATTGTCATGCGGCCATATGCTGCCATCATGATAGCTCATCGGGTTGTAGCCCGAAGCGTCTGTGCTCATCGTGCGGATGCCGTATCCGCTGAACATATCGCCGGCTACCAGACGACCGGCAACCGCCCGCGCCCGTTCTGGCGAAGCAATGCCGCTCATCAGGATGTGGCCTGCGTTGGAGGTAACGGAATGCACCTGGCGCTTCTCGCCGTCAAGAGCAATGGCGTAGAACTGCTCATCCTCCATCCAGAACTGCTGCTCGAACCTCTCCTTGAGCCGGGCAGCTTCGCTCTCAAGCCGGTCAGCGCGCTCAGCGCTTCCGAAGCTGCGGAACAGCGGGGCAAGTCTTGTTTTCGCCTGGTAGACGTAGCCCTGGACTTCAACCAGAGCAATGGGGGCCTTCGCATATTCACCGTCGGCATGGACGATAGAGTCCGCAGAATCCTTCCAGCCTTGGTTGGCGATGCCCTTGGACGATTTCTGGACATATTCGACGAAGAGATCGCCGTCCTCATCGCCATAGCGGTCGATCCATTCCAGTGCGGCATCCACATTCGGCATCAGCTGCCGGATCAATGCGGCATCTCCCGTCCAATGGAAGTACTCGGCAGCCAGCAGCAGGAATAACGGCGTAGCGTCAATCGTGCCATAGTAAGGCGTAAAAGGCACCTGATTCGTCCCCGCAAGCTCGCCATAGCGGATTTCATGCATAATTTTCCCTGGCTGTTCGTCCCGCCACTCATCCACTTTCGTTCCCTGATAAGAAGCCATCGTCAGCAGCGTTCCTTTGGCGATTTCCGGATTCAGCGGAAGCATCTGCAGCGCTGCAATCAGGCTGTCGCGTCCGAACGGCACCGCGAACAGCGGAAGACCGGCGACGGGAAACGGCCCGTGTCCGAGATCGGTCAGCAGCACCCGCAAATCCTGCAGACTCCTGTCAATGAGATTGTTAAATGCCGGCAGGTCGCTGTGGATGGAGGTGGAGCTGGCGTTCCAGTCCCCGTAGGACGCATTCAGCTTCGCAAGAGCTTCCGGCGCTTCGTGCAGCCTGGGCTCCGCTCCATCGATCACAGGCATGACGACAAAAGAGATTTCAGTCGATTCCGCATGGGACAATCCGATCCGGAAATGAACGGTCCCGTCGGCGTCCACCTCACTCCCGGGACCCTTCCAGCGGATTCGGGTTTCTCTGGTTACGCGGTCCGCGCCCATGTACGAAATCGTGCGCTCTCCCGGACCGGATTGACGGCCGGTAACCGTTCCGAGCTCCCCATACTGAAAACCCCGTATAACGAACATATCTGCAAAATCCGCATCCATCCGAACAGAAAATTCAAAATCGACTGGTTTTGGATAATAACTGGTAATCCGAAACGTTTCGTAGAGAATTCCGGCGTAAATAAAGCGCTCTCTTACGATTTCTACCGATTCGCGCCATAAAATCAGTTCTCCATCCTGCTCCATATGCGGATTCGTCAGCCGGATAACAGCGACGAAATTTTCATCTGCCGATGAGGAAAGAAGGATCGGTTTTTGCCCATTGACAAAAATGTCCAGATGGCTCAAAAAGCGCGTATCCGATGTGTACAGGCCGTTTCCGCTCTCTGGCGAAATATTGCCGAGCTTGTCGGTAATCAGAAATAAATTGTTCTCTTTGATAACACGGTAATCCAATTTAAAACCTCATTTCTCTTGTCGTCATGATGCCATCGCTATTCCGAAACGTTTCGGATTTTTACCAAAAAAATATCTCCTTTTGACGGAGACCTTTCCGAAACGATTCGGATCGACTATACTAAGTATTATAATTTGCCTTGTAAGCATTTACAACTGTTTTTTAAAGTTCATTTCACAATCCGCGATCTACCGCCTTATATATTTTTACCGAAGGAGAATCCTATATTGGTAACCATTAAAGATGTCGCTAGAGCCGCTCAAGTATCCATTACCACTGTTTCGCGCGCGTTAAACGGTTACAGTGACGTAAACGAGGAAACACGCAAGAAAATTGTGGCTGTAGCCGACCGGCTTGGCTACAGCCCCAACATAGCGGCGCGATCGCTTATTTCCAAGAAATCAAAAACGATCGGACTGCTGCTCTCCAATGTGACCAGAGACAGCTCCAAGGACAACATCGCTTTCGAGGTGCTCTGCGGCATGAACGACCGCGCCGGGGAACTGGATTACGATCTGGTGCTGTTCAGCACAACGCCGCAGAAGCAGAAAACCAAATCCTATAAGAAGCTTTGTAATGAAAGAGGCGTCGACGGCGTCATTATCATGGGCATCCGCCTCGACGATCCTTATCTCGAGGAAATCGTATCCTCGGAAATTCCATGCGTTCTCATTGACATTCCGATGCAGGGCCCCAATGTGGGCTACGTAACTTCCGATAATGTGAAGGGCGCCTGCACGGCAATGCTCCATTTGCTGGAGAATGGCCACCGCCATATCGGGATGATTAACGGGCATACACAGGCAGACGTCAGCCGCCACCGGCTGAGAGGATATATCGATGCGCTTGCAAGCTACGGCATCCCGTACAACGAATCTTACGTGATGGACGGTTCCTTTTCCGAGGCTGCCGCCAAAGAAGCGATGTACCGCATGCATTCGCTCTATCCGGAGCTGACGGCGGTATTTTGCGCAAGCGATCTGATGGCCCTAGGGGCGATACAAGCCGTCAAAGGCTTGGGACGGAGCGTGCCGGAGCATATCTCTATCGTCGGATTCGACAACATTGACATAGCGGCATACCATACGCCCGCCATTACAACCGTCAATCAGCATAAATACGAGACAGGCTATCAAGCCGCCCAGCTGCTGGTTGATCTGCTGGAGGGACGCAATGTCAACCGCTATATTGTGCTTAATACGGAGCTCGTAAAACGCGATAGCGTGCGGACTATTCTTTGACGGGTACGTGAAAAATACTGGCTGTTCATGCGGTTAACCACCGGCCTGTTAGACTCCCCGCCCGCCACGTAAACTGTCTTCCTTTGCCCTATATGACAAAGAAGCTGTCTTTGAGTCGGAACAACCTCAAGAAACAGCTACTTTGTCACGTTAATTCCTCAGCCTGATCCCAGACAAAGGGGCGATCTTGCCTCTTTATCAGCAAGTCCGGCAGCCTGAACGGCCGTAAAGCGTTCTTTATTCGTCGAAGCCGATGGATTCGCTAAGATGGCGCCACTTGGCGTCAGCCTGGAGCCGGGCCTGCCCGACGGTTTCCGCAAAGGCGACGGCGTCGCTTCCGAGCAGCAGACGCAGCGGCGGCTCATCGAGCCCGGTGATGCCGATGATGACTTTCGCAGCCTTGACGGGGTCGCCAGGCGCTTGTCCGCCATGTCCGGTGAACATCCGCACCAATGCGCCGACGGTCTGATCGTACGGCTCGCTGACCGGCGGAATGGTCATGGAAGACCCTGCCCAATCGGTGCGCAGCCCGCCTGGCTCGATAATGGAAACTTTGATTCCGAACGGGGCGATTTCCTGTGCCAGAACCTCGGAGAAGCCCTCTACGGCCCATTTTGCACTCTGGTATGCCGCCAAGCCGACCGTCCCGATACGTCCGCCGATGGAAGAAATCTGGATGATATGGCCGAAACCCTGCTCCCGCAAAATCGGCACAGCCGCCTTGGTAACGTAGACGACCCCGTAGAAATTCGTATCAATCTGAGCCCGAAAATCGCTCAGGGTGACGTCTTCGATGGAAGCCACATCGCCGTAGCCCGCATTATTAACGACAACATCCAGCCGGCCAAACAAGGCGGCAGCTTCCTTCACCACAGCCTGTACGGCCTCCGGATCCGTGACGTCGAGCGCAAGCGGGTGGATCTGCCCGCCGTAATGGTCAACCAGATCCGCCAGCTGCTCGGGTTTGCGGGCAGTCGCAATCAGTCTGTCACCTTTTTTCAATACCTCTTCAGCCAATCTGCGGCCCAAACCGCGGGAGCTTCCTGTTACCAGCCATACTTTTTGTTCAGACATGGGTTCATTCTCCTCTTCTTTAGTCCAATATAGTTATTTGCAGATAACCAATAGATATGGTGCATCTTCTTCCTACCTTGGAGCAAACAAACTTTATTATTAAATGAACGTACACTTATAATAATCAAAAAAAATCGACATCACATCCGGAACGCTCCCTATAAATTAGACTCCTCTTTCAGCAGCACCACCTCTCCTAATTGAATAATGAACGTTCACTTAAATAGATATGTGTTCCTATGCAGATCTACCCGGACGAAAACGTTCATATCCCCCGATTCTGATCATCGTCATTTAATCTCATGCCTTCGTTCCATGTCACTATAATAAAAGATCATTCATTTAATGTCAATGGTAAAATAAAATATGCCTGTGCAGGGCAGGTTTTACACCGGTTCGTCCCCCGAACCATCCTGCACAGCAGATCCGTAATCGATCGACTTGCGGTACGCGGTGGGGCTTTTCCCGTACAAGGCGGAGAATTGCTTCGTGAAGTAGAAGGAGTCTGCAAAACCGACATCCTCCGCTACCCGGGCGATGGACAACGCCGTCCGCTCAAGCAGCCGGGCCGCGTAATTCAGCCTCATTTTCAGCAGCGTCTCGATCACCGAATCCCCTGTTTCCTGCTTGAACAGATGGGCGAACCGGGAAGGCGACAGGGCCACCCGCTCGGCAAGGGATGCGATGGTGTGCTGCTCCCTGAACCGCTCGCTCAGGTAATCCAGTGTCTGTCCAATGCGCGAGTCCATCAGCCCGCCCTCGAACTGCCGGGTATAACGGCCAAGGAGCAAAATGACTTCTTCGAGCGCATTATTCGCGAGTCTTTGCTGCAGCACATCCCCATTCACGCTATCTCTCACAACGCGCCGGAAGGCGGTCAGCAATCGTTCCCGGACGGTGGACTGCTCGATATGCAGCACGAACAGCTCCCCTTTCTTATTGGGAAACTGCAGCAGATCGATCCACCCCGGCTCCGGGAGAAAATGGGCCCAGACAAATTTCCACACTTCACCCTCGCGGGTTTCATAATCATGCCGGTCTCCCGGTCTGATCAGCACCACATCACCTGCGGCGCATGGATGGCGGTCGTCATCGAACCCGAAACTTCCCGCTCCCCCGTAAGTAAAGGTCAGCAGCCAATCCCGCGTCCCTTGCGGGCGTCTTATCCGATAGCCGACAGGCTGCTCAAAGTCGCCCGCAAGTATGATACGGGAGTTAAGCGAATAGGAGTCCGCAGCAGGATCAACCAGATTATCAGCCATTCTATATATTCCTCCATCATTATCGTCAACTTATAATAAGGATACATGAATTCAATGAATCCGTAAAATCAGGAGGGTTTTCCATGACGTCAGCGAAGCTTGGAAACGTATTGAATGCCGATCAGAAGAAGCAGTTTGATCAAGAGGGATTTTTGCTGCTACCGGGATTGTTTGCCGGGGAAGCGGCCATGCTGCGCGAGCATTATATGAAGCTGCGGACAGAAGCGCCGCCCCAATTCTACAAGGCGGCAAGCGCAGAGGAAGCAGCCGGCGACATTCTGAAGCAGTATCCGCGGATCATGCATCCCCACCGCTTCGACGAGCTGTCCAAATCGTATATGCTGCATCCGAAATTAATGAATATACTGGCCGATCTGTTCGGGACAGATCCCTTGGCCGCCCAATCGATGCTGTATTTCAAGCCTCCGGGAGCCAAAGGCCAGGCCCTGCACCAGGATAACTTCTACCTGCTTGTTGAACCGGGCACCTGCATTGCGGCCTGGATCGCGCTTGACGATGCGGATCAGGATAACGGCGGCATGCTCGTCGTGCCCAAGTCCAATCAACTGGAAATCCAGTGCCCGCATGAAGCGGATCCCGCTCTTTCGTTTACCCGCCATGAAGTGGATGTACCCGAGGGCTACAGCCCTGTACAGACAAATATGAAAGCCGGCGATGTCCTGTTCTTCAACGGCAGCATTATTCACGGCTCCTACCCGAATGTATCGAAGGACCGGTTCCGCAGAGCGCTCATCTGCCATTATGCCAGTGTTGAAGACACGAAGATCAGCGCAGGCTACAAGCCGTTGTTCCGCTCTGACGGCAGCGAATTCGAGATCGAAAGCAATGAAGGCGGCGGACCCTGCGGCTCCGAGTTTGATGCCGCCGGCGTCCATTAATATGGACAGCGGCCGCTCCAGGCCAGAATGCTGCACGATCAAAACAACCCCTGAACGGTAGTCCGTTCAGGGGTTGTTTGCTCACGTTCGCACCTCGCGCAGCTCCAGAAGCAGGAACCGCCGCTGCGCGGGGATGGTCATGTACCATTACAGGTATCCGTGCGGTATTACTTTAATGTGCCGCTGCGGGACGTTCCTGAGCTTTATCCGCCTCACCGGCATTGCGGTTAGCCGCTTCACGGTTCTCCAACATCTCTTCGACGGTCTTCGTCTTCAGGCGGGCCGCTCCCTTGTAGCCCTCGCGGGTAGGGATAAGATTGCCCGAAGCAAGACGCGCCTTCGCTTCTTCAACAGCCTGCCCGTATTGCGGCAGCCACTGCGCCTGCGCTACGAGCATTTCATCGGCCATCTGCCAAATTTCCTTCGGATTGCATACCGCGCCTACAAGAGGGTCCATCATCATCGCCTGACGGAGCAGCTTGTCGTCGCCATGAACCGCCGCTTCCACAGCGAGACGCTGAACGGAAATGCTTACATTGCATACGGCCGCGCAGCCCAGCGGCAGAGCGCCCACATGCGGGATGTTGATGCCGTTGCGGTCCACATAACCCGGCGCTTCAATAATCGCATCGTCGGGAAGATTGGAGATGACGCCGTTATTCACCACATTAAAGTGACCGCGGTAGACCCGCCCGGTCTCCAGCCCTTCAATAATGTACGAGCCGTGCTCCTCGCTGCGCTTGTCGGCTGCATAGACGAACGGGTCTTCTTTCATCCAGTTCGGGAATTCCGTCTCGAACCAGTTCCGGCCTTCCGTGCAAACACGCAGATAACCGCCGGTCTCCCCGTTGATCCACGAGCCCAGATCAATCCAGTCCATAATTTCATCCGAACGCTTGCGGTACCAGGGCACATACTCGCTGAGATGGCCGTTGGATTCCGTGGAATAATAGCCGAACCGCCGCAGCATATCGATCCTCACCTTCTCCGTCTTGGAGAATTCGGGATGATTCTCGAACGCTTCCAGCAGCTTGCCCGTCATATCCTCGCCGTTATGCTTGACGCTGATATACCAGGTTTGATGATTGATGCCCGCGCAGATGATATCGACATCCTTCTTCTCCAGGCCCAGCGCCCGGGCAATCTGCCGGTGGCCGCCCTGAACGCCGTGGCAGAGGCCGATCGTGCGCACGCCGCCATATTGATTGCAGGCCCAGGTCAGCATCGCCATTGGATTCGCATAGTTCAGCAGCAGCACATTAGGGTCGGCAACCTCGCGGATATCCTTGCAAATATTCAGCATCTCTGCGATTCCGCGCTGGCCGTACATGATTCCCCCGGCGCACAGCGTATCGCCGACGCATTGATCCACCCCGTACCGGAGCGGAATATCCACATCATGCTGAAACGCTTCAAGGCCGCCGATCCGGACAACCGTAAACACATAGCGGGCATCCTTGAGCGCCTCTCTGCGGTCTGGAGTCGCATGAATCTTGATGGACAAGCCATTCTCATCAATATCCCGCTGGCACAGCCTGGTCACCATATCCAGGTTATGCGGATTGATGTCCGTAAAAGCAACCTCCATTTGGTTGAATTCCGGAACTGCCAGCAAATCCCTAAGCAATCCGCGTGTGAAACCGATACTGCCCGCACCGATAAAAGCAACTTTAAAAGTCATGAAAAAAAACCTCCCTCATCGTTTCCGGACCCGCCGGCTGGTCAAAACCGCAAGAAGCCCATCAGCTCTTGCGCTGCTTGCGGTTTGCTTCATAACCTTTTGACCCCATTGTAGCAGGACGCCAAGGAAGGCGTTTTCAATTTTGCAACAGGTTCGGCTAGCGTATGTCAACTATTGCAACCTGATTATGGAATCCATGCACCGTCTCCCGGGATTTCCGGTAGGCTGCCGGGGATAGTCCCGTATGCTTCTTAAACATGGCGCTGAAATACTGCCTGCTGTTTAGCCCTATATAATCGGCGATTTCGATAATCGGAACATCCGTCCTTGCGAGCAGCATCTTCGCTTTCTCAATCCTCAGCTCTGACAAATATTCCGTCATGGTCATGCTCATGCTCGCCTTGAAAATCCGCTGCAGGTAGACCGGATGCAGATTAACCGCGGCAGCAATGTCCCTGGTTTGAATATCGCCGTCGTAATGCTGATGGATATAATCAGCCGCCTTGCGGACATAACGGTCGATCTGGCGGACGGAATTACCCTTCCGATCCTCTGCGGCAAGCCGCGCAACCCGAATCAGCAGCTGCGAAATGAGCAAATTGGCCATCATTGTATGTTCCCCGCTGCCGGTATCCAGCTCTGTAACGAGATTTTTGAGCGTATGGTAGACATCGCTTGGATCGCGGAGAACAAGATATGGCTCCCCGCGGTCCAGCAGCTGCCGCAGTGCAGGGCTCCCGGCTGCAAGCTGGCCCAGTGACGGATAGCTGCCCCCGCACTCGGCAAAAACAAATTCCACATTAAGCATCCGGCAGGGATTCCCGTCCACGCTCAGCCGATGCTCCACGCCGCTGTCCAGCATAATCAGGTCGCCTTTGCGCATTGCAATCGTCTGATCTCTGGCCACAACCGTGCAGGTGCCGCTGATGACATACATAATCTCAATGGTTTGATGCGCGTGAAAGCCCATATGGAAATCAATCCACTGTTTATAGTAGTAAGCAAGAATTTGCGGCCGATATTCCTCCAGCGCCCATTTGGGATTGAATAAGCTGTACAGATTCTCCATTAATGCCCTCCTCACGATTAAGAAGCAACGGCTTGGCCGTCCTTTGGCGGCATCGTTAGTTTCTTCCCTCAGATCTTATAGACATGGATGCATGTGAAATTAATACATTCTATAAGATCAAAAAGGCGGCCCGCCCAAGGCGTCGAACCTTGGGAAGCACCGCCAGTATTATAAAGCTTTCTTCTCATCGGTACGCACGGTTACCCGCTTGCCGGCATTCGTAAGCCGGTCAACCACCTTCTGCAGCGACATCCGCGCCGTATGATCCCAGATCTTGGCCGCGCTCAGGTCAATATGCACTTCCTCGGCCGCACAGCCATGCTCGATCCGATTGTCCAGCTCGGCTGCGGAAGCAAAGAACAGCTGTCCTTCCACCCGGTAAGTGCGCTTGCTGCCCTCCCATTCGCTGTGCACATGCACGCGGGAGGCCCGGACCGCAAACCAGATAAAGCTGATCAGAACCCCCACCAGCACCCCGACCGCCAAGTCATGAGTCGCCACAACGGAGGCCACCGTTGCCAGCATGACAACCGTTTCACTTGCCGGTACGGCGCGCGGCTTGAATACCGACCGCCAATCGAAGATTGCCGCGCAAACCATCAGCATGATTCCAACCAGCGCAGCCATGGGAACAAGCGCGAGCAAGTCGCCTGCGATGACCACCAACAGAAAGAGAAACAGAGCGGCAACCAGCGTCGACAGCCGGTTGCGCCCGCCCATCTTCACATTGAGCACGGATTCGGCTACCAGCGCGCAGCCTGCCATTCCCCCGAAGAAGCCGGCGACAAAATTGGCAATGCCCTGACCGCGCATTTCCTTGTTCTTGTCTGTCCGCTCCTCCGTCATCTCGTCAAGCAAATTATGCGTCAACAGCGTTTCCGTGAACCCGACGACAGCAAGGGACAGGGAATAGGGGAGGATGATCATCAAGGTCTCCCAGTTGAACGGTATATCCGGGATCAGGAAGGAAGGCAGAGAGGCATCGATGACGGCAATATCGCCGATACGCGAAACATCGCCCATCCCGAATGCCCATACGGCCAAAGTCAGCACGGCTACGGCAATGAGCGGCGATGGAATGGCTTTGAAAAAACGCGGAAGCACATAAATGATAGCAAGCGTTGCAGCCACGAGCGCATACATCGTCCACGCTGCGCCCTGGAAATACCGCAGCTGCGACATAAAAATCAGAATCGCCAGAGCGTTGACGAAGCCCGTCAGCACTCCGTGAGGAACAAAATTCATCAGCTTGCCAAGCTTGAAGGCCCCCATCAAATATTGAATGATGCCGGTAAGAATCGTAGCGGCGAACAAATAGGCAATACCATGCTCCTTCACGAGCGTCAGCATCAGCACGGCCATGGAGCCGGCGGCCGCCGAGATCATCCCGGGCCTTCCGCCAAGGAAGGTGGTAACGAGCAGTATACAGATGGAGGCGTAAATACCGACCGTAGGCGGCACTCCAGCCATCAGGGAAAAGGCCAGTGAATCCGGGACAAGCGCAAGCGTGGCGGTCATTCCCGCGAGCACATTTACTTTAACATGGGTTGTCCATTGCTTATGCCATACAGCATTCAAAATCATTCACCTCTAGTAGGAATCGTTAGGCTAGCCGAAGTAGAGTAAGACTACTCGGCTAGCATAACGTGAACCCCTCATCAGGTCAATGAAAAATGTGCCCGTTTTGCCTAGAACCCTTTATATTGAGGCTCTTCATTCTCCAGTTGCTGCACGCGGCTTTCCAGCTGCTGAAGGACCTGCTGCGTCGTTTCTGCGGCATTGGTGTAGATGGTTTTGGCGTCCTGGTTTTCTGTGCTCAGCGCGAATTGCTCAAGACTGGCTTGAGCGCTTTTTAGCGAAGCGACACAGGTTTTTACATCCGATGATACGGTCATCTTTTTCACCTCCATACGGCTAGTCATTTTTTACCCTGAGTATTCTACCCCATATGGATAGGTTTATTCCCACCGGAATCAAGCTTTTAATTAATGATATTAAGGAATTAAGGAGGAGGACATGGGGGACTATTTAACAAAGAAACATTTGCCATGGAAGACGACAGATCTTATAAAGGAGCGGGAATATGCCGGAATGGTTGCTGGTCGCGTTAAGGACCTTATTAGCGGTTGTTGTGCTTTTTGTGATGACGAAATTGCTCGGGAAGAGACAGGTTTCCCAGCTCTCCTTATTCGAATATATAACGGGAATTACCATCGGCAGCTTGGCCGCCTATATATCGCTGGATGTCGATACCAAATGGTTTCTCGGAATCGTCTCGCTGTGCGTCTGGGTCGGCGTATCGCTTGGCATCGAATTTTTGCAGCTCAAGAGCAAGGCTGTCAGGGATTTTATCGATACGAAGGGAACCATTCTTATTAAGGATGGCAAAGTTCTGGAGAAGAACCTGATGAAGGAAAGGCTCACCACGGACGAATTGATGGAGCAGCTGCGCAGAAAAAATGTGTTCCTGGCATCTGACGTTGAATTCGCCATCATGGAGCCGAGCGGCGATATCAATGTGCTGCTCACCCGGGATAACCAGCCGCTTACAGCCAAGCACATCGGCGTGAAGGTCAACCCCGAGCAGGAGCCGCAGGCTGTCATTATGGACGGCAAAATCATGGATGAGCCGCTCGCCACGATCGGGCTCAACCGGCAATGGTTGAATACGGAGCTTGAGGCGATTGGCGTTACGCCTGAAAATGTGTTCCTCGGTCAGGTAGACGCCGATAAGCAGCTTTACGTCGACCTGTTCGACGATGCGCTTGTCGTTCCGAAGCCGAGCAAGAAAGCTGCCCTTTTTGCGCTGCTCAAAAAATGCGAAGCGGATATCGAAATGTTCAGTCTCTCCACACAGGATCCACAGGCGAAAAATATGTTCGAGGACTGCTCCTATGCTCTCCAGAACACGATTGCCGAGCTCAAGCCTTTCTTGACCCGTTGACATCCTATCGCCTGACCCGCATTGGATGCTCTCTATATAAGATGGGAGCCAAGGCTTAACAATAAAGGAGGACATCACCCGATGGTTAAAGAGAAATTGAAAGATGCCACGCCCGTTCAGCGGGATTACCAGGAGCTTGCCTCGCAGCTGGAGCCCAAGCGGCCTGCGGTCCTTAACAGCCTGCGCGCTTTTCTGGTAGGAGGAGCCATCTGCATCCTTGGACAGTTCATACAGGACATGTTCGTCCGATGGACCGATTTCGACAAGGAGGAGGCCGCCAATCCCACGGTTGCTATTCTGATTCTGATTTCAGTGATTCTCACCAGCTTCGGCGTGTACGATAAAATCGCCCAATGGGCCGGGGCGGGTTCAGCCGTGCCGGTTACCGGCTTCGCCAATTCCATGGCGTCAGCCGCAATCGAGCACCGCAGCGAAGGACTGGTGCTGGGGGTTGGCGGGAATATGTTTAAAGTCGCGGGAGCTGTCATCGTCTTCGGCACCGTGGCAGCTTTTGTGGTGGGCGTGCTGACATGGATAATCGAAGGCTCGGGAGGGGGATCCTGATATGTTGAAAGGACATCAAAGCTGGGTATTTGAGAATCGGCCGGTCATCCGGGGAGCCGCTACGGTAGTCGGTCCCTTCGAGGGGCAGGGTCCGCTTGCCAATGACTTTGATATCATCCACGGCGACCTGATGCTGAAGGAAAAGAGCTGGGAGAAGGCCGAGAAGGTACTGATTGAGGAAGCCTCCAAGCTTGCCATTGAGAATGCGGGACTCTCGAAGGAAGATATTCAGTTCTATATCGGCGGAGATTTGATGAATCAAATCATCAGCAGCAGCTTTGCCGCACGTACGATGGAAATTCCGTATCTTGGCGTGTTCGGCGCCTGTTCAACGTCTATGGAGAGTCTCGCGCTCGCCGCTACGCTTGTCAATGGTGGCTCGGCCCATCATGTCCTGGCTGCGACCGGAAGCCATAATGCCAGCGTAGAGAAGCAGTTCCGCTATCCGACGGAATACGGCTCGCAGAAGCCGCCTACCGCCCAATTTACGGTTACGGGCTCAGGCGCTGCCGTTGTCTCCAGATATGGCACCGGACCCGTGGTCACGTCGGCAACGATCGGGCGGGTCATTGATATGGGTATTACTGATCCATTCAATATGGGCGCGGCAATGGCGCCAGCCGCTGTAGATACGATTGAAGCTCACTTCCGGGACTTGCAAATCGAGCCGGATTACTATGACCTTATTGTTACCGGGGATTTGGCCAAGGTTGGCCATAATATCGCCACCAAATTATTCGAGAAGCATAACTTCCCCATCCATCAGACCGTCTTCGGTGACTGCGGCATGATGATTTACAATTATGAAACCCAGTCTGTTCAGGCCGGTGCGAGCGGATGCGGCTGCTCAGCTACTGTAACGTATGGACACTTGCTCAAACGGATACGCGAGGGGGACCTGAAACGGCTGCTTGTCGTTGCGACAGGCGCCTTGTTATCGCCGCTGTCTTTTCAACAGGGAGAGAGCATTCCAAGCATCGCCCATGCGGTCTCTATTGAAGCCCAGTAAGAGGAAATCGAAGGCTCCGTCCTTCTGACGGTGACAGCAGGTTTCTTCCTACAAAATATGAGAATAGGTTAGGACTAGGTACTAACCTTTCTCTATATTTAAAATATATAATAAATTTAAGCAAGCTATCCCGGGATAGAGCATATATATTAGACATGCCTATCCCCGGGAGTTGATAAAGTGCCGTCCTTCGCACAATGCTTGGCCATTATTGTTGGAAGTCTGCTGATCGCAACCGGAATCGATTTCTACCTGGTCCCCTACCACATTATGGACGGCGGCTTTATCGGGGTCGGACTCATCTTCCACTATCTTTTCGGGTTCAAGATAGGGAATGTCATCATACTATGCAGCATCCCCGTATTTCTGGTCTCCTGGTATAATGAGCGTGAATTTCCGCTCGGCAGCCTGCTTGGCATGCTGATGTCTTCCTTTCTGACAGACCTGTTCGAGCCCTACCACTATCAAATTCCCCTGCCGCCGATCAGCAGCGCTATTATTGGAGGCGGATTCGTAGGATCGGGGCTTGGCATCATGCTGCGCCATAAGGTCAGCACAGGGGGCACGGATCTGTTGGCGCATCTGGTAGCCAAGGATACCTCCATCAATGTCGGCCTGTTGATCTTCGCGGTGGATATTGTCGTGATTGGACTTGGAGGCATGCTCATTACCGCGACCTCCTTCATCCTATCGGCACTGACGATAACCGCAGGCGCTATTGCCACGATTCTCATCACCAGCACCAGCGGGAGAATGCTGTTTTTGCCGTCGTTGATCAAACGCAAGCGAAGATGAGCCGCTTTAAAAGACCCGAGCCTGTAAACATCTCTATAAATCTGAAGCTAAGAAGAAACGGCGGCTCCGTCCTTTAGCGGCATCGTTTGTTTCTTCCATCAACCTTATAGAAATTTATAGGCGTGAAAACTTATAAATTTTATAAGATTTAAAAAACCGCTGAATGCAAAGCCCGGATCGTAAATCCCGGCTTCTGCTTTCAGCGGTTCATGCTGCCCTGCTGCTATAACAGCATTCTTATTTCAGGATCAGTTCGATCCGCTCAATAACATCCTCAGTCAGCACAATTCCAACTGCCTGCACATTCTCCACCACTTGATCAGGATTGCTTGCTCCGACAAGTGCGCTTGCCACGTTAGGCTGACGCAAAATCCAGGCCAAAGCCAGCTGGCCGACTTTGATATCCAGCTCTGAGGCAATTTCCGAGAGGGCGCGCACTTTGGCAAGCTTCTCTTCAGTAATTCCTTTGCGGACCCAATCCAGCTTGGCTGCGCGGCTGTCTGCGGGCACATCCTCAAGCGAGGTATATTTGCCTGTCAGCAGTCCCTGCGCAAGCGGCGAGAACACGATTTGTCCGATGCCATTGCGTTCGCCGAACGGAATGACCTCTTTCTCGATGTAGCGCTCGAACATATTGTAGATCGGCTGATTCACGACGATGCGGTCCAGCAGGTAACGGTCTGCCGTTCCCAATCCTTCAGCCATCTGCGTTGCCGTCCACTCGCTGACGCCGACGTATTGAACCTTGCCCTGGCGGATCAGGTCGTCGATTGCGCGAAGCGTTTCGTAGAGAGGCGTTTCGGGATCATGGCGGTGGCAGTAGAAAATATCTACATATTCCACGCCCAGACGCTTCAGACTGGCGTTGCACTGCTCAATCACATGCTTGCGGGAAAGACCGCGGTCATTCGGTCCGTCTCCCATCGGCCAGAATGCCTTGGTTGCCAGCACATAGGATTCACGCGGGAACGACTTGATCGTTTCGCCCAGCAAAGTCTCGGCCGCTCCCCGTTCATATACATTAGCCGTATCAAATGAATTGATACCCAGCTCATAAGCCTTCTGAACGGCTTTCACCGCATTCTCACGCTCTACATAACCGCCATATGTCAGCCAGCTGCCGAGGCTGATCTCGCTTACCTTTAATCCGCTGCCACCAAGTTTACGATAATTCATGTAAGGAAAATCCTCCTCTTATTTGGCAAAGCCGAAGCTTTGTCCATTTTTATTCGATTCTACCTGCGCTTGGTACCTCTTCTATTGTACGCATGCTTCTATCATTTTAAAAGTAGTGAAATATTAATCATTTTATTATATTATCTATATATACTATACTAATAGTTACTATCAATCTTTCATAGAAGGAGTGCGCTTATTCTCATGTCCGTAAACAACTATATTCCGAAAGTACCTGCCTGCATCGATTGCAATATTGAAAAAACGCTTAACGTTATCGGCGGAAAATGGGCTTTTCTCGTCCTTCGCGAGCTGTTCGGCGGCAAGAAGCGTTTCGGAGAGCTGCAGCGACTCATCTCTGCGGTAAGTCCCCGCGCGCTGACCAGTACCCTGCGCCATCTGGAAGAGCAGGGCGTTCTTGAACGCCATGTATTTCCGACCGTCCCCGTCACCGTTGAATATTCCCTTACACCCAAAGGCGTTGATTTGCATCAAATCCTCAAGGAAATGAAGCTCTGGGCGGCCAAGTGGACGTAACGGCATAAATTTACGGGCAATCAGATCCAGCAGCCATGCCCGCTCCTCCTGCACCTTCTCCCGCAATCTGGCTGCCGCAGCCGGCAGCATTCCGGTTTCTATGTATGCTGGCCTTGCTTCTGGCTTTGAAGCCGAATAAAAAATAGGCTATCCCCGCCCGTGGTTATGCATTCGGTTAGTCAAAAAATATCCGAATTCAAACAACCCAAGCAGCTGCCTGAGAAGACATCCGCTTGGGTTATGAATGCAGTAAATCACGCTCACCGCTCGATCATTTTCGTCCAAAAGCCGCCTTTGAACTGCCTAGGCTCATGGGAAATCACAAACGCTTTGGGCGCAACCATGCCGATGCTCCGCATGAGCCGTTTCTCATTGCTGCGTTTAACCAGAACCTGCATGACCAGCCGTTTGCCGTCGCGTCCCTCCGCCATCCAGGACGTAACGCCATAGCCAAAGTCGCGGAGCTTGTTCGGCAGGCCGGTTGCGGCGGAATCGGCGATAACTTGTACGACCGAATAGCCCAGTGCCAGATATTCCTCAATCCGGCTGCCCGCATACACGCCAATGCCGAAGCCCAGGCAGTAAGCCGCCATGTTGATGGGATTGGACAGATTCTGGAGTACGAGATTGAGCCCTGCCAAGTAAATAAAAACCTCCGCCATCGCCATAAGAGAAGCTGCGCCTCTTCTCCCTTTGATCACGAGAATCAGGCGCAGCGTAAAAATCGAAACATAGACGACGTTGATCGCTATGATAGAGAGAACAAGCATAAGACCGCTCACGCCGGGTTACCCGCGCGCAGCAATATATTTCGGCCTGGGTGTTTGCCCCGAGTACGGCTTCTCCAAGGCATTCTCCACACTGTTGTAGACCATGAACACATTGCTTCGCGGCAGAGGCGTGATATTGCTGTTCGAGCCATGCATAATATTGCAATCGAACAGCACGATGGAGCCTATACCGCCAACAATCGTTTCGATTCCGCCTTCTTCCACTAGCCGGGCCAGGCTGCCGTCATCGGGCACGCCGTATTCCTGGCGGCGGAGCGACTGCTTGAAGTGATCGTCCGGTGTCTGCCCGACACAGGAAACGAATTTCTTATGCGAGCCGGGCACCACCATCAAGGGACCGTTAAAATGAAAATTATCCTCCAGGGCAATGGAGCAGCTGAGCGCGCGCATGGAAGGCATTCCGTCCTCCACATGCCAGGTTTCAAAATCAGAATGCCAGTAAAATTCCTTGCCGGTAAAACCCGGCTTGAAGTTGATCCGGGACTGGTGGATATAGGTTTGCGAGCCGAGAAGCTCGTTGATGATTGCGGTCAGACGTTTATTGGCCGAGAGCTCCTTGAAGCGTTCATTATGCTCATGGACCGCGAAGATGGAGCGTACCTCCGTCCCGCCCGGCTCGCGAATGACATGCTCGGCTTCACGCTGCCCGTAATGCTGCTGGAGCTTCTTCAGCTCGGAGCGCCAATCGGCGACCTCCTCACCGGAGAAGAACTGATCCAGAAACAGATAGCCGTTCCTGTCGTAGAACCGAAATTGCTCTTGGGTCAATGGGCTGCCTGACTTCCAGGTGCTGTAGACGACAGGGTCCGCGCGCTCCGCGATAGCAGGCTTGTCGGATATCCGGGATGGATATTTATCTGCTCTAGTCTCCTTGGAATTTGCCAGATTTATGCTCATTAGCGGTTCGCCTCCAATTCAGCCTCTTCAATCAGCGGATAAACCCCGTCCTTGTCATGCACCTCGCTGCCGGTTAGCGGAGGGTTGAATACGCATATCGTCCGCACCTGCGTTTTTGCCCGCAAATAATGCTTCTCATGACCGTCCAGCGCATACAGCATGCCCGGACGGATGAGGAACTTTTCGCCGGTGGCGACGATTTCAATCTCTCCTTCTCCTTCGATGCAATAAACGGCCTCCACATGATTTTTGTACCAGATGGTCGTTTCCGTTCCGGCTTTGATAATCGTATCATTCAGGGAAAAACCCATGCCGTCCTTGCGGAGCAGCAGCCTGCGGGCGTTCCAGGTTTCGGTATCGATATCATACTTGGAGTCTACAATGTCCTCTAAATGCTTGACAATCATATTTATCGCTCTCCTCTCGAATTTGCCTGCATATCGCAAGCACTTATACCAGCGCCCCAATGCGCTCCGACTGTACGATTTCTTCAAAGCTTTCCTTAAGAATGGCCAGCCCCTTCTCCAGAACGGAGGATTCAATGGTAAGCGGGGGCATCAGCTTGGCGACTTCGTCATGCGGACCTGATGTTTCCATGATGACGCCGCGTTTGAAGGCGGCTGCGCTCAGCTGTCCGGCCAGCTGCGGCGGGTCGAAGGAAATGCCCTGAATCAGACCCTTCCCTTTCCTGTAGGCGTTAACCTCGGGATGCTCCTTCAGAAGCTGGCTCAGCGCCTCTTCAATACGGCTGGCTTTCCCGGCAAGCTCCGTCTCGAACGCCCCGTCCTCCCAGTAGGAAAGCGCCTCGGCTGCGGCGACAAAGGCGAGGTTGTTCCCGCGGAAGGTCCCGTTATGCTCGCCGGGATGCCACAGATCGTATTCCGGCTTAATGAGCGTCAGCGCCATCGGCAGACCGTAACCCCCAATCGACTTGGACAGGCATACGATATCCGGGTTAATGCCCGCTTCCTCGAAGCTGAAGAAAGTCCCCGTACGGCCGCAGCCCATCTGCACATCGTCCACAATCAGCAGAATGTCCCGCTTCAGGCACAGCTCCTGGACTCTCTTCAACCAGGCCGGGCTGGCCGCATTCAATCCGCCTTCGCCTTGCACCGTTTCCAGAATGATGGCTGCCGGCAGGTCGAACCCGCTTCCCGGATCATCGAGATATTTCTCCATCATATCCACCGTATTGATGCCTTCGCCGAAATAGCCGTCATAAGGCATGAAATTCGTGTTGGGCAGATCGACGCCGGCTCCTTTGCGCTTGAACGCATTGCCTGTAGCGGCAAGCGATCCCAGACTCATCCCGTGAAAGGCATTGGTGAAGCAGACAATATTCCTGCGTCCCGTAACCTTGCGGGCAATCTTCATGGCGCTCTCCACAGAATTCGTCCCTGTCGGGCCGGGAAACATAATTTTATAATCAAGTCCGCGCGGTTTCAGAATGGATGAAGTGAACCGCTTCAGAAACATTTCTTTCGCTTTTGTCGCCATATCCAGGCTGTGGGTCACTCCGTCTTCCAGCAAGTAGTCAACCAGCCGGGTGCGGATAGCCGGGTTGTTATGACCGTAATTGAGCGCCCCCGCACCGGCAAAAAAATCAATATATTCCCGGCCTTCGATATCCCACAGCTTGGCGTTCTTGGCCTTATGGAACACCTTCTCAAAGCTCCGGCAGTAGCTGCGCACCTCTGACTCCATCTTGTCGAACACCCTTAAATCCGCTGCGTCCTTCTTGACTTCGCTCACCGAATCACTCCTAGAGAATTATTTGTAAACGGTCCGATACGAAACAGCAGCTCCGGCTCATGATCGGATTCTTCGGGAAAATAAGCGGCCGGATAATATTCCGTAATATGACATTGTCCGCCATTTTCCTCGCCAATTCCCATGAGCATCCTTTGTGAAGCCATATTATCCGGTCCAATCGTCGCCTCAACAAAGCGGATCGGGCCATTTTCTTCCCGATTCAGCAGCTCGCGGAGCATTTTTTTGCCCAATCCGTTACCCTGCCAAGCGCTGCCGACCACGGCCTGCCAGATAAACAGCGTATCCGGCTGATCCGGTCTCTTGTAAGCGGACATAAACCCCACGATTCTTTCCTCCTGGACAGCGATGACGCAGGTATCGCGAAAAACATCGCACAGCATGATGTAGCTGTATACGGAATTGAGATCCAACGTCCCTGCATCCTTCACCAGCTGCCATACCTGCTTGCCGTCGGAGGCCGACGGTTTATTCAAATTTATAAGCTGTATAACGCTTCACCTCTACCGTGTTCTATAAGTTCCGGGGAAGAAATTCCGCCAAAGGACGGCGACAGTCATTTCTTCCTGGCACAACCTCATCGAGGGGCGGATTGCCTCCCATCGGCCCTTGCCCCTTTGTCATGATGATGGGGAAGCAGCGCCGGCGAAGCGTCCGAGGAAGGACTGCAGGCGCTCGCTCTGTGAATTCTCAAATATTTGCTCAGGCGTTCCCTGCTCCACAATTCTGCCTTCCGCGCCAAAGATGATCCGGTCGGCCACGTCTCTTGCAAACTCCATCTCGTGCGTGATCAGCAGCATCGCCATCTCGCCTTCGCGGGCGATTTCCTTAATGACCTCCAGCACCTCGCCGACCAGCTCGGGATCAAGCGCAGAGGTCACCTCGTCGAATATCATCACCTTGGGCTGCATGACGAGCGCCCGGGCAATGGCGACGCGCTGCTTCTGTCCGCCGGAGAGCTGTGAAGGATACACCTCCAGCTTCTCCTCCAGCCCCACCTTGCGCAGCATCGTGATGGCGCGGTCATGCGCTTCTTCCCTGGACAAGCCCAGCACGGTACGCGGAGCCATCGTCACATTGCGCAGAACGTTCATATGCGGGAACAGATTGAAATGCTGAAAGATCATTCCCACCTTGCCCCGCATCCGATGCAGATGCTTCTCGTCCGCACGGACCAGCTTGCCTTTGACCTCCATATGCCACAGCAGCTCGCCATCCAGCTCGATTGTTCCGCCAGTCGGCTCCTCGAGCGTCATGAGCAGGCGGCCAAGCGTGGTTTTGCCCGATCCGCTCGGTCCGATCATAGCGATCTTCTCTCCCGGATAAAGCTCCAGATCCACACCCTTGATTACCTCCAGCTCCCCGAAGGATTTCGTTATATTGTTATATTTCACAATCGGCTGGACATCCGCGAACCTTCCGTTCCGGTCTTCCCGTGCGTCCAGCTCCTCTGTTTGTTTCTCCAACTGCATGCTCATTCGGACCTCACTCCTTACCCTGCGTATTTCCCGTTAAGCTTCTTCTCCAGAAACCGGAACAGCACGGTCATGATCAGGCTGATAATCAGGAACAGCACTCCTACAACGGTATAGGGTTCAAACACCCGATAAGAATCAGAGGCGGCATTCTTCGCGGTGAGCAGCAGCTCAACGAGCGTAATCGCCATCAATATCGGAGTTTCCTTGAAAATAACAATCAAATAGTTGCCCATCACCGGCACAATCGGCCGGAAAGCCTGAGGCAGTATGATTTTGATCCACGTTTGCGTTTTCGTAAAATTAAGCGCGCTGGCCGCTTCCCATTGACCGCGGGGCACTCCGTCGATGCCGGAGCGGTAAACCTCGGACAAATACGTGCTGTAATGCAGCCCCAGCCCGATTACCCCAGTCGTGAACGCGGACAAGGAAGCCGAAGGAAACAGCATCGGCAAAATATAAAACAGCGAGAACACCTGCACCAGCAGCGGCGTGCTGCGCACGAACTCCACGAAGCCGCGGATCGTATACCGCAACACGGCAAATCTGGAGCGGGAACCAACCGCCAGCAGCAAGCCGACTGCAGCCGCAACCAGAAACCCGCACAAGGTCGCATAAAGCGTTACCCGCAGAGCGCCGAGCAGCTCAGGCAATAATTCCCAGACATAATCCCATTTCCACATTTCTCATTCACCTCCAAGCCGCAAATTTGCGTTCCAGCAGCCGGATCGTGACCGTGATGCATGCAGACAGGGCAAAATAGATCACAAGCAGCAGACCAAATATCTGCGGGGTCCATGATAAATAATTATTGCGGAGAATCATGGCTTCATAGGTTAGATCGCTCAGCGTAATAAAATAGACCAGCGAGGTCGATTTCAGCAGCTCGATCAATAAATTCCCAAAAGGCGGCAGCATGCGGACAACGGCCTGCGGAATGACCACCCGCCACATTCGCTGCCGAGGGGTCAGGTTCAGCGCCAAGGAGGCTTCATACTGACCGGAAGGAACAGCCAATATGGAGCTTCGTACGATTTCCGAGCCGTATGCCCCGCAGTTCAAGCCGATAGCCAGCACTGCCGTAACCATCTTGCTCAGCTCTATTCCCGCAAACGGCAGAGCGAAGTAGATCCAAAACATAAGTACAAGAAGGGAGGAGGCTCTAAACAGATCAACGTAGATGCGGGAAATACCGCGTACAACCGCATAGCTCGATACCCGGCAAAGACCAGCCGCCACAGAAACGATCAATGCGACAATCCCGGCCATTACCGTAACTTGAATCGTAATCTTGATCCCTTCGTACAGGAGCGGAAACATAGCCGACCAGGTCGGAGTCATGATTATCCCTCACATAACTGGCTGGAGGTCATATCTCCAGGCAGCTCCTGCTCCGTAAAACCGAATTTCTTGAGAATTTCCAGCAGCTCGCCGGATTCCTTCATCTTCTCAAGCTCTGCGTTATAGGCCTCCTGGAAAGACGTATCCTCCGGACGGAAGGCCGTAGCGCCGTAGCCCGTAACATCTTTGCCATCCACCGTTGGCTGTTCAAAGTCCATGACCCGCTCCAGCTTGGCGTCCTTCGCACTGTCCAGTCTGGATTGCAGGGCCGGGCCCGTCATCGTCATGGCATCGGCGCGTCCGGACTGCAGCGCGCTGATGGCTGCATCCTGATCCGGTACAATAACCATCCGATCTTCCGGAATGCCGGACGCCTTCAGATAATCCAGCTCAACGGCACCGGCCATAACGGCAACCTTGGCCTTGTCGTTATCGGCAATATCCTTATAGCTCCCCAGCTTGAGCGGATTTCCCTGCTTCACCGCTATCGCCTCGCCGATGCTGTACTCGGGATTAGCGAACAGCACCGCTTCGCAGCGTTTGGGATTAATGAACATCCCCGCCGTAATCATGTCGAAGCGTTTGGCCTGCAGACCAGCGATCAAGGAAGTAAACTCGGTCAATTCTCCCTTTATTTCCTTAATGCCCAGCCGATCCAGGATAACGCGGGCGATCTCCACCGCCTCACCGGTCAGCTTTCCGTCGGCATCTTTATATGCATAAGGATTCTCGTTGGCAAAACCGATTGTTACCGATCCTTTTTTCTGCGCGTCAGCCAAGGTCCCTGTCGCCTCGCTGTTCCCCCCGGATGCATTGGCATTGTTATTTGCCGGTGATGTCCCAGCCGTATTGTTGCCGGCAGCCGGTTCATTGCTGTTCTGACCACATGCCGCCAATAAAAGCATTGGCAGCAAAACGACGATCGCCCAAACCTTCTTCAAATGCTTACACAACCCTTCGTCTATATTTATTAAGAAGACTTATATAAGGCTAACATCTTTGCCGCAGGAGGTCATTTCCAGTATTTCAGGATAAAATTGCTTATTTTTGGCTCTCGTAGGCAGAGCCACCCTCATCCGCCCCATCCTCCTTTTTCCTCTCGTATATTGCAGTATGATCCTGCACAAGGAGTTTTACATCAGAGGCCAACTATGATAAATAAACAATAATTATAAATTGAATCGCCTTTTTATTACATTTTTATAATAAAAATAAATTATATTTTACAACTGGCGATAAAATGGGATAGGAACGAACAAAAAACCACCTTTTTCGCGATTGTTCGCTGAAAGGTGGTTTGGGGCGAAACTATTAAGGGAATGCTGCACGGACGGATCAATTTCATCGATCAAGACACGCTGCGCGGGCGGATCATTCTACATTGATAAGGGCACGCTGCGCGGGCGGATCATTCTACATTGATAAGGGCACGCTGCACGTGCGGATCATTCTATATTGATAAGGGCACGCTGCACGTGCGGATCATTCTATATTGATAAAGGCACGCTGCGCGGGCGGATCATTCTTACGATCGCTGTTGTCCTTCGGAATTCTTGATTGGATAAAACATTTAGCGGTAAATTTCGAAAGACAAAGGCGACCACTATCGTTTCTCCAGAACGATTCCGCCCGCTCCGCGCTCAAGATTCAAAGCCAAGCCGAATGGCACTTCACCACCCATACAACAAAAAGAAGAGCGCTGACGCGCTTTATTAGCCGATTCAGCGCCACAACCGCTATTTCATCTAATGATAAGGCTAAATCGCCTTTTTAACTCCCCGCGAATATCAGACATTTCCTCATGCGCAGCCAGGCCTTTTGCACCAGCCTTTCAGAATAAGACCGATAGCGCTTCGCAATGACTTCTAATGATAAGAATAAGACGAATAGCTTCGCATGATGCTCGATAGATCAAGATCGATCGCGCTTCGCTCGATGCTCGAAATATAAGAATATGACAGGTAGCTTCGCAATGATTTCGAATGAAAAGAATAAGATGGGTAGCTTCACACGATGCTCGACAGATCAGAGCAAGACCGTCCGCGCTTTATGTTACGCGGACATTACGGCTCATCTGCTTTCGTAATTCATCACGGCGCGTGTCCATCTGTCGACGACGAAGGATCGTCTGGGCATGCGCATGGGAGGCTTCAGCTGCGGTTTGAGCGAGATCAGTTCACCCGTAGCCTTATGCTGGGCGCCTCGTTTGCGCAGAGCCTGCTTGGAACGGTGGAGCACCATTTTGACCGCAGGCACGGTACAATCCAGTTCATCTGCAATATCCTGATAGGAATAACGAAATACCTCGGCTAGCAGCAGCATTTCCACTTCACGCTCCGACAAATGCTCCGTTACCCACTCCAGCAGCCCTCGCACGGAGGCATAATTCTCATCGCAATAGGACTGCTCACCTGCTTCATCTATAGGAACCATAATGCCCCTGCGCCTGCGATATGCGTCTATGTAAACGTTTCGGGCTATTTTATACAATAATGATCGCGGATATTGGACATCACCCTTGCTGCGGTAATGCTTGAAAGCCCGGAGCAGCGTCTCCTGACGCAAATCCTCCGCTTCCCAATGAGATGCCGTCAAATAAAAACAATAGGTCCGTAAATGATTCAGATGCGGGGTAATGACATCTTCAAACTCAGCCCACGGCCTCATGCATTCGCCTCCTCACTGTTTTTTCCCAGTGTAGCACGCAAATATGAAACCAACATGAAAGCTACATGAAAAATCCGGGCCTAATTCGTGACCATGGCACTAACGGGAGGCTTCTGCTTGAATGATCAAAACGTCGTAAGTGGCAGCAATGCCCCCCTGTATGCTGAATTTGTCCTCATATGACTTATACATATCGGCAAACAGGCGGCGCGTCCCGATACTGCGTGTTGTGTCGGCCCGGGATGTGCTGGCCCCCATCGCCTTGACCGAGTGGAGAAATTCCCTGGGGGAGGCGTAGATTTCCCTTTGAATAAAACCCTCACAGCGAATATTGTCAAATCCCGCTTCATCAAGAATATCAGCCCAGCCGTCTGCCGATTGAAAGGAAAGCCCGTGCCGCTGCGGCGCATGCCCGCTGGCTGTATAAGCTTCATGAAAGGACGCATGCAGCTCATTGAAGGTATCCGGCCCAAAGGTGGCGAATGTCAACTGCCCTCCTGATCGGAGCAGCCGCTGAATGTGGCCAAGCGTCTGCCCTGGATTGTCCAGCCATTGAAAACAGGCGTTGGAAACGATGAGATCGTATGCGTCTTTCGGTGCATCAGCCGCCCATAATTCGACATCGGCCTGAACAAAACGTACAGGATCCCGCCGGTTGCGAATTCCGTCCTCCTGTTTGGCCTTGTCCAACTGAAGCCTATGCTTAGCCGCATCGATCATAGCGGGCGCAATATCAAGAGCCGTTATCGATGCGCGAGGCCATTGGCCGGCCAATCTTTCAGTCAGCGCGCCCGTGCCGCAGCCGATCTCCAGAATATCCAACCCGGCCATCTCCGTCTCACTCTTCCATCGGACCAGGGATCTCGCCACCCGGTCTGCCATATCGCGCTGAACTCGGGAGTGAATATCATACATACCCGCCGCGCTGCGGTTAAATTGGTGCCGGATTGCCTGCTTGCCGCTGCTCATACCACCATCTCCTTATTTCATCGGCCAGATCAGCTTCCCTTCCCAGGAAAGGCGCATGCCCGCAAGCGGGCAGGGCCAGCAGCTCTGCCCGCGGCAATTGTGCCGCAAGCTCTGACGCAGCGCCGTATGGGCAAATTATATCCTCTATTCCATGTATAAGCAGAGCCGGACAAAGGATTGCCGGAAGCTGAGACTGGCATTCCCCGTTCCGCAGAATCTGAAGACCTGCAAGGAGCGCAGGAGTAGTCCAGCTGCCTGCCGGCGGGAGGCTGGCGCCAAGTCCGCTTTTCCATTCCGCCTCCGTTAGCAGAAGCTGTCGAAATCGGGCCTCTACGGCATCCCGATTCTTCGCAAGACCTGTAATCATCTGCCTGAGGTAGATATCTGCCCAGCCGCGGTCAGACTCTTCCCTGGAGCGGATAAATCTTGCGTTGGCCGCAAACAGGACGAGACCATCGGCCCAGCCCGCAGCCGCCAGTCTCAGCGCCAGCAAAGCGCCAAGCGACCAGCCTCCAATCAGAAGGGGGCCGCAGTGAATTTCAGTCTGACTGGCAGCCCGGTCTGGTGACAGAGCCTTCCTGACTGCCGCTTCCGTCAAAAGCAGTATCGCCTCCTCGGAATCGGCAGCGCTGTACTGTACGGAAAGATGTTGAAAATCCGGCAGCTGCGAGCGAAGCCGGTCAAAAATCGTATCCGGCATGCTCCATCCAGCCAGCCACAAAATCGTGCCCCTGGACTTCTGCTGCAAGGGCGGCCCGCTACCCGAATGCCTCATCCACCTGCCACCCCTGATTGAAGGGCAGCGGCACAGATGAGTGCCGCGGCATCGGCCAGCTCCCGTTCCGTGTGGGCGGCGGACAAGGAGAGGCGGATCCGCGCCGTGCCCTTGGGCACAGTAGGCGGACGGATTGCCGCCGATGCAATACCCGCTGCCTCCAGAGCGCTGCTGAAACGCAAGACAGCTGCATTATCGCCAATAATGACGGGGATGATCGGGGAATCTCCCGCAGCGATATTGAAACCGGCGGCGCCAAGCGAAGAGCGCAGTCTCCTGCCCGCAGCATTAAGCCGTTCCCGGCGCCAGTGCTCGGTCTGAACCAGCTCCAGCGCTTTGGCGATACCAGCTACTATGGATGCGGGCAGGGCGGTCGAATAGATCAAGGTTCTAGCCTTGTTTATCAGCCATCGGATCAGCGTACGGCTGCCGCAGACATAAGCGCCGTAGACGCCAAACGCTTTGCTGAATGTTCCCATATGTACATCCACGTCCGCCTGCACGCCAAGCTCATGGCATAATCCCTCGCCGCGCCTGCCGTATATCCCTCCGCTATGCGCCTCGTCCACCATCAGCATGGCACCGTATTCACGCTTGATCGCTGCGAGCTCGCGCAGCGGAGCCTGGTCGCCATCCATCGAGAAGACGGCATCTGTCACGATCAGCTTCTTCTTTTTATCCCGGTGCTTATTCAATAAGGCCCGCAAATGCTCCATATCGTTATGGCGGTATCGGGCATGCTCCGCGCGGCTTAGTATGACGCCATCCACGATGCTCGCATGGTTCATCTGATCGCTGAATACAACATCGCCTCTGCCTGCCAGCGCGGCGATGACGCCGGTATTGGCCATGTAGCCATTGGCAAAAACAAGCGCTGCTTCGCAGTTCTGCCACAGGGCCAGCGCAGTTTCCAGGCGGCCGAAGGACGGCCGGTTGCCCGTCACCAGGCGGGAAGCGCCGGAGCCGGCCCCTTCGGCGGACTGAGCTTCGCGCATCGCTTCATTAATCGCGTAATGCTGCGCAAGTCCCAGATAATCGTTGGAAGACAAATCGAGCAGCTTTCTTCCCCCGCGCATGATATAACCCGGGCATCCGGGCACCGGAGCGCTGGCTCGCAAGGTGCGTTCCAGCGAAGCGTCAGTCATCATCTCAAGCTCTTTTTCCATCCAGTTCATGATCATTCCGCCCTGCCCTCACAGAGCACTAATTTCAATTTCAAAGCCCATATCTTCAATCATTTGATGATCTTCAGATACATGTTGTCCGGCTGTCGTCAAATAATCGCCCACAAACAGGGAATTGGCTGCATATAGCGACAGCGGCTGCAGCGTACGAAGGTTGACCTCGCGGCCGCCGGCCACGCGGATTTCCTTGGAGGGGCATATAAATCTGAACAAGGCCAGCACCCTCAGCGCTTTTAAGGCCGGCACACGGTTCGCTTTTTCCAGTGGTGTCCCCGGTATCGCATTTAGAAAATTGACCGGAATGGAATCCACATCAAGCTCGCGGAGCGCAAAAGCCATTTCAACAATTTCCTGATGGGTCTCGCCCATGCCGATAATGACTCCGGAGCAGGGAGACATGCCGTAGGCTTTCACCTTTTCCACAGTCTCTACACGCTGTCCATAAGTGTGGGTAGTGGTGATTGCCGGGTAGTTCGCTTTACTTGTATTCAGGTTATGGTTGTACCTATGCACGCCCGCTTCTGCCAGCCGCTCGGCCTGGCCGTCCTTCAACAAGCCCAGACAAGCGCATATTTTGAGCGGCATGGTTCTGCGGATTTCCTGTACCGCGTCCGCGACCTGCTCCAGTTCCTTGTCCGTCGGTCCTTTTCCCGAGGCTACGATGCAGTAGGTTCCGGCTTTGCGCGCCATGGCTTCGCGCGCTCCGGCGAGCAGGGTATCTTTATCCAGCAGACTGTATTTTTGTATGGAAGCCGTCGATACGATGGACTGCGAGCAGTAGCCGCAATCTTCGGGACACAACCCGCTTTTGGCATTGATGATCATATTCAGCTTAACCTTCCTGCCGTAAAAGAACTTCCTCACACTGAACGCGGCATGCATGAGCGGCAGCAGCTCATCATTGCCGGCTTCCAGAACGGCGAGCCCTTCTTCCAGTGTCAAGCATTCCCCATTTAACGCCTTTTGGGCGAACGATTGCCATTCCATTTGAAGTGAAATTGTGTTCATCTCGGTCATCTCCTTAATTTCCAGCCAAAAGCGCCTCTTTGACCAGTGCGAATTGAATATGTTGCCGTACAGTATGTACCAGCGTGTTCGTATCCTCAGGGGCATGAATCCGGGGAAGACGGCCAAGCACCGGAATGCTGCTGTAATGTTCGATCAGCTCTGCATTTGTGGAGAGGCTCGGATCGTCATGCGTTTCTGCCGATTCGCCATCGTTCAGAATGATACCGACAATGGAAATTAATCGAAGCTTCAGGTATGACACCGTCAACAGCGTGTGGTTAATCGTGCCGAGGCCGGATCGGGCCACAATAAGTGCGGGCAGACGAAGCTCTACCATCAGGTCCGCGACGAGGGCATCCTCTGCCAGCGGAACAGCCACGCCCCCCGCTCCCTCTACAAGGAGCGCTTCGTAACGCTTGGCAAGCGGTCCGCCGGATGCAATCAGCTTCTCCAGCGTAAGGGTAACTCCCGCTTCCCGGGCTGCGAGCAGCGGTGTAAGCGGAGCGGCAAACGAGAAGGGAGCCACCGCCTCCGGCAGTTCATCGATCCCGGTGCTCTTCAACAGCTGCTGGGCATCAGTCCTTCCACTGCCAAAAGTGCTGCCGGATTGAACCGGCTTCCAGACGCCGACATTCCTTCCTTCGGCGCGAAGTGCAGCGGCGATAGCCGCTGTGACGACCGTTTTGCCAACGCCGGTATCCGTACCCGTCACGAATAGTCCTCTAATTGGCTGTGCATTCGTTTGGTTCATGCAGCCGGCCCGCTCTCGGTGACGCAAATTATCGCTTCCACCAAAATAGCCGTCATGAGCTCCAATTCCGCTTCGCTGCTGGCAAGCGGAGGGATGAACACGATCACATTGCCGAGCGGCCTCGTCAGCATGCCGAGTTCTCTGGCTTTAAGACTCGTCCTGACGCCGATTCGCTCCGCCCATTCGTACGGTTCGCGTGTATTCTTGTCGCGTACAAGCTCGATTCCGATCATCAGTCCCTGCTGGCGGATGTCCCCAACATGAGGGCGCTCTTTAAGCGCTGCGAGCCTATGCTCCACCAAAGATGCCTTGGCCCGAACCCCTGACAGCATACTGCGCTCTTCAAACAGCTTCAGGCTGGCCAGCGCCACGGCACAACCAAGCGGGTTTCCCGTAAAGGAATGACCGTGAAAAAAAGTTTTCTGCTCCTCGTAATCGGCATAAAACGCATCATACACTTCATCGGTCGCAAGCGTCGCCGCCACAGGCAAATATCCGCCTGTAAGACCTTTGCCGATGATCATCAGATCAGGGGAAACCCCTTCAAGGTCGCACGCGAACATCTCTCCCGTCCTGCCGAAGCCAGTCGCCACCTCATCGGCGATTAGCAGGACATCATGCTCGCGGCACAGCTTCGCGATTTCACGCAGGCAGCCCGGCGGCATCACGATGATGCCCGAAGCCCCCTGCACAATCGGCTCTACGATCAGAGCGGCAATGCTGGCCGCCTGCGAATGGAGCAGCCTGCGCAGGGCGGTAAGCGTAGTTTCCAATGCTTCTGCTTCTCCGCCCTCGCAGCGGTAGGCATAAGGATAAGGAATGACATGGGAAGGAAAAAGCATGGGACGGAACACATCATGGTACAGCGGAATCGCACCGACACTGACCGCGCCGATCGTATCCCCGTGGTACGCCTGATTCATCGTGATAAACTGCGTTTTGCCCCGCACACCCCGGTTATGCCAATATTGAAAAGCCATCTTGATGGCAATTTCGACACCGGTTGCTCCGGAATCGGAGTAGAAGACCTTCGTCAGTCCTGGCGGAGCTATTTCGGCCAGCTTCCCGGCAAGCTCAATGGCGGGCACATTGGCCATGCCAAGAAGGGTGGAGTGCGCGACGCGGCCCAGCTGGTCCGTTATGGCCTGATTCAGCTCCGGCACGTTATGTCCGTGAATATTAAGCCAAACCGAGGAGAAGCCGTCAAAATAAGCCCTGCCGTGAATATCGTACAGCCTGATGCCTTCGCCGCGTTCGATAATGAGAGGTTCCGAGGCATGATAGTCTTTCATCTGGGTAAAAGGATTCCATAGATGCACCTGGCTTGTAGCAGCAAGCCGTTCGTAATCCGTATGCACAAGACATCACCATCCATTAGGCATTTCAATTGTTAACCATAATTAAAAATGTGGTTAACAATTAAGTAAAGCCATTGTAGCAAACCCGTTTATGTCTGTAAAGGGAAAGCATACGGCGGTTTTATCGCATCGTACAATACTGCTGGGGCATCGTTATAGCTTCCTTCATCCCGTTTAATAGCCATCCTCCATGCGTCTGCTGGCTGGCATACAATCCAATCTACCTTCTCAAGGACATAAATTTAACATGGCTTATCCACCTATTGAGGAGTAAGAAATTTAATGAAAGCTTGTCTTATCAAGGCGTTATCCGTCTCAGATTTGCTCATGTCCCCTAACGTTAATTCGGGTGTCCGATGGCATAGACCATTTATCTCTTTGGGAAGGGTATACAATGCGAACTCATGAAGGCCCTTTGATTATTACAAGTGCATTTTTCTCCAGCTTTCTTCGTACTGGTCGGCGTGCAGGGCATTCACGCAATCTCTAACAAGCGAAGAGGTATCCGGAATCTTTACTTGGAGTCTGCCAACAAGTGAAAAGATGCCGAAGAATGGGGTTACGAAGCCCGCCCTACAGGCTCTGCCGAAAAAGGCTGAATACCGGATGAGGGAATTCATTGAAGGAAGGATTGGCTTGGTTTGTGAGCATTAGAGCGATGAAGCAGAGGCCGTATTGCCCTGCGCCGTGTAACGGCTCAACATGTTTCGTGGAAGAGGGAAGGCGGCTGTATGAATACGCAACAAGGTTCCAGCTTACTAGGCCTCACCAGGGCTGGCGTGCGAGTAAACAGCTTTTTCCCGGCTGGAGCTGCCATTTGGGATATGCAGGGGGCTGTATGTACACCCAATAAGGTTTTTCCGGCTTACAGGACCCCACCTAGGGGCTGGCGTGCATGTAAGCAGGTTTTTCCCGGCTGGAGCTGCCATTTGGGATATGCAGGGGGCTGTATGTACACCCAATAAGGTTTTTCCGGCTTACAGGACCCCACCTAGGGGCTGGCGTGCGTGTAAGCAG
>NZ_JBWDNP010000020.1:0-107730 GCF_056269255.1 Paenibacillus sp. JT31N17
AAAAGCTTCTTGCTCATGTAATCCCTCCATTGCTTACTCCAGTATACAAAAAAGGTACCCACAGCCTGAACGCCTTTTTTCAAAGTGTCCAGTCTATGGGTACCAGTGTATAAGAGGCTCTACTTTTTTTGGATTATTCCCTTAATCATTCATCACCCGAATGCCGGTGGAGTGCGGTGCCGGGTTGCCTGCTCAAACCCGTATGCGATTTGAAGCAGCACGGGTTCACTGTAGGCGGTTCCTGAGAAAATAACGCCAAACGGCCCGTTTGTCATATACCCTCCCGCTGCAAGCACCCCTTTATGGGAAAATCCCGCCGGAACGGTGATCAGGGGATACCCGGCTCTCGCCGCAAGGTCCGAGCCCTCCCAGCAGCCGGGCAGCATCAGCGCATCCAGCCGGTGCTCCTCCAGGACATAATCAATTCCCTGTCTGCGGGCCTGCACTTCATTTTGGGCCTTGGCATCCAGATAGGCCTGTTCCGTAAGTGTCCCGCTTGTCGACTCGCAACGGATCAGGATGTCCTGCCCATATTTCAATGCCTGCCCGGCATGAGCCTCATTGAACGCAATCACGTCCTTCAGGGAATGAACCGGGAGCGATTCATCCACACGGGACAAATAATCGTTGAGATGGCTCTTGAACTCATAGTCCGTCACATTGCCCCATCTTACCTCTTCGCAGGGAAGCGAGACGGGATCAATAATGGTCGCGCCGGCCGATTTCAGAGCGGCAATGGCCTGCTCCATAATAGCCAGCCTCTCTTCATCCCCCTCAAGCACCTTGTAATAGAAACGCGGGATACCGATTCTGGCCTTCTTCAAGAACCCGGCATCGAGAAACAGCGTGTAATCCGGAATCACCCGGTTCCCCCCTGCCAAAGTGGCCCCGTCGCCCTCGTCTGCACCCGCAAGCGCCCCCAACAGAATCGCCGCATCGGTTACCGTTCTTGCTATCGGTCCTGCCGTATCCTGGCTCCGGGACAACGGGATGATGCCCGAGCGGCTGACCAGACCCACAGTCGGCTTCAGGCCGACAACAAAATTCTGGCTGGCCGGGCATACGATGGAGCCGGAGGTCTCCGTTCCGACAGCCGCTGCCGACAGGCTAGCGGCGACAGCCGCTGCGGAGCCGGAGCTGGAGCCGCCGACGAAGTATTCTCCCGGACCATAAGGGTTCAAGGTAAGCCCGCCTCTTGCGCTGTAGCCGGCCCACATGGTTGGAGACATGGCGTTGGCCCATTCAGTCATGTTCGTTTTGCCCAACAGGACGGCCCCTGCGGTGCGCAGCCTTGCAGCCAAGTAGGAATCCTCTGCGGCATAATGGTCTGCCAAGGCAAGCGAGCCGGCGCTTGTATGCATGCTGTCGCCGGTATCGATATTATCCTTCAACAGAACCGGAATGCCATGCATCAGGCCGCGGCTGCCCTGCTCGCGCCGTTCCTTGTCAAGGGCCCGTGCAATAGCCAGCGCATCCGGATTCAGCTCCAGAATGGAATGGATCACGGCATCCACCTTCGCGATTCGTTCGATATAGACTTGAACCAGCTCTTCCGAACTTATCGTACCCTGCTCCATCGCTGCCTGCATGCCCGTGATATCCGCATCTATGATCCACTGCTCAAGTTTATTTTCCTTATTCGTCATCTTAGACCCACTCCTATGATTATCTCTGCTGATAGGAGTTCCAGCTGCACCCCGCAAAGTCCTTTTTTGTACTTATTTCCACCAGATATTGTCGATATCGGACTGCAGCTCGGCGGATACCTGGTTCCACTGGAAACGGGTTTCCTTCCCGCCAAGCAGCCAGCGGCGCGGGCAGGTCGTCTCCATCCAGTCCAGCGGCTCGCCAGGTGCAAGAGGCTGTGCGGCCAATTCAAAGGCCGCGCGAAGCTCAAGCTGCTGCTGCTTCGTTACGGCAGAAGGCGATGCCGAGACGAACAGCGGCGTGCCGCTTCCCGCCAGAAGCTCCAGCCACTGGCGGTTCAGCTCCCACGGCACCTGTTCGGTAATGCCGATGCAATCCGCATCATGGCTGTAGAATGTGCCATGCTGCGGCATGCGGAACGCCAGCGTATTGATGCCCATATACCGGGTCCGCTCCCACAGCTTCCCGCTCGTGTCATCCCCGGTCCGCTGCACTTCGAATAATCCCGCCGACAGATGGCTGATCGTATTGCAGCCGATGACGACGCTGCCGCCGGAGGCCCGGGCCAGAACCCGGTACAGATCCAGGATAATCTCGGCCGTTGTCCTGGAACGGTCGTGAAAAGGCTGCGGCAGAGCATTTGTCTTCGATTTCATCTGGAAGCCCCACTGGCCCAGCATATCGAAGGTGGAGAAGTCATGCTTGATCAGCTCATAGCCCCATGACACCATCCTGGCGACGGATTCGGCAATATCGTTCAGCACATCCGGCACGCTGGGATCCAGCACATACCCGTTATTGGAGCTGCACCGGAGCCATTCATCCGGGACTCTTTCACTGGTCAGCAGCGGCCGGAACCAGATGCCCGGTTTCACGCCGGCATCCTTCATTTCATGCGCGAGCCTGTCCATCTCGGGGAAGAGGGAATTGCCTCTCCACGGTCCGCCGTTGCAGGCTCCGCCCCCGCTGGCCAGCTGCCAGCCGTCATCAATGACCATATAGGGACGGTTTATGCTGGAAGCAGACAGGGACGCCATGAATTTGGAATCCTCCAGAATCTCTGCGTGGGAGCTGTTCCCGTAAGCGTAATACCAGTTGTTCCCGCCATATACGGGCTGGTCCGGCAGCACGGGATTCTCGCACATCACGGAGCAAAAGCGGCTTGCCGCGGCAAATGCGCTTTCCCCTTCTTTTCCCTCATAACCGACGATTTCGGCCGCCACAAGCTTGCGCCCGCCCAACTGAACCCCCTCGCTGCCGCAGCGGACATCCGCCGACAACGTAATGCCATCCTGATCAAACTGCCAATAGCATAAGGATGCCGTCCCGGTCTTGACGCCGTAACCGTTAGTCACGTTGCCGTCATTCGCAAGAAAATACCAGGGCATGACGCGCTCCGGCACAATCCCTCTCCACTCCAGATCGCCATACGCCCGCTCCCAATGGTCGCCCAGAACGGCAAGCCGTCCTGTAACATTCTGCTTCCAATACAGCCTGACCGTCTTAACCGCCAGCAGCGGCGCAGACAGCCCGACAGAACAGGAATCATTCCTGCTGTTCAGCGTTATTTCGACTCCGCCGCCGCTCCAGATCCCGTCGCCGCTGCGATTGGCCGTTTGCCAGCCGTTATCCGTTTCGACCAGAATCATATCCGGTTCTCTTCTTATTGCCAATGCCACAGCTTCCAGCTCCCCGTTGCCCTTCCCATAGGAAAGGCAGTATTCTTGTAATCGTTCCTATAAGTAGTATAGAATCCTTTGCATGAGGAAGTAATAACGAAAGGCCGCCTGCCGGGAAGAGAAAAGTTAACCAATTGTGACATTTGAAACAGGGGGTGCGTTATGAATCCGGACGGTGACAAAAAATTCGCGCACGCCTTTCCCAACAGCAAATCGGAGATTTACCTGTACGGCGCCCACACGGGGGAAGTAACGAGACCCTGGTCCTGCCAGCGGCATCTTCATCACCGGATGGTCGAAATCAATCTCGTGCTGGAAGGCTGCCAGACCGTTCATACCGGAAACGGGGAATACAGGCAGCGCAGCGGCGATTTGCTGATTATTCCGCCTATGCAGCTGCACGCCTTCAGCGCGGATGAGCCCGCTCCTTTAAAATATTTTGTGATGCATATCCAGATCGATGACCCTGTATTTCTGCAGCTGCTCGGCGGCTCATCCCAAATCTATTATCCGGAGGGCGGGACGCTTAACCGGCAGATTCTGCCGGATGTACAGGCGATTCTGCAGCTTCTGCTGGACGGTGCTTCCAGAATCTCCATATTTCACAGACTCTATACGCTGCTGGAGCAGCTTGAGGATTCCTTCACCAGACTGAACAGCGATCACGCGGCCAAGCTCGCCGGCAACCTGCCTGTACAAATTGCCAGGGAAATCGAGACCTTGATTGCCTCCCCCCAGGATGAGGAGCATGCCTGGTCCGCCAATTGGCTGGAGGAAATTGCGCTCAAGCTGGGTTTTACCCGCAGGCACTGCTACCGCGTTTTTCAGCAGATGTACCAGATGTCGCCGCGGGATTACTTCTCCATCCTCCGCCAGCAGGAGGCCATGCAGCTTTTGCTGAACACGCAGGGCTCCATCGAGCAGATTGCACGGCGCGTCGGGTATGACAATGTGCAGAGCTTCATCCGCCAGTTCGCGAAATGGACGGGCTCGCCTCCGGGCGAATTCCGCAGGAAGCGCCGGGACGATTTGATCTATTTGACTCCCCTCGAAGTCAAATGAAGCTGATCGATCGGCAATGAGCATCCTTCCTTTCCGAGTCCCTTCACCAAAGCCCGGTACAAGAAGAGCAGCATTCCCCTGAGAGGGGAAGCTGCTCTTCCTGGCGTATACTTGCGCTTATTCAGAAGGATAACGGCTGGCCTGCCTTCCTGTCATGCCGGCGGGAAGCTTTTATCCCCTGAACGATCAGACGCAGCAGGTAAGCAAGCGCCACCGAGACGACTGCGCTGAGCGCAAAGGCTGTCAGCGTCCGCAGCGTAATGGAGCCGCCGGGAAGCAGCCAGTCCGCCGCGCGCTCGGTGTACCTCAGCATATAAGCATGCGCAAGATACGCGATATACGAGTAGATGCCCGCCATGGTGAGCATCTGCCGCAGCCAGACGGGTGCATTCTTCATGAAGCTGATCGAGGCCGCATATACGGCAAGCACCGAAACCGTGAGGAACACAGCCATCTCTGGCCTTAGGAGCGACAAGTCATCATAGCGGATAACAACGTCCGGATACAGCTTGAAATGAGATACGACCACATACAGCATCCAGCAAACCATGAGCGCATACAAGGCGGTCAGGTAGTGACGGCAGCGGATGAGCCATGCACGCCAATGATCCAGGTACAGGCCCGCCGCCGCTCCAAGCGCGAAATAAAAGAAAAACATCAGTGCGTTGCGATCGAGATAGGCAGTGAAGAACGCGCTCAGAAAAGGGATATCCCATGCATCCGCCGAGCGGTAGACAGCGCCGCCCTGATCCATCAGCCACACATAAAGCAGTCCCAGAGCCAGAACGATTATCGCGGCTGTCCGGACCGACTTTGGCTTCCACCTCCTGACCATTCGCTGGAGAAGCGGAAACAGCAAGTAAAATTGGGCAATCATAACGATATACCATAGGTGATAGGACGCTTTTCCCGTAAAAATCATCATCCCGAGCTTCGGCAGCGAGCCTGCCTCGTAGAGATTGAGCCGCTGGAAGGTCACGGCATATAGAACGGCCCATGGAATATAAGGCAGGATGACATCCTTGAACCGCTTGCGGATAAACGCGCCATAGCGAATGTCTCCGTCATAATTGTAGAAGAGCACGAGCCCGGTAATGAACACGAACAGCGGAACGGCGAACTTGGACAGCAGCAGCAGCAGACCGAGAATCACTCCATCCTCCAGACGGGTGTCCGTCATGGGAAAATAGTGGGCGAGGGCATGCTGCATCACGACCGCCAGAAACGCCATTCCCCGCAGCATTTCGATTTCATCTATTCTTGGTTTCTTCATGTAAACTCCTTCCAGGGGGACTGCATAAGCTCTTCCATTCCTCTATCAGTTTAACATATTAGGCCACTCCGGACAGGGCTCCCCCATGGAAGCATGCCCCCCGCCGTCTTTATGATCAGGCAAAAAGATAAAATAGTAGCGCCGAACACGAAACATTCTTGTATTCAGCCTGTCAAATACGCCGATGAAGATGTGACCGTCCCTGCCGCGGTCGGCAATCTGGCGGCCGGCTCGGCAACGGTGTCGTCCCTGCAGTTGACTTGGACGGCGCCGGGCGACGACGGAACGACGGGCACGGCGGCGTCTTACGACATCCGTGTCAGCACCGCATCCATCACGGACGCCAATTTTGCAAGCGCCATCCCGGTTAAAGAACATTCCCCTGCCTGCAGCAGCGGGAACCAGCCAATCGGTGACCGTTCCACTTCCCGGTGATACCAGGTGTTACTTTTCCATGAAAACAAAGGACGACGCGAATCTCGTCTCCGCTATTTCCAATGCCGCAAGCGGTACGACCCTGCTGCTTCCCATTGGCACAAACGTCATGAAATGAAGCTGTACGGGGAATAGAGCAAACATCCTGTGTCGATTTCGACGCGTTACCTTCGTATTACGCTCAGCTCGGAACGTTTACACACGGCTGAAATTGTATTGTACGGCTCGTAGGGATTTCTTCTAGCAAAACCCATAAAGAAGCCAAAAGACGGTTCGGGGCATTGCACCCGAGCCGTCTTTTTTATCTATGAGGGAATACAGGCAGTGTAATCTGGACTTGTAATGGCGTGATCTCCCGCGCCGTCGGCATTCTTTCTTTAACTCAGGTCATTCCACATACGAAAAACAGGTATCGAGCATAGCTGCGGCAGTCGGCAGATCGGCTATTTTCTTACAAAAAAAAGATGCCATTAAGCTTTAATGGCATCCCAACTCATGCGTACAATTTGCTGCAAATTTTCCTCATTAGCTTCAAATTCCCCTTTAAAATGGGCTTTGGCCAGCTGTGTGACAGGAAAATAGCAATAGCTCAGCAGAAAAAGTGTCGGCAGCGGCTTTAGCTCACCGTTTCGTTTCCCCTTCTCGACAAATTCGTGTATCGCTGTGAACATCGATGCCGTATCATCAAGATATAATTTATCTACCAGCGGCGAGGTTGAGAACTGCTCCAGAAACAAGAAATAATCCTTGTTCTCCAGAATGAACCTCATGGAATTTCTCATGAACTGCTCGCATATCTGCCGTGTAGGCATGCTGTCATCAATATCATGAATCAGCTGCCTGCTCATCTTCTCTTTGACTTTGACATAAAGCTTGCCGAGCATATCCTCCTTATTCTCAAAATAAACATAAATCGTCGCTGACGAGACATTCGCCCGCTTGGCGATTTTGGACATCGAAATGTCTGAAAACCCTATTTCGTTCAACAATCCAATTGTGGCTTGAAAGATCGCTTCGTTCTTGTTCTCGTCTTTGTGTCTCATGCTCTTATAGTGAATGACCGTTTGATTAAAGTCAAGTCATGCTGTACATGGCGGTATGCTCAATGCGGCCAGATTCCTTAGTATGGTTAAAGTTCAAGCCCATTAAGGCAGAACAACCTAATATAAAAGACAAACCCCTGCGCCGAAGCACAGAGGTTGTCCAAAAAGCTTGTATAATAACGTTATTTTACCATTCACCTATTCCAAGATTAAATTGCCAGTGGATGCCGAACTTGTCCACCACGCTGCCGTAGTATTTGCTCCAGAATGTTTCTTGAAGCTCCATTTCCACTTTGCCGCCTTCTTTTAGTTGATCGAACGCGGATTGGAGTTTCTCCTGGCTGTCGACGACGATGGCCAGACTGATGTTGTTGCCTTGAACAAACGGCATGCCGGGAAATACATCGGAGAACATCACATTGCTTCCATAAATATTAAGCCTTGTATGCATGATCAAATTTTTGGCTTCCTCCGGAAGCGGATATTCCGGGCTCGGCGGCGTTTCTCCGAAAGTCATAAATTTAGGCTTATCGGCTCCAAAAACCTCCGAGTAAAACTCTGCTGCTTCCCGACAATTACCATTAAAATTCAAATACACGTCAACAGCCATTTGCCCAGCTCCTTTTTTTTTGGATTGCCAGTTTTGCAAGATTGATAATCTCATCTCATCTTATATCATTTGCGGTGCATCATTCAATTGTACTTTTGACACTTTTTCTCAATGAAAATGAGGGATGCGGCAAACCGCCGCCCCCCTCATAGGTTCATTACATTTACTTATTGACGAAATCCAAAAAGCGCTTCAGCATAACAGCCGTATCTGCTCTTGCCGCCGCAGCTTCAGGAAGAATCCGACCCTCCAAGTCTCCCTGCATAACACCGGACTCTACCATGGCTGACAGTGCCTCCCGTGCCCAATCCGCCGCAGCAGATTTATCAGAGAAACCGGTAAGACCATCTCCCGAAGGCAAGGTCCGGTCAATGAAGGCCGCGGCCCTGGCAAGCATAACCGCCATCTCCTGCCGCGTCACCGGTGCCTGGGGCCGGAATGTACCGTCCTCATAACCGTTCACCAGACCCATAGAGGCTGCCGCTCCCGCAGCAGCGGCGAACCAATCATCCTGCTGCAGATCCGTGAAAGAAGCCCTTCCTTCCAGATTCCCGAGACCAATTGCCCGGACCAGCAGCGCCGCGAACTCCGCACGGTTTACATTTTCAGCCGGAGCATAAGCGTTCTCTGTGATCCCGTTTGCAATCAGACGCGAAGCCAAATTCTCGATTTCCCGCTGAGCCCAATGCCCTTGAATATCCGCAAAAGACTTCGTCCCCGATATGACGCCATATATGCCGTTATCCCGGCTGCGCACGGTCACTTCGCCGCTATCGTCCGCCTGTGAAGAGAACGATGCAAGCACAGGAACCAGTCCGCCTTCACTTGAAAGCTTGACGGCTGCTCCACCGCTGCCGCTTCCCCCGTGAATCACATGCTCCACATGCGTTTCCTTCAACGGATTCTCGTCGATGATCCCGCCGGAGGCATCTACTGCCAGAATGGCAAAATCGACGGCATGCCCCAGCTTGAAACCGGCCGGAAGCGCTGAGCGGATCGCCGCAGCGGCAGTCTCGTCCGCGTAAGCGATTTTAATTTGAAGTATTGCGCCATCCGGAAGCTGCAGCGCTTTGAGCGGCAGCTTATAGTCTCCATAAATGCTCTTCACGAGCAAGGAAGCGTCATCGCCTCCCTGCTCCAAGGCCGCTTGTATAATGCGGTCAGGAATCTCGGCCGCCAGGCCGCGCCGGTCTTCCTGAGATGGAAGCGAAATAACAAAGGCGCTTATACTCCCTGCCGCCTTGAGAGCCTCAAGGGCCTTGGCCTCGGAGAGCGACATACGAAGAATGTCGCCGCTATCAGAATCGGTCGTCACCGCATTCGACAAATCCCCAGCCGGTAAACTGCCGTCGGTTACGACGGGTGCGCTTGTCATTCCGCCACCGCCGTTCCCGTCACCCCCTCCAGTTCCAGGGTCACCTCCGTTCCCTCCATCTCCACCATCTCCAGGGTTCCCCCCATTCCCGCCATTTCCTCCATCTCCAGGGTTCCCCCCGTTCCCGCCATTTCCTCCATCTCCAGGGTTCCCCCCGTTCCCGCCATTTCCTCCATCTCCAGGGTTCCCCCCGTTCCCGCCATTTCCGCCGTCACCGTCTCCGTTATCTCCGCCTGAATCCGGCGCCGACAATCGGAACAGCCTGGAGGCCTTGGCTTCCAAATTCACCTGAAGCGTCCCTTGCGTCTGCGAGGTCTCGCCGTTCCAGAGATTCAGCGTTTCATAGGCCACATTACCCGCAAGACCTGCCCTTGCCAGGTCGACCGTCTTCTCCGTCGCAGAGCCGCTGTAGTTGAATACGGCAAGATAATAGGTGCCATTATCATTCAGCACGAAGGTATCGGAGGCTTTGGAGCCCGTATTTCCCTCCACGGAACGGAACGCTTCTCCTTTCCTGGCCAGGTTCAGCACATCCGTATTGGTCAGCAGCGCTTCGCCGTACTCCTGCGCTTTGGCATCATGGAAATCGTCCGAATCCAGGAATACCGTACCTGTAATAACAGCGGAATTCACTCTTGAACGGGCTTCCTCCAGCGATCCGGCCCGTGTCAATGCCATATGATCGGGGTCCATATAGGGATAAATGGTTCCATTCTGCCACCAGCCATAGGTTAACGCGTTCAGCTCAAATTCCGTATCCGAGATGCTGCCGAAGGTATCGGTAGCGATTCTCCGGCTGTGTGCGTACTGGCTCGGGAACATCGGCGCAATCGATGTGCTGATGAACATGCTGTCCGCCACCAGCGAGTTGACATAGGCCATGCCCATGTTATACGCCTGGGTTCCCGTCTCTACCAGCGGATCATAATGTGAGCCTTCCAATGAGCCATGGGTCAGAAAATCCAGCTTGATATATTCAAAGCCCAGCGATTTGAACTTGTTCAAATAATAATCCATCCGCTCCTTCGCCCCCGGATGGGTCGGATCAACCGCGTAAGCGCCGTCGAGCTTGGGCAGCAGCTGACCGGAGGAATCGCGCAGCAGAATGTCGCCGTAGGTATAATCGGATCCCTCGACCTTCTGGCTCATATTGTCGCCCCAATAGACGAACGGCCCCCAATAGATGCCGGCTTTCTGCCCGTTGGCCCGGATATGGGCGACCGCATCGGCCAGCTGCTCATCCGACAGATTATCCCAATAGGAATCCATGTTGACATAAGTGGTATTGTCATTGGACAAGCCTTTATCCTGCAAATTCTGCTTGATATAATCCGAGGTATCCAGCACGTCCTGATAGCTAAGCTTGTCGGCATAAGCCGCCCAGCTGTTCCAGCCCATCGGAACGGCATCCGGAACGGCGCTGCTGAAGGAAAGCGGCGGAGTGATGACGGCATTCGCCTTCCCGTATTCCTCCATGCCCGTGCGGTAATCGTCATAGAGGCCGACGAAAGCTTGCGGCGACCACAGACTCGTGCCGGACAAGCTGCCATGCGGCTGCGAATCATGCGTCTTGGCCGAGGAGGCACCGCCGTATAATTCAAGGCTGTTCAGGCGGTCATTGCTGCCGATAAAATGAATGCCCGTCTTCCAGACATCATGCTTCACTGAACCGACGACCAACCCCTCGCGGGTCTCGTTATCATAGATGGCCGATACCTCATAGCTGGTGTCCTCCGAATTGATCGGCACGGCCTGTGAACGAATCCACATATCATTGTCATAAGGAAGAGCCAGCACCCGGCCATCCCCATAGCTGCCAATATCCACGCCGCCGGTCGTATTGGTGATCACAGGAGCCATGTAATTGGTCGCGATAGCCGAATCGGAGACCGCTTCCAGCTGTGCGAAGAAGAAGGGCTGATCGGGATAAAACGTATACCACTGATTAAGCGTTGGCTTGCCGGCTTCCGTGTTGGCCAGCTTGATCTTCGCCCCGCTGCCAAAGCCGTCCTGAACAGGCTGCACATCGGACATGGAGAAGCTGTGGCTGCTGTAGCAGCTGCTGATATTATCCCCGGATTTGCTGTATACCCCCCGGACGATCACACGTCCGTTCCATGCATACTCCGCAAGTCCGCTGTCCGTTCGATACGTCATCGTGTAATCGCCGTTCTGCACGACGACCGCGCCGGCATATTCGGTAATGACGATGGACCCTTCCGTTTTGCTGGCAACAGGGGCACCAAGCGGCAAGCTTGTCTCCGGCGCTTTCTCACAGGGCAATACATCTCTTCCGGTGCCTGGCGAGACGATAATCCGGTCCAGATCGGGGGCATAGCTCCCTCCGTCCGAGAACAGGAGCGTATTCGTTCCTGCTGCCAATGTCACCGTAATCGTCTGGTTTCCTACCGTGTTCCAATCCGCTGTGCTGGCGAACAAGATCGTCTGGGCCGGCCCCCCGTTCACACTCACATCGGCAGAACGCGGATCTCCGGAAATATAGGCGAACGTCAGATCATAGGCGCCCTCCTCCGGAACGACGATGTCGTTAAACTGCACAGAAGCTCCCTGATACAGGTTCCCTGCTTTCTTGCCGCCCGAGCAGCTTGCGCAGTCTGAGATCGAGGCATTCCCCGCAAAGGTATTTCCTGCCGCTTCGCCTTCATAGCCGAGCGAAGCCGGGGAAATATCGATTTTGTCAAAATCGGGCGCGTAGCCGCCTCCGTCGGACAAATCAATATGGTTGCTGCCTGCGGCCAAATGAAGCGTCAACCGCATCTGGGCCGTCGTATCCCAATCCGCGGTCTTTGCGAACTCCACATGCTGGGACGCGCCATCGTTCACGCTGATATCCGCACTTCTGGGATCGCCGGATATGTAAGTAAAAACCACATAATAAGGCCCCGCTTCCGGCACGTTAATATCATTGATACGCAGGCTGCCGCCTCCATACAGATTGCCTACCTTCTTCCCGCCGGAGCAGGCTGTGCAATTGCTTACGCCCGCATTGCCTCCAAGCGTATTGCCCGAAGCCTCCGCTTCGTAGGTCATCTGTGTAACAGAGCCGGCCGCTGACTGAGCCGGCGTATCCATGATTAAGGCAGCTTCTTCCCCCGATGTGCCGTCTGCAGCGCCGATAGCCGGATCTTGCTCCAGCGGTTCATTGTCCGCAGCAGCAGCCGTTTGCATAATGCCGAATATAAGCGTCAGAACAAGCATCCACGAAAGCGTTTTCTTCATTATTAATTCCTCTCCCTCGCTTCTATAAAATAGACCTCGCTGTGTGCGTTTGCGTTTTCGCCCGCCGTCTGGCAGCCCGCGAATCATACATGGTCTCAGGCCAAACCATGCGAATAATGTTATTTTGGCCAATCACATCCTTCAGCCTCTAACTGCATACAACAGCCAGATAGCGGCGGAAATAGGAGAAACAGACCTCAAGCCGGTCTGCTCTCCATTCTTTAAAAAAGGCCATTCTTTCGATCCTCCGATACAAACAGAGAGAAACCCTTACTCCAGCATCAGCTTGACCAGCCGGGATTCGGCAGGCTCCAGTTCAATGCGAACTCCGCCCCGGGCAGCCCAGGCAGCGCCTGACCATAAGTCCTTGAGCGTATACGGCGTATCTTCTTCCCAACGCCCGATCCCGCCGGGCGGAACCGTAATCTCTGCCGCAGCATCGGTCTGGAAGTTAAAGACAGCCAGATAGATGCAGTCTTTCCCGCTCTCGGACCGGACCAGCCCGAAGACGTTCGCCGCTGCCGGGCCTTCTGCCGCAACAAGCGGAAGGAAGGTCTCGCCGAGGCCTGCGAGCGCCACGATATCCTGATTCGCCAGCCATTCCTCCGCCCGGCGGCTGGCCTCCTCCTTGCGGAAATCATCCCCCATCATCATCAGGGTGCCGGCTATGACGGAAGCGTTGAGCCGGCTGCGCCCCTCGTGGTACGAGGTAGGTTCCTGATTGAAGCTCTGATACAGCACCGTATGATCCGGATCGTTATAGCGGTAAATAGTTCCGTTCATCCACCACCCGTAGGTCAGCGAATTGAGCATATATTCGGTATCCGCCAGCGTTCCGAAGGCATCGCAGGATATGCGCCGGCTGTGGCCGTAGATATGGGGAAAGATCGGCGCGATGGACAGATTGATATGGAAGGGCCTGCCTATCTGCTGCGGGTCGAGGCTTCGCACGATATAATCCATTCCGTAATTATAGGCTTGAATTCCCGTACGGATATCCGGATTGTGATGGCTGCCCTCCAGCGCGCCATGTCCCAGAAAATCAAGCTTCACATAGTCGAAGCCCCACTCCACGAAGCGCTTCAAATGATAATCCGTCCGCAGCCGGTTGCCGGGATGGGTCGGATCAATCGCCAGCCCTCCATCCAGGCTCGGCAGCAGATTTCCCTCCCTGTCCCGCAGCAGCATATCGTTATACGTAAAGCGGCCTTCCGTTCCCTCCACCTCGCGCTCGAAGCCGGTGCCCCAGAACGCGAACGGAGTCCAATAGATACCGGCCTTCTGCCCGTTATCCTTCACCTGCCGCACAGCGGCCTCCAGCTGCTCCGGCGTCAGGTTATTCCAGAAGGAATCGAAGTTTACATAGACGGTTCCATCCTTATTAAATCCATTGTCCTGCAGCTTCCGGAGAAAATCCGACGTTTTGCTGTATACATCGTAATCCAGCTTTCCCCCGACGGCAGACCAGCTGTTCCATCCGAAAGGCACGCCATGCTCCCATGGGAGCGCAGGCGCAAAGGCGGCATTGGCATGCCCGAATGCCTCCAATCCGCCGCGGTAGCTCCCGAAGGAGCCGAGCAGAATAACCGGCGATTCAAGCACCGCCCCCGCAATGGCTCCATGCGGGATGGAGTCCCGGCTAAGCTCGCCCGCCGCGCCGCCATAAATCTCCAGGCTCTCCACGCATCCGGCGGCGGCGCTCCTTACCCGCAGACCCGTCTTCCATGTATCGTGCGTAACCGAGCCCATCACCATGCCTTTGCCCGATGCAGGATCATAGATGGCTGTCGCTTCATACCCTTCCACCTCTCCCGGCATCGAAACCGATTCATAACGCACCCATTTGTCGTTATCGAAAGGGACAAGCAGCGCCTGCAGAGCGTGACCCTCCGGCAGCCCCAGCGACATGAACGGTCCTGACAAGGCATCCGCAAGGACGGGGGCCATATAATTCGATTCCAGATTGCCGCCGGATTCCGCATCGACCTCCAGCTTCACGGTGATATACGCTTGCTCCTCATACACCGTGAACCGCTGTCGAAGCAGGGGGAGGCCCTCCCCCGTGTGCAGAACCGTCAAGCACCGCCCTGTGCCAATGGCATCCGAAACCTCATCAGCTGCCGCTCCATTCAGTTGGCGGGATTCATACTCCGACGCGCGGCGGATGGATCCATCCAGACTAAAGCCCGAGTCTATTCCAATCAGCCTGGAGCCGTCCCTCCAGCGTATGCCATATTTTCCGCTCCCAAGATCAACCGTCAATGCCAGGATGCCGTTATCCAGCGATACCGACGTTTTGTCCGCTTCCGTCTCTATCCGGATAAGCCGGGTGTTCATTTGGCGTTCCTCCTCTGTCTTTGTTTGATCTCTGCCGTTTCCCAGAAGGGTGAACAAAAGGTTCATCGCCTGTTAATCGGCGACCCTTCTAAAACAGCAGCTTACTTCCACAATTCCATGCGCTTGTTGTAATTATCCGTGATGATCGCTTCGACCTTCTCGCCGCCGGCCGCCTTGATCTGGTCCAGCATCGCATCGTACATGGAGTTCGCCGTCGCTTCATCGCCTGCAATAATGATCTTGGTAATGCTTTGCTTGATGACATCCTGAACCTTCTGGTAATTGAGCGATTCCGGCGTTCCGCCCTGCGGTCCCAGATTATCGTACGGCGACGAGTCAAATACGGTATCGGCCAGGTTCTTGATCGCCATTTTATCGATTATGCTGCGGTTGTATTGTCCCAGGCCGTACGGCGTACCATCGCTGCCGGCGCCGTTCTTGATGAACCAGGTCCATTTGCGGATGCCCGCTTTCTTCATCGGATCGTCCGGGTTATCGTTCTGGAGACCGTCAAGCGTTTCCTGCCGCGGCGTATGCTTGCCGTCCTTCATATCCCAGTGCACGCTCTCGATTCCCCACATCAGCAGGTACTGTCCTTCGTCGCTCGCCAGATAATTCATGAATTTCATCGTCTCTTCCGGATGCTTGTTGTTCTTCGTAATGGCGATGGCGTCCCAACCAAGGGGACTGCGCGGCCCAAATGTGGTTTTGGCGGGATCCACACCAGGAGCTACAACCTTGTAGGCCATCATCTGCATATCTTCGCCGCCGGTTTTTTTCAGCGCATTATTGGCGTTGCCCACATCCCAGTAAGCGCCAGGCGTCGAGAACACGATGCCGTTGGACAGCTTCTGCTCCCAGGTCTGCGTCTTGCTGACCGCCCAATCGCGGTCGACTAATCCTTGACGGTATAAATCATTCATGTACATAATCATTTCCCGGTATTTTGGATCCTCGACATCGAATCTCAGCTTGCCGCCGTCCTCATAATAGGTTTTCAAGCCCCACATGCCTTTGAAGGTTCCCAGCACGGCTCCCATATTCTCGGCATTGAAGGTAAGCGGAAACGTCGGTTTGCCGTCGACGGACGGATGAGCGGCCTTATAATCCTTGAGCAGCTGTGTAAATTCATCCGTTGTGAACGGCTGGCCGCCCTCCGCCTTATCCGGGGCCAGCTCCGTCAGGACGTCCTTGCGGATGTTCATCCCGAGCACCGGATCGGTATCCATGCCGTACCAGTTGGAGAGATAGTAGTTCTTGCCATCCGTATAGCGGGTTTTCTTGAGCACATCGCCATACTGCGACTGCACATCCGGACCGAATTTCTTAATCAGATCATCCAGGGGAATAATCGCGCCAGCGGCGATATATTTATTCACGATGTCGCTGCCCCGGTCCAGAAGCACAATATCCGGCAGATCGTTGCTGGCAAGCATGAGATTCAATTTCTCCGCCGGGTTGCCGGTCGGCTGCTGGATTTCCACCGTTACGCCGGTCCGCTTGGTAATTTCCTTGGCGACTTCATTCGTAAACGCATCGCCCGTGTTTTTGTCAAAGAATGTGAGCGTAAGCGGCTCCGAAATTTTGGCGGGATCCCCGCCTGTGTTTTGGCTTCCGGCATTTGCGCTATTGGCGGCCTCTCCATTGCTTCCTCCGTTGCTGCCGTTGTTGCCGCAGCCTGCGAGCAGTGAACCGGCAAGCGCCAGCATCATCAGAATGGATGCTGTTTTCTTCTTCATGTTCTTTTCCCCCTACATTCAAATGTGAGTTTCATAGATCTGGTCCAACAGGCCCGAAATGTGTAGCCCGGCAAGAAAAAACGGCTATGCCGACCCTTGGCGTCAGCGTAGGTTTCTTCCCTGGGCTACGTGCGCTCATTACGCGGACCGTCAGCTTTTCACCGCGCCCAGCGTCATGCCCTTCACGAAATACCGCTGCAGGAAGGGATAAACCAGCACGATGGGCAGCGTTGCCACCATGGTGGCCGCCATCCGGATCGTATCCGGGGAGACCGCCAGCCGCTTGGCGGAATCCGCCGTCTTCTGCGCATCCGATACCATGCTGCCGGTCTGGTATTGATTGAGAATTTTGACCAGCACGGCCTGCAGCGTCTTCAGGCTGGACTTGTACGTGAAGACATAGGAATCGAACCAGGCATTCCAGTGTCCAATGGCTGTGAACAGGGCAATCGTAGCCAGCACCGGCATCGTCAGCGGCAAAATGATTTTGATAAACGTCTGCACGTCGTTGGCTCCGTCGATTTTGGCCGATTCGTCCAGTTCCTTGGGCAGCTGCTCGATGAAGGTCCGCACAAGAATCATATAGAACACATTCATCAGTCCCGGGGCGATATAGACCCAGAACGTGTCGATCAGATGCAGGCTTTTCAGAACCATATAATATGGAATAAGGCCGCCGCCAAAATACATCGTGAAGATAAAATAAAGCGTAATGGGCCTGCGCATGAACAGATCGCGCTTGCTTAACGGGTAAGACAGCAGACTGATGACCAGCACCGTAAGCGGCGTTCCGATGACCGTCCGCGCCACCGTCACGACGATGGCATTCAGAATCTCGGAATCGGTCAGAATTTGCTTGTAGCTGGTAAAGGAGAACTCTCTGGGCCAGAAGTAGATGCCGCCTTTAATCGTATCGGACGCGCTGTTGACCGACAAAACTAATATGTTCCAAAACGGATAGAAGGTCGCAAACAGCACAACCAGCAAGAAGAGATAAACAACCGAGATATAGACCCTGTCTCCCATGCTTTTGCTTTCCATGCTTGTACTCCTTTCTCTGCCGGGCGGCAAGTACGGGTATCCTCCCATATCGTTCGTGTTCAAGAGGATCTTTCAAGAGATTCCCGTAGATTTAAAACAGCGACTGATCGTTGACCCGCTTGGCAATATTGTTCACCATCAGCACCAGCATAAAAGCGACAACGGATTTGAACAGCCCCACAGCCGCGCCATAGGAGAACATGCTGTTCTGCAATCCATACCGGTACGTGTAGGTATCGATAACATCCGAATACTGGAGGATCGTATCGTTCTGCAGCAGATACTGCTGGTCGAATCCCGCATTCAGCACGCCGCCCACCGCAAGAATCATCAGAATGACGATAGTCGGCCGCAAAGACGGCAGCGTAATATGCAGCATCAGGCGCCACCTGCTTCCTCCGTCCACTCTGCCCGCTTCATACAGCTCCGGATTGATGGAAGCAATCGCAGCCAAATACATGATGGCGTTGAAGCCCATATCCTTCCAGGTGTTGGAGGAAGCGATAATCCACCAGAAGTAATGCCCGTTCTGGAAAAAAGCGATCGGCTCGTTCGTCACATGGAGCAGCACAAGCACCTTGTTCAGGAGACCGTCCGAAGCGAGCAGGGTCACGATAATATTCGCGGCGATGACCCAGGAGATGAAATGCGGCAGATAGGACACGGTCTGCACCACCCGTTTGAAAGCCCGCTGCCTCACCTCGTTGATTGCCAGCGCCAGAATAATCGGTGCCGGAAAGCCGAGCAGCAGGCTGAGCAGGCTCTGGGCCAGCGTATTTCGCAGAATAATGCGGAAGTCGCCGTTATTCAGAAAATATTCAAACCACTGCAGCCCCACAAAGTCGCTGTGGAAGAACGAGCCGAAGAAGGAAGCGCCTCCCGGCTGGTAATTAATGAACGCCATGTACAGTCCGAACATCGGGCCGTACGAGAACAGCAGCGTGCAGATAAACGCGGGCAAAATCATCAGCCACAGCCACTTTTGCTGCCGCAAGCGCTTCCATGAACGTCCTCGCGTTTGGGGTGGTTTGCCCGGCATTTGTGCGTCCGCGTAGGCTCTCATGCCAATTCCTCCTTTTGTGCCAAGTCGCATTCGCCCTTGAAGTACCCTCATTATAAATTCAGCAGCGGGGAGGATTATATGCCAGAATTCTCCGATTCATAGTCCAAAATAACGGAATTCCAGCCGGATGATTGTTGAAATGCGTCAGACCGACTACAATAAAGTTCAGCTGTTATCCTATTCCTGCGGCAAAGGACGTGGTCTTCCCTTGTATAAGATTCTGCTTGTTGACGATGAGAAAATGGAATTGCAAGCGCTTACTGACTGTGTTCCCTGGTCGGATATGGATATCCGCGTGGTTGGAACGGCAAAGAACGGCCGCGAGGCTCTGGAGCTTACGCAGCAGCTCTTGCCTGACATCATTCTGACGGATGTCCGGATGCCCATTATGGACGGACTGGAATTTGCCAGACGCGCCAAAGGGCTGCACAAGCAGATATCCGTCGTATTCTTAAGCGGGCATGACGAGTTTCAATATATTAAAAGCGCCCTTGCGGTGGAAGCGACCGGCTATCTGCTGAAGCCTGTCGATCTCGATGAGCTTGCCCAGCTGATGGAGAAGGTGAAGCTCAAATGCCAGGAGGCCAGGCTGGCCGCCCGTTCGGAGTCGCTGGCGAAGGAGAAGCTGCTGCGCGAGCTGCTGCTGGAGGAATCGGAGCAGGGCCGGGCGCAGCTTGCCCGCCAGCTTGCCGAGCTCGACCGCAGGCTGCCGCTCAGGTGGAGGTACGCGGCAGTCTATTTGCAAACCGCCGGGATCTCTCCCTCTGAACTGGCGGCGCCCTCTGCAGGACCGGACGTCCTGGGGCCGCTTGAGCGCAGCGTCCGTGTTTCCATTCGCAGCCAGCTCCAGGCCATGGGATTTGCGGGCGAGCTGATCGACTGGGGATATGGCGCTTTCGTCGCCCTGCTCCCCGTTTCTTTGCTTGACGGGGATCCGGAGCCGCTGCGGCAGCTCCAGAAGACAATCGGCGAGGAATTCCCGCTCGCCCTGACCATCGGGCTGTCCCGTCCGGGCGAACGGCTGGAGGATGCGGGGGAACTGGTGAAGGAAGCCCGCAGCGCATCAGGGCAAAGCTTCTATTACGGCAGCGGAGCGCTGCTGTCCGCAGAGGAGCTCCGTGGCACGGTCATGGGGGAGGTCGAGATCGGCGGCAGCCTCGAGACGCTGCGGCGCCTGATCGGCCTGATGCTGCCGGATGAAGCGGAATTGGAGATTAAGCGCTTCACCGCCGATCTGAGGGAGCGCCATATTCACCCCCAGCTTGCCCGCAGCGCCGCCGTCCGGCTGGTTACGGCTGTCGAGCAGCATTTTGCCGGAGCCCTCAAGGAGCAGCACCGCCCCTTCAACAGCGAGTGGATCATCATGAACGACTGCGGCACGCTGGAAGAAATTGAGGCACATATTCTCCACGTATGCAGTACGCTTGCTATGGCGCTGGCAGACAAGGATAAGGACCGGCACCAGCATGTGGCCAGGCATGTGCAGGAGATTATCGACCGCTCCTACTCGACTTCCCTTACCGTCGAAGAGATTGCCAAAGAAGTATATCTGTCGCCGAATTATATCCGGTCGATCTTCAAGGACAAGACCGGCAAGACGATTCTCGAGGCGATTACAGACCGCAGAATGGAGCGGGCTTCCATGCTGCTCTCGGACAAATCGCTCAAAATCCATGAGGTCGCAAGCAGGGTCGGCTACGAGAATGTTTCCTATTTCTGCTCGGTTTTCCAACGGACCACCGGGATGACGCCGAATCATTACCGTAAACAAATTTGAGGAGGAATGCTTCTTGCTCCGCGGGCTTCAGCGCGTCCTTACCCGGCCTTTTCTGAATATTCGCTTTCGCAACAAGCTGTTCGCCGTCTTCGCGCTGGTTGCGGTCGCACCGCTCCTATTCTTCGCCTTCTATTCCTATGGAACGATGAAAGCCGAGCTGACCCGGCAGACGTATGCCTCCATGGCGGTCACGACCGACCAGATCAGCGCCAACCTGAGAACGAAGCTGGACGCTTACGCCAAGGTCTCGTCTTCCTTATATCTGGACCCGCGCCTGCGCGATATTCTGATTCAAACCTATTCCAGCGAGAGCTCGCTTATCGACGCCTATTCCTATATCAACAGCACCTTCAAGAATATACTTACCACCAATAACGAGATTATGAGCATGACCATCTATACGCATAATGAAACCATTCCGGCGGATAACGTGTTCCTGCGCAAAGCGGATGAGAAGATGAGGCGCAGCCCGTGGTACGAGCCTGTCAGCAAATCCTACGGAAGCGTCACATTCACCGTCATGACGGCGACCAATCCGCCTGACGATAAGGTTGTAAAGGGAATCGAGGAGCGCAAGCCAGCCCGGGTCGTACTCGCGCGTCTGCTCGATAACAACAGCCTCAATTATCCCTACGGCTATTTGACCATGGAGATCCCGGAGGCCGATATTTACGCACTGATTGAGAAAGAAAACAAGAATAAGGAGCTGTTCATCGTCTCCGAGGAGGGTGCAATTGTCTCTGCCCGCGACAAGACGCTTCTCAATCAGCCGCTGGCCGGGCTTGTTCAGGGGAATTGGAGCGCGGAGCCCGATGGCAGCTTCATGGGGCATTACAAGGGGGAGCGCGTATATGTGGTCTACAACAGCATCGGCAGCGGATGGAAGACGGTCTCTATCGTCTCCTACGACAGCCTGATTAAAAACGTCAAACTGGCTTTTTCCCGGTTGTTCACGCTGGCTGTTTTCATCGTCGGGCTCGCCATACTGCTCATCTATCTGACGGCGCGGTTAATTACCAAACGCATCGAGACGCTGCTCCAGCTGACCCGCCGCATTGAACGTGAGGACTTCAGCATGCCTGACACGTTCATGGGCCATGACGAGGTCGGACAGCTGGCCTTCGCCATGCTGAAGATGTCCCGCCGCCTGAAGGAAATGATCACCGTTGTCTACAAGAAGGAAATCGCCAAGAAGGAAGCGGAGATGAGCATGCTGCAGGCGCAGATCAATCCCCACTTTCTGTACAACACGCTGGCCTCCATTTCCGCTCTAGCGATGCTTAGCGAGGATGCCCGGATTCACAGGATGGTGACAAATCTGGGCAAATTCTACCGGATTTCCCTGAACAAAGGAAAGACGATCATCAGCTTTGGCGAGGAGCTGAAGCTGACCCAGGCCTATGTAGCCATACAGCAGCTGCGGTTCGAGGGAATGCTCAATATTCACTATGATATCGACGAAACGGTATCGCCTTACCCGGTTGTCAAGCTCGCGCTGCAGCCCTTCATCGAGAACTCCATCAACCATGCCATTTGGGACGACGAGGCGCCGCTCAACATTATCATCCGGGCCAGGACGCAGGGCGGCACGCTTGTGCTGGAGGTGATAGACGATGGCATGGGCATGCGTCCGGAGAGACTTGCTTTCGTGCGCGGCGGCGGGAATGAGGAGGACAAATCCGGATACGGTATCCGCAACGTCGACCGCCGCATCCGGATGACGTTCGGCGAACGCTACGGCGTGCATATCTTCAGCCGTCTCGGTATCGGCACGACCGTGCAGATCCGCATTCCCGTCAGCGGGCCGTTGTAGCAGCGGACAGAGCGGGCAGCTTCCAGCGCGATGCGGACCTGCATGACCGTGCAGAACTGCAACCGAAAAAACCTTGCTGCACGCTGAATCAACGGCCAACTCGGCCCAATCGACAGCTCCAGCAGGGTAAAACCTCCTTACACGCACCATACCCTCGGGTTTTGCCGCTGCAACCCGGAAAAACCTTGCTGCACGCTTATTCAACGGTCAACTTGGCCCAATCGACAGCTCCAGCAAGGTAAAGCCTGCTTACGCGCACCATACCCTCGGGTTTCGCCACTGCAACCCGAAAAAACCTTGCTGCATCGCCGCTGAAGACAGCGCCAACCGGTTCTCTTGATGCTCCCCCTTGATAAACTATGCTATTATATTCATATCTTCAAAAGTTTATCGGGTGAAGGAGCAGGGCTGCAATGAATCACCACCAGAATATCCAACAATTTAAAGCCGATTTCTATAAAGCGCTGGCTCATCCCATGAGAATCCGGATTCTGGAAGCCTTAAGCGAAGGAAATAAAAACGTAAACGAGCTGCAGAGCATTCTGGGCTCGGAGGGTTCCGCCGTATCCCAGCAATTGTCGGTGCTGCGGAATAAAAATGTGGTTTATGGCATTAAGGATGGCACCTCGGTCATCTATTCCTTAAGAGATCCGCTGATCAAGGATCTGCTCGCCGTGACGAAGCGGATTTTTGACAACCATCTTGTGGATGCCATCTCGCTGCTGGAGGATATTCGAAAAGAGACTTGACCGACAGAACAAGGGCATTCCTGAGCATGATTCAGGATACCCTTGTTTTTTTGTTTCTTTCCATTCCCTTTCGTAAAAAGCAGCGGAATTTCATGTTTGACAGCATCTCTCCACAAGGAGTACCATTCATCCTGTATATATTCAAATAATCAAATATATGAAGAAAAGAAGGTATCAGGATGAGATGGTCAGGAAGGTTCGAGGGCTATCATGCAGCCGCCCTCCGCAAGGATCTTGTTTCAGGTCTGATTGTGGGCATAATCGCCATTCCGCTGGGGATGGCGTTTGCTATTGCCGCTGGCGTCAAGCCGGAGTACGGCATCTATACGACCATTGTCGCCGGTATCATCATTTCCTTGTGCGGCGGCTCCAAATTTCAGATTGGAGGTCCAACCGGCGCCTTTATCCCCATCCTTTTCGCCATTGTCATGCAGTATGGCTATGAGGATTTGCTCCTCGCCGGTTTCATGGCCGGGATGATTCTTGTGCTCATGGGAATATTCAAGCTTGGCGCGCTCATCCGTTACATCCCCCGGCCTGTGACCATCGGCTTTACCACGGGGATCGCGGTTATTATATTCAGCGGGCAGATCGCCAATTTTCTGGGCCTGAGCGGGATCGCAAAACATGAGAATTTCGTGCCGAACATGAAGGAAATCGTCCTGCATTTGGGGACTGTCAATCTTTACAGCGTCCTGACGGCGGCGATTTGCCTGGCGGTGCTCCTGCTTGCGCCCAAATGGATGCCGAAGGTTCCGGCTTCCCTGTTGGGCATTCTTATCTCCACGGTCATTGCGGCTGTATGCTTCCCCGGACATGTCGCGACCATCGGCTCCTCCTTCGGGGCCATCCCGAGTGCGCTGCCTCAGTTTCATTTGCCGGACATGTCATGGGGTCGGATAGAAGCTCTGCTCCGGCCGGCCTTTATTATCGCGATGCTCGGAAGCATCGAGTCGCTGCTGTCGGCAGTCGTTGCCGACGGCATGACCGGCAGCCGCCATAACAGCAATCGCGAGCTGATCGGGCAAGGAATTGCCAATATGATTACCCCGCTGTTCGGGGGCATTCCGGCAACCGGGGCCATTGCCCGGACGGCGACCAATATCCGAAGCGGAGCCGCATCCCCTTTCTCCGGCGTTGTGCACGGCATTGTCGTGCTGCTGGTTCTTGTTTTATTCGCCCCCTACGCCTCGGAAATTCCACTGGCCAGCATGGCCCCCATTCTGATGCTGGTGGCGTGGAATATGAGCGAGCGGCATGAATTCGCCCATGTCCTCCGGACAAGAACAAGTGATTCCCTCGTTCTTGCCCTTACTTTTGCGCTGACCGTATTTACGGATTTGACAACCGCCGTTGAGGTGGGGCTCCTGCTGGCCGTCATTCTCTTCGTGAAGCGGATGAGCCAGAATCTGGACGTTTCCAAGATGCTGCCAGACCCGCTCGCCAGGCACGGGAAGGTGAAGGCCTATATGGTGTCGGATGGCCATGACTGCCCCCAAATCAGCATTTACACGGTAGATGGTCCACTCTTCTTCGGCGCCGCCCATTTATTCGAAGAGTCGCTCACGGCGGGTATGGAGGCAGGGCCCCGGATCCTGCTTCTGCGCATGGGCAAGGTCCCTTTTATGGATACGACCGGCGAATATAATCTGGCCCGCCTGGTGAGCCGGTTCGAGCGTTCGGGCGGCCGGGTGCTTTTGTCGGGGACCCGTCCGCAGCCTATGAAGCTGTTGGAGAAGACCGGTCTGGCCGCGCGAATCGGCGCCACTCATCTATTCCGTCATACGGGTGAAGCGATTGATTATGCCTTGACCCAACTGGATGCCGGCAGATGTGTGGGCTGCAGCCATTTTGCTTTTCGTGAATGCGGCAAATTATCGCAAGGAGGCGGCATAGCTGTTATTGAGCGGTCACATGAGCTAAAATAAGGGGTAGCCGCACACCAAGAGAGGAGCTATTTTCTCATGTTTGATGACGGAAAGCGAAGCGAACGCCCCAAATTGAAAGTGATTCATTTTGATAAAGACAAGCAATCGCTCATTGAGACTGAACAACCCAAAATGACATTCGACGACGTAGGCGGGCTCGAAGAGGTCAAGCAGAATATCCGCATGAATTTTGTGCTGCCGCTGCAGCAGCCCGAAATGTTCGAGGCCTTCGGCAAGCAGGCCGGCGGAAGCCTGCTGCTCTACGGTCCTCCCGGCTGCGGCAAAACCTTCCTCGCCCGCGCGGTTGCCGGCGAAATCAACGCGAACTTCATCCATCTCGAGCTTCAAGCCATTTTATCCATGTATATCGGCGAAAGCGAGCATAATCTGCATGATCTGTTCGAGAGAGCCCGGCAGGAGAAGCCCTGCGTGCTGTTCATTGATGAGCTCGACGCTCTCGGCGGCAGCCGGCACCAGATGCGGCAGCATCACGAGCGGATGCTGGTCAATCAGCTGCTGCTGGAGCTGGATGGACTGGAATCGTTTAATGATCAGGTATTCGTTATTGGAGCGACGAACACGCCCTGGTATCTGGATACCGCTCTCCGCCGTCCCGGCCGCTTCAACCAGCTTTCCTTCGTCTCGCCGCCAGGCGCTGAAGAGCGCGCCACCATTCTCCAGCTGAAGACAGCCGGCAAGCCGCAGCAGGAGCTTGATATCCGCAAGCTTGCCGGGCAGACGACCCATTTCTCCGGTGCGGATCTGAACCAGCTGGTCGACGATGCCACGCAGCTTGCGCTGCACCGGTCCCTGAAGGCGGGCAGCATTCAGCCGATAACCAGCGAGGATATGATACAAAGTCTGAAAAGCCGCAAGCCGACCACCCTGGAGTGGTTCCAGACGGCCAAGAATTACGCCACCTTCAGTGATTCCAACAAAGATTATCAGGTCGTCCTTGATTATATGAAGCAGCACCGGCTTCGCTGACGGGAGGTGCAGACGCTGTGCAGCCTTATCGAATGCAAACGCAAACCCTTCAGAAAATCAACCAGCTGGTCGCTTGGGAGCGCTATAAGGAAGCGCTGACCGAAGCCGAGGATTGGGTCCGAAGTGCTCCGGATGATTCCGTGGCGCTCGGCATGCTGGCCTTCGTCTACCAGTTTACCGATACCGGCAAAGCTCTCCATTGGTGCGAAGAGGCCTTGAAGCGCGACCCCGAATTCGAGCTCCCTTGGCGGATCATGCTCGTCATTGCCTACGAACGCAGGGAGTGGAAGAAATTCCTGCAGGTGAGCTCCGAGATGCTGCGGATGTTTCCGGAGGAAGATTATATTTACCGGCTGAAGGGGCAGTATCTGATTATGCATGGCAAGTATGAGGAGGCCCGCGTCCTGCTGGAGCAGGCCATCGCCCTTCATCATTCGGCGATTAACTACGCCGTTTATGCCTATACTCTTGCCTTAACAGGCAAGCATGATGCCTCGAGGGATTCAGAGACGACCGCTCTGCGGGAAGAACCGGAGAATATCGAGGTGCTTCTGTACACGGGCTGGGCTGCGGATCGACGCGGCGAGCACAAACAGGCGGTAGAACGGATGAATGCCGCCGTCCGACTTGACCCCGATAATAAACAGTCGCGCACCGAATATCTGGAAATGCTCCAGAAATCCTATTGGTTCTACCGCATCCTGCTGCTGCCCCGGTTTGTGACCCGATTGAAGAGATGGCAGCTGCTTCTTCTGTGGTTCATTGCTTTTGTGCTGTTCAAGCCGCTGATTCTGCTGCTCATCCTGCTGCATGTTCTCTCTTACTGGACCAGCAAGTGGCTTGTTCATCTCAAGGTGTTTGGCTTCCGCCGGTCTCCCTCGTAGCGGGGAAAATGACATTGAGGCAAATGGAAGGCCCGGTCAAAGGCATTAGCTGCCATTTGACCGGGCCTTTCATTCTGGCTATGAGGTTTTTCTTCTCGCCACTTCAATGAATTCCGCAATTGTAGCGCTCTTGATCGGTTTGCTCATATAGGCGTCCATGCCGGCGGCCAGGCACTTCTCCTGATCGCCCTTCAGTGCATTTGCCGTGACCGCAATAATATAGGGGCAGCTCTCCGGCGGCAGCGTTCTCTTGATCATTTCCGCCGCTTCCAGCCCGTTCATGACCGGCATCTGCACATCCATAAAAATAATATCATAGCTGCCTGCCCCCGCCATTTGGACAACCTCGCTGCCATTAACCGCTATGCTTGTCAGGTGACCCTGCGATTCAAGCATTTTCTGCAAGACCAGCTGATTGACCTTATTGTCTTCAGCAATCAGGATGTTCAGAGACTGCTGGGTGCTTCCCTGCGCATTTCCCTCCGGTTCGGCCCCCTGCAGCTGAAAGGAGGTCTGCTGCCCGGCCTTGCGCAGCCGTACGGTAAAAGCAAAAACAGTCCCCTGCGCCTCAGCCTGCTCGACCCAGATGTCCCCGCCCAATAGTCCGATAAGCTTCTTGCTGATCGCAAGTCCCAGTCCCGTTCCTTCGGTTTTTCGGATCATGAAATCATCCACCCGGTAGAAGGGCTCGAACAAATGATTGATTTTCTCCTGCGGGATTCCGATCCCCGTATCCTTGATCACAAATTTAAGCCGGACCTCATCGTCATCGTCCGTCAATCTTTCAATGGAAACCGCGATGCTGCCGTAATCCGTAAATTTAACAGCATTCCCGATGAGATTCATCAGCACCTGCTTGAGCCGCTCGGGATCGCCAATCAGTGTCTCTGGCCATTTGTTCCTGAAGTGGGTGTGGATTTCGAGATTCTTCTCCTGGGCTCTGGGCAGCAGGATGCCGAGTGTTTCATTCAGGCAGTCCATAATATTGAAGGGGATCTCCAGCATTTCCGTCCTGCCTGATTCAATTTTTGAAAAATCCAGAATATCATTGATGATATTGAGCAGGGTATTGCCGCTTTTGCTGATGATTTGGACATACTCCTGCTGCTTCTCATCCAGACTGGTGGATTCCAGAAGAAGATCGGTCATCCCAATCACTCCGTTCATCGGCGTGCGGATTTCATGGCTCATCATGGCCAGAAATTCACTTTTGGCTTTATTCGTGTTCTCAGCCGCCTCCTTGGCGATCAGCAGCTTCCTCTGCTCCGTAATGTCCTTCGCAATAATATACCAGCCCACATTCTTCTTATTAATGATGATCGGCGCCAATGTCGTCAGAACCTCGGTACTGTGGCCATCTTTATGATTAAAGGCATTAATTTGCCGTTCGGCCATTATATCGTCAGAGAGGATGCCGCTTAATTTGTCGGCGCCGATAAAGACGGATACCTTCATGCCGATCATCTCTTGAATGCTGTACCCGGTAAGCTTCTCGGCCATGGCATTGGTATTGATAATATTGCCGTCCAAATCAAGAGAAAGCACGGCATCATGGTTATATTTCTTTAATGATGTATATCGTTCAATGCTTTCCTGCAGCTTCAGTTCTATCTTTTTGCTCTCTGTAATATCCTGGGTGATCCCGTTCATCTTGACAGGCGCTCCGCTCTCGTCGAAAGTAACCGATACGCGCGTATTCAAGTATTTGACCGATCCGTCAGGCTGCAGACTGCGGAACTCCGCACTATAGCTGTCGCTTTTCCTAGCTTCCAGCAGATGTTTGGGAATCAGCTCCCGGTCCTCCGGATGAATCAGCGATAACAGATCGTCAGGCAAACGGCCGATGTCCAGGTTCAATATCCTGTAAAGCTGGTCGGAAAACCTGATTTCCTGCTGGATGATATCCCAGTCCCAGCTGCCAAGAGCTGCAATGCGCTGAGCCTCCGCCAAATTTTCCTCGGTGTTCTTCCTCTCGGAGATGTCCCGGCTGATTCCAAAAATATTCCGGATCCGGCCCTGCTCGTTCCTGATTATGGTCGTTGTGGTTTCAAACCACAGGTAATGGCCGTCCTTGTGGCGGATCCGGTAGGTGAATATGCCATTATCCGCAAAAGGCGAGGCCTGGATCGATTCCAGATCCTGCGGGTGATAGAGTTCAATATTGCTTTGTCCTACTACTTCTTCCGGCTCGTAGCCAAGCAGCTCACGGACCGATGGAGAACAGTATTGAATGATGCCGTCCGAATTGCTGCAGCTGATAATATCCCATGCATGTTCAGTTATCAGCCTGTACAACTCCCCGGCCTCCATTATTCCTTGTTCAGCGGCTTGGGCTTTACTCCGGGATGTTTCCTGAATATAGCATAAAATATATAAAGGCTTATTATCCCTCTCGTCTCCTGCGAGTGACAGCTGCGTGGAGGTCCAGACCGTACTGCCGCCGCGCGTTCTATATCGTTTCCCCATTTCGAATACAGTCGAATCCCCTTCGAGCAGCGTCCGGATTCCCAACGCTTCCGTCTCTATGTCGTCCGGATGGGCGATATCCGCAGAAGTGAGTCCTGTCAACTCGTTTTCCGTGTAACCGGTGAGACTGCAGAAGGCAGGATTGACCTTGAGCCACTTTCCGCCGATGGACATCACTGCTACACCTATTGGCGCATGGGTATGGATTTGTTCGAATAACGCAACATGATCGATTTGCACCTTCTGCATCCCAAGCTCCCCCCCGCGATCCATTTCCATTCTATAATTTCGTTTCACCATATTGTTATAAACAGAACCATCGCCTCACCCGCAAAACAACAAAAAACGCCCAGCCTATTTCTCTTATTCGATCTTAAACGGTTATATTCCTTGCCATTTGATGGGCAGATTTATTTCCCTGTTTTCCTGTAAGCGCACCTTCAGGCCCGGCTGTTTCCATCCATCCTGTGGCGATGAAGCATATCCCTCTGAAATACCAGCAGCGTAGCGTATGATGGAATTTCAATCTTCCCTGCATCAAAAAAAACCTGTCCACGAAGGACAGGCTCCTTGCCGCATTACCGCTTCCTATTCGCTCAGCCGCTTCTGTCTCTCCGCGCTGTAATGAAAGATCATCCGGATTAGCGGCGGCACCGCGAAAAAGATGAAAAATGTGCGGAATAGCTGGTAACCGGCCACCATCGAAAGATCAGCATTGATCTCGTGGGCGATAATGCCCATCTGGTCCATTCCCCCGGGAGCCAGGCTCAGCAGCCCCGTCGAGATAGAGATGGGCTCAAGCTTGGTGAGAAGAAAACTGAGACCGCAGGCCCCGATCAACAGCAGGACGCCCCCTCCAACAGCAAGGGTCAATGTGCGCAGCTTGCTCGGCAGCTGGCCCGGCTTCAGCAGCAGGCCGACATACGTTCCGATCAGCAGCTGAGCGGCATTAATGAGCGGCGAAGGAAGCAGGGGGCCGTCAAGGCCGGCGAACTGGAGAATGGCTGTTGCGATAGCCGGCCCCAGCAGGAAAGCTGTCGGAAATTTGATTCTATTCCCCGCTATCGCGCATACCGTGCAGGCAGCCGCAAATAGAAGCAGATTCGGAAACAGTCCGCTCCAGCTTGCCAAGGCAGCAGACACTGGCCCCCCGCCGGAAACTGCTGCATGCGTCTGTCCCATGATGGAGCTGAAGATGATCACCGGAATGCACAGCACAATCATCATCAGCCGGATAACCTGCGTGACCGTCACGATTGTAATGTTGACGCCCTCTGTCTCCTCCGCCAGGGCGATAACCTGCGTCAGCCCTCCCGGGATGCAGCCCAGCAGCGCCGTCTTGTAATTAATGCCGGACAGCTTGCATACGAGCCAGGCAATGCCTGCGCACAAAGCCAGAAGCAGCACCGTCATCAGCAGCATGACCGGAAGCTGATGGTACATCTGGCGCAGCGCCGCGGCGGTCAGGGACAAGCCGATCGTGTAGCCGACGATAATCATCCCCGTATTCCGGAAGAAGCCGGGCCATGCGTAACGCTCCTTCATCAGATTCGAGCCGATCAGGACGGCGATCATCGGCCCGAGCAGCCAGGGGATCGGGATATGCAGCAGCTTGAACAGCAGCCCTCCGGCAGCAGCGGTAATGAATGCGGTTAATATTCGTGAACGGTTGCTTTTATTCATGTTATGTACCCCGCCTGTCTGTAATATCATGCAAAAAACCACCGCCTGTTCCTGCGCGATGGTTTTAAATATGTCCGTATACCAGAAACCGCGAAACGATTCAAAACCTTACTGGCATCATAACAAAGAGACAGCTCATCCGTCCAGTATGATAGAATGAGACAGTAGATGATTACTGACAACCGGGCTGCGGCAAGCCCGCTGGCCAACGGTTGCAGTATGGGGACAGGAGAACCGAAGAGATGCCGCAAAATGATCTCGCACATGCCCGGCAGCCGGAGAGACTCCGAAAGCCGGGTGTGAGAGCAAGAAATAAAGCTAAACGCCGCAGAATGTTGATGTGGTTAATTTTAGCAGCAACTGCCGTTAGCTTGTGGAAAGGAACTGAAATAGTTGAGCGGTTATGGCCCTCGCCAGCGCCGGAGGTGACCTCGCTGCATCCCATCGTTGCAGCCAAACAGGCTAACCTGATCGCGGCAGCCGCAAAAATCGGAATTACGATTCTGATTACGGACGGCCTTCGTACGAACGAGGAGCAGAATGCGCTGTACCGGCAGGGACGGGGCAGCAGCGGACAGGTCGTAACGAATGTGAAGGGCGGGGAGTCCTACCACAATTATGGTCTGGCGATCGATTTTGCCCTGCGCACCAAGGATAACGACGTGATCTGGGATCTGGAGTATGACGGGAACGGCAGCGGCCGCCCTGATTGGCTGGAAGTGGTGGACATCGCCAAGGGGCTTGGCTTCACCTGGGGAGGAGATTGGGAGGAATTCCGGGATTATCCGCATCTGCAAATGGATTTCGGCTACTCCATTCAGGAGCTGAGAAGGGGCGGGCGGCCGCCCCAGGAATGAATAAGGCTGCTTGAACCCGATGAGCGCCGCCACGGTGACGAACGAAACGGTCTCGCATGGCGGAACATGATCAATCTGCGCCCCGCTTCAGCATCAGACGGCTTTCTGTATTTCGATGCCCATATAGGCGGCGAAATCCGTTAATTCTGATCTTCCCGCTTCGATGCTGTCCGTTAATCCGGCATAGACATCCAGGCATTGCTGAATTAACGGGTGATATGCGCCGGGAAGCGTCTTTATCCCCCAGTCTCCGCCTTCTTTCTTGGAGGATATGACGTCTTCCTGGAGAAAGTACAATACTCTGCAGAGGTTCAAGGTCATGTATACCGGGTTTTCCACGATATGCTCGTAAGCGTTCTCAATATCATAAAGAATGGATGCCACATAATACTGGCGCCCGACAGGCTGAAACAACGCTCGAAGCGGCTGGCCGTACAATGCCGTTCCCCGATCATAAGCAACCGCATACTGTGCGGCCAGATCATAATCCCCGTAATCGCTGCAGCTGTAGTTTTCATCCGTTTGATACTTTTCCCGGTGGAATTCAGAGTAATGGAGGTCTACGGGAGTGGGGTAAACAAAGTCTGTCAGCTCCGATTCCAGGACAACACTCAGCTCGATTCCGCCTGCACCGGGCAGCTCATCGTTAAGGGCTAATATCTTCCGCACGATCTGTTTGCGATTCTCCACGGTCAGCTTCTTCCTGGCAACCACCAGCAGATCGATGTCGCTGCGGCCCGGGTTAAAGCATCCCATAGCCAGTGAACCGTGCAAATAAACGCCTGTCAGATTATCTTTCATGGCTTCTTTAAACAGCGCTGCGATCCTGTTCAGATCATACGGCATATCCACCTGGATCCCTCCCTAGCCCTCGTCCTGAAGCTCACAATTCCGGCTGGCGCGCGGCGTTGAGTTCAATAATATTGTGGTCCGGATCGAGCAGGAAAATCTGGGCAAAGCCGGTAATGCTGTTCGGGTTGGCTTTATGCTCGATATTATGGCGCTTGAGCCAGTCGATTGTCTGCTGATAATCATTAACGCGAATGGCAAAATGACCGTCGCGCGTATCGATGGTGCGGGTCCGCAGCGTCTCGCCATCGTGCACAATCAGGTGGAGCTGCTGGCCAGTCTCTCCGACCGAATACCATGCGCCGGGAAAATCAAACGGCGGCCGCTGCATTTCCTGCAAGCCGATGATTTCTTCATAAAAAGCCTTCGCCCGCTCAAGATCGGTCACAATCAAGCTGACATGATGAATGCCTTCAATCCCGAAAATTTGCTGGTTCATGATTTCATCCCCCTTGTAATCTAAGCTTATCATCATCTTATCACAAAGATTGCCGCAATCGCTTACTGGATCTGCTCCCTGCGCGTGATATCCGTTATCGTGCCAACCTGCATGTTCGCCGGGACAGCTCTTCTATCAGGGTCTATGGTGGACTGCCTGCAGCTGCTGGTACTGCTCGGTAACCTGTTGATCCGGCTCGATGCCCAGATCCAGGCGGAGCAGCTGTCTGTACGATTCGTAATAGTCTCTCATTTCCCTGTAATCCTTGAGCTGGGAATAAGCCTTCAGGATAAGCAGACAGAGCTCTCTGTCATAAGGCTCCTTCTCCTTCGCCTCCTGCAGCCGGTGAAGCGCCTGGAGCGCCTGCCCCGTTGAGAGCTCGTAACGGGCCATATCCAATGTGCCCTGTATAAACAGTATCTGCAGCCAGCTGCTCCTGGTCTTGGCCCATTCATAGTCGTGTTCCTCCAGATATTCGCCGCGGTACAGCTTCAGCGCGTAATCGAACTGAGTCTGGTTCTGCCTGTCTATGCCCGTCTGTCCATCCAGTATGCTTTCAAATTGCTCGACATCCGTAATAATCCCCTCCCCGAACAGAGCATAGCTCTCGAGGGCGAATTCCACGGAGGCTTGAATTCCCTGCTCCTTGAGCAGCTTGCGGATTCGATAGATGGAGGTATGCAGATGAGTCACGGCCTTATCCTGCTCGTAGCCGGCCCAGAGCGTTTCCGTGAGCTGCTGCTTGGGAATCCATTCGCCTTTGCGGTGCAGCAGATAGGCCAGCAGCTCCTGGGATTTCAGCGTGCGGAATTTGAGCCTGTCCCCTGCTTGCCGGCCTTTGCTCAATTCCAGGCGCTTAAAGCACAGCACTGTGGGGCTCTCCATCGCGGGCTTATCCTCCTGATGGCTCTCCCTGCCGCTTAAATACGCGCATATCCGATCCATGGTCTTGGAAAAACGGCTGGGATCTATCGGCTTCAGCAAATAATCCAGCGCATTCAGGTCGAATGCCTCCAGGGCGTAATCGGCATACGCAGTCACATAAATAATCCGGATGCTGCGATCAAGCTCCTGTATATGTTCCGCAGCATCCAGTCCGTTCATTTCCGGCATCCCGATATCCAGGAAGACGATGTCCACTTTCTCCCTGCCTATATGCTCAAGCCCGGCCTGTGCGGTCAGGTAAGCCCCCGTCATTTCAACGCGGCCGTCGCTGCGGATCAGCCGTTCCAGTTGAATGAGAGCCGGCCTCTCATCATCAATCAATATCGCGCGCATGAGTCTCACTCCCTGCTGTAATGTATATGCCAGATTACGGTTTCGGCACTTCAAATGAAACCGTCGTGCCGCGCCCCCATTCACTGTCAATGCGCAGTCCTTTGCCATAAAGCGTCAGCAGACGGCTGTGAATATTGATCAAGCCAACGCCACCTTTCTTCGGTTCCATCAGGAGGGAGCCGAGTCTGTCCGGCGGGATGCCGACACCGTCATCAGTGACGGACACCTTCAAGCCATGCTCCGTCTCTTGAATGGCAATCCTGATCGTTCCTCCATCCGCCTGCTGCATAATGCCGTGCCTGACGGCATTCTCCACAATCGGCTGGATGCTCAGAGGGGGGACAAGGGTCCGGCTCTGCTCATCGATATCGTATTCGACCTGAAGCCGTTCCTCGAATCGGGCTTTCTCCAGAAACAGATAAGATTGAATCAGCTCCAGCTCCTTGTGCAGCGGTGCCAGCTGTTCCCGGTTCTGAAAGTCGAAGCTGCCCCGCAGATAGCGGCTCAGCTCAATTAACAGCTGCATGGCTTTTTCGGGATCGTCGGGACATACGGCAATCGTGGTATTCAGCGCATTATAGAGAAAATGGGGCTTGATCTGCGCCTGGAGAAACGCCATCTCTGTGCGGATGGCCTGCTGGACCGACTTGCGCAGCTTCAGCAGGGTACCGACGCGGGCTCTGAGCTCGCCCGCTTCCACCGGCTTGCTCAGAAAATCATTGGCCCCTGCCTGAAAGCCTGTCTGAACATCCTCCGCCCGGCTCCTTGCCGTGAGCATCAGTACCGGCAGCTCGAACAGCGAGCAGCGGATGCGGATCGCCCGGCACAGCTCAATCCCCGACATCCCCGGCATAATCCAGTCCGTGATGACCAGATCCAGATGCGGAGTGGCGGCGATCACGGCCAGCGCTTCTTCCCCGTCATAAGCCGTAATGACCTTATAGCCGGTGATGCTCAGCAGATTTTCCAGCACCTGCAGGTTAACCGGATTGTCGTCCACAACCAGAATGGTGCCTTCGTTGTTCGCCGGTTCTTTCACCTTGCTCATGGCCGGGTCCGGCAGCGCGGCATCCGACTCCAGGTCCGGTGACAAGGAAGCCGCCGCTTCCTGACGGGCATCTCCCGCCATGAGGGAGGACCTGGTACGGGAAGCGGCTGGCAGGGTGAAATGGAATACAGCGCCCTGCCCCGAATCCGATTCCACGCCGATCTGACCGCCTCCCAGCTCGACCAGCCTTTTGGTGATGCTCAGTCCAAGCCCTGTGCCTCCATACTCCCGGTTCCCGGCATGGCTGCCCTGATCGTAGGCTTGAAATATATCCTCAAGCCTTTCCTTCGGAATTCCCGCGCCTGTATCGGCCACCTCCACCCTCACATAGGCTCCTGCCGCCCGCGCCGAGATGCGGATTTCTCCCCTTGGCGTATATTTCACCGCATTGCCCAGCAGGTTGTAGAGGATTTGCCGAAGCCTCTCCTCGTCGGTATCCAGAAGCATCAAATCCTCCGGCCAATCCTGAATGAAGCGGATATCCTTGACCCCGGCCAGATGCGCAATGACCTCCAGCACCGATTGAACGACAGAAGGCAAATCCACTTCCTGGCGGTAAAGAATGACTTCCCCGTTCTTCAGCTTCGCAAAATCGAGAATATCATTGATCAGGAAGCTCAGGCTTCTTCCCGTTGCGGCGATCGTAGCCAGATCCCGGCTCTGTTTGCTGCTCAGCACCCCTCCAGCTCCCTCCAGCAAGGAGTCCGCCATGTTGATGATGCCATGCAGCGGCGTACGAAGCTCATGCGAGGTGTTGGCCAGAAATTCATCGCGCAAGCCGTCAATGGTGAGCAGTCTCCGGGACAGCTGCCTTACTTCGATGAACGTTTTCTCGAATCGCCGGGCCATCAGAAAGGCCTGTAAAATAATAAACATCAGCATCTCGTAGGGAACAAACACCTGATCGTCCAGCAGGCCTAGGACATTCAGGCAGCTTACAGCCACAAGAACCAGAATGCTCGCCATGCTGAGCAGAATATAATGCGCATCCTCTCTCCGGTGGCGAATGCCGTGGATCAGATGATAGATGCCGTAGAGAAGCACAATCTGCGAGAATGCCGTCATCATAACACTGCCAACGGCAAACAGTCCTATAGGAATGACGATATTGATGAGCAGCAGAATCCCCATCAGGATGTTGATGGCAAGATAAAATCTGGCATGGATTTTCCTAGTGCCGAATGCAAGACCGTAACGGAACAAGCAATAATAGGCGAGTACCGGGGAAGTGGCCTGCAGCTTCATCACAAGCTCATAGGAAAGCCCGGGCAGCAGATTCGCCACCAGCTTCTCCCCATGGGTCAGTACATAGACCAGCGCGCTGACGCAAAATGCGCCGATAAAAAGCAGTCCCTGCTCCTCTCCCCTCCGTGCCCGATAGATGACCAGAAAATATAAAGCCAGAATCGACATGCCTACGGCAGCGGCAAGATCGGCGGTCATCTTCCACTCTCTGCTCACAACGATGGCAGTCTGGTCACCGAAGAGAATCGGATAGATCATACCGCCCGTCGCATAGCTGTAGTTGGATACCTGAACCAGGATATCCGCCGTGTTCCCCTCTACCTCGGCAAACCCTACATAGGGAATATTGCCCTGCCCGCCCTTCCGGTTCAGCGCCCCCGGATCGCCGCTGTTTCCGACCTCGCGGCTGTTGATGAAGATCCGGTTGGCCATCCTGATATTCGTCGTATGTATGCCGTACAAACCCGTTCCCGTCTCCGTGTCCGGCAGACGAATGCGCAGGTGGAAAGTGCCGTAGCCTGTCGCGGCCTCTTCGCCGTTCTCTGACAGATAATCATTCCATGCTCCCGGTATTTGCGCCTTGACCGGATTTTCCGGCTTGACCCCGCTCTGAAAATCAGCCGGCTCCAGCAGCTGTCCGCGGTAAAACTCCCATTCTCCGCCAAGACTCACCAGACCATCCTTGTCAAACCGCCAATCCGTAAGATCCATGATGCCTGCTTCCGCATGCACCTGTCCCTGTTCCTCCAGCATCAGATGAACAAACCAGAATATGGGTAATATGAGAACGAACAGAATGCCCGCGACAATGCCGATTATTTGATTCTTCATTCTTTGGCAGCTCCATAACCACAGTTGTTCACATTCGTAAAAGATACCGCTTGTGTTAATATTTAGGGTACCACAGCCTTAATAGGCGCACCAGACAAGATTGCAAAACAATCGGGAAACGCTATGAGGTTGACTGCCATCATACCGTCATACCTCGCGCAAGGCACCGAATCAGGGGTTTCCGCCGGTGAGACAGTCATTGACTTATGTGGATATAGCCGTCGGTTTTAATCCAGTTAATCAAACAAAAACCACATGGAGAATTCACTTCACTTGCAAGTGGCTTATCGTTCAAATTATTGGTACATTGATCAGTATGTTACTCTCGATTCTCCCCGCACAAAAAAACGCCCCGGACACACGAAGGCTTTTGACTGCCGTGTACCCGAAGCGATTTCTTATCGCATTCTAATCTATTATTCTTTTCCCGGCTCCGCGCACCATTCCAGGCAGTTCCCCAGAAGCTCCAGAAACGGCGCTGCCAGCAGACCTTCCCGCCGGTGCGCAGGCGCGAGGCAGCATACTTTTCCTTCGCCGTGCAGATGACGCCAGCCGCCGATTGACGAGCCGTCCTCGGACTCCGAGCGCAGGAATACCCCGGTGCTCTCCTCGGCGCAGCTCACGAAATAATGCTCATCGAGAAACTGGAAGCCTTCCGCCGACCAGCCGGTATCGGCTGTATTCACCGGTATGTAACGCACTTCCTTGTTTTGCGGCGGGTGGGAGATGAAGTACCCCTTCAGCATCCGGATATATTCGGAATCCTCAGCATAGGAAGCAAGCCCCGCATGCCAGGCCAGCCATGCTCCGCCGCCCTGGACGTAGCGCTCGATTGCCGCCGATACCGCCCCGTCCATCCACAGATCAACCTGTTCATCCTGCGGATTGAGACGGTTTTCCTTGAACAGGACGATCACCGCAGGGCCCTCTTCCAGCACCTGCAGGATTCGGTCCGTTCCCGTAAAATCAAGCGTCCACTCTCCACTTGATGCAGCCGCTCCAAACGCGTTCTCCAGTGATTCCCTGGCGAGCGCTTCATCATGATAAAAGTCGCCGACGATTGCCGTTATTCGTTTCGTCATACTCAAGACACAACCTTTCACGGCCGGATCGCCGGAAGACCCGCCTTTGCGGAATGTTTAATCCTGCTTCGGTCCAAGCTCCTGCAGTCCCAGCACCACGCCAAGAAGCGATTCCGTATCGAAGTAGCCGTACCGCCCCGAGCCATATTCGCCTTTGTGGGCCAGCGGGATTCCTTGTCCTTCAAGGAAGTTGATATGCTGCTGGAAGCCGTTGACCGTAAAGGTGATAAAGTGAACGCCGGGACCATGCTTTTGTTTGAATTCGTTCCAGGGGTTCGGCTCATCGAACGGCTCCATCAATTCGACGGTTACAGGACCCATTTGCAGATTGGCGAATTTCGTTCTGGCTGTAATATATTCGCCTCTGTACCAGGTGTAGGAGTTATCCGTGTGCTCCTGAACCGCATTCGGATCGGGCGTCTGAATCTCCGGCATTGCCAATCCGAACAGCCCGCAGTAGGCTTTGAGCGCCTTCTCGATATCGTCGACTACGATGCCGACTTTCAACAAGTTATTATTTTCGATATGCTCCATGACTAATCCTCTTTTCCGGGCGTCAGGTTTAGTTGTCGTTCTCGAGCAGCTCAAGCAGGATTTTCAACTGCTTCGACGTATCCATATAGGCGTAGCGTCCGCCTGTATATTCGCCCTTCTGCTGCAGCGGCATGCCGTTTTTCTCCATGACCGCAATCTTTTCCTTCATGCCCTTGACGACAAAAGCGATATGATGGGCGCCTTCGCCATGCTCATTCAGGTAATCGCGCCAGGTGCTCGGATTGTGATCGGGCTCGATCAGCTCCAGCTGCAGCGAACCCATATCGAAAAATGCCAGCTTCGAACGGGCTTCCGAAGAAACGCCATTATATTCCGTTTGCGCCACATCAACCGTATCCGTCCAGAACCACTTCGGCGTCTCGATGCCGAGGAAGTCGGCATACGCCTGGGAAGTAGCTTCAATGTCATGGACCAGGATTCCGATTTGCGCAACCACATTCGTGCCCAATATATTTTTATCCATGATAGATCTCCTTTAGGTTGATCGAATTTGCGGCAGGCAGGCTGCCTGTCACACCTGAAGCTCGCTGATGGATACCCAGCGCCGCTCTGCGATGGATACGTCAACGGCTTCCAGAATTTCCTGACATTTGATGCCGTCCACGAAATTCGGTTCTGGCTGGCGGCCGCCTTGAATGGCGTCCATAAGCTCCAGGATTTCATGAATGAACGTATGCTCGAAGCCGATCGTATGGCCGGGCGGCCACCAGGCGTCCATATAATCATGGGCGGGGTCTGTTGCAAGCACGCGCCGGAAGCCCTGCACATCATCCGCATCGCCGGTAAAATAAACCTCCAGCTCATTCATGCGCTCAAAGTCGAAACGAACGCTTCCTTTGCTGCCGTTAATTTCAAACGCATTCGTGCAGCGGTGTCCTGCCGCAAAGCGGCTTGCTTCAAAGCTTCCCAGAGCGCCGCTTGCAAACCGGGCCATAAACAGCGTGGCGTCATCCACCGTGACTTCGCCCATGGGGCCATCCGTATTTCCTTGCGCGCTCAGGCCGGTCATGGACTCGGCGATTGGACGCTCCTTGACGAAGGTCTCGTCCATTCCGACCACCTCTTTAATCTCGCCAACCAGGTACCGGGCCAGATCAATCAGATGCGCGCCGAGATCGCCGTGCGAGCCGGAGCCCGCCACTTCCTTCTTCAGCCGCCAAACGAGCGGGAACGCCGGATCAACCAGCCAATCCTGCAGGAAGGTCGCGCGGAAATGATGAATTTTGCCGATTCTGCCTTCGGCAATCAGCTTCTTCGCCAAGCGGATAGCCGGTGCAAAGCGGTAATTGAAGCCAACCATATGCTTGACGCCGGCCGCTTCCGCCGCCTGCAGCATCTCTCTCGCGTCGGACAGCGTCAGCGCGAGCGGCTTCTCGCAGAACAGATGCTTGCCAGCCTGCGCTGCCGCAATGGCAATTTCCTTGTGCGCATCGCTCGGGGCATTGATATCAACCAGGTCGATATCCTCCCGCTTGACCAGCTCGCGCCAATCCGTAACCGCATGCTCCCAGCCGAACTGCTTCGCCGCCTGCTGTACGCCCTGCTCGTCCCTGCCGCAGATCGCCTTCATGACCGGAGCCGGAGAATCCGGAAAAAACATCGGCAAATCGCGATACGCATGGCTGTGCGCCTTACCCATAAATTTATAACCGATCATTCCAACTCGTATCGATTTCATGCTTCATGCCTCCATTCCGCCTATCTATGAATCTCTCTCTTCTTCTATTGTTAGTTAAAGCATAATCTTCTGGCCGGTTCTTGCGCTTTCCAGCGCGCCAAAGACCATCGATACGCTCTTGATGTTGTCCGTACAATCCGTTTCGGCAGGACGATCCTGCTCCAGCGCCTCGAACATATTGTCCAGGCAGCCAAAATGGCCTTCCCGGCCCGTCCAGATATCCGGCACTTCCACTAGTTTGCCTGGACGGATAAAGCCTTCTTCGCCCTCGACAACCTCTGCGACAGGACGATTGTCCCCATCCCATTTGGCCGTCCCTTGGCTTCCTGTAACGCGCCAATCGGACTCCCATGAGGTTCCTGCACCTTGAGCGCTCCATGAACCGCGGTACGAGAATACGGAACCGTCGCTCATTTCGAAGATGCAGATCGCCGAAGCATTGCCTGCGTACCATGAACCTGCCGGATTGTATTCGTGGCAGTAGACCGACACCGGATCAGCTCCGCTGAGGAAGCGCGCCTGGTCGAACGTATGAATCGCCATATCCAGGATCAGCGGGCTTGCCATCGTCTCACGGAAGCCTCCGAAATGCGGTCCGAGAAAGAAATCAGCATGCAGCGAGCCGACTGTTCCGATCGCACCGGATGCCAGAAAACTGGACAAGGCGCGGATATGCTTCAAATAACGGCGGTTCTGCATAACGGAATACCGCTTGCCGGACCCGCTCGCCACAGCCAGAACTTCCTGTGCGTCTGCCAATGTTTCCGCCATCGGCTTCTCTCCGAATACATGGGCGCCCGCCTGCAGCGCAGTTGTCGCAATCTGCTTGTGGCTGGCAGGAATCGTGACGTCAAATACCAGATTCGCACCCGTTTGGCTGAGAGCGGTGGACAAATCCGTAAATGTCGGAACATTCAACCCGCGCTTCTGCGCCATTTTCTTGGCTGCTTCCTCGAAGAGGTCCACAAGCCCTACAATTTCAACATTCTCACGCTGTGCGGCGTAGTCAAGCCACTCGTTGGCCATTCCGCCACAGCCGGCAACCACAACTTTATGAAGCGCCATACCGCTCACCTCTTTCTATTCATAATATTCAGGTATGATGTCTATGACGGGTTTGGAATAAAATCGCCGCCGCGGCAGTTTTTCAGATAGTTGAGCGCGTGTACCTGTCCCGTCATCTCCCAATCATCGCGGTAAACCGGATCATGCCAGCCTTCGATATCAATGCTGCCCTCGTATCCGTGCTGCCGGAGAATCGAAATGACATCCGTCCAATTGGTGTCGCCGAAGCCTGGCGTACGGTGCCATACGAACGGTTTCGGTCCGTGAATGCCGTATTCGCGTACGACATCCCAAGCGATTGTGGCATCCTTGCCGTGCACATTGAAGATTTTCCCTACCCATTTCCGCAGCTGCGGGATCGGATCGATCAGGCTGACCATTTGATGGGTCGGTTCCCATTGAAGTCCGATATTTTCCGCAGGAAGGGCGTTGAACATTCTTTCCCATGCCGTCGGATTATGCGCGATATTCCAGTCTCCGCTTTCCCATGTGCCGCCCATATCGCAGTTTTCAAAAGCCAGCTTGACGCCTTTGTCGGCCGCGCGTTTCGCCAATTCCCCGAACACCTCCGTGTAACGCGGGAGAGAGTCGTCGATCGTACCCGGCATACGCCCGGTGAAGCCCGCTACCAGATCCGTTCCGAATTCATGCGCATGGTCGATCAGCCGTTCCCAGCTGGCCAGCGTATCGGCGTTGTCGCCTTCGCCGGTGAGCGGATTGCCGAAGATGCCGAGGCTGGAGATGGGAACGCCCTTCTCCGCCAGAATTTCCTTAACCCGCTTGGCGGTCTCGGACAAGTCCAGACCATTGGTCGACTGCCAGAAGGTAAGACTGAATGATTCAAAGCCATGAGGAAGAATTTGCGGCAGGACGCGAACTGCGTCCCCGCCGCCAACAAGGGTGCCGATCCGAATTTGTTTCATATGAATAAGACTCCTTTAAGTAATTTGATAGCGCCGGCTTATTCCTTGACCGAGCCCAGCGTGATGCCGTGAATGAAGAAGCGCTGCAGGAAAGGATAAACGACCAGAACCGGGATCATCGCGATGAATATTTTTGCCGCGTTCAAGGTCTTGTTGGACAGCTGGCTCAACCGCTGCAGCTGATCCGTGGACATGGTCGACGGATCCAGCATGACAACGACCTGCTGGATATACGTCTGCAGCGGGTAATACTGCTCGCGCGTCATGAAGACCAGTCCGTACAAAAACTCATTCCAGTGATAAACGATGCTGAACAGCGATACGGTAGCCAGAACCGGCGCGGACAGCGGAACATATACTTTGAGCAGGATATACCAGGGGCCCGCTCCGTCCACAAGAGCCGCCTCGTCCAGTTCCTTGGGCAGATTGCGGAAGAAGTTCATGGCCAGAATCACGTTGAACACCAGGGTTTGCGCCCCTCCGACGAGAACCAGCGACCAGATGCTGTTGAACAGGCCGAGCTGCTTGATCGTCAGGTACAGCGGAATCAAGCCGCCGTTGAACAGCATGGTGAAGATCATGGCCCACATGAGAAAGTTCCGCAGCCTGAAATCCTTGATCGTCTTCGACAGCGGATAAGCCATCAGCGGCACGACCAGTAAATTCAGGCCCGCCCCCAGCACGACACGCTTAATCGACGTCCAGAAGGAAACGAAGAACTGGTTGTCCTGCAGCAGCTGCTTGTAGGAGTTCAAATTAAAGCCGACCGGCCATAATGAGACTTGCCCTCCCGCCGCAGCGGATTTGGTACTGAACGATACCGCCAGCGTATACCATAGCGGGAGTATGCAGGTGAGAGCGACTACGACAAGAATAATCACAATCAGCACATCGAATATTTTTGAACCGGCTGTCGTATCTTTGACCATTTCCGCCAGCCTCCTCTCTTAGAAAATCCGGTAATTGGCCCACTTGTAGGCCGCTACATACGAGATGGCAATAAGAATGAACCCGATCAGGGATTTGAGCAGCCCTACGGCGGTCGCAAGCTCATACTGCAAATTCAGCAGCCCTGTGCGGTAAACCCAGGTATCGATGATGTCCCCCGACGAATAGACAAGGGGATTATATAAGTTGAAAATTTGGTCAAAGCCCGCATTCAGAACATTCCCGAGGCCCAGTACGGCAAGCAGGGCAGCGGTTGTGCGTATGCCCGGCAGCGTCACATGCCACAATCGGCGCATCCGCGACGCTCCGTCGATCCCTGCCGCTTCATACAAGGCGGGATTGATGCCGGTCAGGGCAGCCAAATAAATAATCATATTGAAGCCGAATTCCTTCCATACATCGGTGCCAACCGCGAGAAAAGGAAACAGCGGCGCACTGGCGAAGAAATTGGTTGCTTTCAGACCGAAGACAGACAATATGCCATTGATGGGACCGTCAAAGGAGAACAAATCCAATACAATGCCTCCAAGAATAACCCATGACAGAAAGTGAGGCAGATAAACAATGGTCTGCACCCATTTTTTAAGCACGGTAATGCGCAGCTCATTGAGCAGCAAGGCAAAAACAAGCGGGACAATCAGATTGGCGATAATCTTCATCAAAGCAATGAAAATCGTGTTGAAAAAGATGCTTCTGGTATCGCTGAGCGTAAACATGTAACGGAAATTTTCCAGTCCGACCCATTCCGAGCCGAGCATTCCCTTGACGGGGTTATAATGCTCAAATGCGATGATAATCCCGAACATGGGAAAAATACTGAATACTCCAAGCCATATAAATCCCGGCAGAAGCATAGCGTAATAATGCTTGGCAAACCCTTTGGTATTCACTGGTTATCCCTCCCCAAGTATTCATATGGCCGGGAATATAGGAGGGCTTGTGATTCAAGCCCCCCTGGTCATCCTCTTTATTCCTTGACTGCTTCAGCAACCTCGGCGGTAATTTGATCGCCGCCTTGTTTCTTCCAATCGGTTACGAACTTATCGAAGGTGTCGAGCGGAGCTCCCCCGACGACGATTTTCAGGAAGGTTTCATCTTCCATTTTCTTCAGGTTGACCCATTTGGTCTCCATCGCGTTCGTCTGCGAGTAGAGCAGACTGCTTACCCGGTTCATCTGCACGTCCACGTTAGGCGCAACGCCGACCATGATCGAATACAGACGGGTCCAGGCGCCCATATCGGCCGTTGGATTCCAGTATTGGATATCCATCTTGTCGTAAGGCTCGATTTTTACTTTTTTGATATTCGTCAAATCGCCCTGCAGCAGCTTGTACTCCGGTTTGTCAGCAAAGTCCTCCGGCGTTTTCGCTCCGGAAAGCACATCGCGTACCGCTTGAACGGTAAATTCCGATTCATCGGAAGGTCCAAGAGCAAGACGGACAGGGTAGAAGCCGATTGAACCTTTGGTCAAATCAAATTTGCTTTCGTCGCGAAGCAGCAGATTTTGCAGCTTGATGACGGCTTCGGGATTTTTATAATCTTTGGACACGACTACGAATTGACCGGCCGGCGCGCTCAGATGCGGGCTGAATTGTCCTTGCGCATCAAGCGGCAGCGCGTAAGCTTGCCAGTTCGCTTTCGGATTTTGTTTAACGGCATCCGTGAGCGGACCGTATCCCATCCACCAAGGAGCGAAGAACATACCCGTTTGACCGCTGACGATCGACTCTCCGGAATCGGTGCGGATCGCCATTTGCGGATCGATCAATCCTTTGGAATACAGATCTCTAAGCTTGCCAAGCGCTTCTTTCGTTTGCGGCAGCGTCGAGCCATAGGCCGGATTGCCGTCCGCATCTTTTACCCAGTAACCGGGGTATGCGCCATAGGCCGAGAAAATCGGATCGAAGCCGTAGAGATTGTTCGCTGAATCAAGGAAGTTCGCATACATTTTACCGCTGCTGGATGGTCCGGCGATGCCGATCGTATCTTTCTTGCCATTGCCGTCAGGGTCCTGGTTGGTGAAAGCGTCTGCCACTTTCTCCAGATCCGCCATCGTTTTGGGAGGCTCAAGGCCGAGCTTGTCGAGCCAATCCTTACGGATCCACATCTCGTGGATACCGGCATCCTCCGCCTGTGGCAGCGCCATGATTTTGCCGTCAAATGTAACGGTATCCATCGCGCGCTTGTTCGAATCTTCCAGAACGCGCTTCAGTGCCGGCGATGCATTCGAATTAAAAGCCTCCGTCAAGTCAGCCAGCTGACCGTTATCGTACATAAGGCGCATTTGCTGGGCATTGACCACCATGGCATCCGGCAGGTCGTTGCTTGAGATGGAAAGGCTGACTTTCTGATCATAGTTGGTTGGAGATGCCGTGAAGGCATTGGAGACATCGATATTCAAGTTGTCCTTGATGTATCGGGTGAACTGGTTATTATCCGGCGTGTCGCCGGCTGGCAGCGATTTGTCGGCCGGATCTACCTTTTGTCCGACGGCCAGGGTGACCGGCTCTGTGTATTTACCGAATGGATCTGCCGGTGCAGCCGGCGCATTTCCCGACTGATTGTCCCCGTTGTTCGAAGATGTGTTCGAATTCGATTGGCTGCAGGCGCTGATGACCAGTACAAATGCCAAAAGCAGCGTCAGCGTTGCCATGCCTTTTCTTTTGTTTCTCAACATGCTCCCCTTCTTTCCGAGTAGTCGTCAACTTGCATGATAAATGTAGCACATCCAAAGCCCCATTTTAGACAGGGAGCGGTTTTGTGATAAGGGGGAGAAATGAACGGTTTTCCTCCCTGCCGGATGCCATTTTTCACCCTTTTCGGACAAACCTCTACCCTGCTTGTCGGACAAATGTCCCCCCGGGTAGAGGTTTGAAGGATGGATATGCGGTATAGGAGTGAAATCGACATCTTTTTCTGCCCTATTCCTTGCGGTGCATTTTGCGGAAGGTGCTTGGCAGCTCGCCGGTCTGCTCGCGGAACACCGTGCTGAAATATTTCCCGTCCAGGTAGCCGGTTTTTTCCGCCACCCACAGGATCGGCATGTTCGTATGCACCAGGTACTCTTTGGCCTTGTCCACTCTGGCTTGGCGCACGTACTCATTGAACGTCTTCCCGATAATATCCCTGAAGCATTGGCTGAAATAGCTGCGGCTCATATTGACCCGCTTGGCGATATCGGCGGCATACAGCTGCCCGCTCAGCTGCTCCTGAATCAATTGCACGGCTCTCATAACTGCATCCTGGACCTCCTGGGAATAATGAGGTGCGCCCAATGTCCTACTTATCGTTTTCCGAATTTGCCGGAACCATTCATTGGCTTCATGCCAGGAATAAAATCCCTCCGGAAGCACCAGTCCGGACGGGAGGACCGAGCTGTACAGTTCATTCCATTCATCCGTCAGCTTGCGCAGAAATAGCATGAGCCTGGACGGAGGCAGCTTCATCGACTTGAGCCTGTCCAGAAGCACGGCAAACCGCTCATCATTGTGTATCCAGCCAAGCGCCGACCACTGCTCGGCTGCTTCTGCGATTTCGCGATCATAACCGTCCGGCAGCCTCTCCTTCTCCTGCAGCTCGCGAAGGGATCGCCGGATCAGCTTGTCCTCCGGATGATAATCGTAAAATAAGAGATGCTTCCTGTATGCGAGCAGCGCCTGCTGCACCTCCGTCTTCTCGATGCCCCGCAGTCCTTCCAGACATAGAAGCACCCAGTTCTCCCGGCTCTGAACAGCCTCCGTCAATACGGCGAACATCGCGTCATTCTCCCGTTTATCGGCCGGATACCGGATCCACTGCTGCTCGTCCGGGCTGCTGCCTGAGGGCTCCGGATAAAGCGAATGGACCCAAGCCGGGTCTGCTTGCGCCTCCGGGGAAAGCAGCGCATACCCTTGATCCACCCCAATGGTTTCATCGGAGGCAGGACCCGCGGCGGACTGCTTCCCTTTCTGCTGTTCCTCCTTGATCCGCGCATGAATACGCGCCAGTATCTCGGAGAACCGGTCCTGAGCCAGCTCCACTTTGGCAATATAGTCGATTGCCCCAAGCCGCAGCGCCTCCTGGATATATTCAAAATCCTGATGCAGCGTCAGGACAATAATATACAGATTCGGATAGCGCTTGCGGACGATCCGCATCAGCTCAATTCCCGACATGACGGGCATGGCGAGGTCCGTGAGCATCAAATCCACCTCGTTCTGCTCCAGAAATTCGATGGCCTTCTCGCCGTTTTTGGCTTCACCCACCACCTGCATTCCAAACTCCGCCCACGGCAATGATGTTATAATGCCCTGTCTTACCAATTTTTCGTCGTCTACGACTAATATCCGGATCACAGCGTATCCTCCTTCAATATCGGCAAACTCAAGTATATGCTCGTCCCTTGTCCGGGCGCGCTCTCGATATGTATCCGCGCTTTGCCGTTGTAATAAACCTCAAGCATCCGCTTCACGTAATTCATGCCGATGCCCATGCCGACCTTCTCCCGTTCCATCTGTTCACTGTGGAGCAGCTTGTTGATGGCCTCCTGGGTCATCCCCGACCCGTTGTCCTGGATGGAAATCTCAATCATTTCCTGCGCCTTTACGCGAACCTGGATAACCCCGTTGTCGCTGAAGCCATGGTAGAGGGAATTTTCCACAAGCGGCTGCAGAATGAAACGCGGTATCGGCATGTCGAGCAGGCTTTGATCCACCTCGATATCAACCTGGAATTCAAAATCATAGCGGATTTTCTGCAGGATCAAATACTGCTTAAGCGCATCGACTTCATCGCGGATCGTGGAGGACTGCCCCAGTTTGCCGAGATTATAATGCAGCAGCTTGTTCAGGGAAGAAATAATCCGGTCGATTTCATTCTGCCCGTTCATAACGGCAAGCCAGTGCACCGTATCGAGAGTATTCATCAGAAAATGCGGATTAATCTGATAGAGCAGCTTTTCCACCTCCAGATCGGCTCTCCTTTTCTCCTTCTGCTGAACCTCCACGAACAAATCCCAGATCTGCGTCTTCATATCGCGGAACTGATCCAGCAGCTGGTCAAATTCCGGAATTCTCGTCCGAACAAGGAGAGACGGCGTCTTGTTGCTCGTCATCAGCTTGATTTCCTTGTTGAAATTCGATAACGGACGATAGACCATTTTCCACAGCAGCCACGCCATGAGCACACTGACCCCCAGGAAGAAAAGGGAGGAAACGATGGTTTGCAGAAACCATTTGTTCATTTCTTTGTTGTAGTCCGCATTGGAAATAACCGACACGATGCTCCAGCCCTGGTTGCTGGTTTCATCAAACCAATAATACTCGTTATGCAGACCATGCGATTTGACAGCTGTATCACTGGTGAATACAGAGTTTATCGGAAATTCCTCAGGAATCTCGCTATATGTAATTTTATGGTTATTATCTAAAAAGAGATAAAAAGCATGCTGGGCATTTTCCCCGTTATCCAAAATGCTTTCCGTCAATTTAAAATTGCTCTCGATATAAACATAAACGTCATTCCGGCTTGGCAGATCCACCTTCCGCATAGCAGACAGCACATATTTATTATTAAAGCGGTCGTAGCTGACATGCGGGCCGTAATAGGTGATGCCGTAATATTCGGCCAAGAGCGGCAGACGCTTCGGATCAAAATCCGGCTTGACGCCAGAAGTTTCAAATTGATGGAGCCCGTCCTTTTGAAAGTAATACATCGTGAGACCGACATTCGTATTCGTGAAGGTAATCAGATTAAGCTCGCTGTTGATTTGAGTGGTCATTTGCGAACGCTCATACGCATTGCCCGAGGTTAACAAAATTTCCAGTTCCCTGCCGATCGTTCCCTTGAACGCGAGCTGCTCGGATACGGAATTCAAGTTCCCGATCGCATTCTCCAGGGAATATTCGACCTGTCTGAGATTGCTTTGAATGCCATCCTGAATTTTATTGGTAAGAATGGAGTATATCGTGTGGTAGGAGATAAAAAACACAAAAATGAAGGGGAGCAGGGAGCTGATCAGGAAGAGAATGATTATTCTTTTTTTTAGCGTCATGGATCCGCTGGTGATACGTTTCATCGTTCGTTTCATGGCTTGTGCCCTCGCTTTGGCTCTGTCGCTTTTTCTTAATCATGTCACGATTCGACAAACCGCGCAACACGGGATGGATGATCCTTACAGTTGTGCCGGCCCCCGTGGATAGAAATTATCGTTAGTGATACTGGTATAAAAAAAGAGAGTTTCCCGGGTCTGCCGCTAAAGAAGTGCCCCTGCCTTAGATGGTTCCCAATTTATGCAGAATGCATTTTCGAATCGTTCTGAAAGTATCTGGTCGGGCAGATCGAGATCGTCGTTTGTTGGTTGAATTTAACCTCAAAAAAACCGCCCATGATATGGCGGTTAATTGAACTATCGTTGTAATGCCCTCAAGGATTCGTTTATCTGCGGCGCAGACGCTTGTCTTCTAGGGCCGGATTCATCAAGAAGGTATTGTCTGCTACGTTGAGATCGGTGCCGGGTGGAACAATTTCGTCGATCCGATCAAGGATATCCTCGTTCAGTACCGCGTCCGCGCCCGCCAAAAGATCCTCGAGCTGCTCTGGCGTCCGTGGGCCAATAAGAACGGATGTTATAGCCGGATGTGACAGGACAAACGCGATTGCCAGGTGTGCTAACGGCATTTCCGTCTCTGCAGCAAGTTGATTGAGCTGCCGGACAGCGGCCAATTTCACTTGATTTCCCGGTATCGAGAGGTCGAAGGCACGCGTTTGCAGCGATGCGCGGTTTCCCGTAGTTGGGTCCACCCGTCCTGACAACCAGCCGCTGCCCAGCGGCCCGTAGGACAGGACACCCATTCCATAGCGCTGCGTCGAGGGGAGCACAGCCGATTCATTCGTTCTATTGAAAATGGAGTACCTCGGCTGCTCCGTGAGGAAGCGGTGATGTCCGTGCTTATCTGCGGCCCATTGTGCCTCGACGATCTGCTCTGCCGGAAAAGTGGAAGAACCAATAGCGCGCACCTTGCCTGACCGAATTAGATCGGAGAGCGCTGAGAGAGTCTCACCGATGTCCGTATTCGGATCTGGACGATGCATCTGGTAGAGGTCGATGTAGTCAGTGCCGAGCCGCCGCAAACTATCCTCGACCGCGCGGATGATCCAACGCCGCGCCCCCCCGCTCTGGTTGGCATCCTGCCCCATCGGTAAGCCGAACTTCGTTGCCAGCACCACCTTATCGCGCTTTCCCTTGAGCGCCTTGCCGACAATCTCCTCGGACTCGCCCTTGGAGTATACGTCAGCTGTGTCAATAAAGTTGATACCGGCATCCATGGCCGTGTGGATCATGCGGACCGATTCGTCATGGTCGCTGTTACCCATTGCTCCGAGCATCATCGTTCCAAGAGCGAACTCGCTAACCGACATGCCGGTTGCCCCGAGAATTCTGTATTTCATATGTTTGGCCTCCTTTATTTGCGAACCTGGAATCTCTGTGATTGAAGATTCCTCCTTCCTTACAACTTGATTATGAGTCAGTTGATGTGCGGGAAGATAGCCAAATGATCGCAAATCATTGCCTAATCCTCTCAATCAGCTTTGTTACTCCTCCCAAGGGGGGTATAATGGCGATAAAAAAATAAGGAGGGAAAGTCATGCCGAATCCACCTGCTCACCAAGATCCCCTGGTTCCATATCTGACAGAGTTGGCCCAGCTTATCGAAAATAATACAGACAGGGACGGGGTTCACCCGACAGTGATCCCGTCGCTTTCCTTGATACGCAACTCGGTTACGACATTTCCTTCGTTCTCCGTCCATGAGCCGACCATCTGCTTCGTCGCCCAAGGCACCAAAGTAGTCATACTGGGGGGCGAGAGCTATACGTATGGTCCCTCCAGCTATTTGGTTGTATCCTTGGTTCTACCTGTTTCCGCACAAGTAATTCAGGCAACGCCGGAAGCTCCCTATTTATGCGTCCAGCTCAAATTTGACCCGAAAGATGTCCTTGAATTGATGAACGGTTCGGATCAGCAGGTCCCTGCCAAGGGAGATTCACAACGAGCTTTGTTTGTAGCCAAAACAAGTTCTTCCCTCTTGGATGCCGCTATCCGTCTGGTCCGGCTATTAGACAATCCGGAGGATGTACCGGTACTCTCGCCGCTCATTATACGAGAAATTTTATATCGGGTCTTACGCGGAGGGCAGGGAAGTGCGCTAAAGCAGATCGCCATGAGCGGCAGCAGCTCAAACCGGATTGCCAGCGTCGTGCAGCGGATCAAGCAGAACTACACCGCCCCTTTGCGTATCGAAGAGCTCGCCTCGATCGCCAACATGGCGCCTTCCTCTCTGCATCGGCATTTCAAAGAGGTCACCGCCATGAGCCCGCTGCAGTATCAGAAGCAATTACAGCTGCAGGAAGCACGCCGCCTTTTATTGTCCGAATCTGCAGACGCCGCGGACGTCTCCTTTCAAGTCGGCTACGAGAGCCCCTCCCAATTCAGCCGCGAGTATGCCCGCCTGTTCGGCCTCCCCCCGATCAGCGATATCAAGCGGCTGCGAGAGGAGTAGGATTTTATTACAGCAAGATTCGGAGGGGAAGCTATACGGATTAAGCAAGGATTAAGTCAAGAAGATCAAGCAGGTAAACGTCAAATAAGCCCCATCCGTAGTCAAATGGAAGCCACTGAATGATGCATATGGATTAAGGAAATTGAGGAGCAGGGCATATAGGGTTCCAGTGCGCTCGGAGCCCGGGAATCCGGAAGCTCTCGGAAATTGCCCGAACAGATACTTGAGGTACCGGAACGGATGCAGTCCGTTTTCCTTCGCCGTCTTGATATATCGGGTCCGACTGCCTGCGGAACAACTCCCGTCATGTCATCTTAAAGACGCATCCTGGGAAGATATTCGGCCAACCGGCCGCTTTGTACAAAATGCAATTCCCGGCAGCAGTTGCGCCCGACGCTGCGGCTGCCGGGATAGATAGAAGCGTAGCCTTGACAGTCGTAAATTTAGACAGGCAGCGGCCCAAAAACAAGCAGCGGTATTCCCTTTTCATCCCGCACATTAACCGCAGGGTTGGTGCCGCGGCCATGCCATAATTGGCAGGAATCCGGTGCAGGCCGCTCCAGCCGGAGGATGACCCGCTCTGCAGCTTCATCCAATTGCCCCTCCAGCGGCAGCCGCTCTTCACCGTTTGTCAGCTGGAAGGAAAAAACGCGTTCAACCTTCTGCAGCCGTCCATTGACTCCGCTAAACGTAATGGTCAGCTCCGTGCGCTGCTCATTCCAATCCGCCGACGCAAACCGTGGACCCGGTTCGGCCGGGCGCCGGCCATCAACGAGCCGAAGAGCCGCCCACGCCATACGGTGCCCAATATCCCGCAGGGAGGCGGCATCCGGATGAATAAAATCAGCCAGCGAAGCGTCGATGGTCGGAACAACCGCTGCGCGGCCCAGTACAGATTCAAGACGCACCTGATCGTCCTGTACCCGGTTCCATCCCTGCTCGAAGGACCAATTGGTCACAACAGATATCTGTGCGTAGATGAACGGCAGCTCCGGATCTCCCAGATCGCGTCTAAGGCTGGCCACCCATTCCGTCATCCGGTCGTAGTAAAACTCTGAATCCGCTTCAGTAGCGTCGCTCTCTCCCTGATACCAAAGGCATCCCCGCACCTTGCCTCCGGCCTCGCGAATGACCCGCAGCATAGCGCCATATAAGGAACGGCCGCCTTCGCCTGCGAGCGCGGCATCCCATTGGCTCATTGAGGTTCCGCCATGCGCTACCATGAGCAGCCCAACGGGAACGCCGGTGTGGCGCAGCATCATTTTGCCGAACGGCAGTCCAAGTCCGCTTCCATGCACTCTGTCTCTGCGGGCCATCCTGATATATTCTTTGCGCTTCTCTTCGGAAACATCCATTCCCTCAGGCAATGGCGTCCAATGTACAGGGTCGGGCGATTCCAGCAGCCAGCAAAGCGGCTCCACAGCCAGATCCCAACGGTCTCCCATATAGAAACAGCTGACACCCGGCTGAGGCTCCTCTACATGTATCAGTCTTCCGCAGCCTTCCATATTCGATTGCCCCGCCAATACCCACAGATCACCTACATAGACCGGTCCGACATCTCCTTCCGCGAGCAGTTCTCCTGTCTCGGGAGATACGATACGAACATAGATCTCATGCTCGCCTGCCGGCACCCTTTCCAGAGCAGCTGAGAATTCCGGCTGGCTGGCCGACCCCAGACTCCTCCATGGACCGGCAGATATCCGGCCTTCCACAAGTCCCTCCGCTCCCTGCGGCACCTTGACCGAGAAAGTAATATCCGCCTGGTCCCGATCGTCACGCTGGTATACCCGGTGGGCATTCGGTCCCGAAATTTCCAATTGAATGGCCATCTTCCAAGCTCTCCCCTTCCCCTGTTAAACCATTAGCTGTGTCAATATCTTATACTGTTAAAGTTCTATATTCCGCATGGTTTTTGTTAATCCTGCCGCTTTCCGCCAGCTGTGGCGGAAAACAAGAAGTAACGGCTGCAGCGGTCCAGAGCATCGAGAAGGTCCAGAGGAACCTTCGACACTTCAATATTTTAAACGATCCGTTGGCCTCAACTTGTGCGACTAACAAGGCAAGGCAACTTTAGACCCCTGCATGAAACAGGGAGTTTCTCGACAGCCTGAAGGGCTGAAGCCCTCCTTTAGCGGCAAACTCAGGTTCTTCATTTCGGAATATCAGTAAAGGTGAAACCAAATGTTAACCTCTCTAAAGATTAAAGAAACAGCCTGCGAAGGGCAGGGCCCTGTACATGATGGATTATATTCGGTAAAATTCAAACAAAGCTTATGTAGCGAAGGGAGGCTTTCTGCTAAGATGCTGAGGAAGGCGGATGGATTTGAGGCAGAGAAAATCATTGTCCTGCCCCCGTATATCCTGAAAGAGATGGTAGCCCATCCCTTGATCAGGCAGCTGTATATAACGGATATCGGCTACTTCCCGCGGGCGCGGCACCATTACCGGGACAGGCCCTCCGGCTGCAGCATGCATATTCTGATCTACTGCGCGGGCGGCGAAGGATGGATCCAAAGCGGGTCACACAAGGCGATGCGGGTCACCGAGCAGACGCTCACCGTCATCCCTGCCGATACGCCTCATTCCTATGGTGCAGATGAAAACAATCCATGGAGCATTTACTGGTTTCATCTGATGGGGGAGGATGCCGGGGCCTTCTTCTCCAGCTTCAGCATGGAAGCAGGGCCGCTGCGGCTTGGGCTAAGCCATTCCGTCAAGCTGCTGGATTTATTCGAGCAATGCTACGATATCCTGTCATCCAAGCCGTATTCCATGGACCATCAGGTCCATGTTTCCCAGACGGTCAGATATTATCTCAGCTTTGTCGGATTGATGAAGGCAGGGGCAGGCGAGGAAAAATCGGAGCGGTATATCGAGCAGGCCATTCAATATATGAAGGAGCAGCTGGAATCCAATTTGTCGCTCGAAGAATTGGTTGCCCATACCCGGATTTCCAAGCAGCATTTGAACCATTTATTCAAACAATCGACCGGCTTTGCGCCGATCGACTATTATTTGCGGATGAAGATTCAGCGTGCCGGACAGCTGCTCGACCTGACGGACAGAAGCATGAAGGATATAGGCCTGTCGCTTGGCTTCCAGGACCCCTACTACTTCTCCCGTCTGTTCAAAAAAATGATCGGTTTGTCGCCAACGGAATACCGGAACAAGCTAAAAGGCTAAGCGTTCAGTGCAGGGTATCGACGGCAAGTTCCCAGTTTATCGTGAATGATGCGCTCTCCCCTGGCTGGAGGGTGTGCGCAGGGCTGTGAATCTCGAGTTCATAATATGGATAGTCGCTGGCATTATACACTTCGACGACCGTGTTATGGGGGTAAACTTGCTCCGGCTCAACCGCATAGGTCTTGGTCAAAGTATATGTTTTGCCGTTCGCGGCCTGATGCCGTGCGGCTGCCCGCCCCCCATCCGTCATAAAGCCGAGCTTATACACCCGGTCATTGTCCATGACCATCCTCCAGCCATCCGTGCCATGAACGGCTGCCGCATTGTGTTCATCCAACAAGGGCAGCGGCTGCCTCGAACCGAGCAGCAACCCGTCCGGGATATCCACGATTCCGCTGCGATTCAGCATGGTCACCTGCCACAAGCCTTTGGTTACCGGAACCGTTCCGTGGTTGATCAGCTTCTGCTCGATGCCGATCGACGGCATGCCATTCACGCATGTGACAGTGCGGATAATTTGCAGCTGCGTCTCACGGCATATGGGGCTCGTCAGAACGATCCGGACGGCCTGTTCATTCCGCTGCACTTCCCAGCTGTACTCGCCGTGATCCAAATCCGCATACGGGACGCCAACCCAGTCGCTTTGGGGAGCAAGCCATGTTTTCTCTCCGCCATAAAGCAGCTGCGGGCTCCTCTTGCGCAGTTCACGCATTTCTTCCGCATTCTCAGCTTCATAGCGGGGGCGGTAACCCGCCAGACTCCCGTTCTGATAGAGCAGATTGACGCCATCCGAGCCAAATTCCATAATACGCCCGCCGATGCCGGGTACGATCGCCAAATCATAATGCTCCGTTTGAATGGAGATTGAAAGAAAACCCATGCTTTCCCTTTCCATCACAATAATCATGGAATGAACCGCCTCTCTGCAGATATAGCTGCTGCAATCATATAAGTGCCGCTGCATGCGCCGCGTGTTTTCCAGGTGTCCGTTCCATATGTATACGCTTCTCTAACATTTCGCTGTTCCGGCGCAGAAAACCTTCCGCAGTCCGGCGTTCTTCTGAGATCGGCGCGGGAGCGGCCCATTTCCTCTATAACAGGGAAAAACCGTACTGCAGCGGCCGGTACCCACCGTTTATGCGCTCCAACACGGAATAACCTTCTTCCAGATAACTTCCATCCCCCGCCAGCTCTCCATTTCCTCTATAACAGGGAAAAACCGTGCTGCAGCGGCCGGTACCCATCGTTTATGCGCTCCAGCACGGAATAACCTGCTTCCAGTATATAATTTTGTCTGCCTCTATACCTGGGCAGTCCATCAGCTCACACCAGGGGGAGACTGATGAAAGCGGCAGTGCCATTCCCAGCCCTAAACGTCAATCCATATGGTCTGGTCGGCTTGTCATGCAATACGCGAAGTGCGCATTGAGTGGCGCTTTGCGAAAGTGCCGAGCGCAGCAGCCATTACCGTCGGGCTGCACGCAGCTCCCAGCGCGGCGTTTCGCTTGTGACGGCGGTCGGTCGACCACATGCCGGCTCCAATAAGCTTACTCCCGCGCTTTCAGCGAGATCAGCACGCTGTCGAAATCGCCGCGCAGCGGAAGCGGAAGACCCGCATTCATCAAGGTGCTTCCGTGCAATTGCAGGACTTCATCGCCGATTCCCTCGATGTCGTAGATTTTATGCTCCGCAAGGCCATCCAGCTTCAGATCCGGAAGACGCCCGCCGAAATTCTGAGCATGCAGAAATGCAAAAACAATGCTTTCCGTCCGGTCGTCGTTCACATACTGTACAGCCGCTTGCGGGGACTTGCGTAATGAAGCCAGACGGTACTGCCTGCCTTTTTGAACGAGATGCCTGATCTCCTTGTACCGCTGGATATGACCGCCGGCCTCTTCCATTTCCTCCTCCGACCATTCCTTCAGATTGCCGCCGATGCCAAGCGAGCCTGTCATGGCGCTGTGGAACCGGAAGGAGAGCGGAAGCTTGCGGCCGTTCATGCCATTGGGCGAATCCGTTACCCAGCACATCATGACCTGCGGGCTGTAGACGTAGGAGAAGCCCTCCTGAATGCTCAGCCTGTCGAACGCATCGGTGTTATCGCTCGGCCATGCCTGATCGGCAAATCGCAGCATGCCAAAATCAATCCGGGCCCCGCCTCCGGCGCAGGTCTCAAATTCGACATGAGGGAATTTCTCACGCAGCTCCGCCCAGATCTCATACAGGCTTTGCACATGCCTGATCCAGATTTCCTTCTGCTGCCCGGCCGGGAAGCCGTGAAGTCCCGGCTCCGTAATGGTCCGGTTCATATCCCATTTGATGAAGGAGATCGGATGAGAGCTGAGCAGCTCCGTCATGAAACCGATAATGAACTGCTTCACCTCGGGCTTGGCTATATTCAGAAGCAGCTGGTTGCGAAGCTGTGAGCCGGTCCGTGTCGGAAAATGGTATACCCACTCCGGATGCTGCCGGTACAGCTCGCTGTCCGGATTGACGGACTCGGGCTCCACCCAGATGCCGAAATCCATTCCCAGCTCCTTGACCTTCTCAATCAAGGCGCCCAACCCTTCAGGAAACTTCTGCGGATTAACATACCAGTCGCCCAGACCCGCCCGGTCGCTGTCGCGTTTGCCGAACCAGCCGTCATCCACGACAAAGCGCTCGACGCCCATCTTCGCCGCTTTCTGCGCAAGCTCAATTTGCTCCTCCACATTCACATCGAAGGTCGTCGCTTCCCATGAGTTGTACAGCACCTTGCGTGTCGCGGCTCCAGGCAGGATATATTCCCGCTGATACCGGTGAAAGCTGCGGCTCATCTCCCCGAAGCCCGATGGCGTATACCCGCCAACGAACACCGGCGCTGTGAACGTCTCTCCAGGCTGAAGCAGCCATTCACTGTCAAAATCATTAATGCCGCCCGTCACCCTCACATGATTGAAGCTGCTCTTCTCCGCGACTATTTTCCAGTTGCCGCTCCAGCCGAGCGCGCCGAACCAGACATTGCCTGCCGTCTCTGTGGCAGTGCCGTCGTCGATAGCGAACCATGGATTGGCATGCGGGCCCGTGAAGCCCCTTCTGGATTCAATCGTTTTCTTGCCTTCGGAGAGAAAGGTGTCTCTGAGCTGATACTCGCCCGACCATCTTCCGGTAACATGGGTCATCCGGTATTGCGGCAAATAAGGAACCGCCCACGCGGCCGATTGCATATTTTCGATGACAATCTCCGTATCGCCGGCATTAACCGCTTCCGCATAGCGTTCGATCATATCCCATTCCGCTATTACCTTGTAATGGAGATGGACCAGCAAATCGTAATGAGCGTCCTTCAGGGTCAGGACCAGCTCCTCGACCCCATGATCGGTTACAATGCGATATCCCTCGTATACCATTTTCAGATCTCTGACGTGATCGGAGAACCGTACCTTCAGCGTCGGCTCGACATAACCGACACCGCCCCAGAAGCTGTATTCCTCGTACTCGCGTTCCACCTGAGCGTCAAACGAGCTGTGCGATCTGGAACGGAGACGGTAAGCGCATTCCTGCGCTGCAATCGTCTTTCCCCAATACAAATGCTGGAGGATTCCCTGCTCGTTGACCCCGAATACATAGGAGGTCTGCCGGGTTTGAATTTCAAATAAACCTTCATGAACGGATATCGGCAACACTTTCACCTCAATTTTGGATTATGATAGACATAGATTTGTCGTTTGGCTTGCTGACATTGTCCCACAAGTACACCATAGAATAGAGCGGCCTCCGGGGCAATTCACAATGTTCGGTTCAGGATGGATTATTCTCGGCTGAAGTCCCGGAATAAATAAAAGCAGAGCCGCCCGGGATCTGCCTGGGGCGGTTCTGCTTGTTGGACTCCTGCAGCATTAACCGATATTGGACTTCAACAGCTCGGCCAGTTCCTGCCGCTCCGGACCTTCCAATTTAATAATGTCATTCAGGACATGATAGAACCGCTCGCGGTCTGCGGTCTCCATAATCAAATTCAACATATGGACGATCACCTTTTTTTGCTCCGGATTCAAGCGGGCGAAGATTCGGGGTTCTACCCGGTAAAGCTCTTGAATGACATGCTTCAGCTCCTCTTGGCGCGCGCTGTCCTCCGGCGTGTCCTTGAAGGCGGGAAATGCGTCCGACGCGATCAGTTCGGAAATGATCAGATCGGAATGGCTTTTGAGGAACGGCTTGCGCTTTCCGCTGATCAAATGGTTGATTTGCTCCAGCAGATATTGGAAGGCCTCGCTCTTGCGGCTTAAACCAAATGCCATCTCCTGCTGCCCGTATTGTTCCTCGCTCATAAAGTCGAAGTCGTCAAACAGCTTGCTTTGGATGTAGACGCTGTGATAGAAGGAGTCCCCTTTATTGTTGAAGCTGGTGGGCTGCTTGTACTTCTCCCTCTTCCTGGAGTCCAGAAAATAGAGTCTGGAATATTCGTTGTTGATTCTCTCAGTCCAGCGGATATATTTGACGGCGAATTTGGTGTTGGTCGCGGGATGCGCAAGCTCGATATTCTCCTTCGCACCGATAATGCCGGAATAATCCAGGTATTCGCCCGTTTCCATGATGATACCGAACTTCTTGCCCGCATGGAGCTCAAGAAACCAGCCGAACTCCTTGCTCAGAAATTGTTTCAACTCCGTCAAATCGATTTCCTTGTGGATATGGTCGAATGTGACCGAGGTTCCTGTTTTTGCCTTGCCCTCTGCATTGCCGGTCAGTGTATAGGAATCCAGACTTTCAGATGCTATATGAATAGAGTAGGTCTGATTGACCGGACCTGCTTTATAAGTCGTATTCCATGTCGCCTGGGAGCAGAAGCTGTGGAAGGTCAATCGGCCGATTCCATTCTTGCCATGCATCGCAGAGCTCATCCGCACCCTGTTGTTCGGATCGATTTGTTTCTCGGATTCATAGAAAGGCGTGAATTTCCGTTCCAAAACGGTTCTGTCGATGCCCTCTCCGTTATCCGAAATGATCAATCTCTCCATACCGCCCAAAGCGTTCCATACGGCTTTAATTTCGACAATCGTCGCCCTCGCGTCAAATCCGTTCCAGACATATTCCGCGATCGCTTGTAAATAGTCAAATTTTTGCAGTGTTTTTTTGATGCCTCTGGATGTGATTCGAATTTTTACCACAGCTGTTCAACCCCCTTCTACTCAATAGTGTAACATAAACAGCCAGGAAATCTTGCTTAAATCAGGAGTCTCTGCCCCGATCTTTCACGAAAAAAATTTGCAAAAAGTGTCTATATAAGCTATACCAAGTATAGGTACTATTATTTTTATATATCGAGGAGGATGGTTCATGTCTGATCTGAATGTTTCAGCTGCTGCGTCCGGCACCTATGCCATTGGAGGCGATCTGCCGGTCAACCGTTTGGGGTATGGAGCGATGCAGATAACCGGCCCGGGAGTATGGGGAGATCCGAAGGATCCAGCCGAAGCCGTGCGCGTTCTTCAGCGCGCTGTGGAGCTCGGAGTGAATTTCATTGACACAGCCGACTCCTACGGTCCCTTCGTTTCCGAAATGCTCATCAAGAAAGCCCTTCATCCTTATGCGGACGGCGTAATCATTGCTACCAAGGCAGGCCTCACGCGGTCAGGCCCCGGCGATTGGCGTCCGGTAGGGCGTCCCGAATATTTGCGGCAGCAGGTTGAGCTGAGTCTGCGCCATCTGGGTCTTGAGCGGATCGACCTGTTTCAATTGCACCGCATTGACGCCAAGGTTCCATTAGCTGAACAAATCGGCGAGCTGGCCCTGCTGCAGCAGGAAGGCAAGATCCGCCACATCGGTCTGAGCGAAGTGAGTGTCGAGCAGATCAAGGCAGCAAGCGAGTTCGCCAAAATTGCTTCCGTGCAAAATCTGTACAACCTGGCCAAACGGGATTCCGAGGCTGTACTGGACTACGCAGAGGCAAACGACATTGCATTCATCCCCTGGTTTCCGCTGGCAACAGGCGCATTAACCAGAGAAGGCGGACCGCTCGACGCTATCGCCAAGCAGCATAATGCCCTTCCTTCCCAGCTGGCTCTGGCCTGGCTGCTGAAGCGCTCGCCTGTCATGCTGCCTATTCCGGGCACTTCGACAGTCGCGCACGTGGAGGAGAACATTGCGGCCGCTGCTATCACGCTGAGCGAAGAAGAGTTTAATACGTTATCGGACATTGTGAAGCCGTAACATTTTGCCCAGAGTATTTCATATTCTCCAAACGACCGGTATTCGCGGCTATCGCCCGCAAATACCGGTTTTATTGTCTTCACTGTGACTGCTTGCGAAAATCATAATGGGAGTTGAAGCATGAACAGGTTTCATCTTGACGATTAAGAGTATTCATTGTTATACGCATGAATAATTGGGGGGATTAATTAATTGTCTGTTTTCGGAAAACCCGTCAGGGATAGCTCCGACAGACTACAGACAGGAAAGCAAGCTTACTTTCCTTATTTAAACGAGGAAATGGGGATTCCATACATCAATATAAAAAGGATCGTTCCGACGAGGAATAGAATGTAAGCCAACAGCGGCTTGATATGATGTATGACCAGCATCGGAAATAGCGCGAAATCAAACAATATGGACTTCCAGAGGTTCCATCCGTGATAATACCGGATATTCTCCAGCCCATATTGAATGGCTTCCATTACCGTATATATAAACACCCAGAGAATAATGTACATCCCTTTGGCTATCACTTTTTTGTTGAATGGAAAGTTGGTCAGGTAAATCAGCACCATTGGCGGATATGCAAAAATGGTCAACAACAAATCATTAATCAAATGGCTGCCCAATTCAGAGCTGAGGTCCCACAACAGATAGCGATAGGTTAAAAGATGAACCAAGAAGCTTGATGCAACCATGAACAAAATGGTGGGTTGGTACTTTTTCCAATCCCTCCAATTGCTTTTGTAAAAAGCCACGATCCAAAGTACAAGAACGTACACGATTCGCATCATATATATCACCCAGTAATCAACATTCCCATACTGGTTTTTTTTTAGTCCGCATGAAGAAAAAGTCATCTGCAGGCGGTATGAAAAATTCGCTGCCAATGGCCAGACAGGTGTCAGCAGCAATAAGAGAAACAGCCCCTCGGTTTGGATTGCAGCCTGATTCCAAACTCCAAAAATACCCCGCGGCGGCGCGCGCCGCGGGGATCAGTGCTAACCCGCTGTAAGAAATCTGCGTTTATACAAGATCAGCCAGACCTGCGCGGCAATAAAGATGGACGAGTAAGCGCCGCTCACCAATCCGAATAGAAGCGCAAGCGAGAACAGGTGAATGCTCTCCCCGCCGAGCCATAACAAACCGGCAGCGGCGATGAACACGGTCAGGACCGTATACAGGGAACGCCTCATCGTCTGCCACAGGCTCCTGTTCACCAGCTCCTCCAGCTCGCGGGCCGATGTGAGCTTCGTCTGCTTCATATTCGTTCGGATCCGGTCGAAAATCACGATCGTATCATTGAGCGAATAGCCGACAATCGTCAGAACCGCCGCTATGAAGGTCAGGTCGATCTCAAGCCGGAGGGCGGAAAACAACGCGACCGGAATCAAAATATCATGGGCGAGCGCGATAATGCACGCAATGCCGAATAAGTAGTGAAAGCGAAGTCCCGTGTACAATACGATACCGGCTGAGGCTATCAATATGGCGTAGCTGGCCTTCTTCACCATCTCGGCGGCAATGACAGGATCGACCGTGGACTCCTGCTTGCTTACTTGAGCGCCGTACCTTTCCTGCAGCTTGTCCTCTACCGCGTTCAACTGACTGGCGGGAATCGGCTTGCTGAAGGTGGTTGTTGCGCCAAGGCCGTCCGTTCCGTATTTTACGACCGGCTTCATCGTGGCGGACGGGATTTCCTCGTGAATAACCGCTGCAATATCGCTTGTCTGGAAGGGGCTGCCTATATAGAGATCCAGCCTCGTCCCCGATTGAAAATCGACTCCAAGATTAAGCCCTCTGCCCAATATGGCAATCAGGCCAACAATAAGCACCACGCTCGAGAAGCCCAGGTACCAGTTTCTTCGCTTCACGAGATCAGGCAGCGGCTTCTTAACCGCTCTGCCTGCCGTCCGTTTCAGACGGACCCCAAACCACTCGGTGCGCTTAATCGCATTGTCCTTCAGGAGCAGCCACAGCAGGAGACGGGAACCGAATACATTTGTAACGAGACTCACCAGGATTGTCATCATGAGAACGATGGCAAACCCTTTGACCGCATTCGTGCCGATCATCATCAGAACCAACGCGGCGATAAAGGTGGTGGCGTGGGAATCCAGAATGGTGGCGAACGATGATTTCGCCCCGCTGCGGCTGGCCGAGCGGATACTTTTGCCCTCTCTTAGCTCTTCCTTGATCCTCTCGTACGTAATGATATTGGCATCGACAGCCATGCCGACGGCCAATATGAACCCGGCGATACCGGACAGCGTCATCGCCGCATTCATCCAATCAAGAAGCACGAGGCAGATAAAGGCAAACAGCAGAAGCGTAAGATTGGCAATGATACCTGCCAGGCGGTAGACGATCAGCATGAAGATGACGATGATCGCGGAAGCCGCATATCCCGCAACTAACGTTCGGTGCAGCGCTTCCTCCCCAAGACTTGCCGAAACGGAATTGACCTGCTTCTCAATAAGCTTGGCCGGCAGGGAACCAGCGTTCAGCAGATCCTTCAGCTCTGTCGCAGATTCCAGGTCCTCACTTGAAATCGAGGAGCTGCCGCCGCTGATTACCGCTTGCACAACCGCCGTGGAGACGGCTTTGTCATCCAATAGAATTGACAGCGGCTTGCCCAGGTTGTCCTTCGTTACGGACCTCAGCCTGGAAGGGTCGTTGAATTTCACATTGACCACGGGACGGTTCAGCTGGTCATGACCGATGCTTGCGCCATTCGGGGCCAAGTCGCTGCCATCCAGTACGATCCGGCCCTGGCCGTCCTTGAACGTCAGATAGGCCGGTTGGCCGATCAGCTCGCGCAGCTTCGTTTGGTCTGCGACCCCGGCTATTTTGGCCCGGATGCGGTCCGTACCTTCGATTGTGATTTCCGGCTCGGCAACCTTACTGATATTGATCCGCTTCTCTACCATGCGCTCGGTTGCCAGCAGCAATTCCTTCGTTACCTTCTGATGGGCGTCAAGAGGCTCGACCTGATACAGGATTTCGAAGCCGCCTTTCAAATCTAGACCCAGCTTGATATTTCCCGCCGCCTTGGGAGCTGCCCAGCCCATAAACGTCACCAAAAACAATACCGCCATAGCAAACGGTACAAACGATCTTCTATTTTTGCGCAAATCAAATACTCCCTTTCATTCTATAGTTATAGAAGAACAGGGATGGATGCTAAATAGTTGGATTTAAATTTAATGGGGTTAAGGATGTAGAGAAGCCGAAGAATGGGGACTGCCGAACGTATGTGGGATTTGAGACCGATGCGGAGGGCGAAGACAGCGAATAATGCCATCATCATGATCATGAAGGGGAACGCTGGAAGCAGGGGGAGAACATTCTTGACTGCAGGCGCTTCAATGGCGCCGTTGGAATAAGCATCCATTGCCCACTCGAACTGAGGGGAATTGTCCAGATGCGCGGTTGCTTCATGCCGGGGCGGACTTAGATAGACAGCAGCGATGAAGGCCGTAAGTAAAATAAACAGCATTAATCTTTTTCTGATCATAGGCTCACCTCCTTCATTTGGGTTAAGGGGGATTATATCATGGGGATATCGGGTTGTCTATTTTGGATTTCCCCCTCATCCTTCTGGTAAAGCGTCAGAAAAAAGCACGGTTGAACTTCTGAACGATATAATCAATAATCGGGCCGATCTGTGAATCATCCACCATGGACAGTTTGTCCGCCTGAAATAATTGAACTTTCTTGAACATGTAGTAGTCATGAAGAACCTGCTGCAGCGACACCTGGTTGATCAGCAGGTATTTGAAATCGATTATTTCCCGGAGCAGCACATTATCCTGAAGCAAAATAAATTTCGGATTCATCCGGTTAAATATCCCCTGCGTCATGCCATCCTCATAAAACTCCAGAATCTTCTGTTCGCGCTGATGCATGACATCCTTAAGACGATCGTACAGGTCGGGGTAGATGGCCTGCAGCTCCTTCAGAAACACATCCGTGATGTTACCGGCCAGCATGACGGATTGCTCGAACTGCTGCTGAAACCGGGTGCCGAACGACGGCTCCGCAGCCTCGGAAGCCGGAATCAACAGTTTGTTTATATAATCCTCATAAGTGCCTACGACACCCTCGATGACTTCCTCCTTGGAAGAAAAATATTTGTACATGGTAGCCCGGCTTACGTCCATGCTTTTCGCAATATCATCCATTTTTAATTGTTGAAAGCCCTCTTTGACAATGACCGCATTCAGCTTCTTCAGCATTTTGGTCCTCGTTTTACTTTGATGGTTTTCCGTTTCATCCATATCTGTTTTATCCTCCTCTGATTTCTATTCTTATATTATACACAATCCCCTGCTATAGTATATACAACAATTACATAATAGACAATTTAGATTCTTTTTGTTTACTTTATGATAAAATGATGTTATCCTCATTACGAAGTTCAAAGCCGAGGAGTGATTATTCATGGCGGGATGATGGGAACCCGGTTCATGGCTGCATCATGAGAAAACAAAATCATGGAAAGAAGGATAAAAGTGAAACTAAGCACACGAATGGCTTTGCTCAGCTTGTCCATAACGGCAGCGTTCGCCCCCATGCTCGCGGCACCGGCGATCAAACTGCTCAAGGTTGATTTTCCGGATACCAGCGCGCTGCTCATTCAATGGGTTGTCACGTTGTCTTCCTTATTTATCCTGCCGACCTTATTCATGGCCGGTTATTTATCCAGAAGGTTTTCCAGGAAAAACATCCTTATAGTTGGCCTGATCCTGTATCTTATTGGCGGTGTGGGACCGGCCTTCCTGAATTCCATCACCGGCATTCTGGTTTTCCGGGCGCTTCTCGGTCTGAGCATCGGATTGATCTCTCCGACGTTCAATGCCTTGATTGCCGAGAATTTTCAGGGCAAGGAACGTTCCAGAATGAACGGATTGGTTACGGCGGTGAACGGAATCGGCGGCGCGATCTTCCTAACGATCGGCGGCTTCATCGCAGCGTATGGATGGAGAAGCGTTTTTTTCAGCTATTCCTATGCCGTTCTGCTCCTTATTCTGGTGCTGCTGTTCATTCCCAAATTCCCTCCGGTTCAGAGGCCCGCACAGGGCAGCGGCCGGCCTGCGGTAAAGCTTCCGCGTCTCTTCTACGCCATTGCGCTGGGCAGCGGACTACACATTATGCTGTACTTCACCATTCCGACGAGCTTGTCGCTGTACCTGGCTGAGAATGGGATCGGAACCGCATCGACGGTCGGATATTTATCCGCGCTTTCCCTAATCGGGACCTTTGGTGCCGGACTTGCCATTACTTCGCTGACCCAGCTGTTAGGCAGAGTCCTTGTTCCGTTCGCTTTTGTCGTATTCGGGCTTGGCTTCCTGGTGGAAAGCCTGGCGCATTCCGTGTTGGCGGCGGCGATGGCGGTATTATTGATCGGCTTTGCGGAAGGATTGTTCTTCCCGATGATGTTCAACAAGACAGCCGAGATAGTGCCCAAAGAGCGGATGACGAGCGCTTTTTCCATACTGCTGGCCTGCAATTATTTTCTCCAGTTTATGTGTCCGCTGTTCATGAAGGGCATTCAATCGCTGTTCCATCTTTCTTCGACCAGAGGAACGTTCATGCTGTTGGCAGCCGCAATGGGCGTATCCATGGTCGTTTCCCTGCTGTTCGTAAGAGCAAGACGGGACCGGCAGCCGGCAGCTTCATTAGAAAATTAATTATTATGGATACGGCAGGCACTCCATCCAAACAATAAAAATCAAGCATAAGGAGCATGATCAAATGAAAACACTCAATCAATTCTATATAAATGGACAATTCGTGAGCCCTCAGGGCACGGATGTACTGGACCTCATCAATCCCTCAACCAAAGAAATGACCGGCCGTGTAACCTTGGGCAATGTGAAGGATACACAGGACGCGATTGCAGCTGCGAAGCAGGCCTTTAAGAGCTTTTCAAGAACAAGCGTGGAAGAACGCAGTCAGATGCTGCAGAGACTGCATGATGCGGTAATGGCCAATTCGGAGGCACTGATTCAAGGCAATATCGAAGAATATGGCGCCCCGCTGAATGCGGCCATCGGACGCGTCAATCTCGCCGCGGCGGATTTTCTTCGTACGAAGGAGGCGCTGGATGAGTTTGAATTCGTCCAATATATGGGCAAGGCGAGGGTTGTTCTTGAGCCGGTGGGCGTCATCGGCATCATTACGCCATGGAATGCGAGCTACTCCCAGATTGCCGCCAAGCTGGCCTCCGCCATCGCTGCCGGCTGCACGGTGGTCATCAAGCCGAGCGAGCTTAGCGCGATTCAGACACAGCTGTTAATGGAATCTTTGGACCAGGCGGATATTCCGGAGGGTGTCATTAATATCATTAACGGAACAGGCGATGTGGTAGGGGCAGAATTAACCCGCCATCCGGATATTGCAATGATCTCTTTCACAGGGTCCACCAATGTCGGGAAAATCATTCGGCATGGCGTCGTCGATACGATGAAAAGATTGACGCTGGAGCTGGGCGGCAAATCGCCGAATATCATCCTGGACGACGCCGATTTCAACAAAGCCGTTCCGCTTGCCGTCAAGATCGCTTACGGCAACAGCGGACAATCCTGTATTGCCGGCTCCCGGCTGATTGTTCCCCGGCACCGCCTTGAAGAAGTGAAGAGGCTCGCCAAGGCGGCCGTTGAAGCGATCAAGGTAGGCGACCCCCGGGAGAAGGATACGATAATCGGCCCCATGGTAACCGGGAAACAGTACAACAATGTGCAGCGGTATATCAAGCTTGGCATGGAAGAAGGAGCGGAACTTGTTATCGGCGGCGATGGGCATCCGGAGGGGCTTGAACAGGGATACTTTGTAAAACCGACCGTTTTTGCTAATGTCACCATGGACATGACCATTGCCAGAGAGGAAATATTCGGACCGGTGCTTTCTATTTTAACGTATACAACCGAAGAAGAAGCGATAGAAATGGCCAATGATACCAGCTATGGACTGGCGGCTTATATCAGCTCCTCCAGCCTGGATAAAGCCAATCGAATCGCTTCCCGGATTTCATCGGGCATCGTCATGATCAACGGAGCCGGCCCCGAGATGAAAGCTCCGTTCGGCGGGTCCAAGCAATCCGGGATCGGCAGGGAATATGGCGTGTACGGACTGGAGGAGTGCCTGGAGCCCAAATCCATCACAGGTTACGATCTCGTATAAAGGTGAACGACAATCAGCCGGAACCTGTTTCCTGAGGTTCCGGCTGCTTGTTTATTTGAATCCGGTTCTGCTTCTCTAATATCCAGCAGTCACAAGAGTGAATTCCTCTGCAGATGCAGACCGCCATACCACTCGTCTCCCGGCAAAGACCAATGCTGTTCACCAGCCCGTACACGCCGTCCCCGTTCCGTCAGCAGCAGCATACATTCACCGAAATCCGGATTCCCCTGCCGGTATTTTGGAAATACCGCCTTCCCCTCAATATGCAGCAGGGGACCAGGCTCCTCCGCCATAACCGCAAGGCGATGCCAGTATTCCAGATCGCCCATCCCGAGAAAATTCAACCTATCGCCGACCTCACGAAACAGCTCGTATGGGGAATGGATCCCCTTTTCCATATATTCCAGCGTGGTTTGCTCCACAATTCCAAGCCCGTTGCCGGCAGATGGCAGCCTGGATAAATGCGCCTCGAACGCCGCCCGGGAGAAAGGCAGTGCAGACGTATCCTCCTCCAGAAACCGGGTATGTTCCGCAAGCTCCGGCGAAGCGTAAGCTTCCCATAACCGGCTGCCCAGCTCCAGCTCCCTTGGTCCGACCGGCTGCCATGTGCCCGATAAGGCTGCCAATTGGGAAGGCGACAGCTGTCCGAGTCCCCGGAACACCTCAATACCCGGAAATGAGCCTACGCACAGCAAACTGATTTTCGTTGCTGCCTGCACCTGCCGGGCGAACCAATGCAGCAAGCAGCCAAGCATCGTCTGGTCGAACAGATCGTGCTCGAACCACAGGATCACCTCGTCGTATCTGTGGAATTCCTGCAAAGCCGCCTCCTGCTCCCCGCTGCTCCGGATATATTCCTCCCGAGGGATTCCCAGCGTCCGTTCCAAATATCCGGCACGTTCCGCCCGGTTCCCCCGTTCGCTCATATCGCGGAACACGGGTCCGAACGTATACAACTCCCGCCATACGAGGATATCTCCCTGCACGACACCCTGTTTCAGCTTATCCGCTGTGGCATCTCCGTTCACAATATGCAGCATGCGCCTTGACGCAATCATCTTCTTGTTCACCTTCCCCCGTATGCTAATTTATGATTTAACTCAAGCATCGCCCAATGTTGTCCCGGGGGGACGTACCTCGTGCAGGGCAATTAACCGGGTTGTCGCCAAAGCGGACCAGATTTCTTATTCTCTAACGGTTCTGCCAATTCCTCTATTGCGAGCTGAACCTGCCTCACATAATAATATGCACAATAACAGCTTCTTCTGAACCTGACCTGGAAGCCCCTCAAAATTCTTCTGATTAAATTTAAACCCTTCGTGCTGTCGAATGAAGTCTATTCTCTATGCGGCTTGCTCCGTCAAAGAAAAATAAACAAAGACAGGCGGCCGATGTCCAACATCCGCCGCCTGTCTTTTGTCTTATAAATCTGCACAACGTTTAAGCACGCTGCTTAATCGCCTTTACCGTTCGAGTAGAGCGTAAAGATCAAATCCCGCTTCCCGTTATTTTCGGCTGCCCAGGTAAGGCCGCCATCCAGAGAGAGCTTCTCATATCCATCCGGATACGTATCATCGTCGCTGTACGCAAAGCCGTAGTTGTTGTCTGTGGATGGTGTGTTCACGGATTTTGGCGATTTCAAGATAAGCCCGTATTTCCTTGTGGTATCCAAATTATCCAGCTTGGGATAGATCGAATACGGACTTACGCTCCCAGGGATGTTATACGCCGGAAGTGACGCGGAGAACAGGGTCTTCTCCGGGTTATCGTTCTCATCCAGGGTGACAATATCGAAGTAATACGCATCCGCCGGAACGGCATTCACGTAGCTCTCATAAATGTATACATCGAGCTTCGGCAGATCGCTCTTATTCAGCTCGAACACCTGCATCCGCTGAATACCGGCACGGACGTCCGAATAACTCTGATATCCCGCATTGCTGTTGTCCTGATCAATGACAGAGCCGCTGCCTCCTTTGATGTAATAGGCTTCAATTTCATTAATCGACGGGATAATGTAACTGGTCGTCATGTATAATCTAAGTTTGCTTGTGGATACGGTCTTGAAAGTAATCACCTTATTATCACCGACCGTATAGCCTTTCGTCAGATCAACGTACTTCTCGCCGTCCCAGTACTGCAATGCGTAATTAGCAATCTGGAAATTGGTATCCCGGTATTCCTTGATCACAACCTGGTTCACGGAAGTTGCCCTGCCAAAATCAATCTCTGACCATTCATCGTTCTTATGCCCGTCGGCGGCGCTCCATCTCGTCGACACTTGTCCGTCGGTCATATTAGCCGCTTCATATCCCGCATCACTCCAGGTAGAGGACACGTTGACCTGTTTGCCCAAAGCAAGATTCACAGGCGCGGCATCTTCGTCCTTGCCGGATCCGCCATTCTCTATTCTAATAATCGCCGTACCGCCAGGCGGAAGCGTGTAAGAGAGCTTCCCGGACGCCTTGCCCAGCGTTCTTCCGGAATAGACCTCGTTTAACGTATATTTCTCATTCCCTCGCAGGCCCAGATCGGCAAAATCAACCTGGATTTGCGCCTCTTCCTTACTGTTCCAATTGGATAGACCGACAAGGATGCCGCCCCGGTCATCCTTCGCATAAACAGCCGATGGGGAATGCTCTCCTTTATGATACACATTGGTCATCTTAACCGGTTTGGCCGCTTGACCTTTGCCCACAATCCTCAAAAGCTCCTTATTCTCCAGAATGCCCAATCTCTCTTCCGACAGAAAGGGAATATTATCGCCAATCAGCCAATGCCCACCGCCAAGCGCAACGGTCGTCGCCAGCAGCTTCCCGTCATTCTGGCCATACTTATTCCAGAAGCCTTGGGCAAAGTTCTCCGGAATGATCATATCGGGATCGTTATACTCATAAAGCGTTCCGTTGGTCCACCAGGAAGCGGCCGTGTTGAACGCCTGGCGTTCAATTCCCGAATAACCATCGACGCCGATCGTTGTATCGCAAGCAGACCTTCTTCCATGTGCGAACGCCGCAGGAAGCAATGGAGCGATGGATTCATTGATGTAGATGGGCCGTTTGGCGGCGAGGACGGTATCACGGATTATCCCCATACCGATCCGGTAAGCCTGAACGCCATTTACCGTTTCGTCATAATGTTGACCTTCATACATACCCATATCGATAAAATCCAGCTTGAGGTAGTCGAAGCCCCAGTCGATATATTTCTGAATGGCATTACGTATTGCCGTTTGGGCGGCAGGATGCGAAACATCCATCGCATATGTGCCCAGATAGGTTCTGATCAACTGCCCGTTCTCATCCCTGAGGCAAATATCCCGGTGAGTGTACGAGGTCCCTTCAATGGGCAAATCCAGCCAGGCGTCATAAATGGTGAACGGCGTCTGATAGCCGCCTACCTTGAGCCCTTTGCTGTGCACATAATCGGCAAACTGCTGCATCCCTTCATCGAAAGGAACCTCGGAGGAAGGCTGGAACCCCCCGTCCAGATTAAAATATTCATAACCGAGCGGCTTCAGATGCTCCGCCATATAATCCACCATACCCTCCAATGCTTCCGCAGATGCATAATTATAGTGGGAATAATAGGTGTTATATCCCATCGGCACATCGCCGTTCCATTTCATGCGAGGCTCTCCGATATCGTATACGGTTCCGTATTCTTCCAAGCCGGCTTGATAATCGCCGTAAAAGCCCAGAAAGAATCGGTCCGAGGAAACCGTTTCTCCGCTTTGAGAGCCGCCCCAATTATAGAGGCTGTAAGAGGTGAGCGGTCCGTTCGCTGCCGCTGCCTGCCCGAGGCGCTGACTGCTTTTCCAATTCTTGACGGTCGCTGCGCCACCGATAAATCCTTGTTTGGCATTATTGTCAAAAACGGCGGATACCCAGTGGCTGACCCCGTTGAAGGGTTCCCACTTCAGCTGCTCACCCTCGAAGCGGTCTGCGCCGTTCTGGCTGCCGCCGAAGTCATTAACCGGCGCTATCCCAAAATCAAAGTTATTCGTATATGGAGTGGTAAATATGCGCTTATCCGTCCCTGCTCCAATATCCAGGTAGGAGGAAGACACAGGCTCTAGAATATCAATGCTCTGGGCAGCCGGACCGGTTACATTCATATCGGTCAGAAAATAGGAGCTATCCGGATAGAGATAAACCGTCAGCGCGATTGCAGAACCGGAATCCAGCGCGTTGCGGAGCGTTAATTGCATGCCATTCCGGCCGTAGCCGTCGCTTGGGATCTTCCCCCACTCGGCTGTGCGTTTGCCCGGATCGCTGGAGCGGATTCTGGTCTCTTTGCCTGTGAGCTGATAATTGGAGTTGAAATCCCGTATGACTGTCCTGTCTCCCCAAGCCACATTCCCAAGGCCAGTCGACAAGTCATAGGTGAGCGTGTATTGCCCGTTTGTTGCTGTTACCATTTCCTTCTTCTGCTCGATTGCCATTTTGGACTTGGCCAAATTGACTTCAGGCATCATCGTAATTCCTGTCACAAATAGCAGGACGACCACAATTGCTTTGACCAGACCCATTCTATGCATGAGTACCCTCCCAGGGTTATTGAAATCATTACATCTTTAATTTCAGATTATTTCCACAGCTCTTTACGCTTGTTGTAATTATCCGTGTATATCTTCTCAATGGCCGACAGCCCCGCCGTCTCCAGCTCTTTCATCATTTTGTCGTACAGGGACGCTGCCTCCGCTTCGGAAGGAGCCATCACCATTCTCGGGAAATACTTCGAGACGGTTTCGTTCACCTTCTGCTGCTTGATCACCTCCGGCGTGCCGCCGCTCGGACCCAGATTGTCGTACAGGGCGGTGTCGAACGAAGTGTCAGCCAGGTTCTTGATTGCCAGCTTTGCTACAGCATCCGTCTCGTAACGGCCAATCAGGTCATATGGCGTTCCATCCTCGCCCGGACCATTCTTGATTGCCCATGTCCATTTCCGGATTCCGGTATCCGTCGAATATCCGGCCCAATCCTTCTTGAAGCCTTCCAGAACCTCGGGTCTTGGCACATGCTTGCCGTCCTTCATATCCCAATGCGTGCCCTCCACTCCCCACATCAACAGGTACTGGCCTTCTTCGCTTGCCAAATAATCCAGGAACTTGATGGCGCTGACGGGATCTTTATTGCTTTTGGAAATAGCAATGCCGTCCCAGCCAAGCGAGTTTTTGGGTCCGTAGGTTGTTTTGGCGGGATCCACGCCCGGAGCAACCACTTTATACGGATAGAACTGGCTCTCTTCCGCTTTGGACGGATCTGCTGCTTCCTCCTTCAATATCGTGTTGGGCTTGCCCAGATTCCAGAATGCGTCGGCTGTCGCAAACACGGCGCCCGAGGACAATTTCTGTTCGTACTGCTGCGTCTTGTTTGTCGCCCACTCGGTATCGATCAAGCCCTCCCTGTACAAGGCATTCATAAATTTAATCATGTCCAGGTATTTCGGGTCCTTCACATCGCTTTTGAGCTGGCCATCGGTTTCATAGAACGGCATAATCCCGAACATCCCCTTGAAGGTTCCGGTGATGGCTCCCATATTCTCCCCGTTCAAGGTCATCGCCGTGGAAGGCTTGCCATTCACATTCGGGTATTTCTCCTTGAATTTCCTGAGCAGGTCCACGAACTCTTCCGAGGTGAAGGGCTCCCCGTTGTCGGCCTTGGCTCCGGCTCCAAGCTCCTTCATCACGTCCATTCTCATCAGAAAACCGAATACCGGATACTGCTCAAGCCCGTACCAGTTAGCCAGATAATAGTTTTTCCCATCGGTATGCCGGGTTTTGTTGAGCATGTCGCCGTACATTTTCTTGATGTTGGGTCCATACTTCTCGATAAGATCGTCGAGCGGAACAAGGGCGCCGGCCACAATATATTTGTCGAGCACATCGCCGCGCGCAATCGACATGAGGTCCGGCAGATCATTGCTCGCCAGCATCAGGTTCAGCTTCTCCGCAGGATTGCCGGTAGGCTGCTGAATTTCCAGGGAAACGCCGGTTTTCTTCGTGATTTCCTGGGCGACCGGATTATCGAACGCATCCCCGACATTCCGGTCGAAGAACGTGAAGGTAACGGCCGGTTGTTCTCCGCCTGCCCCGGCCGCCTCTTCATTCGTGTCCTGCGCATCCGTTGCTTCTGTAAGCGGCGTGCTGTTGCTGCCGCATCCTACCAGTAACGAGAATAATACAAGAATCATGACAGTCAACCGGTAATACTCCTTCTTCTTCATTGCTGATCAGTTCCCCCTTAAGATATGATAGCGATTTCAATTTTTCCATGAGCAGTATCCCTGGCCCATCATGAATTGCGCTATAACTTAGCTTAATTGTAGACAGCCGATCCTCCGCTTTCTATACAACAAAGTGATGAAACATAACGGAAAACGCCTTTCATATAAACGTGACTGTCTTCGGCAGGCGAATATTCACCGCGGTGCCAATCCCGAGCCTGCTGTAGATGTTCACGCCATAGCGCTCCCCGTAGGCAAGCTTGATTCTTTTATCCACATTATAAATACCGTAGCCCGCAGGCTGATCGGTCTTCTGCGCGAGCCTCTCCAGGACATCCGCGGGCATGCCCATACCATCGTCGATAACAGAGAATACCAGATCATCTCCGTCGGGCATCAGCCTGATAATGATTGTAATGCCGGACTCATCATCCCAGATCGCGTGATTGATGCAGTTCTCGATAAAAGGCTGCAGAATTAGTTTGACCGTGGTAAAACGCAGGAGCGATTCATCCAGCAAATAATGGACCGTGAACAAGCCCTCGAACCGGGTCTTCTGAATCGACAGATAATGCCGGGTGAGCATAATTTCCTGTTCGATCGTAATCCGCTTCTTGCCTTTGTTGAGCGAGATCCGGTAGAACTTGGCCAGATCATCCGCCATGAGATGCCCCTGCATATTGTTGTTGGTAACCGCAAGCGCCGATATGGAAGCTAGTGTGTTATAGAGAAAATGGGGGGTGATCTGCGCCTGGAGGCTGTCCATCTCCGCTTCCTTCTGCGCAATTTCCTTCTTGTACACGTCATTGATCAAATCCTGTATGGTCATGGCCATTTTGTTCAAGGCAAAAGACAGCTGTCCGACCTCGTCATGGCCCATGGACCGGAAGGACAGATCGAAATTCCCCCGCTCCACCTTGCGGATTTGGTGAAGCAGCGCTTCAAAGCGCTTGGTCATGAGCTGGCTGGTCCCATAGATCAGGAGAGCAGCGGCAATAATGCAGCCCAGCGAGATGTACAGCATTTTCCGGGAGGCATTCCGGGCCTGCTCCAGCAGCTCGTCATAGGGCAGCAGGACAACCGTCCTCCACCCGTTCATCAGCGGTTTTTGAATAACCATGGCCTTTTTGCCGCCGCTAATTTCACTATTCGGGATGCTGCTTGCTGTATGGGAAAGCGCTTGGGGGATCACTTCCGCGATGTTCAGGATCTTGGACGGCCTGGTATTCGTGGTAATCAAATTGCCTTGTTCGTCGGCCACAAAGATTGTTTTGTTCTTGTTCTCCTTCTCGATAAGCGAGAAGAATTCCCGCTCTGTAATCTCCATCGTGAGGATGCCGTAAGGGAAATTCAGGCTCAAGTAATTCAGGGAACGCGCCAGAGTGACGACTCTTTCCTTGGCTGATTTCTGATCGGGATAGAAGTTGGTAATCCGCCCCTCCGCCTGCATCGACTGCATCGTCAGCGTCTCCGGCAGCTCATCCATATGCTTGATGAAATAACCGTCGGAATGAAGGGTCTCATTGTCCGTGTAGATGGTGATTGCCTTGAGGCTCGGATTCATGGCCATGACCTTGTACAGCAGCTTATTGATATAATCGTAGGCGTCCAGATAGGATAAATCGTTCTTCTTATACCGGTAAAGCAAATAATTGCGCAGATCGCTGTCCATATAAATTAAGGTGGATATCTGGTAGTACAGATCAAGCTTGTTTTCGATATTATTGTTGATCTGGTCAATGGTGCTTCCTACGTTCTCAACCGCCTGATGAACCAGCTGCTCCTTGATCGTGAGATAGGAATAGATTACAAAAAAGGAAATCGGCACGATCGTAACGAGCAGAAAGACGAGAAACAGCTTGCTTCTGAAGCGTTTGTTAACCAGGCTCAGGTACAGGGTGGATGCAAGCCTATAGAAACTTTTTACGATATTCATTCGGTGTGACCCCTTGCGTTTTATAGAAAAACGAACAAAAATACGATGTATTGTCATAGCCGACTTTGCGGGCGACATCATGAATCTTCAGCGTTTTGTCCCCCAGCAGCTCCACCGCCTTCTGAAGCCGGACCCGGGTCAAATATTCATGGATCGTGCATCCCTTCTTTTCCTTGAACAGCACTCTCAGATAGTTGGGGGACAGATACACCTTGCCCGCCAAATACTCGATCGTCAACGATTCGAAATATTCCGTTTCGATCACATGCACCACTTCCTGCACCAGCAGCGCATGCCGGTCCTGCTGCCTGTCAGCAAGGTACCCGGCGATTCTGCCGATCAGCCCCTGGATAAACTCCTTAATCCCATTAATGGTATCCATATTCCTGACCCGTTGGTTCCAGCTGTTCAAATCGCCCACCTCCAGGCCGGCTGCTGCCCCATATTTGGCGAGCTCCCCGGCAATCTTGTCGAGCAGAGCCGCAGCGGCGCAGAGAACCCCGTTTTTGCTCAGACGCACTCTGGCCATCCTGTCAAAATATTGACCGATATCCTCCCGCAGCGGCTCTCCGTCAGCGAGATTCATCTTTTGCAGAGTCGGCTCATCTTCGGGGTCCATATCCGCATCAAGTCCACTCTGAACCTGACCGGCACGGATAATGCCGCCATACCCCCGATAGAACCGTTCTCCCGCCGCTTTCTCCGCTTCCTTGAACATGCGGTAACCCTGATTCAGCGGGGCTGCCGTTTCACAAATGCCGATGGTCGCCGTCCAATCCAATGTCCCGCGAATGGCGGACGACATGTCCTGCCAGAATGGTTCATCATTCACACCCTCCCTATATTCGATGATCAGCAGCCATTCATGCTCCTGCTTCCTGACGGCCATTCCTCCCATCTGGCGGCTGTCCAACAGCGATTGAATCGTCTGGTCCGCTATTACGGCCGCCTTCTGCAGCGGCGCAGCAGCTTTCGGATAAAGGGGATAGCCGTCCAGGCTGATAAGAGCGGTTACATAAATCCGGTCCCGATATTCCGCATCCATGCCGGACAGCGCACGCCAGGCCTGCTCCCGGATTTCGCTGTCCCCTGCGGTCAACACCTCCGACACCTGCTGTGCGGCAAGCAGCTGCCGGGAGCGGCGGAGCAGCTTTATTTTCTCCACCTCCTGTCTGCTCCTGTCCATGACGGCAAACAGCTCCTTCCGGTCAATCGGCTTCAGAAGATACCCGACCGCGCCGGACTCAATCGCAGACTTCACATAGGTAAATTCATCATGCCCGCTTAGAAAAACGAGCTGAATCCAACCCAGCTTCTCCTGAATCAATGCAGCCAGACGGAGCCCGTCCATAACCGGCATCCTGACATCCGTCAGCACAATATCCGGCTGCAGGCGCTGAATCTGCTCCCAGGCTTTCCTGCCGTTCCTTGCTGTGCCAGCAACCCGAATGCCCATGCTTGCCCAGTCGATGTGATTCTCCATCAGGTCCAGCTCAATCGTTTCGTCATCCACAAGAAATATGGTCAACAATTCGCATCCCTCCTCGTGAATCAATTAAAAGCTCCCCTATTATACTATTGCCCCTTCACGCCATGAAGCCATAACCTGCCATTTCCGGTTATGTAAGACGTTTTCCCGCATAGATCTGCACATTGTTATATTGAGGCGGCAACAAGCAGCCCGTATAATTTTCACATTACGACAGAACGGGGTGCGCACATGGAAACAGCCGTCAAGGTTGGCTCAAAAGATTACGTCTCAAAAAAAACCGTGAAACGCCGGCTGATCGAGCAAAGATACCTCATGATCATGCTGCTTCCGGCCCTGATCTGGGCCGTCCTCTTCGCTTATCTGCCGATGGCGGGGCTTTATATGGCATTCGTCAATTATCAGCCATCGCTGGGAAACTTCTGGAGCTCACTGTTTCACAGTGAATTCGTTGGCATGTACTGGTTCGATTATTTCTTCAATAACGGCGATTTCTATATCATCATGCGCAATACGCTGGCCTCCACGCTGCTAACGCTGCTGGTGTCCTTTCCGGCACCGATCATTATTGCCATCGCCCTGAATGAAATCAAGAACGGCATGTTTAAGAAAACGATGCAGACTGTATCCTACCTCCCGCATTTTATCTCGTGGGTTATCGCCGCCAATATCGTCGTGACTGTGCTGTCCTCGGACGGGATCGTCAACAAGCTGCTCCAGCTGCTGCATTTGACCGACAAGAGCATCCTGTTCCTGCAGGAGGGCAAATATTTCTGGTGGATCGTGGCCTTCGGGAATACGTGGAAGGAGATGGGCTACAGCTCCATCATCTATCTCGCCGCTATCTCCTCCATTAATCTGGAGCTCTATGAAGCCGCCAAGGTCGACGGGGCCGGACGGTTCAAACAGATTATTTATGTGACTCTGCCGCATTTGAAGCCGACGATTGTCATTCTGCTCATCCTCTCGCTGGGCGGCGTGCTCAATGCGGGATTCGATCAGCATTACCTGCTGGGGAACGGACTCAATCAGGAGTACTCCGATGTGCTCTCGACCTATTCCTTCCGGTATGGTCTTCAGAATTCCATGTTCTCCTATGCCTCGGCGGTCGGCCTGTTCAGCTCAGTCGTTGCTTTCATCCTTGTGGTCATCGTGAATTTCTCTTCCAAGAAGCTCAATAACCAGTCGCTATTTTAACAGAAAGCAGGTACAGCCGTATGACAGAAAAAAAGACAATCCCGGATAAGCTCTTCGATATTTCGGTTTACGCCTATATGCTGGTTATTTTCCTGATTACGTTCTACCCCTTCTGGAACATTCTTGTGGTGTCCCTGAACGATGCGACCGATTCCGTTCGCGGGGGATTATATCTGTGGCCGCGGGTGTTTACGCTGGACAGCTATCAGACCATATTCCGGAACTCGGAGCTGATCAGCTCCGTGAAGGTGACTGTGCTGCGGACCGTTGTCGGTACGCCGCTTTCCGTCCTTTGCATCTGCATGATGGCCTATTCGCTCAGCAAACGCGAGCTGATCGGCTGGCGGTTTTTCACGCTTCTGTTTATCTTCACCATGTACTTCGGCGGGGGCCTGATTCCTACCTATATGATCATCAAGTCGCTCGGGCTGATCGATTCCTTCTGGGTGTTCATATTCCCCGGGCTGATCGGTGTGTTCCTGATGATTCTGGTGCGCACCTATATCGAGCAGCTGCCCTCCGAGCTTGAAGAGTCCGCCAAAATCGACGGCGCCAACGAGCTGCAAATTTTTGTCCGCATCATCCTTCCGCTCTGCGTTCCCGTACTTGCGACCATTGCCCTGTTTATCGGAATCGGCCATTGGAACGCCTGGTATGATTCCTACATCTACACGTACAAGCCCGAATTAAAAACGCTGCAGGCCATCCTGGTCAAAATCCTGAACCAGTTCCAGACCGGCTCCATGGTCTCGGAAGCCGAACAGATGGCCAACAGCACCAAGCGGATTCCCGTTTCCGGTGAAAGCATCCGGATGGCCGTCACGATGGTGGCAACCCTGCCGATCGTGCTTGTCTATCCATTCATCCAGCGGTTTTTTGTCAAGGGGATCATGATGGGGGCTATTAAGAGCTGATTAATATGGGGGAAGAATATACATTCTTATCCTTTGTGAAATATAAAATTTGGAAAAAAAACAGACCATCCATGATATTGATCATGAGTGGTCTTGCTTGGTATTACTTTATCATACCCGAATATCTGCTGAAGGAGCTGTGGAAGAGGAGTCTAATCCATCTTCCCGACTCAATTGATCTTCAGCTCTGTCTCGTTAGTTCGTCACGCTCGGCCTTCAAACGAACCGTAACCGTAGTCCCGGCGCCAGGCTGAGAAGATATGCTGATTCCATAATGATCTCCGGCATACAGCTTAATGCGCTCATTAACATTAAACAGACCATAGGAGCTTCCGCTTCCGGAACCGTCGTTCCTGGCTTCGGGCATCGCTTCCATTAGAAGCTGCCGCGACAGCCGCTCGTCCATACCGATACCGTTGTCGGACACGGTAAAGAGGAGATCCCCGCTATCCTCTCTGACGGAGATGACGATGGTGCCGTGTTTTCCCTTGGCTTTGCGGATCCCGTGCAGCAGCGCATTCTCGACGATAGGCTGAAGGATCAGCTTCGGCATCAGATAAGCGTCCAGCCCCGGCTGGATCTCCAGCTGAAAATCGAACGTATCCGGAAACCGGCTCTGCTGAATTTCCAGATAGACCTGGGCCAGACGGAGCTCGTCCTCCACGCTGACGATGTTCTTGCCCTTGTTCAGACTGAGCCGGAAATATTTGGCCAGGCTGTCGATCATCTGGCTGATGTCCGCTGCTCCCTTGCCGATCGCGATCCAGTTGATCGTATCGAGCGTATTGTAGAGAAAATGAGGATTGATCTGGGCCTGCAGAGCCTGCAGCTGCGCCTCGCGTTCATGAATTTGAGCCTTGTACTTCTCTTCGACAAGCGTACGCACCCGGATGATCAGATGATCGACGCTTCGTTCGAGCATGTGAAAATCGCCGTTTACGGGCGAGAGATCCTTCAGACTTTCTGTCCCTTCCTTGCGGATGACGGTAATGACATGATTCACCCTGCGGTTCATTCCCCGCACGATGATAGTCAGCAGGACAAAAGGCAGCAGGAGAAACAATGCAATATACTCCAGAAGCGAAGTCCATTCCGACCTTTGCGTCAGCTTGACCGCGCGCTGCGACAGCTGGGATTCGGTTCCTTGGGCAACCAGCTTCCAACCGGTTGAAGGAAGTGTCGTATACATCACGTCATTGACCTCCGCATCCAGCTTGAGCGTGCCGCTGCCTTCGCTTCCCTGCTTCAACAGGTCCAATATGGACCGGTCAATGACCGTGCCGATCCGTGTCTTGTCAGGATGATAGACCACGGAACCGCTGGAATCCACAAGATAAACCTGCGTGCCCGGCGAGAACTGGAGAGCCGATAGAATATCCGACACCAGATTCTCCTTTACATCGACCATCAGCACGCCAGATACCTTATCGTAGTGATTGGGGTCCCGGAGCATGCGGGCAGAGGAAAATATATTCACATCGCCCACATCCAGGTAGGTTTCCTTGTAATCGCCCGTCCACACGATTCCTCCATTGGCCTCGATGATGTCGGAATACCAAGGTCTTCCCTTCAAGCTGTCCAGTGCAAAAAAATTGATCTTCTCTCCCGCATACAGCTTCGATTTGTCGACGAACAGGCGGACATGGAACACGTCGGTATTCAGCTGTACCGTATCGACGAGGTACCTCAAGTCCTTGATGACCTGCAGTTGAATGGCAATCGATTGGTCATCGGCTCCAACGGACAGGTAGGAATGGAGATTGGAATTCATGAATGCGGCGTCGCTCAAATCCTGAATATGCTCCAGCCGGTAAGAGAGATTGCTGCCCGCCTGCTTCAGCGCCTGCTGCATCGTCCGCACCACTTCACTCTTCAGAATCATGGCCGAGCGCTCGTAATAGCCGTACAGGAAGACGGCCGCCGGAACCACGATCAGCAGCAGATAAGCGAGCAGCCATTGGCGGGGAATCGTGAAGCGGCGGACGAGACGGCGGAGCAGAGCGGCTCCGTCTGCCAGCAGACGCAGAACCGATTTGACGGCTTTATACATAATTGTCCCGGTAAACGCTCGGCGTTACTCCCGTTGCTTTCTTGAACAGCTTGGTGAAGTAGCTCGGATCCGTATACCCGATCGCATAGCAGATATCGTAAAACTTGTACTGGGGATCGCGCAGCAGCTCCTTCGCTTTATCCACCCTGACCTGAGTCAAATATTCGTTAACGGTCTGTCCGGTTTCCTGTTTAAACAACAGGCTGACATAGGTTGGCGTCAAATACACCGCCTTGCCGATATCGGCCACGGTCAAACCGCCGTCCGCATAGCTTTGCTCAATAATCGTCCGTACCCGTTCGACCAGATTAGCCACTTTGCCCGTCCGCTTCTCACGGATACGTTCGCAAACCGCGGACAAATGCGATTCAATCAGCTGCCGCATCTCGCCAAGCGTCTCCTGCTCGAACAATGCTTCCCACAGCAGGGATTCGGCCCCTTCCAGCTCGGAGGATTGCGCATTGAGCTCCAGCAGAAGCTGCCCTACCGCAAGCACGATCTGCAGACACACATTGCGTCCGTATTTCAATCCGTCCCGCCGGTTGCGGCTCAAGTCCGTGAATATATGGTCGAGAACCTCCCGCAGCTTGTCCGGATCGGCAGCCTTCAATGCCGAAATGAGCAGCTCATTATGAACCAGATCATACCTGTTGATACTGCTGGCATCCGTCTCGGGGATTTCCAGGCTGTCCATCGTGATAATCCGGTTTTTGCCCAGATACCATTTATGGTCAGCCGCCTCGCGGGCCTGCTTGTACGAGTGAGCCAGGTGGGACAGAGCGGCCACCCGGTCGCTAATGCCGATCGTAACGCTGATTTTAAGCCAGCGTTCCAGGTTATCGCGGATATCTCCGGCTAACGCGAACAACGCTTCCGCCGCATCCGGAGCGTTATCGCCTTCCATGTCCATCCGCAAAACACCGACGAATTCGCCGTTTCGGTGTTCGAAGGCATACCCGCCGAGGTGGGTAGCGATCAGCTCCTGGCATATGTTCAGCACCGAATACCAAAGCAGCTGGCGATCCCGCTCCGAACGGCTCGCCATCACTTCGGCCAGGTCATCGACGGAGATGACGATTACCCAATAGGAAGCCTCGACGGGCAAGTCCAGCCCGAGAAATTCAAGCCGCTCGCCAAGCTCCACCTTCGGCACGCTGTTATCGATCAGCGACAGCAGAAACTTCTCCCGCAGCAGCGGCATGCCCTCCTTCAGCTTGACCTGCAGTTCCTGTTTAAGCCGCTGCTCCGCCCGCTCCGCATCCAGATCCGCGACGACCCGCTTCATCACCGCGCTGAGCTCCTGCAGATTGACCGGTTTGAAGATGTAATCGACCGCGCTTACTTTCAAAGCGGATTTCAAATAATCGGCATCATCATGACCGCTGACAAAAATAATTTTGCACTGGGGATAATGAGCGGAGATTTGCCGGGACAACGTGATCCCATCCATGTTCGGCATGCGAACGTCCGTCAAGATAAGATCGGGCTGCTCCATCCCGATCATTTCCAGCGCAACGTCCCCATCGTCCGCTTCGCCCATCACTTCAATACCGAAGGAGGACCAGTTGAAATAGGTCTGCAAGCCGGATCTCACCGTCGGCTCGTCATCCACGATCAGCAATTTGTACAACGCTCTATCCTCCTTTCCCACTCATTTGCGCTTCCGCTCCCGTCACTCGTTCGGACTCTTATTTCCGCAAAAATCTGACTCCTTGATGTTCTAATATTTCATGCAGTTTGTCTATTGAAATATTTCTCATCGAGCTGGATTCATCCAGCGAAACGGCAGCCGCAGCGCCTGCAGCCTGCCCCAGCGCATAACAAGTCGCTTGTACTCGCATGGAGGACATGGCAACATGCGTTGCGGAGATCGCTCTTCCCGCCACGAGCAGATTGTCGATTGCGTCGGGTACCATGCACCGATAGGGTATATCATATCCGCTGACTTTACGCTCATCCGTTGTTTTCTTCGCATCGGGACTATGAATATCGATCTCGTAATTGGTCTGCGCGACCACATCCGGGAAGCGGGCTCCGCTCACCACATCATGCTCGGTCAGCGTATAGAGTCCCTCGATTTGATTCGTCTCCCGAACTCCGGTCTGCGGGGCAATATGGGATAAGGCGTAGGTTTCGAATCCGGTTTTCTGCAAGTAATACGCAATGGAGAACACCTGCTTCAGCGCTTCGGTCTCCGCATAATTGACATCCTCGATTTTGGCGCCGTTCGCTTTGACACGCGACATATTGACCAGCAGCGTGCCATCGTTATTTTGCTCCCAATACAATCTTCGTCCCTGCGGCAGATCCGATACATCCCCGTAATCATAGCAACCTTCCGGCAATACGGGCGTGACGGGCTTGCCGGTATTTTGCATGGTGAACATCAAAGTCATCGGCTGCGTCAAGCCGTCTTCTTCCCGGCCGGCGTGATAGGGGACACCCGCATCGATCGCTGCCCTGGCGTCGCCTGTACAATCGATGAAGCAATCTCCCTCGAAAGCCTTCAATCCTTCCCTGGTCGATACGATAACCGCCCGGATCCGGCTGCCCTCCTGAATCGTTCCGATGAATTCGCAATGGTAAAAGACCTGCACCTGTTCCTTTTTCATTTTCCCGTTCAAATACTGCCGGAGCAGGAATGGCGAATACTGCGGCGCAATGGACTGATCATGATCCGGCGGCAGATATTCCGCCATCGTCTCCGAGATAATCTCCCGGTAAATTCCGGTTACATTGCCTACGGGCATAAATATGCTGACATTGGCGAGCGTCCCCATGCCGCCAAGCTGTGCCGATTTCTCCAGCAGTACGACCTTCTTTCCGCAACGCGCCGCGCTGATCGCCGCAGCCGTGCCCGCAGGACCGCCGCCGATTACAATGACCTCCGCATGCAGATACGTATCAATTTGACGCTTGAATGAATATTCCGTGTTATTCATAGCCAAGTCTCCTCCAATGAAAGGAAGCGGCAAGCTGCTAACCACCTGCCGCCGCCTATTCTGTTATTTTTGTAGAGTCGCGTACCAATCATTGATTTCTTTCGCGCTTGCTTCTTCTCCGGCCGCTTTATATTTGGCCTGGAATGCTTCCAGTCCGGACAAGGATTCGGCACCCGCGATAAGCTTCACCGTATAATCGCCGACCATGGATTCCAATTGAAGATTGTTCTTGGCGTATTCCGGCATAAACGGTGCAAGACCAAGCTTATTCGGGATTTTGACCTCATCAGGCTGCTGGTTGTTCAGAAAATCGAATGCCTCGAACATAACCGGATTTTTGCGGACGCGGGCCTGCCAGTACAAGGGATAATTGGTCTCGTCCGTTCCCGCCATATAGTTGTTCGCCAGATTGCGTTCATCAGTGAAGATCGGCAGGATTGGCGTATAAGCGCCGTTCTCAAACGTATAGTGCTTGCCTTCTTCCCCGATAGCCATATCCTTGAACGTCTCTGCATCCAGGCTTGCGTTGATCCATTTGACCGCGTCCTCCGGATGCTCGGAGGCTTTTGGAATGAAGGTCAGCCGGTCGAAGCCCGCATTAGCCGCGAAGCCCGCTTTGCCTGCCGGACCCTTCAAAGCCGGGACATAAGCGAATTTCGCATCCGGAAGATTCTTGATCATCGCATCGGAGATTGTCGGAATGTCGGCCCAATGGATAATAATGGCGCCGGCTTTGCCGCTTGAGAACTTCTCTTTGGCGGTTGCATCTTTGTTGGCGATGAACTCCTTGTCAAGCAGGCCTTGCTTGTAAAGCTCGGACGTATAGGCGATATAATCCTTGTAAGCCGGGTCGAGGAGCCTTGGAACCAGCTGTCCGTCCACATCGTTCCAGGTATTCGGCATGCCGAACGCGCCCACGATATTATCGAGCATCGGGAGGTCGCCCCTGATCGTAAGCGGCACATTCTGATCTCCATTGCCCCCCGGATCCTTCTCCTTGAACGCCTTGAGAACGGTGACCAGCTCGTCTGTCGTTGTCGGCATCTGCAGGCCCAGCTTCTCCAGCCAGTCCGTACGGATCAGGATGCTGCTGTTTACGGGATAGGTAATCGACGTCGGAATCGCGTATAACTTGCCGTCGACCTTGAGGGCATCTATGGATTGCTGCGAGATCGATGTTTTGATATTAGGTCCGAATTGCTCGATGAGCGGGGTCAGATCGACCAGCGCCCCCTTCTGGGCATAATCCGAGTAGAGCGCCATATCGCTGGAAGTGGTGACGAGATCGTACGGTTCGCCTGAGGCCATAAGCAGATTGAGCTTCTCGGATGGCTTATCCTGCGGCAGCATGTCGTACTGCACTTTATATCCCGTCTTCTCCTCCAGCATTTTGGCAACAGGATAGGTGTTGTAGTCTTCGTTCTGCCAGACGTCCAACCGCTTCAAAGTGGGCTTGGACTCCGTGTCATTACCGGCTGCGCTTCCTTCACTGCCCGCATCTGCCGCCGTATTCGAATCCCCCGAAGCGTTCCCCCCGCCGTTGTTCGACGAGCAGGCTGCCATAGCCGCGATGATAAATGCAGCCATTACCATAACCATGATTAACCTGGATCCTCTTCCCATTGTAAAACCCCCCTGAATTTATTATATATCATTAAACTTTCACAAAATCCCTGACAGCGTTAATGCAAAAGTGCGCTTACCCTTTGACAGAACCGATTAATACGCCTTTGATAAAATATTTCTGCAGGAAAGGATAGACCAGCAGAATGGGAATGGTCGACGCAATGACCGTCGCCGATCTGATCCCTTCCGCCGGAACGTTCATCATATCATCGGCGCTCTTGTTCAAGGCCGAGGATGTATCGGCATTCATGACGATGTCCTGCAGATATAACTGCAGCGGCTTGAGCGAAGAGCTGTTGATATAGAGCATCGGATTGAAATAATCATTCCAGAAATAAACGGCGTAGAAGAGTCCGATCGTCGCCAGCACAGGTCCGCTCAGCGGAAGGATAATCCGGAACAGGATGGTGTAATTCCGCGCCCCTTCCAGCTTGGCGGATTCCTCCAGACTCGAAGGAAGATTCTCGAAGTAGCTTTTGATGACAAGCAAATTGAATACGCTGATCAAGGCCGGCAGAATAAGCGCACCCAGATTGTTAATCAAGCCCAATTGGCGGATGAGCAAATAATTCGGAATGATGCCTCCGTTGAACATCATCGTGAAGATAAACAAGACAATGAGAACTCCCATACCGGGAAGCTCCCGTTTCGACAGCGGATAGGCCGTCAGCGCCGTGATCAGCAGGGACGACAGCGTTCCGATCACGGTAATAAGCGCCGAGATGAGCAATGAATGAAGGAATTGACCGGAGGTTGCGACGTAATGCAGCGTATCGAGCTGAAACCCCACCGGAATAATTCCGACTTTGCCTGACACGATTGCCCACTCTTCGCTTATCGACTTTGACAGCACATTCGCGAAGGGGAGCAGTGTCGCGAGCCCCATGACGATCAGGATGATATAAATCCCGCCATCCAGCGCATAGTCTCCGATTTTTTTGCTGTGCACAGTATCTAACCCCCTACCAGATGCTTCGCTGAAGAAATTTTCGGCTGAGCATATTCCCGCCCATAATCAGCAGGAAGCCGACTGCGGAATTGAACAGGCCAACGGCCGTGCTGAAGCTGTAATCCTGCTGCCCCAGACCCATGCGGTATACGTACGTTCCGATCACGTCCCCGCTCTTGTAGACAAGAGGATTGTACATGGTCAGAATTTGTTCGGTCCCGGCTTCCAGCAGGCTGCCGATGCGCAGAATGAGCATCAGTATAATAATCGGCATAATGCCCGGCAGGGTGATGGACAGCATCTGTCTGATCCGGCCCGCGCCATCGATGGAAGCCGCCTCGTATTGTTCCTGCTCGATTCCCGCTATGGCGGCTATGAAGACAATGGCGTTCCACCCGATTTCCTTCCAGCCTGCCGTGAATACAACCACGCTGCGGAATAATTGATTGTCGGTCATGAAGGAGATGGGCTGGCCGCCGAGCGAGCGGATAATCTCGTTGACAAATCCCCCTGAAGGCGAAAGGATGTTGATGAACAAGCCCGAAATAATAACCCATGACAGAAAATGCGGCAAATAAATAATGGTCTGGATCGTGCGCTTGAAGAACATCCGCCTTACTTCATTCAGAAGCAGCGCGATCACGATCGGGATCGGAAACAGGATTACGATCTTGTACAGACTGATCAGCAGCGTATTGGCAAGCACCTGCAGAAACTCATCCGAATGAATCAGCTTCTCAAATTGCGCAAATCCCACCCACTCGCTGCCTGAAATGCCGCTAAAAATATTGAAATCCTGAAAGGCGATCACAATCCCGTACATGGGCGCGTATTTAAACAATAGCAAAAAGATAATCCCCGGCAGCAGCAGCGCATACATGTCGAGATTCCCGCGGATCAGCCGCAGGCGGCCGCCTCTCTTTCCCATGCTGACGGCAGACTTGCTATCGATCGAGATGTCGGCCTTACTCAAAATCCATCACCTTCTTCTGTCTGTTATGTCTTTATTTTAAATAACCGGCTCCCGCCTGAGTAGAAGGCAATCCATCGATTTCTGGTGGTATTGTATAGTGTTTTATAGAATTTTATAGGGCAAGAAGAAACGGCTGAGGCCGTCTTTTGGCGGCGCAGCAAGTGAAACTTATACATTCTGTAGGGTTAAGAAAAAGCCGCTCTTCTACTGGAGAAAAGTCGGCTTATAAATGGCCCCCGGGAAGATAGCTTACGATCCGAAATCCCCTCATTAGCCCCTTCCCGAATGGTTGCCTCCGGCATATATAAATGGAGAACAAACAGATCAGACATTTGAAAAGGAGCGGATAATCAGGTGCCATCGGGCGATGGAATCAAAATCGACGTCGTCATTCCGGCTATTGCCAAAGATTTGGGTACTCTTCCTCACGTGATCGAGGGCGTAAGGAAACATGTGGCGCATCCTATCGGCCAGATCTTCGTCGTGGCGCCCGAAAACAAAAAGATCAAGGCTGTCTGCAAGCGCAAAGGCTGCACTTTTGTTCATGAAGACACCGTCCTCCCCCTTCGAAAAAAACATATCGTTTATCACTCCAAGAAATGGGAAAGATCCGGTTGGCTGTACCAGCAGCTATTAAAGCTCGGGAGCAGCTCCTTCGTGGGTCAACAGCATTATTTGGTCATGGATGCCGACACTGTGCTTATCAGGCCTCACCGATTCTACGTGGACAGCAAACAGGTGTTTTATTGCCGGGGATGGAGCCAGCCGGAGTATTTCGTCACCTACCGCAAGCTCCTTGGAAAGAAGGCTCCCCGTCCCCGCTCCTTCGTGACGCATTATATGATGTTTGACAAGGAGAAGCTCGAGTCGCTGAAGAACAGGATCGAGAAAAAGCACGGAAAGAAGTGGTACAAAGCGATCATCGCAAGCATCAACCGCAAAAAGCAATTCGGGTTTTCCGAGTTTGAGACTTACGGCAACTATGTGTATTCGCTCAATCCCGGGAAAGTCCGTTTGAAGAGCGCGCTGAACAAAAGTCTGTTCTCCAGCCCGTCAGTCCTGTCCCAATCGAAAATCAGCAAGCTGGCAGGCAGCTACCGTTCGCTTTCTTTTCACAAAAGAAAAGAATATATCCGGACGGGAAGCAAGCAGTCTGCGAAAAATTAGGCCGTACAGTAAAGCGGGGCGTTCAGGAATCGCCGCCGATGCACGCCGGCCCTCGGGTTATCCGACGGTAAGTAAGAGGATTTGCGAAGGTGCTTCTTGAGGGATCAACAGTGGCTATTTATATTTCAAAGGAATACATGACAAAGGCTGGCCTGATCATCCATGGAAAATCAGGCCAGCCTTGCTCATATCCGGGCTCTTAGCGCGATGCCGATCTTATCGAATTTAATTGCCGTGACTCAATGCTCCGGAAGAGGAGGTTTGACTTGCACGCCGTGAGAATAAGAAATACATAAAAGTACTGCAGAGTATAACCAAAATCATTAATAGCGTTAAATTGACAAACAACAACGGCTGTTTTCCCACAACGAACGGGTGAAGCTGAAATGTCAGGAAGGAGCCATCCAGCAGTTTGGCCGCGACGGCTGTCCCCAGCGCTTGCGCAATAAACATGCCTAGACTGAATATTCCCATGCCGATTCCAATCTGATCCCTGCGAAGCGTTGAAGACACGCTTTCGGTTATTGACGTTTGAGCAAAAGCATATCCCGTGTTCATGACCACCAAGGCCGCCGCTATCCACCATACCCATTGATCAATGCTGATCCAAATCAGTGCGAAGCCAAGAGAGATCAGCCCCAAACCGGTGAACGTAACATACCTGGCCCCTCTTTTCACAACGATATCGCCAGCTATTTTCCCGCACAACGCTGCGCAGATTGCGCCAGGAAACATGACCACGCCTATCGTCTCGGCACTTAAAGCGTAGATCTGAGAAAGCATCAACGGCAGCAGAAACATCATCGTCATAATGGCGCTGAACATAAGAAATCCGATAATAACACCGATTCTGTACAAGGGATTTCTAAAGAGCGCAGTCTCAAGAAATGGATTCGCGCGTACCCGGACATGAATGGCAAACCAAATGCCTGCAGCGAGACTCCCCGCAAGGTACGCCACATTCAATCGTGTCAAAAACAGCATCAATCCTGAGACCGTCAAACTAATAAGAACAGCGCCAAGAAAATCGAATTTCCCTTGCTTCTTCTCCTCGACGGGAAGAATTTTCAAGAAAAAGGGAATGGCCGCAAGCGTAAATACCGGAATTAAAAATAAGTACGCCCAGTGTACGAGGCCGGTAATGTATCCGCCGAGTACAGGTCCTGCCGCAACGCCGAAGGAGAATGCCGATGTCACCAAACCGAACATTTTCTTGCGGCCTGTGGCCGTAAAATAGCGGGTAATGATCGTGTTGTTTATTGCCGGGATGGCTGAGGCCCCCAGTCCCTGAATGGCACGAAAGAGAATAACCGTGCTGTAATTGTCATGAAAAATAAAACCGAGAACAGAACTCGCGACATAAATGGCGATCCCAATCACCATAAGATGCTTCGGGCTGAACATGTCGCTAAGCCTGCCAAACACAATAGAGCCGATCCCAAAGAAAAGAATAAAGATGGTGACTACCCAGCTGACTTGGGAAGGAAGTAAATGAAACTGCGCTGCAATACTCGGTGTAGACACATTAAATACCGTTTCATTCAAAACGGAGAAAAAGATGACATAGAGGAGCCAAGGCATAATCCGCCTTATGTCAGCTTCACCCGGTTGAGATGTAGTCTTGGATATCGACATTGAATGCCCCCTTTGAACTGGATTCAATGACTATATTAGACTTTTCCTGGCCGTCAAAATAGTAAAAAACGGACTTCCTCAGTCCGTTCTACACTTGTTTGGGCAGTATCCCGTAATAACGCTTGAAGCTTTTAATGAAATGCGATTGATCATAGTAGCCGTATTTGACTGCAATGTCCGAAAAGCTTGAATAAGCGCCGGCGCAAAGCTCCTGGAGCATGCTTTGAAATCGAACAATTCCCAGCATTTCCTTCGGGCTGAGTCCAAGCTCCTGGGCAAAGGTCCTTCTTAGATGCCGCTCGCTGAAGCTAAGCTTCTCCGCCAGCTCCGATGTTGAAATACTCCCCTTAAAAGCATACATATATTTCATGCTTGCGAGCAGCAGGGAATTGGGTGAACTGCTGCTGGAGCTTAATAAATTCCGCAGCTTGCGTTCAATGATTTCGATCATGTCTGAGGCTGTACCGGCAGCTAAGATCTCCTCAACCATATACAGCCCTTCAACTCCCCATATCTCCTCCAGAAAGACATGCTGTCCGGTAAATGCGGAGACGGGGAATTTCAGAATGGACTGCGCTGATTCCGAAAAAAAGCGAATGCCTAACAAAGATCTGGCACCGGAAATATGCAAGACTTCAAATTGATCCATCAATCCTTCGACAAAGGCGGCCTTCCGGGGGGCCGGCGACCGGCGGTCCACAATTATATCCACGCAGCCATCCGGAATGATCCGGTGTAATTGATTATCGACATCGGCATGAAAGTCAATGGTCCAATAACAACTGACATGCGATGCCAGTTGCTCGCACGGAGCATATTCCCGGTACCTGTAACCGGGGTGCTCCGGCTCCTGCTGAAATATAGGCGATTGAATAGGACGATAATCACTCGTCATCTCCGCTGAAGCACCTCCCTGCCTAACCACCAGTTATAAATCCGTTAATTTAATAAAGCTGGCCATCAGCAGCGGCAATATCGCTATCGTACTGCACGCTTATGCTTGCGGCAATTTCAATTGCTTTCACCATAACGTCCAGGCTCATGCTTGGCAATTGCGGCCGTGCGACAGTTTGGACTGGCAGATAAGGTATATGAATGAAGCCGCCTCGAATATTAGTAAACTCCGTTGCGATCATATGCTGGAGTCCATAAAAAAGATGGTTGCATACAAAAGTACCCGCGCTTTGAGATACAGAGGCTGGTATTCCGGCCTGGCGTATACGTGCTGCAATCGCCTTTACCGGCAAGGATGACCAATACGCTGCCGGGCCGTCTACGACAATTTGCTCATCGATCGGTTGATTTCCCTCGTTGTCCGGGATGCGGGCATCGTCAATATTGATCGCTACTCGTTCGACCGCGATATCGCTTCGGCCGCCGGCTTGTCCGATACAGATGACAACGTCCGGCTTTATATCCAGAAGCATCTGCCTGAGTGATAAAATTGATTTTTTGAACACCGTCGGTATTTGCCTGACCTCCACCTCAAATCCTTCATACATCTTAAGGTGAAAATGGGTGACCGCTTCCCAGGCGGGGTTAATCGCTTCCCCGCCAAACGGATCAAAGCCGGTTAACAGCACTCTACTCATCGCATTCCCTCCACAGTCTGGCTTTAATGTATACTTGTCTCTGCACATCTCGCGGCATATTGCGGGGCCACCAGGCATCAGCAGGATGCATGTTCATAGTAGCTCAATCATACACTATTTTCTCTGCGGGCAGACAAATCATAAACATTTGGAGCAAGACAAAGGAGCAGCTGTGCTGCTCCTTAGCCAAGTAAATGGATAAGAACCGGATCTCTTGAATCGGGTTTGATGTCCGTTTTTAAACGCGGTTACGATTACGGTTGCGGCTGCCATGTCGCTGCTTCTGATTCAGCAGGACCGCAACCCCCATAATGATTACGCATGCGGCAGAGCCTATTTCGTAACCTTGTTCTTTTGCTCCCCATAAACCGCCGATTTCTCCCGCTGCAATCATACATAGTCCGCAAATCATGCCTGCTTTTCCGATCATTCTGAACACTCCCTCGTTTTTCTTATGTATTGATCTTAACGCATCGCCTATTCACAGATTAGTAGCAGTTATCATGGATATGGCATGACAATTGTCACATCAACCATGGGGGGAGTGTCTGGTCATATTTTCCAACGGGACGCTCCCGGCCACGACGGGCTGCAAGTCTTTTTCTTTTCCGTTCATCCATTTCCAGGCTTGCTTCGCCTCTTTTTCAATCTCCAATTGATTCTGGAACATCAGATACTCGGCAGAAAATATATTGATCATATTCGTTCACCTCATTAATCAAAATATTTTGATGAATCAGTGGATCAAACCCTATAATTATAAACGAACGGCAATCTGGAAAAGATACGGTGTTTTCTAGAGTCCTCACACCTCTCACTTCATTCTTCAAAAAAAAGCAATCGAAAAGAAATCAAAGAAAAAGCATAAGATATAATGGAATTATAGTACTTAAAATACGGAGTGAAATACTCTAAATAAGGGGATTTGCAATAATGGGGAATATTTTTAATCATACACATTCAATGGAAATTTTAAGCCGCATCGATAAATTAAGCCCGCAATCACAATCGCAATGGGGACAAATGAATGTTGCCCAAATGCTGGCTCACTGCACATCATTCCAAGACATTCCAATGGGGAATTCTTTTCCACCGAGAGGTTGGGTAGGGGTATTAATCGGAAGGTTTGTGAAACCGCTTTTTTATAACGACAAGCCACTACCCCGCAATATGTCCACTATCCCCACTATTTTGATTGCAGAAGAAAAAGAGTTTGAACAAGAAAAAGAAATACTGAAACAAAATATTATAGCATTTCAGAATAGTGGGCCGGAGAGATGCTCCACTCATCCCCATCCCTTTTTCGGAAAACTTACTCCCGAGCAATGGGGAATCGGAATTTACAAGCACCTGGATCATCATTTAAAACAGTTTGGCGTTTAGCATTTAGATATGAAATTCAACTCTGAGCTATCGTACCCGTTAATTAATATGTCTTGGCTGGTCTTTAGTTATCCGCCAATCCATCCGTCATGATCAAATCCAGGTCCGGCGGGATATATCCTTTCATCCGTCCCATTGTGGCAATTTGCCCCTTGTGATGAAACTCGTGTGTCACGGTTTGTGTGAAAAGCCAGAGCGGTGCAGCTGTAAACTTTTGTCCATTGAACTGACCTTCAATTTGCAAATCCGCTTCAAGCGCGAATCGTTCCAGAAATTCGATAACCAATTGATCGACTTCCGCGAATACACTGCGCATCGCGGCCACATCCACAACCGTTTCCAATCTCCTATCGCAAGAGCGGCCCATACCGAACTCACCGAGCCAAAAAGCGTAGCATTCCGCAACATGGAAATGCGTTTCACGAATCGACCCACGCCCGAACTGCTCAATTTCCGTTATATATTCAGCGTCTGTCAGCCTCTCACAGTAGTTAAACAGGATCCCCCGCGTACGTCTTACATAATCGTATTGCTTGAATAATAGCTCCACCCTGCATCTTCCTTTCTAATATAGAAATTAACTCCTGCCCCACGCTGATTATTCAGTTCCCGCTTCCTGTTAGAATTCCTGCAGACTGGATAAGCATTAACCTAAGGCGCTGTCGGCGAGTCGTTTAAATATTCATCACAATTGCGGTACAGCCCCAGACCGTTCATTACATAGGGACGAACAATGTCTACAAGTAAATCGGCTCGATCATTTTCCCCAACAATTAACCAATAATGGGCAGCTCCATAGATCGCTGAGCCTGTCATGGCCGAAATGATCTTTGTATGATGGCGGTCTGCCATATGGGGGTTATCTCCTTTCAAAAAAATGCCTTCTATTATTTGCTGCAACATCTTCTTTACCTTTTCATCCACAAGCTTAGCAATAGATTGGGAATCCATTCTGCATATCTGATAAAAATATACGATGTAGCGGTGTGTCAGCAAGATCAACTGGCCGCATATTTCATCTGTAAACTCCCGCGCATTCACCACTTGTTCAGGAATCATCTCGCGAAAAGCCTGTTCTGTAATTTCTTCCATCAAAGCATATTTATCTTCATAATGGGCATATAAGGTGGCGCGGTTAATCGTAGCTCTCTGCGCGATATCTTTTATGGTTATCGCATCAAATCCTTTATTCTGCAACAAATCTCTGAATGCTTCCCTAATTAACTGTCGTGTGCGTAAAACTCTTGGATCTTCCTGATTTACCATATCTATATCCCCCTTCTTAAACATCAAATATCAAAGTTTGTTGTCTAGGCAACGTTTTGCTTACTCTGCCGGTTGAAATCCTCCTCATGCTGTACTATTATCGTATCAAACAGATGTTGTTTAAACAACTGTGACTAGTTAGCTGAAAGGAAGGACAATATTGAACATCAAACAACATAGACTTTTGATAGTTGGCGCCGGTGTGATTGGCAGTGTGTACGCACTCAGATTTGCACAGTCGGGACTGGACGTCACAATGCTGGCCCGCGGAAAGAGGCTGGGGGCACTTAAAAGGAACGGACTTCGGTACAACGATAATGGAATGATAAAGCAAATATCGATCAAGACGATTGAGAAGCTTGCAAACGACGACATCTATGATTTCATCTTTGTTCCTGTACGATATGATCAGGCAGAATCTGCCCTGTCTGCGATCAAGAATAATCAGAGCCAAACCATAATCACCTTGACCAATACCATTGGGTATGACCCCTGGCTTGAAATCGTGGGTGATCGGTTACTTCCAGGATTCCCGGGTGCAGGCGGAGACATCAAAGAAGATGTTCTATACGCCCAATTCGGTTCCAAAACTCACCAAGGAACCTTTTTTGGTGAAATAAATGGACAAACGACCGAAAGAGTGAAGGAGCTTGCCAAAATATTGGAAGCAGCGGATTTGCATTATGAAATACAGAAGGACATTCAAGCATTCCATGTTTCGCATGCTGCGCTCGCTGCAGTCAACAAGCACTTCTATACGAATGACGGAATGGTGGATATAGAGACAGCAAGAAGTGAAAGCATTCTAAGCAAGGTCGCCGCAGATATTAAAGAAAATCTTCGCCTGGTAGAGCAAGCCGGAATCCCGGTAATACCGCCCGAGACGAAGTCGATGGGAGAATTGCCTGAGAAAGCTATTATTTCCCGGTACCGCCAGATGCTGAGCAATGACTTTGTGATTGATGTTAAGCTTGGAAACCATGCTGTCAGCAAAAAAACAGAAATACTGTTATTGGATGAGATGTTTCATAGCAAATACACACAATAGAAACAGCGGCAGTCTAAGACTTTTTTCAAGTCCTAGTCCGCCGCAGTTTCTTTTTTTGAGGGGAGTCTGATACTTATTTAGAGGGATGCTTCTAGACTTTTATATAACTTATCTTTCAGTTATGCATCGGGGAGGCTGTTAATAAATCTTCTTCAACAGTTCAAAAACTTCATCTATGGTGAGGCCAAAGGATTTGTAGTATGAAGTGTCGCTAACCATTTGCTTCAAGATCATGTCGTTGCGTATTTGCAGCATCTCATTGGCTGAGAATTCGGCTACAAAACATCCTTTACCCGTTACTGTATTGATCAAACCGCGTCGTTCGAGTTCTTCCCAAGCTTTCTTTACGGTGATGACGCTAATCCGAAGCTCCTGGGCCGCTTGACGAATTGGCGGTAAGCAATAGCCGCTTTCTAACTCGCCTTTCAGAATTTGGGCGCTGATTTGTTCGAAAAGCTGCTGATAAATCGGTTTTTCAGATGTGTTCGAAATAGCTACGTTCATTGTATTTCCACTTTTAGGAACCGTTTAATCGCAATTCGATAAGCAAGCATGGTGAATGCAATAAATATCACGATTCCCGCGATCAGGATGGATGTTTGGAGGGCCATATTGTCAACACCGGTACCACAGAAAATGTCAGCTAAATAAGAATTCTGGATTCCCAGCCATTGCGCAATTCCGGCAAAAAGCATAGCGGACGCAATTGATGCGGTCGTTGCCGCGCCATATTTATACGCTGTCCTGTAATACATGGAGATAAAGATAATGTTAAAGATCGCAAGCATGACAAAACATAGTCCCCAAAAACCCATGTATGGTCCGAAGAAATAGTAGGTCAAATTCGGGTATAAGCGAACCGTTATCATGCCATAGATCATGGCAATCACAATATGCAATAATTCCAGGATGACGATAACGGACACCCTTGCCTTCACCATGTCTTTTTTGGTTACAGGCATCATCGAGGTAAAGATCAAATCGTTCTGAATTCGAAATCCGCCAAACATATTCGGGATCGTGATCCAGCAAAAATACAGAGGAACGAGAAAATATAACCAACCGGGAACAAGCATTAATGCGCCTATGAGAAACGGGAATACGAAAAACATAGGATTTACGCCTAATTTTAAATCCTTCATCACCAAGTTAACCATACATATCCTCCTTCTTCGCAAAATAAATCATGATTTCCTCAAGACTCGGCGTCGTTGCTTTAATGCCGGAAGAGGGATCGAAGTCCCGGGAGTGGATCAATCCCGTAAAGCCGAACGAATTTATTTTATAGGAAATCAACTTCTCCTTCACCAGGTTCAGTTGGCTCTCTTCACCGTTCAGCAAGCGATAGGACTCCATAAATTCGTCTTTCTCAGAACTGTTGATGATTTGCCCGCTTTCGATAAAGGTAATAAAGTCCGCGCATTTTTCCAAGTCGGATGTAATGTGAGTGGAGAAAAGAATACTGATTTCGCCATCTATGACGAGCTCTTGAAAAATATCCAACAGATCATCTCTTGCGACCGGATCGAGTCCGCTTGTTGGTTCATCGAGGATGAGCAGCTTCGCGCCATGTGATAAGGCGAGGGCCAAAGTGTACTTTACTTTCATTCCCGTCGACAAATCGGCAATTTTTTTGTTTTCATCCAATTTGAATCTTCGCAGATAGTTGTAATACGTTTCATCATCCCAATTCTTATAAAATTTCTTAATCACATCGGTCAGTGTTTTCATTTTGCTTCGCATATAAAAATCGATGCCGCCAAATGCCCATCCGATTTCCTGTTTCAAATCCATTTCGTGTTTGGCCATACTCTTGCCCATAATACGGACCTCGCCGCTATCGATATGAACCATATTCAAGATCGATTTGATTGTGGTTGTTTTTCCTGCGCCATTGGCACCGATAAATCCCATAATATAACCCTTTTCCAACTGAAACGAGACATCTTTTAACTGAAAATTTTGATATTTCTTATTTAAATTTCGAATGTCTAATGCCAGCATACGGTACCTCCTTATTAAATTGTGCATGTTGTTCATGCACAATATATCACGAGAGGTTTGTGAAGTCAATGCACCCTAACCGAATTTGCCTACGACAATGATGGTGAATATGTACACTCCACCTAACAAGAAGTTTTCGTTAACTGAACATGCCAAGGAGGAGTGAATAAACCATCTTGAATCAAGAATAAGACAACCATTTATTATCATAATTTAGGAAAAAGAATGAAGGTGATGATAAAATTGAAACTAAACAAAAAACTATTTTTATTTTACACAATCAAGGATCCAACATTTAAAAAAATTATTATTACAGTGCTGCTAAAATTGAAAATAAACAAAAAACTAATTGTATTTTATACGATCAAGGGTTCAACAATTAAAAAAATTATTATTTTTGACATTTTTGTCGGTACTGGAATATATTATATTTTAAAAATAATTATTTCGAGCACTATAATTGCAACTATAGGAAGTCTAATCGGAACGGAAGGAGCTAAGAAACTTAATTTCGTTGACCTCCGGAAGGAGGATGTGATAACCCTGTGACGTTCTCTGTTCATCTGAACCCGTCCGCTATCGTGCCGTTAGTTGGGTTGATCACCTCGCTCTTTAATGACAGTGTCAGCAGAAAACACAGAACCTAATATAGTAAGGAATAACCCGATAAAAAAAGTCCAATTTGTAAAAGCAACAAAGATTAACACCTTTTCTAATCGTCTTAATCCCATTAAACCTATACCCGAAACCAATATTGCGAGTTCAATATTTCTGCCTCCTTTGCTACATGCGTTTTTTATCATTGGCAAATAAACATATTCATAGCTGTCTGTATCCCATGAATCATTCTCCGATAGCGTTTCTGCGTTATCCTGCACGTTACTTCAACAAACCAAAAAGGAGCTGCCCCGAAGTAAGCAACTCCACTATCGTTAAATAATTTATTACAATTTAGATAATACCTCGCCAATATTACTCCACTCATATATAAGGAGATTCAGTTCACCAGAACCACCGATATTATTACTTTCTCTTTTTCCGCAATCCGCAAATCCTACGATTTCTCCCTCATTATTTAATGCGACAAACACATAATTTCCCTTTTTAGAGATATTACGGTCCCACAAGTCCTTTCGTTGGTCATAAGACAGGTTCTTTAAAAACTCATCCGGAATAATGTTTGTATAAGTAGATTTCCAGCTATCGACGTGAACCTTTGCAATACCCTTTGCATCCTCTAAACAAGCTTTTCTTATGTACATTGAATCTCCTCCTCCCGCGCAGCTTCCCGATCCCAGAGCTCCTCAAGCGTTGGATGATTTCCTGCCGTGGTCTCCAAAGCTGCCGCTGACTTGTCGCGTGTTCAAAGCTTGATTCCAGCATAGCTAAGCCCACAGCTTGAGACAAGATGCGGGCTATTTGACGCTTAAAAAATGAACAAAGAACAAGTATATGAACAATTCATGGAAAATAAAGCAGGGGCATACTGACGAGCGTCGAATCTATAATTGAAAAATCCGGTTCATAATTCAGTATGATGAATCGTTACACTCACCCCATTTAAGGAGGTTTGAAACATTGAAGGTCCATCGTCTCCTTTCTATCGTTATGCATCTGCTAAGCCGTAAAAGAATGAGCGGACAGGAGCTGGCCGATTTGTTCGAGGTATCCCTGCGGACCATCTATCGTGACCTGGAAACCATCAATAGCGCCGGGATCCCAATCATCTCTTATTCCGGCACGAACGGCGGTTATGAGATCATGGAGCAATATCATATCGACAGACAAATCGTCACATTCGAAGACCTCCATTCCATTATGAATGCGCTAAAAGGCATTCAATCTTCTCTTGATGATCCTGATCTGGCCGATCTGATGGTGAAAGTTGGCGCACTTGTGACCAAATCTGAGCACAGCCGGCTTGAGGAAGCTGGCGAAACACTCATATTCGATACGAACATATGGCGAGGCGGCCATGTAGACAGGTCTATGATTGCAAGGCTCCGGCAGGCAGCCAGGAATCGATTCGTCGTTCTTTTCGTGTATACGAATTCCGAAGGGATGGGAGAGCTGCGGACTGTGGAACCCATCGGCTTGGCGTGGAAAGGCTATGCCTGGTACTTATACGCCTATTGCAGGCTTCGAAGCGACTATCGAACCTTCAGATTATCCCGGTTGAAAGAACTTGTTGTATCGGATGAAAGGTTCATGCGCAGAAATATGAGCTTGGAGGAACTTGACGTCAAATGGGGTAAACAACAAGATACGGCGAATCTGATAAGCATGGTGCTGCGCTTCCACCCCCGGGCGCGAGTCAAGGTCGAAGAGTATTTCCCTCCTGAGGAAATTACTATCGCAGAGGATGGCTATTTCATCGTGAGAACGGAGCATGCCGAGGATGTATGGTTATATGGAACCTTGCTGAGTTATGGTATAGATGTTACGGTCATCGAGCCGAAGCATTTGGCCGATAGCATCAAAGAACGCTCACTACAGATTTATAGCCTTTACGAATAAAGGTTTCACACTGCTGAGGACGCTTTGCCATAGCTTCGGATCTGATGCGATTCTTCGCTTGATCGTCCGAAACTTTGCGCTTCACTAAAACCGTTTGTTTCGGTTGGAGGCAGATGCCCCTTCAAGGAACCCATCCATGTCTGCATCTCCGGTGATCTTGGCCCCCAGCCGAACTGTTCTTGACCTTCTGCATTCAGAAAGATGAAGTAGGAATCATTCGGGATGTTCCCTTCGTCAGATAAGGGCAGCATCTCCGCACCAATCCGCCGTCAATACGATTCCTTTCCAGTTTCACCCAGCTAATTGCTTGAATTTTTTCAGATCTTCTTCACGGAATTTAATCTTTTCAATTTGTTGCATTTCCTGCTGATTCAGCCTCATGCCGTCGCAATACTGTTCAAACGTTCCGTCTTCCAATAACATCAATATTCACTCCCATTTATATTAAAGTGAAGAAAGCGTGCATCTTTAACCGTCAACATAAAGAGCACGCCTTCATTTATGTTTAAACCGGGGCTTCCATCCCCATGCTGATCCACTCTTCTTTGGAAGGACCGTAAATTCCGATAACAGGAAGTCCCGCTTGGCGCATCAAGACGGTTAACTGTCCACGGTGGTGAATTTCGTGCTTGAGGAAGATCGCTAACGTGAAACCGTTCTTCCATTGTTGACCGAACATATTCACTGATTCCTGCAGCTTCTCATTCGTCCACTGTATCTGCACCGCCTCGATGAGGGCAGCGGAAGCGGCGCGATACGCTTGAACAATCTCCGCTGCGGATTCAGGAGCCATGCTGTGCTCGGGCGGCGCTTCGAAATCGAGACCAGCCGGTTTCAGAATGCCGCCTGATGGCACCAGATGCCATGCCAGAGTTCCGAGCGTACGGACGCCTGATGCGATCTCTTGCTTCAATGACGCGTCCGTCAAGGAACTCAGAAGTTGCTGCGTAAACTTGGACTCATTCTGGTACTCGGTAACGAAGCTTTGAACGGATTGATACATAGGGGAAAACCTCCTAATTTGGTCTTTGTTGTTTGTTGAGTTATTTGAAAACTCATTTGCAATTCCTATTATAAGAAGCTCCGACTGACAACTGTGTGTCAGCAAATTTTAAATCAAACAAAAGAACGGTAAGAATGAAGCAAGCGTCAGATAGCCCACATCTTGAGGACAAGGTGTGGGCTATTTGACGCTTAAAATGAAAAAGTACTCGAATGGCTTTATTGCCATTAAATTTGGGTGATTACATTTTTGTGGCAGCTGAAAAAAGATAATGTTTGTTCAACTAACGAAGCATGTTAGTTTAATATCAAAAAAATCTGAATCCATATATGTCTAACCATATTTAACTTCCCTATCGAGCACATATAGTAATAAATAACCAAATATCAAGCCGCTTATTGTATGGGCTGTTGTTCCTGAAGTAATCAACAGGTAGCTGAAAGGTAAATAAGATATAGATAAATCAAACCAATATAAAAGTGGAAATATGGAAACATAGAGTGATGGTAAGCCGAAAACACAAAGCTTAATCCAATTTATCTTCCATTCTCCAGCTTTCCGCAGTAGTTCAAAGACTCTTAGTAACCCGAGCAGTATTCCAAAGCAAATAGGAAAAAGAACAGAAAAGACTAAACTAGGTTTAAGTTGAAACGTCGTACGTACTTCTACTTGCAAATGGTATTGATATTTCAACCCGAATATAAAAGCTAAGATCACAACTACTAAGTAACTTAAATAAATAAGCAAGTTATTAACCCAAACCTTCTTCATTAATTCACCTCTTCTTTTCTTGATTTTAACATGTAAATCCCCAATTTAGATAATATTTCCCATCTCTAATTGTATCGGTAACTCCATAATGCTCCGCATATTGGTTTAATAATTTGATAGCTGAAGGCAGTAAATCAATGCAATGCACCTTTCCGTTATACGCTTGAATTTGTTGAGCAATTGGTATGCTGTTTCTTCCGACCCCACATCCAAGATCAAGTACTTGAATTTTGTTTTTTTCTATATGTGTTAAATTTTCGAGTACAACTTTCACTGGACGGGAAAGCCAGCTGCCAGATTGGAATAACTTAGTCTCAGCATAAAACTTATCATGATATTTGATTTCTTTACTTCGTGCACGATTGAATACATTCACTGCATCGTCCCCTTAAGAAAATCTATGTCTATATATTCGGATGAAATCGTTCCAATCCCTTTACGAATTAATCCAGTTATTCTGCTCTACTGCCCGTCACTTCAATAAAAATAGGGAGCAGCTGCTACGGCAATCTGCTCCCTGTATCGTTTCAAGTCCTTTTTACCATGTTCTGATTATAACCAAGGACCGCTTTAATCAATGCAGTATCGAAATAATATGGAAATGCTTCTATAACTAAATTGTCCTTCATTTTTAAGATTTGGGCGAAAGGTAATCGGACTTCTTTTTCAGATAGTCTTGCCGTAGCCACTAGAGTACACCCCATAAATAGGGTGTCCCCATCAAGAGTAGCAAGCATGTTCTCAATATTCATGGAACTCCATGTATTATGCATAGTTTTAAAGAGTCTTCCGAGCTCTTCATAACCGCACCAATCGCCAGGATAAGGAAGAGATTCAGGTTCATGAACCACGATGCCGTGGTGGAAGGCAGATTTAATACCGCTAAAGTCACTTCCATCCGAACGCATAAATTCCATTTCAGCTTCAAACATTCGATTTAATATTTCCGTTGCCTTAGTGCTGTTGTCGCTAAATGTACCACTCATGCATGAAACCCACCCTTCATTTTGACCGCTACGTTTTAATAATAGAACATGGGAACTTCGATTTGTTGCTATTACATTCGCTACGGCGTTGATGCTGAAGTTTATATACGGAACAAAAGGCTGCCACGCGGCAGCCTTTTCGATATTGATTTTTCCCTTCCTGGGGCTACCCAGGGGCCGATTATTAAAAGGGTTGACGGCTTCTTTAGAATGGTTTAAGGATCATAAGCACGATTATGGCAATCATAAGCAGCTGTGACGCCGTCTCGATTGGTACGATCTTTTTCATCAATCGACCGAGCTCGGAGGGTACTTCATCCCCTTTGCTTTGACCTATAGATACAATCTCCATGATCTTTTTCATGCGCGGCCCGATCAATCCCTCGATCGTGGCGACCATGAGCAGAGATAAAAGGATCGATATATTTAGCCATATTTGGGACAACCCCATCTTCGTTATGATCATAAGCCAAACCCCGGTAATCATAAGCATGGCTCCGCCAATTTTTGGCAGGATGGCAAGCTTGTTCGTTACATCAAAAGCAAAGCGCAACTGGCCGACGGTTCTCGCGGACCTTCGAATGACGGGTACCACTAAAGCGGGACCGATTACCGCGATAGAAGCCAATATGTGCAAAACGAGGATCCATCCAAACAAACTCACCATCTCCCTTTCTGCTCCCTAGCACACCGGAATCTCGCTTTGATAGGCGAGTCCGACCCTTTTCCTCTTAAAAGGCCCTCCGAGCTCGATATGGTCCAGCATGCATTTCACGACATCATCATAAGCAACATCCAGCTCTTGAAGCCGGCTGAACAAGTAACCGGCTATATCGGCCTCGGATAATTCCTTGATCGTCTTCGGAATTGCTATGGGCAAGGTTTCCGTTGTTACATGCAGATGAACCGACGCCGGAGGTTCTATCGAATCAATCATAGTTCCCGGACACATAATTGACCAATCAAGCTCAGACTGCAGCAGTCGTTCAAAATTCCGGTTGTGATTTTTATACGCAGGCGGGAATCCGGGCAGATTGTTGCCAATGAGATCCGTATATGGAATATCCAGCAGGCCGGCACCTCCCATTACCCATACCCTCCCGGAAAAACTAGGGTGGATTTCACATTGGCTTATAATGTTATCAACGAGACGAACGAACTCGTCTCCTTGACCTGCATGACCGGCAGCAATAATAGCGGCGTCTTGATGCGAGAGCGCCTCGCCGACGCTTACCGGGTTTATGATATCGTCCACGATCACCTTCACATGTTTGGCGGAACGCTCTCCTTGCTGTTCATAAAACTTCTCGGAGTTCCGCACGAATGCGGTCATTTCATGTCCCATTTTACACCCTTGCACAAGCGCTCTTCTCCCCGTATTTCCCGTTGCTCCGAAAACAATAATTTTCATCGTTTTTTCCTCCTTGTATAAGTGACTCCCGATATTTCATCTCTGATTGACTCAAGCTTAGCATCGTTTAAAGGTCTTGATAAGAACCCACTTTAATGTAGGGTCCTTACTTAAAAGTAAGCAATAAGCAGAAAGGGTTATCCATGTTGGTCCACGGCGAAAATCTTAAAGGAAGATTGACTGTAAATAGCAAAAGCTGCCAGGGAAAATCCCGTGGCAGCTTTTGTTATGAGTCCTTGAATTCGTGTGCAAATGAATTGAACCGGCTTTAAGAAGCAGATTCTTCATATTTCCGCTTATTATGGCTTTCTCCCCAAGCACACATGACTTCTGCTACAGGAATCAATGTTTTACCATATTCACTCAGGGAATATTCTACTTTTGGAGGGACGGTGGGGTAGACCGTTCTATCGATTATGCCCTCTCGTTCCAAGTCCCGTAGATGTTGTGAAAGCATTTTTTGAGAAACATCAGGTATAAGCTTTTCCAGATCGTTGAATCGCTTATTGGATTGTATCAATTGCCATAAAATCATTGGTTTCCATTTGCCGCCCAGAACATGAATGATTGTCTCCACTGGACATTCAAGCTGATGGATCATTGATAAATCATCCCCTTACCTTTAAGTAAGTTCATTACCCTAAAGTATACACTTAACAAAGTGCTAATGAAATGGGGTTATTCTCCTCTATAACTACCCGTTCAACGAAGAATGGCCTTTTCCTTTTTATTTCCAACCTGTAAAAGGATTATTTGTCCACTATATAGAATTACAATAATCAAAGGTGAGAATCCGTAATGAAAGCGGTGCTTTTAACATGTTTGGGATCTTTGGCGTGTCTGGTCTTTCGTTCTTGCTTGTGGCATTATTAACACCTCTACTCATTAGGGGGCTGCGAGTTCTAAAGCTAACGCAACCGATTCGATCTGAGTTGCCTCCTGATCATCAAGCCAAACGGGGAACACCACTGATGGCTGGCTTGATCTTGCTTATCGGTGTAGTAACGTCACTACAGTTTCATCCCGCCCCAATGATGTTCTTTTTATGCGTTACGTTTCTCTTATTCAGCTCAGTCGGCTTTATGGATGATTTCAAAAAGGCAGCATGGCAAGATCCATCCGGTATCTCTGGACGGACGAAACTTGTGTTTCAATTCGCATTTACTGGTGTGCTGCTTTTCACATTGTTCAGTTCGTTCTCGCTGACCAGTGACATTACGTTGTTCCACGGATTTCAACTACACCTGCCCGTTTACGTATACATCATAATAATGCTCCTATTTGTAGTTGGTTCAGCGAACGCCATCAATTTTACGGATGGTCTAGACGGGCTATTGATCAATGTTGCGATCCCAACTTATTTTTTCTTCTTTCTGATCTCAGACAAACCTGAAGTACAAACATTTTCGCTCGTAATGATTGGCTGTCTACTCGGTTTATTTCTGTATAATATTTATCCCGCTCGAGCGTTTATGGGGGATACTGGATCACTCGCAATTGGAGGCTCGCTTTCCCTTTTAGCGGTTATTGAAAAGGTTGAAATTTTAATACCAATCCTGTTTTCAGTCTATCTGGCTGAACAATTATCAGTCATTTTGCAAGTCTGGTACTATAAACGCACAAAATTGCGTCTATTCAAGATGGCTCCGATACATTATCATTTCAGTCTAAAATATGGATGGAGCGAGAATAAGATCGTCATGGTGTTTGGTTTCATCTCCTGGGCTTCTGCTCTCATTTGTTGGATTATTTGGAAGTTCGTCCTTTAACATTGCAAGGACTTCCACAACAAAAAACGAAAAGCTTTTTAGCTAAAAGTGAAGTGCACCCCTTAGAATAGACATTGGAAAAACCCCCTGGTTATTCCGATGAATTCTAAGGGGTGCATTTTTATGGCGATTAAAGGACAAAAGTATCAATACTATCCAG
>NZ_JBWDNP010000037.1:0-1218 GCF_056269255.1 Paenibacillus sp. JT31N17
CCCCCTGGTTATTCCGATGAATTCTAAGGGGTGCATTTTTATGGCGATTAAAGGACAAAAGTATCAATACTATCCAGAATCGGTGAAGCGTGAAGCGATTCGATTGCATGTGGAGGAAAAGTGGTCGTACCGAGAGATCACGGAACACTTGGGAATTCATGATAAGGATCGAATAAAAAAATGGATGAGGAAGTACCGTGAGGAAGGCGAGCGTCTTTTTGAGGATCGCAGAGGTAATCCATTTCGGGAGACAACCGAAGAATATCGGTATGTGAAGCGGTTGGAGATGGAGATTACTGTGCTAAAAAAGTGGTTAGCCATCTTGAATCAGGAGGTGTGCAAGAGAAGCGGCAGGTCGTCGAGGCTTTAAAGGGGCCGTATACGGTCAAGCAGTTGTGTGATTATCTACAGCTTTCACGGAGCGGCTATTATCAATATTTGAAGAGGCAAAGCGAAGACCGCGACAAGGGACTGAAAGCGCGCATCCAAGCGATTTATGTGAAGCGAGAGAAAAAATACGGTTATCGACGTATCCAGGGAGAGCTTGAGCGTGAAGGCTGGAAGGTCAATCACAAGAAAGTGCTGCGTTTGATGCAAGCGATGGGAATCCGATCGATTATACGCCGTAAACGCAAATCGAAGCCACAGGGAGATGGCTCAGTTCCTCGGGTAGCTGAAAATCTACTGCAGCGTGATTTTACAGCGGCATCACCTGACCAAAAGTGGGTGACCGACATCACGCAATATGCAGTCGGAGATACGTGGTTGTACCTATCGGCTATAAAGGATTTGTGCACGAAGGAAATCGTAGCGTACCACATGAGTACCCGCAACGATACGACGCTTGTTTTAGAAACCTTTAAACAAGCATTTGTACATAAAGAAGACGTGACTGGTTTGATCGTTCACAGCGATCAGGGATGCCAGTACACGTCTCGTGCGTACCACGACATGCTGCCACAGGTTGGCGCCCAAATCAGCATGTCTCGCCGCGGCAATTGTTTTGACAATGCCGCTATGGAGAGCTTCTTCTCGCATCTCAAAGCGGAAGCGCTCTATCCCTATGATATACGAACCATGGTCGAAGCACAAAGAAGAATTGAGGCGTTCATTCGTTTTTATAACGAAGAACGGATTCAATTAAAACTAAACAAACTGACGCCGGTTGAGTACCGACGCCAGCTCATAGCCTAGGGCTTTTTTCATTGTCTACAAATT
>NZ_JBWDNP010000036.1:0-1239 GCF_056269255.1 Paenibacillus sp. JT31N17
AGCGTTATCCCAGCAGTTCCCCCGCCTAGACATGGACTGGCCTAAACCCTTCTGCTTTAATAGCTCCTGGTACCTGGGACTTGTATAATGACTTCCTTGGTCAGAGTGAATGAACGCATCTTTATGCAAGTTCAAGCGTTTTTGTTTGACCAGTGTCTCAATCGTTTCCGTCGCAATAGACAGTTCAATTCGGCTGGAAAGGTTGTGGGACAGAATCTCGCCTGTCGAAGCATCCAGAACGGTCGACAAATAGGCCATATCTGTGCGGCCGTACGGAAGATAGGTGATATCGGTAAGCAGAGCAAGCCCCGGAATGCCCTTCTTGAAATCCCTCTGCAGCTTGTTAGGAAGGGTTCGATGTTCGAGCGTGGCTTTGGCCATACGCTTGTAAGGGTTAGGCTTTCGGTGTGGGCATACAAGGTTCAATTTCTTCATAAGTCTGCGGATTCTCTTCAGGTTGTAAGTGATACCAAACTCATTTTCAAGGATCATCTTGATAGAGCGAGAGCCCTTTTTGAACCCCTTCCGATGAAAAGCTTTCTTTATCCATTCGCCCGCCTCAGCATCCATACGTGAACGCTCTAAGCGAGTCTCTGCGGCTTGCAGATAGCTGTAGTACCCAGAGCGGGATACGTTTAGCAACTCACAAAGATAGCGTGTCATTTGCCCCAGGCCTTGATCTACGGCTTCCTTGACCAACTCGAACAACTTATTCTTGCTTACGTTTGTCCCCTTTGCTACCAGCAACCTTTCTTTCGCGTCTAGCTTTTTTAACAGTTCTACCTGGGACTCAAGGAGCCTTATTCTCGCTTCCTGCTTGGCAATGACCTCATCCTGCGTTAGTTCCCGGTTTAGAGGACGCCCAGGGCTTTCTTTGCGGGAGTCGGCCAATCCAATAATGCCAGCATGATCATAGGCTTTCTTCCAACGGTCAGCGCACTGCTCCACACGTTTCATTCCAATTACGTGTACATCAAATCCATTAGCCTCAAAGATTTCTCTTGGGGTTTTACCCATCATGTATTGGTCTATGAATAACTGCTTAAATTCATCCGAATAGGTTATCGCTTTATCGCTAATTCTGGTCACGAATTTATTCCTCGATAAATGTTCACGGTCTTCATCATTAAAAAGCTTCTTGCTCATGTAATCCCTCCATTGCTTACTCCAGTATACAAAAAAGGTACCCACAGCCTGAACGCCTTTTTTCAAAGTGTCCAGTCTATGGGTACCAGTGTA
>NZ_JBWDNP010000035.1:0-1348 GCF_056269255.1 Paenibacillus sp. JT31N17
TGGCACCGATGGTTGCACAAGGTTTCGAAGGCACGTTCGAGGAACTTGCCAATTACTTGGCTAGTCAGCAGTAAGCCGATACAAATCGGTGAGACGAAAGAGCCTCGGGGGAATTACTCCGGGGCTTTTTCGTTTGCCTTTATCATGCGGCGAGCGTGTAGAACCACCTCGGCTGCGGGCGAGTACATCGTACGTTGGCGGCCATGCGCATGGCCAACAAAACAGTTGCGCTTCCTGGTGCAGTTTTTCAGTTACTCAAGTAATAGTTAGCAGGCTAACTGATCTCAACTTTGGTAGCTGGACGACCACCAGACGAATCAATACGTGAATTTGAACTGGTGTAAAAAGGCTACATAACTAATCTAAAGTCCTCCTTTAACCAGGAGGGCTTTTTTATATAAGTAATCGTGTGCTTGAGGCAGGCTGCTCGCCGGCACCCCGCGGGAACCGGACCCCATCCGAAAGAACTCCTCTGCAGCGAGTCCCCTTCATCAAAGTATTATAATTAAAATACTACCTTGACAGACAAGGTAGTATGTCGTATCATACAGGTATGGAGGTGATCGCATGAGCGAGAACAAAATCACATCCGACCTGCTGCGCGGACATACCGATACGATGATTTTACGGCTCTTATCCGAAGCTGACCGCTACGGGTACGAGATTGTCAAATTGATTGCCGAGCGTTCAGGCGGCGAGTATGAATTAAAGGAAGCCACGATGTACTCCAGCGTCAAGCGGCTGGAGGTGGACGGTGATATCGAGTGGTATTGGGGCGATGAATCCCAGGGTGGACGGCGCAAGTATTTTAGGATTACCGAAAAGGGCAAGGCTGCTTACGCCCGCAACAAAGGCAACTGGGAATACGCGAAGCGCGTGCTTGAAAACTTATTATAAAGGAGACTGGATATGATGAATGAGAAATTGACCCACTATGTGAACGGCGTGTTTGCACCCTACGATGAGGTAAAAAGCGTCACCGAATTAAAGACGGACCTGCTCTCCGATTTGCAGGAGCGGTTCCGCGAACTCAAAGCCGAGGGCAAGGATGATGAAACCGCTTTTGAGATGACCATTGACAGCATCGGCGATATTGAGCAAACCGTACAGGAGGTTGCAAACCTCTCCCGTTCGCTGGAGCGGCAGGTGCTGACTAACCTCAGCGCGAGTAACCTGGCAAATAGCGATTTTGCGGGCGTTATCGCGCATAAAGGAAAATTTACAGCGAGTGCGTTACGGGGATCCGACTTCTCGGGGGCCGACTTGACAGGCAGCACGTTTGCGAGCAGCGATGTGCGCGAAGCCAATTTTGACCATGCCAATCTGACTGACTGCACCCTATCTGCTA
>NZ_JBWDNP010000019.1:0-145411 GCF_056269255.1 Paenibacillus sp. JT31N17
TTATGGCGGCGCAGTAAGTTTCTTCACTCAAAAATAGAAGCAAAGTATAAGTCAAATTTTATGCTTTCTTATATTTTAAGAAGAAACGGCTGCCGCCGTCCTTATGGCGGCAGAGTTCGTTTCTTCCCTTAGGCTGTGTAAAGCATTCATCAGCGTACTATCGTATTTTGAAACGCCTGCCGGCGGATCAATGCCGAGGGATGGCCTTCCGGAGTCAGGTTAAAGCCCTTCCCGAACAGCCGCTCGCGGAAGGTTCCCGCTTCATACTCCGTGCGGTATAACCCTCTTTCCTGGAGCTCGGGAATGACCAGCTCGATAAAGTCGCGAAAGGAGCCCGGCGAGAGAAACTGCGTAAGGTTAAAGCCGTCGATTCCCGTTTCCTCGACCCAGTACTGGATTTTATCCGCTACCTGCTCCGGTGTTCCCGCGATAAAGAACGGCGATTGTCCGCCCAGCGTCTTGAAGGTTTCGATGATCTGGCCTACCGTTTTGCGATTGTGCCTGGTGAACCGCGATGCCGCCGTCTGACCGTGATCGGTCTCCACATACTCGAGATAATCGTCAGGTCCGTAACGTGACAAATCATAGCCGCTGGAGCCGCCATAATGGGCGAGGACGCCCTCGACGCTGCGAAGCCTGCCGAATTCCTCCACCTTGCGGTTCACCTCTTCTTCTGTCCGGCCGACAATGACCGACAAGCCCGTAAACATCTTGATATGCCCGGGCTGGCGTCCATATGCCTGCGCCTGCGCGCGGATATCCGCGATATGCTGCTTCAATGCCGCAAGCGTCGGCGCCCCCAGAAATACGCATTCCGCGTGCTTGGCCGCGAACGCCCTGCCCTTGGCCGAGCTGCCCGCCTGATAGACAACCGGCGTTCTCTGCAGGGAAGGCTCGCAAAGATGGGGGCCGGGGAGCTTGAAGTACCGGCCTTCATGATTGATTTTATGCACCTTGGCAGGATCGGTATACGTGCCGGTTTCCACATCGCGGACAACCGCATCGTCCTCCCAGCTGCCCTCCCACAGCTTATAGCAAACCTCCAGATACTCGTCGGCGATTTCATAGCGCTCGTCATGCGGGATCATCCGGTCCAGGCCGTAATTGAGCGCCGCGCCGGGCAGGTAGGAGGTCACGACATTCCAGCCCACCCTCCCCTTTGTCAAATGATCGAGCGTGCTCATGCGCCGCGCATGGCCGTAGGGATGCTCATAGGATGTGGAGAAGGTCACCGCAAAGCCCAAATGCTTGGTAACCAGGGCCATTGGCGGCACAATGAGGAGGGGATCGTTGCACGGAACCTGAACCGCTTCCCGCAGCGAGGTTTCCATCCCTCCTTTGTACGTATCGTAAACGCCGACCACATCGGCCAGAAACAAGGCGTCGAATTTCCCCCGCTCCAGCAGCTGCGCAAGCTCCGTCCAGTACGAGAGCTCCGTATAGCGGTGACGGTTATTGTCCGGATGCACCCACATGCCGTGGGAGAGATGCCCCACGCAGTTCATTTCGAAAGCATTCAAATGTATTTTCTTCGGCATGGCTCGCCCGCCTTTCTCTTTCGCATTGATAGCTTAAAGTCTTTTATCCAGCCTGCGGACGATGAAATTGCCTGTAAACTGAAAGGCTTGAACGAAAATAACCATCAAGATGACGGTGAAGAACATGACATCCGTCTGGTAGCGGTAATAGCCGTAACGGATGGCAAAATCCCCGATGCCCCCGCCCCCGACCAGTCCCGCTACCGTTGAATAGGAGAGGAAGCTGACCGTAATAATCGTAATGTTATTGGCGATGCCTGAACGGGCCTCCGTGTACAGCACCTTCCAGATAATTTGAAAACGGTTCGCCCCCATCGACTCGGCCGCTTCCACAACGCCGCGGTTTACTTCCAGCAGCGTCTGCTCCACGAAACGGGCAAAATAAGGCACGGCATTAATGACCATCGGCACAGTCGCCGCTGTCGTTCCAAGCGCCGTCCCTACCAATAGACGGGTGATCGGAATGATCGCGATCATCAGAATCAGAAACGGGAAGGACCGCACGAGATTGACCAGGCCGTTGAGCATAAAATAAAACTTCGGCGCTTTGACAAAAGAGCCCGGGCGCGTCAAATACAGCAGCGTACCTAGCGGCGTGCCAAGCAGCACGGCCAGCGGGATCGTAATAACGAGCATGTAGAAGGTTTCGCCCAGAGCCTCTATTATCTCCGGCCCGGCGTAGATGATATTGTCAAACATAGGCCACCTCTCTTTTATCCAGCACGATCTCATTCTTGAACAGGAATTGGGCGATATTGGATTTCGGCTCGAACTTGGCATCGTTCATCTCGAACTTCTCCACAACGACGCCCTGCTCCATTACGGCAACCTTATTGCAGATGGATTTGATGACATTCATCTCATGGGTAACGATCACGATCGTAATTCCAAGGCGTTCATTGATCTCCTTCAGGAAAGCCAGGATGCTTCCCGTTGTCGAGGGGTCCACGGAGGAAGTCGGCTCATCACACAGCAGCACCTTCGGGCCGTTGGCGAGCGCGCGGGCAATCGCCACGCGCTGCTTCTGCCCGCCGCTCAGCTTGGCGGGATAGGCTTTGGTTTTGTCCTCCAGTCCCACGATCCGCAAGCATTCCTCAATCCGCTGTTTTCGTTCATTTTTGGGCATCTTCGCAATTTCCAGAGGAAAAGAGACATTCTCGAAAACAGTCCGGTTATTGAGCAGATTGAAATGCTGGAAAATCATGCCGATCGACATGCGCGCCTTGCGCAGCTCGCTTTCGCTTAACGCCAGCATATCCTGTCCGTCCACGATGATTTTGCCGCTGTCCGGCCGTTCCAACAAATTAATCGTCCGCAGAAGCGTCGATTTGCCGGCGCCGCTGAACCCGATGATGCCGTATATATCGCCTTCGTCTATCTGCAGAGAAGCCGAGGAGACCGCCGTCAGCGGCTCTCCATCGGGAATCCTGAATACTTTGTTCACATCCTGAATCGTTATCACAACGCATCGCTCCTCTCGTTTGTAAGCAGCGCTTACTTATGATTTAAATCATCTATGAATTCAATGGCATCCCCGTACTTGCTCTTATAGAAATCCTTAATCGGCTGGCTTTCATAGGCGGCTTGCAGTACCTTCATTTTTTCCGAGCCTACCAGATCTTTGCGGATGGCGACGATACTCTTGTACGGCAGACCGTCCCCCTTCTCCAGGGCAAGCGCATCCGTCCTCGGCTTCAGGCCGATTTGAACAGCGGTTCCGGCAAACAGGAAGCCCACATCAACATCTTCCAGCGTACGCTGCAGCATCAGCTGATCCACTTCCTTGAACTTGTATTTATGCGGGTTGTCCGTAATATCTCTCAAGGTTGCATGGGTTACCGTCACGCCGTCCTTCAGCTTCAGGCGTCCAAGATCGCGGAGCATGAACAAGGCGCGTCCGTTATTGGCCGGGTCAACGGGAATGCCGAAGGTGGCTCCGTCCGGAACATCCTCAATCTTTTTGTATTTCTTGGAGTATAACCCCGATGGCGAGAAGATCGTGTAGAAGCCGCGGACAATATTTTTCAAACCCTGATCCTCGACAAACTGGTCAAAATAAGCCTCATGCTGAAAGGAGTTCGAATCCGCCTCGCCGTCATTGACGATTTTGTTCGGCTGAATGATGTCGTTTACGATCACCACATCCAGGGTATAGCCCTGCTTGGCAACCTCATCCTTCAGGATTTTGGCGATATCGCCGTTAAACCCGCTGTCGCTCATAATATGCTTGATGACCTTATCCTCTTTCTTGGCTTCTTCCGTTCCGCCGCCAGCGGCCGCCGTAGAGACATCGCCTGATTTCGCTGTATTGGATGTCTGCTCTGTACCGCAAGCGGTCAGCAGGAAAATAATAATGAATAATAGCCCCAACGATTTTTTCATAGCTTTACGTTTCGCTCCTTCAATAGTCGATTTATCAGATGGATTTGCTTGGTATTAAATCATGGCTTATCTGCACGGCCATGCCGCCGCTTGTTATTGGCCCTGCTCACTCCGCTTGCTGGCTGCAATTGCCTGCTCCAGATCGAATATAATATCGTCAATCCCTTCCGTGCCGATCGAAAGCCGGATGAGTCCTGGCGTAACGCCTGCGGCCGCTTGCTCCTGCCCGTTCAACTGCTGATGAGTTGTGCTTGCGGGATGAATGATCAACGACTTGGAATCTCCGACATTCGCCAGATGCGAGAACAGCTGAACGGAATGGATCAATCTCTTCCCGGCTTCTATGCCGCCCTTGATGCCAAAGGTCAGAATCGCGCCCTGCCCCTTGGGCAAATACTTCTGCGCCAGCCCGTAAGAAGGATGGCTCGCAAGCCCGGGATAGCTTACCCACTCGATATCCTCATGCTTGTCGAGATATTGGGCCACCTGCAGAGCGTTCGAGCTGTGCCGCTCCATGCGCAGATGCAGGGTTTCCAGTCCCTGTAACAGCAAAAAGGAATTAAAGGGCGACAAGGCGCCTCCGAGATCCCTTAACAGCTGGACTCTGGCCTTGATGATATAAGCAAGCGGACCGACCGCTTCGGTATATACGACTCCGTTATAGCTGGGGTCCGGCTCCGTTATTCCCGGGAATTTGCCGCTTGCTGTCCAGTCGAATTTGCCTCCGTCCACAATGACGCCGCCAATGGAGGTCCCGTGGCCGCCAATGAACTTGGTAGCCGAGTGCACCACAATATCGGCGCCATGCTCGATCGGGCGCAGCAGATAAGGGCTTGGGAATGTGTTGTCCACAATAAGCGGAATCCCGTTCTCATGGGCGATGGCCGCCACCGCTTCGATATCCGGAACATCCCCTTTTGGATTGCCGATCGTCTCGGCATACAGAGCTTTGGTTTTATCCGTAATGGCCTTGCGGAAATTTTCCGGATCGCCCGGGTCCACGAATGTAACGTTGATGCCCAATTTCCTCAGCGTATTGGCCAACAGATTGTAGGTGCCTCCATACAAGCTGGCTGCCGAAACAATCTCATCGCCCGCACCGGCAATATTCAAGATGGAGTAGGTAATCGCCGCCTGTCCCGAGGCAACGCCCAATGCCCCGACCCCGCCTTCCAGCGCCGCCACCCGCTGCTCGAATACGTCCGTAGTCGGATTCATAACGCGCGTGTAGATGTTGCCGAATTCCTTCAGCGCGAACAGATTTGCCGCATGCTCGGTATCGCGGAAGCCGTAAGATGTGGTCTGATAGATCGGCACAGCCCGCGAGAGCGTAGTCGGATCGATCTGCTGTCCCGCGTGCACCGCTAACGTTTCCAGTGATAATTGTCTCTCATCCGCCATTTGAACAACCTCTTTTCTATGGATTCTGATTTTAAATTTCGCCTGCCGCCGGCTCCCCGGCTGCCTTGTTGACATCGCAGCGGGATTCCAATAGGATGAACATGAATTATGAATCATTCCAATCCATCGCATATTCAGGAGGTAAGTTCCCATGTTTCAAACCCGGAATTACGAGGGCAGCCCGGAGGACCGGTACACGCTGCTGATACAGCAATTAGACAGCCTGATTGAAGACGAGCCGGATTTTATCGCCAATCTTGCCAATGCATCCGCTCTTCTCGGGCAATTCCTCGAAACCATCAACTGGGTAGGCTTCTACCTGCTGAAGGACGGAAATACGCTAGTTCTCGGCCCGTTTCAAGGCTTGCCTGCCTGCACCCGCATTGCCTATGGCAAAGGGGTCTGCGGAACCTCCGTCGCCGAGAGACGCACGATGCGCGTGGACGATGTCCATCTGTTTCCCGGTCATATCGCCTGCGATGCCGCTTCCCGGTCAGAGCTGGTCATTCCCCTGTTCCGTCAGGATACCCTGATCGGCGTGCTTGATATCGACAGCCCGGTTGAGGCGCGCTTCAGCGAGACCGACCAGCAGTATCTGGAGAAGTTCTGTCAGCGCCTGACTGCCTCTCCCGCCAGGTGACGGTAGGAAGCAGCCGGATGAGCAGCGGGGATATGGGACGTATCATGGCCAAACAGCTTCTGGCGGTATGTCCCTTCCTCGTACTCCTCTTTCACCAGACCCCGGTTCTGCAGCTCCGGCACCACCAGTTCAATAAAGTCCTTGACCGTCCCGGGCGTAACCACCTGCGCAAAGTTCAAGCCGTCTATGCCCGCTTCTTCAACCCACCGCTCAATTTCATCGGCAATTTCAATCGGCGTACCGACCTGCATCCAGCCTCCCCCGAATTTCCCGATCGATTCCTTCACTTCTCCAACCGTCCGCTGCTTCGTAAACTGGGTATACTGCGCCGCCCTCGTTTGATTGCCTTCCGTGGACGTATACTCGAAGATTTGCTTGTCATCCAGCTTCGACAGGTCATATCCGCTGGACCCGCAGTATTGGGCCAATGCCGCCTCGCTGCTGCGGTACTGTTCAAAATCATGGAACTTATCCCTGGCCTCCGCCGCAGTTTCCGCGACAATCGCCGAGAATCCCTTGAACATCAGAATCTCCTCGGGATTCCGCCCGAAGGCTTTCGCCTGCGAACGTATGTCATCCACATAAAAGCGGAGCGCCTCCGGCGTCTGTCCGCCAACAAACACGCATTCCGCATGCTTGGCTGCGAACGCCCTGCCTCTGCCTGAGCTGCCCGCCTGATAAAGGACCGGCGTGCGCTGAGGAGAAGGCTCGCATAAATGCGGACCGGCTACCTGAAAATGCTTGCCCTTATGTGCGATTTCATGCACTTTGGCCGGGTCGGCATAGATATCGCCCGCCGTATCGAATACGACAGCGTCATCCTCCCAGCTTCCTTCCCACAGCTTGTAGCAGACCTCCAGGAATTCCTCGGCAATTTCATACCGGTCGTCATGCTTGATCATCTCGTCGAGGCCGAAATTTCTTGCCGCATTCGGCAAATACGAGGTCACAATATTCCAGGCCACGCGCCCTCTGGTGAGATGGTCCAAGGTGGACAAGCGGCGGGACAGGGCAAAAGGATGCTCGTAAGAGGTTGTTACCGTAACCGCGAATCCCAGATGCTTGGTCGCATGGGCCATGACCGGAACAATGAGCGACGGATCGTTGGCCGGAACCTGGACCGCATTTTGTATGGAAATATCGCGCGTGCCCTTGTATACGTCATAGACGCCGATCACATCAGCCAGGAACAATGCGTCGAATTTCCCTTTCTCCAGAAGCTGCGCCAGTTCAGTCCAGTAACCAAGATCGTTATACCGTCTGCGCTCATTGTCGGGATGCTTCCACAAGCCGTGGGAGTTGTGCCCGACACAGTTCATATCAAATAAATTCAACCGCAGCTGTTTCTTTTTTGCCACCCTCGTCACTTCCCTTCTATAAAATAAAAACGGAGACGCTTAACAGCTCTTTGTCCCAAGCTGAAGGTCTCCGGTGTTCCGGTAGATGCCGTATTAGGATTTCAGGCTGCTTACAGGCGATTTGCCCGCAGGCCTGGTTGTTCCCGGAAGCTCGTTATTGGCAATCATTTCTCCGAAAGGACTGATGAAGGACGGATCCCCGGCGTTCCCGGCGGAGCCCAGATTCAGTTTGGGAAACAGAAGCTCCGCGGTCCGGTAGGCTTCTTCCAAATGGGGGTAGCCGGAGAGAATAAACGTCTCGATCCCCAAATCCGTGTATTCCTTCATTCTGGCGGCGATGCTGTCCGGGCTGCCGACCAGCGCCGTTCCCGCTCCTCCGCGCACGAGGCCGATGCCCGCCCACAGGTTTGGACTGATCTCCAGCTTCGACCGGTCGCCGTGATGCAGCTCCGACATCCTCTTCTGGCCTTCGGAGTCCATTCTGGCGAAAATTTGCTGAGCCGCCGCGATCGTATCCTCATCCAGATGGGCGATCAACTCGTCCGCCGCCTGCCAGGCTTCTTCTTCCGTGGGGCGGACAATGATATGCAGCCGGATGCCGAAGCGGAGCGTTCTTCCTTTGGCCTCGGCCAGCTTGCGCATGCGGTTGATCTTCTGCTCCACCTGCGCCGGCGGCTCTCCCCAGGTCAGATACACGTCGACATGCTCAGCCGCGACATCGGCGCCGGCATCCGAGGAGCCTCCGAAGTAAAGCGGAGGGTAAGGCTTTTGAACAGGCGGGTAGAGCACTTTTCCACCCTTCACCTGCAGATGGTCGCCTTCATAATCCACTTCTTCGCCTTCCAGCTCCTTGCGCCAGATATGCAGAAAATCATCCGTCACTTCATAGCGCTCATCGTGATTCATAAACACCCCGTCACCGGCCAGTTCAACAGGGTCGCCGCCTGTCACCACATTGATCAGCAGTCTTCCTCTGGAGAAACGGTCCAGCGTAGCCGTCATCCGCGCCGCCAGGGTCGGAGACATTAAGCCGGGACGGACGGCTACCAGAAATTTCAGCCTTTCCGTGACCGGAACCAGGGTCGAAGCCACGATCCAGGCATCCTCGCAGGACTTGCCGGTCGGCAGCAGAACTCCGCTGTAGCCCAATTCGTCAACGGCCTGCGCAATTTGCTTGCAATACGCGTAGCTGACGGCCCTTGCCCCTTCCTTTGTCCCCAGATACCGTCCGTCTCCGTGAGTCGGAATAAACCAGAATACTTCCATCTCTCATGCATCCTCTCTTTATATATAGGTGTAGTTCCTCTTGGTTCCGTGCTTGCCCGCTTCTTTCAGAAGATTCCATACGGGTTCCGTGAAGCTGTCTTTATCGGACTTCACATACTGGCTGGCATAAGCCCGGACCGGGTCGCCGGCGTAAAAGCGTTCATAGAGCTCATGCCTGGCGCCCAGCGGACTGCCGATCAGGTCCCAGGCGAGCTTGAACAGATGAATCTTCTTCTCCGCGCTGATTGAAGCTCCTTCGAAGTACAGATGCATCAGCTTGGAAATCGGTCCGTAGAAATCCTCCATGCCCGACGGCGTCTGGACGAATCCCCCGCCTCCCACCTGCTGCAGAATTTCAATGGCCCGCGGATAAAATTTGGTGCCGATATTCCGGGCCGTATCAATATAGGAAATCTCCGGCACCAGAACTCCCGACTCATCGTGCCTCGCCTTCGTCTCGCTGGCGATCACCAGCGCCTTCATCGTGTCCACCTGGGTCATCAGCTCGCCCAGCTTCTCCTGGATGTGCAAATATCCGTTGACCCCTATCGCTTCGGCAATGGCAAAAGCAACACCTGTGACGAACTCCAGCTTCGATACATAGCGGACTACAGTCTGATGAAAGGCGAGTGAGTTGGCCGTCTTGTTGGCTCTGAGCTTCAGGACCGCCTCCGAATTCCCGTACAGCAGCACTCTCTCCCACGGGATAAACACGTCATCGAAGAACAGCACCGCATCCATTTCCTCATACCGGGAGCTTAATATGTGATTTTGTTCCCTGCTGTCCGCGAAGGATTCCCGGCATACAATATGCAGACCCTCGGAATTGGCCGGAACGATAAGAATATGGGCATGCTCACGGTTCGTTTGGTCAAATTGCAGGAAGGAAAATATGATGAAGTCATGCGTATACGGAGCTCCGGTGGCAATCATCTTGGCGCCACGGACCGTAATGCCCTCCTTCGTCTCCTTGACGACATGCAGGAACCGTTCGGCAATACGGCTGTCGTCCAGGCTGACAGACCGGTCAATCTGCGGGTCCAGAATAGCCGTTGTCAGAAACAGGTCCCGGTCGCGGGCGTCCGTATAATAAGCGGTGATCTTCGCTTCGAAGTCGGGATCAAGCTGGCTTAACTGCTTCCTGGCCGCGTACCAGCCTGTAATCATGGAACGGCCGTAATCGGACAAGCGGCTCATCATGCCGTGCGTTTCATCAGCCCAATAGCTGAAAGCCCGGCTCCGGCGGCTAAGATCCTCGGCGGTATAGGGCACCAGAAACGAGCTGTGCGCATAGGCTTCCCGTCCCGGGGGAGCAAAACCTACGTTATCGCGGAGCGCCGGATCGTCAAGCTGGTTAAATAAACGTTTTATCGTGCCGAGCGTACCTTGAAATGCGGCATGTTCGGACAAATCCTTGACTTTGGCCCCGTCCAGCCATACATTCCGTCCATCAGCCAAACTAGAAATAAAACGGTCTCCCCTTGTCGGCATATCGGGTCTCCTTCATTTTGTTATTAATCATACATTCCCCATTGCTAAAGTTGGTTTAATATGCTTTTATTATACTTATCCCGCAGTAATGCACAACCGACATTATCCTCTCAACTGTCTGTTAAACAGCAATTAACTTGGCCTCTGTTGGTTTTATCCGGTTTATTCAACATTTGAATGAAAATTGTCCTTGTGGGCAGCGAATGGATAAAAGCGCGGGCATAAAGGTACAACTTACAGATTTTCATTCTACGCTGTCCGCGTCACACCGGCTCTGCGCCACTTTCAACAAAACAACATTATTGAACCTTATGTTGGTTAACCTACATATTCGAGTTATATGTCATCCGTCTTTTTGATCCCGATCCCAGGCTTGGAGGTGTCTTATGATGCAGGATTCCCGTCATCCGGACCGTCGGATCCATAAAACGCGCACTACGATCGTTGACGCGTTTGTTTCTTTAATTTTTGAAAAAGGCTTTTCCGCCATCTCGGTCAAGGATATTACCACCTGCGCCGATGTGAACAGGTCTACCTTTTATGCCCATTATCAGGATAAATTCGACCTGCGGGAGAAGCTGACCCAGGAGAAGCTGGGGGAATTGTCCCGGCTTATTCATCCCGAGCATGCCGGTGCCCTTGCGTATAACGGCAATTTTGACGAGCCTGACCCCTTCTTTATTGAACTCTTCACGCATCTGACGGAGAACAAACGATTTTATCAGGCCATGCTGACCCGGCTTGAACCGGAAATTTTCACCATTAAATTATATGAGGTGATTCGGGAGAGCTTTTACGCTAGAATTGCTAATAGGAAGATGGAGCAGAAGCTTTCTGTTCCGCTGGATATTTTACTGAATTATTCGAGCTCGTCCGTCATGGGGGTAATCCTGAACTGGGTTAATGATCCGACCATGTATACGCCCCAATATATGGCGCTGCAGCTCACGCGGCTGACGATGCTGGGCATTTACAGAACGATGGGGCTGTTCGAGTAACATCGGAAATACGGCAATCTTCATCGCAATATGGAAATTAAACTACTTATCGGAGGATGCAGCTATGCAAAATAATTACAGCATCGTGGATGCCAAGCTTGAGGATTTGCCGAAAATCGTGGATATATACAACTCTACCATTGCCAGCCGCACCGTAACCGCGGACCTGGAGCCGGTATCGGTTGCAAGCAGGCTGAAGTGGTTTGAGGAGCATTCCGCCGATTTCAGGCCCCTATGGGTGGTCAGGCATGGGGATGAAATCGTCGCATGGCTGAGCTATCAGTCGTTCTACGGCCGGCCGGCCTACAACGCTACGGCGGAGATCAGCATCTATATTGCCGAGTCCTACAGGTCGAAGGGACTGGGAAGCCTGCTGATCGGGAAAGCCATCGAGGAGAGCCCAAGGCTCCATATCAATACGCTGGTCGGTTTTGTGTTCGGCCACAACGAGGGCAGCCTCGCGCTGCTGAAGAAATACCGGTTTGAGGAGTGGGGTCACTTGCCCCGGATCGCCAACCTGGACGGGATCGAGAGGGATTTGATTATTTTGGGAAGACGGTTGTAAAGAAAAGGGTGAGGGAACGGATGCCGATAAACGGCGAAGCCGGTCAAGACCGCTTTTTGTCCATTCCTGCAGTTGAATGCCACTATGATGCGTAATCGTACTCATACCACTGAACGCCACCCTAATGCGGAGTCGCACTCGCCATTGAACGATACCCCATTGCGGAGTCGCACTGCTTCCCGATTGGCAGGCCAAACGAAGAACAATCCAGGGAGGGAAGGCAGTCGTGAGAATGCCGCGCATCTTTTGCGTTCAGCAAAGGAAGGCGCGAAAGGATTAGCGCTGCTGTGCGACTTCCCCCTTCTAACAGGACTGGTTCTCGTGGCAAAGGAGCTATAAGACGGTTTTTAAATAAGGCTACGATCGGTCACCGTTCAGCCATGCTGGACCATACACTGATAGCATGTTTAGCGTTTTCCGAGCCGGGGCATTCAGAGCTGACTTTATGGTTGAGTCGAACCCTGTACGGAGTATTCAAACAAGGACGCAGGGTTCGCCCGCCGTCATGCATTTGCTGTGGTACATGTGGTCGGACAGCCCGTCATGCAATACGCCACACCGCGCGCAGGGAGCTGCGCTCAGTGCGAAGGTGCTCCCTGCAGCACAAAGAGGGCATGTCCCAAAGATTATATTGGGACATGCCCCGGTGAGGAACCATTTTAACACAAGCAAGCCCCTTCGATCTCCGCATCAGTGGCGATTCTGAAGGGGCTTGTTTCTTTGGGGATCAGCCCAGCTGAGCCTGTCTTTCCGGGACATCCCCTCGTTGTGGGAAGCCTGAACCTGCACCAGTCCGGATGCCGTCTAATGCCAAGTGGTTTTTCGGCAACCTGAGCCAGGCGCCGGGTGTTTACTTTATGGTGCTTGTCATCTTTCCATATCCTAAGAGAGCGCAATGCGGTTGCGTCCCGCCCGCGTCGCCGCCTGCCCGAATGCCGCCGTTATGCAGCTGATAACGCGCTGCTGCTCATCCTCCTGCATCCCCGACCCCGATGGCAAACAAAGCCCCGCCACGAACAGCCGTTCAGACACGTTCATTCCCTCATGCGAATAATAACGCTTGCCTGCAAACAGCGGCTGCAGATGCAGCGGCTTCCATACCGGACGAGCCTCGATATTCTCCTCGGCCAAAACGTGAAGCACCTCCGAAGCCGTCAGCCCCGCTTCCTGTTCATCGATCGTCAATGCCGTGAGCCAGCGGTTGGATCTGGTCCCCGCAAGCTCCGGCATAAAGGCAATGCCCGGCAGATCGGCCAGCTGACTGCTGTACCTGTCGAAGATGGCCCTTCGCGACTCGACGCGCTCCTCCAGCACCTGCAGCTGCGCCCGGCCCACCCCTGCCAATAGATTGCTCAGCCGGTAATTATAGCCCATCTGGCTGTGTTCATAATGCGCGGCCTGGTCTCTCGCCTGAGTCGCCAGGAACCGGGCCTGTTCCAATGCTCCGGCATCCTCCGCTACCAGCATGCCGCCGCCTGATGTGGTAATGATTTTATTGCCGTTGAAGGAATAAACACCGAATTCGCCGAGCGTTCCGCTTTCCCTTCCCTTATAGGTGGAGCCCAGCGACTCTGCGGCATCCTCGATGACCGGGACCCCGTAACGGGCGCAAAGGGCCGTTATCTCGTCCATTTTGGCGCATTGTCCGTACAGATGGACGACAATGACCGCTTTGGGCAGCGCCCCTTCCCGGTCCGCCTCCGCAAGCGCCGCCTCCAGAGCCTGTGGCGACATGTTCCAGGTCGCAGGCTCCGAATCGATAAATACCGGCTCCGCGCCCATATACAGGATCGGATTGGCGCTCGCGATAAACGTCAGCGTGGAACAGAACACGCGGTCTCCCCTGTCAACCTGAAGCAGCCGCAGGGCCAGATGGATCGCTGCCGTTCCGGAGCTGACCGCCGCACATCCGCCTGCCCCCACATGAATCGCCATCTCCTGCTCGAACGCATCGACATGGGGACCCACAGGAGCGATCCAGTTGTCGGCAAAAGCCTGACCGATATAATGCTGCTCCCTGCCGCTCATATGCGGCGCCGACAAATAGATCCGTTTATGCTTGTTATCCATGGACTGCTTTCACTTCCTTCTTGAACAAATGCGCAAGCGCCGGCAAACCGGCAAGATCCTTCAGGTCGCCGATTTGATAATGAGCCTGATGGGAGGGCTCCGCCTGAACAGCCGCATATATCCCCTGCTCCCTGCTGATCTGCACGGTGGTCCATCCCAGCCGTTTGGCTGTTACAAAGTCCTTGGCTGCATTATCTCCGATATATAGACATTGAAAGTGCGGAATTCCGGTCTGTCTGCTGAACGTTTCATACGGGAGCGGACTTGGCTTCCAATGATCCCTGCCCAGCGCATCCGTCAATACAATCGCATGGAAAGCCTCCGCCAGATTAAGCGCCAGGACCTTTTGCTGCTGGGCAACGAGGTACCCGTCGGAGATGATCCCCAGCGTCACGTCCTTGTCCAGGTTCGCCAGCACCCACCCGGCATCCTCGAGCAGAGCGATATCCGGCCGGTGGGAACGGTACAACTCCACCAGCTCCGCGATCAGCCGCTCGTCGTACGAAATCCCGAGCAGCTCAAGCGTCCGGTTGAAAACAAGCGTCTTGGTCCCCGAATGAAGCAGCGAGGCCGCCGTTTCATAGAAACCGCCGGCTCCATGACGGTCCCTGAACCATTGATCCACTGCCTTGAAGCCGCTCAAGGCATAAGTCTTCTCCAGGTACAACGTATCGTCCAGATCGAACACGACGGCTTTAATGCCCATAAGCAAACTCCTTCGTGAAGAAAGCATCGTCATAACGGAGCATGGTCAGATCGTCGTCCCAGCTGTCATCGGACTCCCCCGTAAACTGCTCGCCTCTTCCAAGCATGATGGTCCACAGCGGGAAGTCCGCGCCCGCTTCAATGGCGAGCGGGATTCCGCCTCCAAAACGGGGATTGATCTCGATAAACGTAATCTCGCCGTTCTCCTGCTTAAAGCACTGCAGCGTAATGCAGCCCACTGCTCCGGGAAGCACGCTTACCGCCTGCCGCACAGCGCGGATGACCGCAGCATCCCTTCGTGTAACCCCTTTGCTGACTTCACCCGCTCTGGTCTCCATCCGCAGCCGGGGCACAATGGCCTTGATCGTCCCCTGAAAATCCAGCATGACATCGACCGTATATTCTTCGCCGGTCACATATTCCTGAATCATCGCTTCCGGAATATAATCCTTGAAGAAGTCCAGCTCGCGCCTGCTGTGAATTTTCGTTACGCCTTGGCTGGAGCTGCCTCGCCTGGGCTTGATAAGCAGCGGAAACGCCAACGGTTCTACCTGCACTTCCGCTTCGCTGTATACTCTTGGGGTGCGGATGCCATGCTCCGTGAAGAAGGCAAAGGTCTTCATTTTATCCGAGGCGAGCTCATTAAGCTCGACGCTTGAGACCAGCAGACGGACATGCTGCTGCTCAAACAACGCCCGGTTTTCCGCCAGCAGGACCAGTTCGGTATCAATCAGCGGAATGAGCAGATCAATGCGTTCCTCCTTGCATATCGCAAGCAATGTCTCCACATACCGCGGGTCGGCGACTCTGGGAACGAGAACATGCTTGTCCCCGGCAAAGGCCGCCGGTGCGGTTGGTTTATTGTCGGCCGTCACGACCTTGCCCTGAATCCCGTGGCTTGCATAAGCTTCCTTGAACTTGCGGATCAGCGACACTCTTCGTCCCGAGCTTGTAAATAAAATATTCATTTCCCTAGCGTTCAAGTCCCTTCACACTCCCTTTAAATACCGGCATCGTGGCATGATTGCCATTCTGGATACCTTCGGACCGAAATACTTTCCTGACTGACAACAGCAGGATCCCGATATCCAGCCTCAGGCTGCGGTGCTGCACATACCACAGATCAAGCGCGAACTTCTCTTCCCAGGAAATCGCATTGCGTCCGTTAATCTGGGCCCAGCCGGTGATGCCCGGCTTGACCTCGTGTCGCCGCGCCTGCTCTTCCGTATACAGGGGCAGATAATCCATCAGCAGCGGCCTGGGACCTACGAGGCTCAGATCGCCTCTGATCACATTCCACAGCTGCGGCAGCTCATCCAGACTGACCTTCCTCAGCCATTTCCCGAAGGGAGTCAAACGCACGGAGTCGGGCAGAAGCTGGCCGCTGCTGTCCCTGGCATCGGTCATCGTTCTGAATTTCATCATCTGAAACGGCTTCCCGTGCTGGCCGGGCCGGTGCTGTTTAAACAGCACCGGCGAACCCAGCCTGGTCCGCACCAGAACCGCAACCACCGCCATGGCAGGCAGCAGGCAAACAAACAGGGGGACTGCCAGCAGAAGATCCATTAATCGTTTCACAGCATGTCCCTCATCTTTGCGATTAATTTGGGGCCGACCAGGCGGCTCGCCATTCTCTTGAGCGTGCTTCTCATCCGGACATGCGCCGGAAGCCAGGACTGTGCGAAGTGGTGAATCGTATAGCTGTCCGACGTGATGAAGCTTGCCCCGTTAATATAATCATAGGGACTGAAATAGGTTCGCGGATAAAAGGTTACGCCGTTTGCGAGCACCTGATACTCGCCGTTCAGCAGCAGCCCGTGCTTCTCGCAGGTGCGGCTGATCACCGCAGTATTGGTCGTCGTATCGTAGCTTCCGTCCTTGCGGAGAAATCTTCTTTTGTCATAGTCCAGCAGCAGCTCGCCGATCCAGGGATGCCCCTTGGCGGCTCCCATCGTCCCGGATTGAAGAAAATGCCCGTCCTCAAACCCGGAGAACGCCTCGTGATCGAGGAAGCGGTCGAGCGGCTTCACGACCTCAACATCGGTGTCCATATAAATCCCGCCATGATGGTAAAGAGCGTGAAGCCGCACATAATCGCTGACGAACGCATATTTGCGGGCCGCATAAGCCTCTTTTACGTACGGATTGGATTGAATATCGAATGAATCCTCGTTCCACTCTATGAACTGGTAGCCGTTCAGATGCTTTTGCCAGCTCCGCATGCATTTGATGAACAGCTGGGGCTTCGCTCCCCGGCCGAACCAGCAGTAGTGGATGATGCGCGGGATATGAGTTGATGACATTTTCCTTCCTCCTTCAGAACGGCCAGTTCAAATAATTGCTTTGGTAATCGAGGCCCAGCGTGATAACATTTTCATAAAAGAAAAAAATCAGGTACAGCACGACGATCGCGAAATAAATGAGCTTCTGGTCCTTCTCCCGGAAGATCTTGATAATCCATGCCATCATAATGATTTGATAGAGGCTGAAGTAAATTGCCATCCGTGCGAAAATCCAGTTCTGCGTGGAAATTACCATTAGGATAAAACCGAGAAGCGCCAGATTGACAACAATATCGGCATGGGGGAAAATCGTACGCAGCTTCTCTCTGCCCAGATACGCGATGATCAGCGGCACCGAGTCAATTAACACTCGGATCACATTGGCCCCGCCTTCGGCGAATGTGCTGTACTCCCCATATTGAGTATCCTTGATCGCAGAGAACAGTAAGTCCGAGAATTCACTGTACCCCATCACTATTGCAATAGCTATCAAGAGCATTCCGAAGGTTGCGCCTGTCCAAGCCCTGCGACGCACGATAAAATAAATTGGGATCATGATTAATGCGCTCAGATGGAACATGGAGGCCAATGTAACGATCACCAAATACTTGTAAAAGCTCCCGCCAAAAAGATACTTCGATGCTGCCAGGACAATCGCCGCTGCCAAATACTGCCTGATCCCATTCATCGACACAATAAAGGCGCCGGATGAAATATATACATACAAGGCAATCTCAAACAATCTAGTATAACGGTAAAAAACGGAAACAATGAGAGCGTTTGTCATAATAGCAGTCACAAGGATGAGTATCTGGGGATCTTCGGAAAAATTTTTCAAGATCATCTGAAAGAGACTAAATCCAATATCCTTCTGCTGCATGATATGAGACCAACTAAAATCGTTTACGGTATAGCCATGCATGTAATAGAAGGTATCACCAATATTGGACCGCAGTCCGGCAACGATCATAAGAGTCAACGCAGCCAGAACAGCCATAAGCTTATTGGGACTGACAGGTGCAGCTCCGATGCCCGCAATGGCAGGAACAGCGAAATATCTGGCCATAAAGGCAAACATAAAAACGAGTATCAACGTCATCCACAATATAGTCATTTTTCGTTCTCCTCCGGCTATTCCCGATCAACCCGGTTCCTGTTGTCTGCCGATATGGTTTACAGCTGCTCTATTCGTCTTCATAAGGTAGAGGTAAAGCAGGCACCCAAAGGGAAAAGCGAGCAAAGTCGTCCATTTGCTCGGCGACTCGCGCAACAACTGTCTGTTTCGGATCATCAGACTGCTAGATACATAATGAATAGATTCTCGCAACCTCTTCTTGAACGAAGGTGCATGCTTCATGGCGATTTTCCTGAAGAAAGCAAATCCGTGCGGATTGCGTTTGTATTGGTTAATCATATTCATGCTTGATCCGTCCGGCCGGTATTCGACAATACAGAGGGGCTCATTCATAATGAGCAGCTCATAGTGCTGATCAATCTGAATATACATGCAGGCTAGAGGACAATATTTCTCCCCTCCGAAGATGGGATACGGCGGATAGGACCTGGTCAGTTCTGAGCGGTATACAAGTTTCTTATCCCCTTTGACCCTGTACTTCTCATACAGATCAGTCAGTGTGGATGACTTTAATCCCTCGGGCATCGCCGTACCGATCCATCTACCTCCGGGTGTCGCATCCAATCCTACGATGCCGGCATACTTATTGTCCCCGTATGCCCTCCAGAAGCTTGTTATCCTCTCTACGGCATCATCGGTCATGTGATCATCGGAATCAATACAGACGTTAAGTTCGGTATCTATCCGTTCATAAGCGGCATTATGCGCTCCGTGCATCCCCTGGTTGTCCTGATAGTGATAGAGAATGGAAACCAGACCTTCCTCCATCCAGCCTGCAACCAGTTCCCTTGTATGATCAGATGAGCCGTCATCAATGATCATCCAGACAAAATCACGGCAGCTCTGCCTCTTCAAACTTTCATAACACAAATGCAAGGTATATGCTCTGTTGTAGGTAGGTGTGAAAACAGTCAACATCGGCTTCAATCCGTCAACACTCCTCACCTGCCGACAGCGGCGGACAATTGAGTCAAATAATACTCCGACAGCCACTGGGCCATGGTTTCAATATCATATCCGTTTTTCCGCAGTGATTCGGCCGTATCCAGATGTTCATAGGTTGTATCTAGAATATGCTGAGCCCAATTCTGCGAACTTTCCTGCAAACCTATAAATTGAAGCCTTCCTGTCACATCCGCATCCGCCGTGATAGTGTCCGATACGATGCATCTTAGCCCTGCCGCCTGGGCTTCGATTATCGCTACGGGGAGCCCCTCGAAGAGGGAGGGGAACAAAAAGACATCCATAGCCTGCAGCAGCTTCGATATATCCGAGCGGACACCCAGAAACTGTACATGCTGCGACAATCCTAGCTTATCTACCTTGCGTTCAATCGCCGCCCTTAAATGTCCGTCACCAGCAAGGACCAGCAGCGCTTGCGGGTTAAGACGGTGTACGGCCTGGAATATATCGATCAGAAACTTGTGGTTCTTCTGTTCATCGAATCTGCCGATGTGGCCAATAACGAAGCGCCCTTCAGCGCGAAGCTCGTGCCTGACCACATTCCTGATTGCTTGGTCAAAGGCATATTCCTCTACAGGTACAGCATTACGCAGAACAATCAGTGGAACCTGATCCTTGATCTGTTTACCGAACAACCACTCGCCTGCTTTGCTAGAGCAGGCAAAATATCCGGTCAGATTATTTTTCATCGCATTTCTGGCATACAAACGGAATGGAAACTTCATATCAATCCCGAGGTCGCTAATATGACTGTGTGCAATACGGCAGTAAATGCCCGCCTTCTTGGCTGCTCTTAACACGAAGCTGCTGTTTTCGTTGATATGTGAATGCACCACATGATAACCCGAATGGACAGTAAAAAATTGGTCAAGGAGCTTAAAATAGTTTCTGTAATTACCCGGTCTGATCCGCGGCATCCGATAAATACGCCCGCCAAGCGCTTCAATCTCATCGTCGTAGTGGCCTTTCTCGGATCGGTGCACCATGAAATCAAATTGTATTTTACGACGGTCCATTTGCCGGTAGTAATTCATGATCATCGTTTCCAACCCGCCACGATTCATGACGGTTACCACTTGTAATATTCGAGCCGGTTTCAACTGCTCACACCCCTATTGGATTAATTTTCTTATCCATATCCCTTTGTATGTTATAGATAGGCACGATTATGCTGACTTTGGGCTTCATTTCCATCCTCCATCATGTACGTTGAATAGACCTTATCCAGCTCCTTTACCACTTGGGAGATGGAATACGCAGCCACGTCGTGAAGACTCATCGCACCCATCCGCCTGCGCAGCTCCTCCGATTGATAAAGCTCAAGCAAGCGGTTTGCAAACTTCGGGGCATCATCAGGCGGGACAATGAATCCGTTTCTCCCGTCCTTGACCAGCTCCGAATGCCCCCTGTTCGCGGTTGCCACAACCGGCAGGGCGCAGGACATCGCCTCCATAATGTTGACCGGCAGTCCCTCCCGCAGACTGGAGGCAACGGCCGCGTCGCACATGGGCAGCAGGCGGTCGATATCATCGCGGTAGCCGATAAAGTCAATCATGCTCCGGACGCCAAGCGCTGCAGCAAGGCTCTGGCACTCCGCAAGCAGCGGTCCATCGCCGGCAAGCAGCAGCTTCAGCGTCGGGGCCTGATCCTTGATCCGGGCGACTGCGCGGATCAGCAGCTGATGATTCTTGTTGCCGTTGAATTCAGCGGCGTAGAAGAGCAGAAATTCATGCTTGCCGTAGCGGAAGCCTTGGCGCAGCCGGTGCCGCTCCTGCGAGCCGACAGGCGCGAAGCGCTGGGTGTTGACACCGACGCCATGCACGCGGACAAGCCGCTTCGCTTTGAACCTTCTTGCGGCCGCGAGGGTGTAATCCTCTTCGTTGATGGTAATAAGACAGTCCGTCCGGCGGGCAAGAGTCTTCTCGATCGGGTAGTACAGCAGCCAGTTCAGAAGCGGAGCGCCCTTGCAAAAGTGAAAGCCATGTGCAGTATACAGAACACGCGTGCCGCTTCTTCTCGCGCTGCTTGCAGCGAGCCGGGTCAAGACGCCGCCCATTGGCGTATGGCAGTGAACAATCCGGTAGTCATTCCTCTCCATGAGGAGCTTCAACTGCCTGCAGCCCCTAATATTAGAAAGGCGCAGCGGTGAACGCCCGATGGAAATATTGAATTTCTGATCTGTAAACGGGAGCTCGCTGTCGCCCTTGGCCGCGACATGCACCTCCCAGCCCTGCTCCTTGAAGCGCCGCATGACCGGCAGATGAAACGCTCTGAAATGCGTATCCAGCGTCGCGACAAATAGTATTTTCGGAGGCATGCGGGTGCACCTACCAATCTTCAGGTTAACCGGATACGGACAGCAGCTCCGGAACGGCGATTTTATGATTCGCGAAATCCAGCAGCATTTGCCTCAGCTCCGCTTTGGTATGGGTATGGTAAATCGACAGCAGATTCTCAATGTCGCCGAAGTCTACTTCGGAGGATTTTCCCACATAAATTTTCGGATAGACCTGCTTCTCATGAACCTCTCCGGCGGACAGCAGCTCCTCGAACAGCTTCTCTCCCGGCCTGACTCCCGTGTAACGGATGCCGATCTCCTCCACCGTGTAGCCCGACATGCGGATGACGTTTTTGGCAAGCTCCATAATTTTCACAGGCTCGCCCATATCCAGCACAAATATTTCCCCGCCCTTGGCAAGCGCTCCGGCCTGAATGACCAGCCTGGAAGCTTCGGGTATGGTCATGAAATAACGCACCATATCCGGGTGGGTAACCGTTACCGGCCCTCCCTGCTCAATCTGTTTCTTGAACAGCGGGATAACGCTGCCCCGGCTTCCCAGCACATTCCCGAAGCGGACGGCCACAAAACGGGTGGTGCTGTACCGGGCCATATGCTGAATGACCATCTCCGCAATCCGCTTGGTCGCGCCCATGACGCTGGTCGGGTTAACCGCTTTGTCCGAAGAAATCATGACGAATGTGCCGACACGATAATGATTTGCCGCCTTGGCGACATTCAAGGTGCCGATGATATTATTCTTAAGAGCTTCCTCCGGATTGCGCTCCATCAAGGGAACGTGCTTATGCGCAGCGGCATGGTATACCACATGCGGATGGTGGGCATTCATGACCGACATCATTTTGTCCGCATCCTGCAGATCCGCAATTTCCGTGATGAATTCAATATCTGTCTGCCCGAACATGTCCTTCAGTTCCATTTCAATCGTGTAGATACTGTTCTCCCCATGACCGAGGAGAATCAGCTTGTCCGGGTGGAAGCGGGAGATTTGCCTGCATACTTCCGAACCGATGGAGCCTCCGGCACCGGTCACCAGCACCACCCGGCTCGTGACATATTCCGAGATGCTGTCTATGTCAAGCTCCACCGGCTCCCTTCCGAGCAGATCCTCCACCTGCACGTCCCGGAATTGACTGACGGAAACCTTGCCGGTCGCCAGATCCTCCAGCATGGGGATGATTTGCGTCTTGGCCGTCGTCTTGGCGCATTCGCGAATAATCCGTTTGAGCTGATTTTTATTCAATGAAGGTATCGCGATAACAATATGGTCAATGGCAAGCTCCCGGGTCTTCTCTTCAATAGCCGCAATGCCGCCAATGACGGGAAGGCCGAGGATATCCAGATGATGCTTCTTCGCGTTGTCGTCGATAAACGCCACAGGCATCAGCTCTTTGTCCATGCTGCCGAGCAGCTGCCTGGCCACCATCGTCCCAGCGGACCCCGCTCCTATGATAAGCGTGCGTTTACGGTCCCCCTGCTGTCCAATATAGGTATCCCGCAGCAGCCGCCAGCAAAGGCGAGAGCTGCCGATCAGCAGAATATGCAGCATCCAGGTCACCCCAAGCAGCCGGAAATAGACATCATAATAGAGGAGCTGCTGGATGCAGGCTGCTGTCACAATCGACAAGGTAATCGCTTTGGCAATATTGAGCAGCTCACCGAAGCTGGCATACTCCCATGCCTTCTTATACAGCTTGTAGAGAAAGGCGAATCCATGATGGCTCAGAAGCAGCACAATGGAGCTGCTGATGATTGGAACCGTAAATACGTTTAATGTGGCGCTAACCAGAAAGCGGCTGAAGAAAATGGCTGTCATTACAATAAAGGAATCCATGAAAATCAAGAAAAATAGCCGTTGTCGATAGGTCAAAGTCAGGTTCACCCTTTCCATGCGATTAGTACAGCCGACAAGTCTCAGCCGCTGATTGTTATTCCCATTGTTTAGAGGGCTTACCTATCGGGTCTTCCCATTAAATGAAAACCCTATAGGTAAATCTCTAACAGCCAAGAGATTTAACCTTGTTTACACTGCCGCTTTATGTTCTTTATAACGAACGACGGTTCACACTGACAGAAGGATAAGAAGCAGAGCCTCCTTCAGCTTCTGTTCAGCACGGCACCGATGATCGTCGCTCCGGCAAACTCCAGAGAACGTTTGGCTTCCAGCGCTCTGTCCTGTCTGGTTTTGCCGCTTGTGAACAAGAGAATGACTCCGTCGCATCTGGCAGCCAGCGCATTTGTATCATGGTGGCCAAGAACCGGAGCGCTGTCGAAAATTACCTTGTCGTAATGGCCCTTCGCATACTCCAGAACCAAAGCCATCCGTTTGGAGTCCAGCTGCTCGATTGACTGATACATCAGGGGACCGCTTGGAAGCAGATCCAGCTTGTCGATCTCCGTATGGTGGATTGCCTGTTCCGGATCCACCTGCCCGGCCAGTACATTCGTTAATCCGGCTGCCGTCTCAAGATTAAAGACACGCTGCAGGACAGGCTTCCGGATATTCGTATCCACCAGCAGCACGCGTTCTCCCTGCTGTGCCATGCATACCGCCAAGTTGACGGCAGCGGTTGTTTTGCCCTCTCCTGACGAAGGCGATGTGACAATAACGGAATTGACCGTTTTTCCCCTGGAGGCATAACGGATATTATTGCGTATTGCCTTATACTGCTCCGCAGAAGCGGAATGAGGATGAAGATAGCTGATCAGGCAGGCGCTCACGGCATGTTTTCCCGGTTTATTTCGTTTATGATCCAATCGTTTCACCCCGCAGCGCTAAACTTTTCTTCTGCTTTTGCTTGCCAGGCAGCTTCCGCACCTTCATTCTCGAGACCTGTCCAAGTACCTGCAGGCCCAGCACTTCTTCGATTTCCTGTCCGGATTTCAAGGAGTCGTCCAATGAATCCCGCAGGAAGATCAGGCCGATTCCAATTGCCAGACCAGCCAGGAAGGCGGCATACAGAATCCGGTTGCTCTTGGGATTGACCGGCACAGGATTGGCAAGCGACTGTGCATCCGTCAATACTTTTATCGAAGTAAAATTCAGCGTTTCACCAGCAAGCCGCGTGAATTCACGAACGACAGAATTGGCAAGAGCGGCTGCAAGCGCAGGATCCGCATCTGCGACGGAAATGATTGTAATTGAAGAGCCCTCCACCGCGGTGACGCCAATCTGCTGCCTTAACGCCCCGGGAGAGCGGTTAATGCCAATATCCTTGATGACTGCATCCAATACGATCGGTTCTCTTATCATAACCTTGAGGGTGCTCATCGTTTCCGGGCTTTCTGCCCCGATAATAATCCTCGATGCGGCGCTGTATAGAGGTGTTTCAGGAATGGAATGGTAGGCATAACCCAGTATCGAAAATAATACCGTCGATGCGGCAGCAATCCACAGGCGCTTTCGAATGACGACAAACAAAGCCTTCAGATTAATCTCTTTTCCCGGTGTTCTTCTAGCGCTCCCGTTTCCGAGCCTTTCCGCTTCCATCAGGTCACCCGCTCTTTGCTTTTGTTTTTTATAAAGAACAATATGACTCCATATTAGTTCTTTATATAGAACATGTCAATACAGCAATGCGACTAATTAACCATAATTAATATGCAGCACAATAAAAGTGGATGTTTTGTTATACCTGTTAATATGGAGACAGGCATCCACATTATGTTCTTTCCATTTCTTAAGCACGATAAGATCCTTGGTTTCGTTCATATCCGTCCTGCTCATGCCCTCGTTGACAGCCTTGCGGATGATCGTTTTCCATTCTTCATCCAGAATATCATCCATTTGAAGCCCCGGCTGGTCGCGGTCCTCCAGCAGGAATTCAATGCTGGTATCCAGAGGAGCGGCAATTTTGGCCAGCATCTGAAGCGAAGGATTATTATGTACATTTCGTTCGATATAACTCAAATAAGATTTGGAAACACCCGCAAGGTCGGCAAGCTCTGTTATAGAGTAGCCTTTTTTTACCCGCAGACTTTTTATCCGGTCTCCAATCATAGGAATCTCCCTCATCTTTGTTAATGTCGAGGCGGCTGGACCGCAAGCACGCGCCTGCTTGTTATTTGCATCACCTCGCCGTTTGCAATACAATCATTGTAGTTCTTTATAACGAACATATCAAGCTTCTCAGGCTATATTTGCTATAATGTTAGTAAATCAGAGACTAGTAGGAGTTCATATGAAAACAGAACGATATATAACACGGCGTACCTTCCTCAAAAAAAGCGGATTATTATTCGGCGCCTTGCTCGCAGCCCCGATTGCGGGCTTTAGCTATACGCGGTATATGGAGCCGCGGCTGATCCGTATTGTAAACAAAAAACTGGCCTTTCGCAATCTGCCTGGCTCATACGAAGGCTTGCGGATTGTGCATTTCAGCGATGTCCATCTGGATTTTCATTACGGTCTGGACCGGATGGAGAGTCTCGTTGCAAAGCTTCGGGAACTTCAGCCTGATCTGCTCTGCTTCACAGGCGATCTCTACGATAATTCGGTGGGATCAAGCAAAGAGGGATGCTCCCGTCTGCTGGGCCAGCTGAAGGCACCTCTTGGCAAATGGGCCGTGCTTGGAAACCATGATTATACGGCAGGCGCGGAGGCTGTCACCTCGATTCTGGAGGACGGCGGTTTTCGGGTGATGAACAACAGCTGGGAGCCGATCGGGCACGAAGGGCAGCCTTTGCGGATTGCGGGAATTGACGATGTCCTGCGGGGCAGCCACGATTTTGATGCGGCTCTCCCGCCAAACGGAAAAGAGCCGTTCACCATTTTGCTTGCCCATGAACCGGATATGGCGGATGAGGCGCTAAAATATAAGGTCGATCTTCAGCTGTCAGGACACAGCCACGGCGGACAAGTGCGTCTACCCCACTTCGGCGCCATTTTTACACCTGAGCTTGCACGCAAATATCCGGATGGGTTGTATGTACTCGGGGATGAGAAAAAATTAACGCTTTACACCAATCGGGGGATAGGCGTCTCCACCTATCCAGTCCGCTTCTGGTGCCGGCCGGAAATCACCGTATTGACATTGACTGGCGGTCCTCGAACCGGGTCCTGATCCGCTTACTCAGCGGCAGCCGATGCCTGCGGTCATGACTTGGTGTTGCCGGATGCCTTATCGTTGCTCTTGAGCGACAGGATGGCGGCGTGCAGACTGTTGTTCTTGATCGTATAGGCCGGAGCGCCAACGCCTGCATTGACGGTGGAAATGCCTACTGCCGCAATATTCGAAACAACCCGATTGCCAACAACGGAGGCTTTCAAAATATCGAACGGATCGCCGCGCTTCCAGTAATCGTTCAGCTTGATCAATTCCATACTTGTACTCGTCAGCTTGTCGGCCGTAATCGAATTGTTCTCAAGCGTGACATTCGCCGCGGCTTGAACATTAATCGCCTGTGAGTTGCCGCGAACCTTGAATACGGAATTTTTGATTGTCAGATCCAGCTGCGGATGCTCGCCCAGAAAATTCGTATTGACTGTGGAATTGGAGATAAACGTGCATTTGTCAAAAACATACTTGCCGCCGGCTACGGCTTGAATTGAGCCGAATTTGCCGCCTTCCGCCCCTTCAAGCATACAACCGTTGTAGGTCCCCGGCGGCAGCGAGAGCCCGTATTCGGAATTGAAGCCAAGCACCTTCAAATTGTCGAAAATACTGCCAACCGCGCCCCCTGCTACAGCCCGCAGCGTCGGTTCGCCATGAATCGTCATATTCGTGATGCGGATTGGCTGACCCCAGACCGCTAACCCCGAATCGCTTTTCTTATTGTTGTACATCGTAATATTCGAAACGCTGACCCCGAACGGGACCTTCGACGTTACCGCAAACCGGGAATCCTTCAGCACCATCCCGTCGATCGTTATATTCGGACCCTCAAAATACGTGTAGGAATCGTTCATTTGATTGCCGATGAACGCGGCATCGTTGGTGGCGGATATACGCGAGCCGTCAAAATGATTGTTGATCACCCGCGCCCCCGTGAACGGCTCTGATACCGCAAGGCCTATCGCTCCCTTGGATCCCAGTTCATTGCCCTCCACTACCGCATCACGGCCATCATAGAGAATAACATCATACGCGGCATTATTATAGAATCGATTGTTTTTAATATTAATATTGCTGTTCCGGTTGCCGTTCTCGCCGAAGCCGCCTTCCACATCGATGCCGGACTGAGGTGCGGTGCCTTTGATATCATGAAGGATATTTTTGCTGATGGTCACATTATCCGCGCCGCCGACAGTAATGCCCTGGCGCCGGTTAAAGGCAAATTCCGAGTTGGTGACGAGCGCATTGCGGGTCAAGGCGCGGTTCCAAAACTCCATATAGGCGCCTTTGGTGCCCGCTTTGGCATAGACCAGATGAAATGAACTGGCCTTCGCCGGAATATCAATCAGATCCCGCATTTTCACATTTGGCAGCTTTTTGATAAAACCGCCGGCTGCATTGTAGAAAACTAAATCGACAACATTCGGCAAATTAACCGGATTGGCAAGTTCGAACTGACGCTCTGTCTTAAAAATCGGATTGGAGAAATCAAGCTGCGCCTTCGTTCTGATTTTTTTCGCATCCGTGACCGGACGGCCGAGGTCGTCGATTCCTCCTGAGACGAAATTTCCTTCATACAGGTCCTTGACCAGCGTATTTTTCCCGCCCAGAGCCAGACCGTCGCCCGTAAGGTTAATCGCTTTGATGCCGTCGATAGTCAGGTTAATGGCTCCTTGGGTCTGAATGCCATATCCGCTCTCATGTGTCCCCGAGGTATGCGGACTGTCTTTTTTCGTAAAATCATGGGTATCTTTGTCACCGCGGTAGGTTCCGCCCTTGAGCGTTACATTATCGGCCCCATAGCCGATATACATGATCTCGTAGGCTTCGCGTCCGTTGGTCTCCTTCTGGAGGACTGCATCGCTTGGCAGCTCGAATCGCATGTTCCCTACCATATTGATCCGGCTGTTTTTGTCGATCAGGTATTTTCCCGAAGGCAGCGAAGCAGCCTGAATATTGTTCTGGTGGGCCCATTGCAGTGCGGCGTTGATTCCCTTCGTCGTCTCTGCCGGATGTGTCCCGTTATTATAAATCCCGAACCGGGAAAGCTCGATCAGATAAGGAATCCGGGCTGATTCAGCACCTTCTGCCGTTGTCGTCGAAAACCCCGGATGCACCACGAGCGATATCATCATAATGAAGGCCACTGCCAACATTTTGATCTTCATAACTTGTCCCTCCCCTAGAATATACTGTCGAAGCATGAGGATGAAATAATAAAGAGAGAGTCCTGATCAAGCTCTTTGTTATTTCACTATAGCACTGCTGGAAAGCCTGTCCATGATGGACAATCATACCAGTTCCCAAAATTTGATCGGCCCTCGAATACATTCTTTGGCATTAAGAAATGGATTCCCTCATATGACATATTCAGCGGGGAATGGGCTCAATTTTTGATAAACAGACACATATATCCCAGACTATCATAGTCTTTCTTTCTCAAATCATCCAGTATCTTCTTATGAAACAGGGAAGCATGCTCGTAATTTTTGGTATAGGACTGGATCAGCTTGACCGCCAGCTCCCTGGAAAGCTCCTTGTGATAAGCGGCCATACCGATAAGATGCAGCTTAATCATGGCAAAATCAAGAATCAGCATCCTGTAGCAGTCAAAAACCGGAATGCCCTGCGACATCTCGCCCAGTACGCGGCTGTAGATGGCGTTCAATATATAGTTCTCCAATATTTGCGGATTGCTGTCGAGAAAAGGGGCGGTGTACTGTTCATATGATTCCGTGTATACATCCAGGATCGATTCCAGCGATGCGTCTGTGGCCTTCATCCCCCTCGTATAATCATTCATACATTCCCGATACCGGGTATTCCATAGCGTATCCTCCAGAACCCCCATCAAGCAGTTGTTCAGGTACTGCAGCTGAAAAGCGGGATCGACCGGAAAGACGTTATAATCCAGCAGCTCTTCGTTGTGGGCAGCCTCATGCCGGAATTCCAGCAGGAAAGCGGGAATATCCCAGAATTTCTTCTCCTCCATCATGAGATTGACATTATCGCAGAACACACCGAGCAGGATCAGACGATGCGGCAGGCTGAACTGCCTGTAGCGCATTATTTCCATCATCATCCCGCGAATCTGCGGCAAATAATAATCACGCTTCTTCTCGTCATGACCGCTCCTGGTTACATGCCTGAATGCAAGTATGCCCGAATCTCCCGGGGACGCTTCTTCAAAATCCATCGCCTGGCGATCCAGCAAAATGACTCTGGCCGCTTCCGGGCAGGAGAGCTGCAGAGACATCTCCGTCGCAGCCCCCGCCTGATTCACGACCCGCGGATACGTCCGGCAGGTTTGCGACAGATACTCTTCCCCCAATGTCGCTTGAATGGAGCATAATCCCCCATCCAGCATGGAGCAGTTTCCGGTTTCGGGGTTCAGCTGCATTTCAGCGTAATCCTGGGCGCTGCCATTTTTTTTGACGGTCAAATGGGTGTTAAGCTTATTTCTCATCCCGCTGTGGGTTACCGTCTGGTAGCGGTTATAGCTCTGTTTGTCGATGCTGATGCCCCACCAGGCGCAGCAGGTATCCTCGCAGCTGCTGCCGATGCACGAGAATTGCTTCAAATAGTGAGGGACGGCTGTCTGATTGTTTGTCATGCCCATTTTGAACTGCCTCTTCTCTTTATGATCCTGTCTAATTCATATATCGGCTGCCCGGGATCATTTGATGCGGTGAAAAAAAACGGAATGCCCCAAACAGGGCATTCCGCATGTACTGTTGATCTTTTTTGCATCATCGGCTTTCTTCACTTTATCATTTATCGCCATAATTTGTAAACTAGCACACTCTCCTGTCGATCATCTTCTTAATTGCGGAGATGCCAGCGTCTGCGCCAATGCGTTCTCCAAGGGCGTGGCAGCCAAGCCGAACCGTTTGGTGAAAGAACTGCTGTCCACAATAAAATCCTGCTCGAACTGGTACAGCATTTCGATGCTTTCCCGCGCTTCCGGCAGGAACAGCCCGCCTAATCGAAGCATGCCTTTGCCCATGGACCGGATAGCGGCAGGAAATCCCGCAAGCCGATAGGCGGCTTCGGCAAACTCCCGTGTCGTGACAGTGTCAGCATTCGGCACATGCCAGGCACGCCCGAATGCGCCCTCATCCCGACTTAATGCGACAAGCGCCTTGCCAAAATCGTCAATAAACGTGTACGTGTGCTTCTTATCGGGATTTCCCAGGAACAGTGCATGGTTTGCCTTTCACGATGGATTGGAAGAACCGCAAGCCCACCGATGAGCTGCGGACGTCCGGCCCGAAAAAATCCGCTCCTCTTCCCATTGCCACCTGAAGCTTGCCCTCATGATGCAGCTGCAGCAGCCGGCGGGACATCTCCGCCCGGACCTTTCCTTTCCTTGTTGCGGCGGCGTATGGCAGCCCTTCATGCATGATTCCGCCTGCATGCCCATACATATATATACATTTTCGGCAGCGACAAGCTTCGCTCCCGCGTCCATAGCGCCGGCGGCAATATGATCCTGGAAAGAAAGGAACATATGTTCCCATTTCTGATACGGAGGCTGCGCACATTGAAAGACGACTTTCGCTTGTTTCATAATCGCCTTGGTCTGATCCTTGTTCATGAAATCCGCCTTCACCACGCGCACTCCGGATGGAACCGCCGCTTTCCCGCTTAGACTGACCATTGTGACCGGTTCCCCGCAAGCGGCAAGCTCTCTCATAACGGACATGCCGAGCGGTCCCGTTCCCAGTATTACATTCATCGTATGTTCCTCCTCCTTAAATCTGTTGGACTGGTCAAAAAAAGAATAAACCCTATAGCAGCTATAGGGTCAATACTTTTCGTACAGGTATTTGGAGCTCTACGATAAATTCATCCGGCTTCATCATTTGGGCCATATCCACCAGATACTGCTCCATAGAAGGACCACTCTCTTTATAGTGATTCCTCTCCATCCATTCCACCAATTTAAGATAGACGCGCTTGCAGGATTCCTCGTTAGGAATTCCGCAGTAGAGTGCGGTGATATATTCGCCTCCGGGAATAATCCGGGTATAAGCTTCCGGCACTTGAGCTCCGGGAAAATCGGTAAACATACAAAATTCAAGATCGGAATCATTGCGGTCGAAGGTCATGATATTCTCATGATAGATGGTCAGCAGCCGGTTCGGGACCAACCCGCAGGCTTCGGCTTTTTGGAACAGTTCAGTAAACTGAACAATCGAAGCCTCCATGCCGCAAGCCGATCTCCTTCGATCATACAAAATATATTGATCGGGAAGCCGTTTCAACTCCACAAGCACATCAAGATTCTTAAGTCCGCTCCCCAGCTCTCGGAGGTATCCGATCTGATTCTTTCGCTTATCTATCGATTCTACAATTCTCGCTAATTGTTCAATCTCTGCTGCCGTTTGCCTGCGCTTGGCTTCCAGCTTTTCCAACAGGCCATCCAGACTGTCGCTGGTTATGGCTGCTTTTATTTCATCAAGCGAGAAATTCAGCGCCTTCATATCCTGAACTATTTTAATCACGAGAATCTCGGAATTGGCGTAATAGCGATAACCGGTGGAGGGGTCAATATGACCCGGGTTCACCAAACCGATCTTGTCGTAGAAACGTAATGTTTGCACAGAGATGCCGCAAATCTTCGACACCTGGCCGATGGAATAGTATTGATCATGACGCACGGCGCTTAACTCCCCTTTTGTGATAACTGGTATGATTTACAAGCACCGCTGCTGCCCTGCAAAAAAGTCTCAATAACCAGCCCACAATTGTTTCTGAATATCGGGTTGTATTTTGTGATTCTCAACTGATATTTCGTTTGAAACACCACCCTGATTAGACCTCTGATCTTGGACAATTGAATACCTAATTATAACAGATATTTTATGACCAAAAGAAGAGCTGCGATAAGCATGTCCGCCAGTATGGTGCTCCTCAGTCATCACTTCCTCTGCAACCGGAAAAGGGGCCCCCGTGAGGGCCCCTTGCTTCCGATTGCGATTTAAAACTTCAGCCTTTGATGCCCGAAAGCGTTACGCCCTCGATAATATACCGCTGCCCGACGATATAGACGATGAGCACAGGGATAAGCGCGATCGCCGCTCCCGCCATCATCAGGGTCCAGTCCGTCGCGTACATGCCCCGGTACAGGTTGAGCATCATCGGAACGGTAAACTTATCCGGGCTGTTGAGGAAAATCAACGGATTAAAGAAGTTGTTCCACATGCCGAGGAAGGTAAATATCCCCAGCGCCGATAATGCCGGCTTGATCAAGGGCAGCATAATCCGCGAGTAAATCGTCCATCGGTTGGCCCCGTCCACGATAGCCGCCTCTTCCATTTCCTTGGGAATGCCCTTGAAGAACTGGCGGAGGAGAAACACCCCGAAGGCATTCAGCAAAGCAGAGGGAACAATGATCGACAGATGGGAATCCAGCCAGCCGATGTTCTTCATAATAAGATACAGCGGAATAATCGTAACCTGCCCGGGAACCATCATGGTGGCCAGAAACATCAGAAACAGCGGCTCTCGCATGGGAAAACGGATCTTGGCGAACGCATAAGCGGCCATGGAACAGGTTAGCAGCTGCGACAGAACGACGATCACATTAATATAGAAGCTGTTGAAGTATGCCCGGCCAAACGGCAGCGCCGTCAGCGAGTCCTTAAAGTTGGACCAGACGAAGGGGCTTGGAATCCACTTCGGCGGCACGATGAATACCTGTGATAAATCCTTCAGCGCGCTAAGCACCATCCAGACGAAAGGGAGTGCCATCACGCAAGCCCCCAGAATCAGCACAAGATGGAGCGCCAGGGTGGAAATACGGAAGCCTTTTAGCTGCATATCGCTGCTCCTCCTTACCGAATCTATTAGTCCTCGTAATGCACCCAGCGTTTGGATATGCCCATTTGAAACAGCGTCAGCGACAAAATAATCAGAAACAGGATTACCGCCGCCGCCGTGCTTTTACCAAATGTAAAATCTACAAACGCGGTCTCATAAATATGGAACACAATGGTATAGCTCGCCTTGGCCGGCCCTCCTGAGGTCATGACGAAGGACTGGTCGAATACCTGAAAGGAACCGATGATCGACATGATGGTGACAAAGAAGGTGGTCGGCGAGATCAAAGGAATGGTAATATGGCGCAGCTGCTGCCACTTGCTTGCTCCGTCAATCTGGGAAGCTTCATAATAGCTTGCCGATATGCCCTGCAGACCCGCAAGAAACAGCACCATATTGCCGCCAAGCCCCATCCAGATGCTGAGCATAGCGATGGACGGCATAACAAAATGCGTATCCGTCAGCCACATCGGCCCTTTGATCCCGAACCATTCCTTCAAATACAGATTGATGAGCCCAAAATCCGCGTTGAACAACCACATGAATACGACGGCTACCGCAACCGACATCGTGATGTTCGGCATGAAATAGATCAGCCGGTAGAGCACTTTTCCCCTTACCCGGTTGAGCCCGATCGCGACGAGCAGAGCCAGCAGAATGCCGGTCGGCACCGTCAGCAGGGTGTAATAAAGCGTATTGACAATGGCGATCCGGAATTCTTCATCCTTGAATTGGGAGATAAAGTTATCCAATCCGACAAATGACCGCTCTCCGAAGCCATCCCAATTCATCAAACTCAGCACAAATGCCATAATGAGCGGAAGCAGCGAGAAACAGAGCAGCCCGACGAATTGCGGGAAAATGAAGAAGTATCCCCAGAAGCCGTCCGTCGTCTTGTTATTCAAGGGCTGCCGGTGCGGGCCAATTTCCGGGCTTATGGTGCCTGCTGCCTGTGTTTGCCTGGTATTCACATCCATCGTCATCCCAACTTTCTTTTGCTGGCCTTATTTCTTCTTATATTCGTCGATTTTTTTGTTGGCAAGATCCTGAATCTCCTGCATGGCAGTATCCAGATCCTCATTCTTGAGCCAAAGCGCTTCAAAACGGGAGTTAATGTCCGTGCTGAGTCCGGGAATGCCGGCTTCGGCAGGCGTCAGCGCATAACCGACTTCCCGTGCATCGAGAAACAGCTTCGCATGCTCCGGCAGATTGCCTTCCAGCACCACATCGTCCGCTCCTTTGACGGACGGAACAGCGTTGCCGCCGCCCTGCAGGCGATAGATCTGGCCTTCTTTACTGACGAACTCCGTCAGGAACTTGTAGGATGCTTCTTTTTGCTTGGAAGCTTTATTCAACACCATATAAGCAGTGGGAATACCGGCTGGCTCAATTTTGTTGCCTGTATTGGTCGGCCAGGTTACCACGTCATATTCGAGACTGGCATTTTTCTTGAACAGCGGGAGGTACCAGCGTCCGGCGCCGACAAATCCGACCTGATTGGACATGAACATGGCATCGCCGCCTTGGCCTTTGGGAAGTGTACCTGAGAAAGTAATATTTTTGGCCTTCACGTTATCATAGAGGAACTGGAAGGCTTCCTTTGCTTTGGGATCGGAGTTGCCGACATAAGCTCCAGACTCGTCATATACTTTACCGCCGTTAGCGGTTACCCAGCTGTGGGTGCTGTTCCAGGAATTATCCAGCACATAGCCGTATTTGCCGGTTGTGCGGATTTTCTCAGTCATCAGCTTGAATGCGTCCCACGTCCATTCGCCCTTCTCCTGAAGATCTGCAGGCATATCGGTGACTCCTGCATCCTTCAGCACCTTCTTGTTATACCAGAGAACCATGGGATTACAGTCCACCATGATGCCGAAAATTTTATTGTCGCGCTGCGCTGCGCCCCACAGTCCTTCGTAGTAATCCTCCTTCTTCAGCGTGCTGTCCGACACTTCCATCAAGGGTGTTAGCTCTTCAATGCTGCCATTCTCAATCAGCTTCACGATGAAGGCATCACCCGCATAAAAGATATCCGGCGCCTTGCCGCCCGTAAGCTGCGTCAGGATCTTCTGATCGTATTCGCCGGGAATCGGAATAAGCTCTGCTTCAATATCGGGATGCTTGGCGTTAAAATCCTTGGTAAATTCCTGAAATCTTGTCAATTCGCCAGGATTCCCCCATGTCGCCCAGGTAATTTTTACTTTCTCCCCTTTGGGCGGCGCTGTATTTCCCCCTTCGGTCTGAGCTTCTTCATTGCCTGCCGCACATGCCTGCAGCAGAATCGATAGAGTAAGAACAAGAGCCAGCAGCGACCATTTTTGCTTTTTCATTACGAATTCCTCCTTTAAATTGTCCACCCATGCCGCCACTTCTATTAATGGAAGCGCTTTTATTATAAAATACGAGAATTTTCAAGAAAACGGGTTTTGTTCCGATAACGTGTCTTGTTTTCCGCTGTTTGCTTGTCCTCCCGGTTTATGGGGCTGTCCGTGATATTCACCCGGCGAGAGTCCGACAATTTTCTTGAACTGCTTGCTGAAGTGCTTGACGTCGTTGAAGCCCGACTGCTCCGCGACCTCATAGACTCTCAGCGTTGACTCCGCCAGCAGCTCCTTGGCCCTGTTGACTCGCAGGGCAATCAGATAATCGATAAAGTTCTTCCCCGTCACCTTCTTGAACATTTCGCTGAAATAATTCCGGCTGACATTGACTTCATCCGCCACCTGCTGCAGGGAAATCGCCTCGGTGAAATGCTCCGTCATGAACTGCACCGCCTGCATCACAATCCGCCCGTGAAGCGTGGTGTCCGGAATTCCGGAATCATTCGGCACCGGCATGCTGCTAAAGCAGGCCTCCACATGCTCCGCAATATCTGCTGCAAAATCAAGCTTGCTAAGCTTGCGGATATGATGCACCATCGCCGTATTGTTATGCTTGCTTAACGTGAGCAGGCTGAGCATCTGCTCGGCTTCAACAATGACCTGCTGCTTCGTCTTGAAATGGCGGCTCCAATGGCCGGTGATCCGCTTCAGCTGGAGCAAGGCTTCGGAATGATTCTCCACAGCCAGCGCTTCCTTGAGCAGATGCATAATGTCGCCATGATCGGGAAGAGGCTGGCAAGCTGGCTGAGGCCTTTCCTCCGCCATCACGATGCTGCCCGGACCGTAAAAGAATGTATCCTCGAGTGCCTGCTGCGCTTCCGCAAAAGCAGCCTGAAGCTCCCGCAAATCCCCATGCAGCCGGCTGATCCCAGCCGCATACACATCATCGGCCAGCTCCCCGCCCCGGACGGCTTGGCCGACAACCTCCACCGCCCGCCCCGCTGACAATACCCGTTCTGGAATAACCGCTATCAGCAGATCCGGGTGGATTGCGGCGGCGGCAGGAGCTTCCAGCCTTTCATACAGAAGGGTCTTCATTGATCCAATCCCCCGGCTTAGCCGGACTTCAGACTCCAGAGAATGCGGCTTGATGCCATGAACCTGAAGGACAGCCATGCCGTAACGAGTCGGAATACCCGACAGATTCACTATCAGCGAAGCGCAGGCCTCCTCATTGCCGTGAACAGCCTTAATCAACAGCTTCTCCAGCTCTTCCTGCTGCTCGGCAAGCTGCTTGTCCCGATACTTCTCGAGCAGCTCCCGGTTCGCCTGTTCCTCCCGGAGCTTCACCCGCATCTGGTCCAGAATCGTCTTGAGCGAATCGGCGTTCAATGTCGGCTTCAGGATATAATCGGACGCGCCCAGCCTGATCCCTTCCCGCACATAATCGAAATCGCTATGGCAGCTGAGCAGCAGAACCTTGACCCAGGGACACAGCTCCCGCGCCCGGCGCGTCAGCTCCAATCCGTCCATCACCGGCATGGCGATATCCGTAATCAGAATATCCACTTCCCCGTTCTCGAGCCACTTCATCGCACGCATGCCGTTTGCGGCTTCGCCCACCAGCCGGTAGCCGTTTCCCTCCCAATCGAACGTCGCACGAAGTCCGGCTCTGGCCATGAATTCATCGTCAACGAGCAGCACTCTGCACATATTTGTCCTCCTTTCTCCGCGAGAACGTAATCAGCACCGAAGTGCCTTCCCCTTCTCCGCTGGCCACTTTTACCCCGTAGGCATTACCGTAATACAGCTTGATCGTTTGATCCACATGCCGCAGCCCGATGCTCGTCATCCCCTTCGTCGTACGTTCCTTGCTGCTGATCAGCAGCTGGCTGATCCGCTCCCTGTCAATGCCGACTCCGTCATCCTTGATCCGGATGAGCAGATCCTCTCCCAGCTGCTGCACCTGGATGGCGATCGTCCCCTTCTCATCCTTGGGAGCAATCCCGTGGAAGATGGCATTCTCCACGATCGGCTGGAGCAGCATGCGGGGAATCGGAACGTCGAGCAGCTCTTCCGGACAGTCGGTATACAGCTCAATCTTGTTCTCGTACCGGTATTCCTGGATAATCATATATTTCTCCAGCAGCTCAAGCTCACCGCCGATGGTGCCGAATACGCCTCCCCGCTCCAAGCTGCCTTCCAGCAGCTGAACAAGCGTCGTAACGGCATTATCCACATCATTCGTGCGGTTGAGCTTGGCCATCCAGCGAATGGAGTTCAGCGTATTGTACAGAAAATGGGGATTGATCTGGTAGCGCAGAGCACGGATTTCCGCCTTCTTCTTCTCCGATTCCTCTTCCGAGATACGCTCGATCAAGAGCGCGATCTGTCCGATCATTTTGTTGAAGCTGCGCCCCAGCTGGCCAATTTCGTTTCGTCCGATGTGACCGCTTCTGACCGTCAGATCCCCGGCTTCGCCCTTCTTCATCAGCCGGCTGAGGTTGACGAGCGGATTGCCGATTTTGCGGATTCCGAATACCCCCATGCCGACAGCAAGCACGATGGAGCCCAAAGCGATCCAGAGCGTAAAATTGCGGATACTGGCGGAATCTGCGGTCAGCTCCTTCAGCGGAACAACCCCGACTACATGCCAGCCGTTATCCAGTTTCTCGGGAATAACAAGCGTTTTCTTCTTATCGCTATCGCTCTCCCGCATCTTCTCCGGCAGCTCGATCCTTGAGGCTTGTCCGTATTCCGCCGGGTCGGGGTGATAGAAATAACGGTTCTCGTCATTGGTCACATAGATATAGCCGGTATCGCCGAACTGCACACGATCAAGCTCGTCAATGAGCAGATCGGCCATGATTTCATAGAACATCACGCCGATGATCTCCCCCGTTTCCCAGCTGCGGATGGCGCGGCCCAACCCGAATACGGGAAAGCCCATTTCCGTTTTCTTCAGGTACGAGGTTTGCGAAAGTCCGAACCAGACCGTATTCCCGTTCGCCTTCAGAATGGCTTCATACCAGTCGGAATCCCATTGATCGGGGACGGACATGAGAGAATCTCCGCTGAACACGGAGTTGTTGCGTTTTACATCGAAGATGTAGATGTCGAGAATTTCCGTGGAATTGATCATAATGGATGTCAGCAGCTCTTTGCCGTTCTTCACCATCTCATTGAGTTCGTAAGGGGTGGTCTCCGGCTTTTGCTCCAATACCTCCTGGATGAGCTTGCTGTTGAGCACCATCATGGAGGAGTCGTCAAGCTTCTTGAAGAACAGATTCAGCTTGTCGCTGACCTGCGTGATGGTAAGGGACGCCACCTTGCTGACCTGCTCCTCCACAATAGCCGAGGATTTGTTATAGGACAGGAAGCCCATTACAAGTACAGGAAGCGTCATGCCGATAAAACAAAACAAAAACAGCTGAATAACGATCGATTGCAGATGCCGAAACCGAAACCGCATGAGGATTCATCCTTTCCTGCCAGATTTGATTATCCGCTTACAGCTTTGGAACTTTACCTCCCTTCTGATTGCAAATTTCCATAGCAAAAAAACCATGGGCAGGACGACTGGGTTAAAAACAAATCTCGTCACCACCTCATCGCTAAGGATTGACCCTTTAATTCGCCACAGGCGGGATATCCCCCTTCTTTGGGTGCCATTTTAAGGTAAACAAATTGGAGGTCACGTTGGAGGCAAGCCCCATCCTGACCCAATGAATTCCATACAAATAGAAACAGACGCGCTTTGGAGGCACGCCTGTTTCTATTTCTTACTATAAAACTTATATCAAGTATATGCTATTATACCTCTGTATAAAGGCATGGTGAAATAGTCTGACATAATGTTCTTTCAGAAAATCACAAGCCTTTTAGGCCAGCAGTCTTCTCACATTGCCCAGCCCTATGCGGGTGCCGGTCCGGCACTCTTCCATGCCTTCAAATTCTATGGAGATATATCCGTCATAGCCGGACTCCTTCACAATCCGCAGCACCTCCGGAATGTCGATGTCGCCTTGACCCGCAATAGCGCCGCGAAGGAAGTTGCCCGACGCTGTCTTGAACCAGCCCTCGCCGGGATCGCGGTAAGAGGGACGGAGATAGAAGTCTTTAATATGCACCATGGAAGCAAAAGGGAGATTCTTCTTCACCGCCGATACCGGATCCTCGTCCGCACACATAAAATTGCCGATATCCAGCGTTGTCTTGAAATTCGGCCGGTCCACCGCATGAATAAGCGCCTGCACACGATCGCTCGCCTGGATAAAATAGCCGTGATTCTCTACGCTTGTCGTAATTCCGAACCGAGCCGCATAATCCGCGACCTGCCGGCAGCCCTCCGCAAGCCTCGGCAGCTGCTGCAGAAAATGGCTCATGGATGTATCCGGATGCGAAGCGACATCATGGCGCATCAGCTTGACGCCAAGGCTGCGTGCAATGTCCACTTCCCCCTTCAACCGCAGGACTTCCTGCTCGAAGGACTGGTCATCAAGCGCAGCCAGATTGCCCCCTACCGCATAGTTGGAAATCGCAATGCCCGCTCCCTTGGCACGCTCCACGATTTGTCCGGCAAGCTCCGGAGTTTGCGCAAAATCAAGACCAAGCGGCACAATTTCCACATGCTCGCCGCCTTCGGCGGCAATCCAGTCAATGACATCCAGCACCGTCATTTCGCCCTTCCTGACCGCCTGCCACAGGCTGTACGTGCTGACACCGATTTTCACAGCTATCTCCTCCTATTGCAAAAATTTGATTTCTTCCCCTTTTTCAGCCGACTCATAAATACCGCATAAAATCTTCATCATCTCCAAGCCGTCCTCCACCGGGCTGATCGGGGTTTGTTTCTCGCGGACGCAGTCAATAAAATGATCGATTTCATTCTGAAAAGCGGAATCCAGATGGAAGCCGGGATGATCCGTTTGCGGCGTTATATTGAGAATCGTATCATACTTTTCGGTTACCATCGAGAGCGCAGGGTCAATTTCCACCCCTCCCTTGTCGCCAAACAGGGTAATGCTGGTCTTGTTCTCTTTTGCATGCAGCGTGAAGCTCGCCTCCAGCATCAGAGAAGCGCCGTTCTCGAAGCGGATGAGCGCATTGGCCATATCCTCCACCGTGTTCTTGGTTGCATCGTAATCAGCCGCTTTATAGGAGGACAGATGCTTCACATTCGAGCGGTTGCCCAGCTTGCGGTAAGCATTGGCGGAGATTGATTTCACCTTCGGCCTACCCATCAAATACCAGCACAGATCGATAACGTGAACCCCAATATCAATAACGGGTCCGCCGCCGGAACGCTCCTTGTCGGCAAACCATCCTCCAGGATTGCCAATACGGCGGATGCTTGAAGCACGCGCATAATAAAAATCGCCGAATTCACCCCGGTCTGCAAACTGCTTCACCAGCATCGCATTACGGTCATAACGCCGTACATATCCGATCTGGAGCAAACCATCATGAAGCCTGACTGCCTCCTGAATGCGGCCCGCTTCTTCAACGGTGCGGCAGAGCGGTTTCTCCAGCAGCACTTTTTTGCCCGCCTGGATGGCGTCAATGCTCAGCTGCGCGTGGGTATCGTTCCAGGTGCAAATGCTGAGCGCATCAAGCTCCGGGTCTGCCAGCAGCTCTTTATAATCGGTGTAGATCCTGGAAGCGCCGTATTTGTCAGCTGCTTCTTGCGCACGATCCAGATTCAGATCGCAAATCGCATAGATCTCGGTATAAGGATTATTTCGGTATGCGTTCAGATGAAGCTTGGAAATGGTCCCAACACCGATAACGCCAACTTTAGTGAGTTTCATTGCCTATTCCCTCCTGAAATTCATCACAGTATCCGCCAAAATAGCCGCTGCGAGAGCGACCTCATCGATATCCACCCATTCATCGCGGGTATGGGCATGCGCAAGGTCGTCAGGGCCGAATACAACAGAGGGCACGCCCGCGCGGACCAGCTTGCTGGCATCGGAACCGTAAGAGGCCACGATAGTCTTCTTGCGCCCTGCTTGCCTTACTGCCTCCTGAAGACTGATGACAAACGGTTCATCCGGCGATCCCTCCATCGCGAAATCGACCACAAGCGGATCGCCTGCCATCAGTTTCATCTCTGGAACACGCGCTCCCAGTCCAGCAGCTCTTCTTCTTACGTGTTCCCGACTCTCCCTTCCTTTACCGCTCTTTGCCATCCGCATACACCGATGTGCCTCTTGTCAGCGCCCATTCCGCTGTGCGGGCCGGATCGCCTTCCCAGAGCCTTTCTTTACCCCATTGGTTAGCCTCCGGCTCCCCTTCGCATTCGATGCGGATGACCGGGAACAGCCTGGTCGGACGTTCGACGGGAAGACCCTCGATCCAGAGCACATCACCCTCTTGTCTGAATGCCAGTTCCTGCCCGGTTGTGAGCAGCGTGACCGATCTGACCGGAGTGGTCAGATCGGCAAGCCGCATTTGCGGTCTTCCATCCCAGAAACGGATAATCAGATACAGATTATTTCCGCGCGTCGTTTGGCGGCCGCGTGTGATAAATTCCGTTACGGAACCGCCATCGGAGCCGTATACCGCTTCACCATGCACCTCAAGCCAACGGCCGATCTCAAGCGCTCGCTGAACGAACTCAGGAGGAAACTGCCCGTCCTGCATCGGACCCACATTCAGCAGCAGATTGCCGCCGTTGTCCCCGCCTTTCTCTGCACATTCGCAGAGCATATCCAGCAGGTAGTCGGCCGGACGCCATCGCTCCCCGATCGTATAGCTCCACAGGCGCCAGGTGGTCACCTGATTGGATTCCCACAGACGCCGTTTATCCGGAATAATGAGATGCTCCGGCGTTCCGAAATCCCCCAGCGTATCCGAATCGCCCGCTCCTGCGCCGCCGTCGGCCCGGAACGCGTCATGACTGGCGGAATAACCAAGCCGGTTATTAATCAAAATATGAGGCTGCAGCCTGCGCATGCTTTCTACAAGCTCAACGCTCTTCAGGTCATCCGCATTGCGGGGCCACACCCCGTCGAAGAAGAAATGGTCGATTTGTCCATAATTCGCGAGCAGCTCCTTCACCTGATTGTGAAGATAATCGCGTACCTGGTCCCATCCGCCCGGGTCCTTCTTCGGACCGTCAAAATAAGCAGGCAGCCTCCAGTCAATCCAGGAATAATAGAGTCCGACACGCAGCCCTTCCGCCCGGAAAGCATCAACAAATTCCCTGACAAAATCGCGTTTCGGCGCCTGCTTCGCACTGGAGTAATCGGTATAGGCACTGTCCCACAAGCAGTACCCGTCATGATGCCGGGTAGTCAGACAGGCGTATTTGAAGCCCGCCTTCCTGGCGGTTGCGGCCCACAGCTTGGGATCAAAATGCTCCGGATTCCAGCTGCATGCACGCTCAGCATACTCCGTATGATCCAGATGTTCCCGGAACAGCACCTGCTCCCCTCGGCCATATTGGACGTAAGGTCCCCAATGGATAAACATTCCATATCTGCTTTCTGTAAACCATTTCCAATAATCAGGTATTGTATAAGCATCATAAGACATTTTGTAAATTCCTTCCTTCTTGTCCGGATTATGAACCCAATAAACAGGGTGCTGCGCACCCTCCCCTGTTTTAGAAGGTATGAGCCGCGCAGCGCTAGGTTTATCCGATTTATTAAGAGAACTCTTCCTCAAAATTTCACAGCTGAAAAATAGGCAGCGAAGCGGGCGGAATCGATATGGAGAAACGTTAGTGGTCGCCTTTGTCCCCGGCCCTTTCACCCGCACTCTATGAAGCAGCCTGTTTGTTGGAATCGTAGGCTTCCTGATAGACTTCCAGGTAACGCTGCAGATTCATGCTGTCGAGCGTGGATATATATTTATCCCACTGTTCATCAACATCCGCATTGCCTGTAATAAACCGGGCCTCCATCTCACTCACATAGTCGTATAACGTCTTGGTCAGATCGGCAATCTCTTCGGTTTGATCCGTTGTGAAGAAGAGAGCCGGCAGCACCATCTTGGCATCGACACGGTAAGGCTCGTACTTTTCTTTGGTTTCCTTGTACAGCATCGGGTCCAGCGGATTCTCGGGGTCGGCTACTGCTCCGAGGCGCAGAGAATTCGGACGGTAATTCGGACCGGTTTGCGACCAGTTTTTATTTTGCGTGACGCCAAAGCTCGACATATCCTTGTATACCGCCTGCTCGCCGTTCAGACCGATTTCTCCGTCCTTGGCCCATCTCCAGTCTACATCGGGTTCGCCGATATCCAGGCGAAGCGTCATCTCGCGGTCATAGAGGGCATCCGCCAGACGGAACGCCGCTTCAGGATTTTTGCAGGCCGACGTGATCACGAATGCGCCGCCCGCTATCTGGTAGGGATCATACTGCGTAAGCTGTACGCCTTCAGGTCCTTTGAGCGGCGGTACGGCTACATAATCCAGCCATCTTCCGCTTGCGCCGTTCAACTGCGTCACTGCGCTCATATTAGGGCCGGAAGCGGCGCCGAGAATAACCGTATCCGGGTTCTCGCCCAGCTGCACCAGCTGGGTGGCATCCTGCGTCAGAGCCTGCGGGTCCATCAACCCGTCCGCGTACAGCTTATGCAGATATTTCATTCCTTCCTTCCAGCCATCTTTATTGTAAGGAACGTCAATCTTATCTTCGTCATTGATATAGATTCGTGAATAAGGTGCATACGTGAACGAATTCATCAGGAAGTGTTCCACGCCGGTCGTTAATGTAGACGACTGGTTGGGGAGCGGCGCTCCCGAGAATGGAATCTCATCGGCAAGGCCGTTTCCGTTTGGATCCTGCGTCTTGAAGGCCTTGAGCACATTATAGAATTCTTCGGTGGTCGTCGGCATCTTCAGATTCAGCTTGTCGAGCCAAGGCTGATAGATCCACATTTTTTGCCGCATGGAGCAATGATAGCATTCGTTTGGAGCAGGCAAAGCGTAGATTTTGCCGTCCGTTGTCGTAATTGCGCCTTCGACAAGCGGACTTTCCGCGAACATTTTTTTTGTATTTACCCCGTATTTTTCAATGTAATCGTTGAGCGGAAGGAAAACCTCCTGCTGGCCGTACAGCACCTGCTGCTCATTGGTGACACCCATGCTCATAAGAACATCCGGCAAATCGCCGCTGGCGAGCGTCAGATTCAGCTTCTCGGAGACTGAGCTTGCGGGAACGACTTCCCACTCTATATGAATGTTTGTTTTCTCTTCCAGATATTTGGTGAATTCGTTGGTGGCAAAATCCTCAACAGATGCATTGGCGCCGGTCATGATGCGAAGGGTTATTTTCTCATTAGTGATCGGAAACTGATCTGCAGCCGATACGGCAGAGTTGCTTGCCCCGCTGCTATTGCCGCTATTGTCAGAACCGCTGCTGTTGTTGCCGGAATTGCTGCAAGCGCCAAGAATATTTGCCATGATGGTCATGCATAATGCCATGCCAAGGATTGTTTTCTTCTTCAAGCCATTCGCCCCCATTATCCTTTTAATGAACCAACCATAACGCCTTTGACAAAATACTTTTGCACAAATGGATAAATTACAAGCAGTGGAACCGAGGAAATGACAATCAGCGAATATTTGAGCAGCACACGCATCGCTTCCCGGCGCGCCGCATCCTCGGGATCTCCGGACAGCATGCCCGTATCGACATCATTGCCGATCAGGATGTCCTTGAGCACCAGCTGCAGAGGATAAAGCGATTGATGCTTCAAATAAATCATCGCATTAAAGTACTGGTTCCAATTGGCAGCCGCATAATATAAGGCAATAACGGCAATGATGGGACCGGAAATCCGCAGGACGATCTTCCAGACGAATTTAAAATCACTGCAGCCATCCAATTGGGCGGCCTCCAGCAGCTCATTGGGAACCGTCATTTGAAAATAGGTCCTCGTGATGATGACATTCCATACCGACATGGCGCTCGGGATAATCATCGCCCAGATCGAATCCAGCATGCCAAGCTGCTTAACCACCAGATAGGTTGGAATCAGCCCCCCTGTAAACATGGTTGTGAACATAAACAGGATCATGAACATATTTTTGCCGTAAAAATCCTTGCGCGATAAAGGATAGGCTGCGAGTATGGTGACAAACACGTTCACCAGCGTCCCGATTACGGTATAGATTAATGAATTCCACAGACCTGTCCATACCTGACTGTACTGCGCAACAGCGGCATAACCGTCCAGCGTCGGCCTGACAGGCCACAGCCACACCTCGCCGGAGATGACCGCTGATGAATCGCTGAACGAAGCGCTGACGATAAAGAGCAGCGGATACAAAATAACGAGAAACAACAGAGTCAGCACGGTATAGTTTACGATCGTAAACCATTTGTCTTGAGCAGACTCATGACGAAATGAATGATTCACATGATCGCTCCTTTACCATAGACTGGTCTGCTTTGTTTTTTGCGCAATTTTATTCACGGTCAATAACAGAATTAAATTGATAATCGACTTAAACAATCCGATGGCCGTTGAGTAGGAATAGTTCGCCACCTGTGAGGACAACCCGACCTTATACACATAGGTATCGATAATTTCGGCTGCGGTCAGGTTAACGGGATTCTGCAGGAGCAGCACCTTCTCGAAGCCGACATCGAGCACATGCCCGGTGTTCAGAATCAACAGGATGATGGCAATCGGCATAATGCCCGGCAAATCGACATGCCACATCCGCTTCAATTTGGTGGCGCCATCCACGACCGCCGCTTCATGCTGCGCAGGATCAATGCCGGATAACGCTGCCAGAAAGATGATGCAGTTGAAACCGATATGCTGCCAGATATCGGACCAGACGAAGATCGATTTGAACATGTTGGCCTCGCCCATAAAATTTATGGCCGGAAATCCCAGGGCGGTGATGAATTTGTTCACGATTCCGGTCCGCGGATCAAGCAGCTCCTTGATGATCCCGACCATGACGACGATGGATACAAAATGAGGCGCATAGGTGACCATCTGAATCGTTTTCTTGTATAATCCGCCACGGATATAGTTGAGGCAGAGCGCAAGAAGAATGGGGAAGGGAAAGCTCGCTATCAGATTGTAAAAGCTGAGCAGCAGCGTGTTCTTCAGGATGCGCCAGAAATCATAGGAATGGATAAAACGGTCAAAATGCTTCAACCCCACCCAATCGCTTCCCCATATTCCTTTGACGACCGAATAATTTTTGAAGGCAATTTGCGCCCCGTACATCGGTACGTATTTGAATATAATCAGATAGAGGAAAGGGATGGCCATCAGCACATATAACTGCCAGCTGTGCAGCAGCTTTTTACGGATGGATCGATTTGATATCTTCTTCGCGGGTACTGCCATGGCATATTTATTTACGGATAAACTCACTCATTCTCACCTCACACATACAGGATGTCGCAACCGGCTGCCGCAATGCTTCATGATGGATAGAGGCTTTCTTGCGCATGGTTGCTGCTCATCAGCCCTTATCGAGCCTTTCAGGTTTTCTCTTATGCGGCCACCGCCTTGTAATGAGTTACTCGGCCTCGCGCTGTGCAGGAAGTGTGACGGCCTGAGATGAGCATAAGCAGACGGCTGATTATAGTAAATTGGAACTCCTCTTGCCCCTATGCATCTGTTAAGAAAAGCAGCGTGCAGTTGTTATTCCCATGTGCATTTGTTAAGAAAAGGCCGAATCTTCCTTGATTCCGTTGACATTTGCTGCTTGGAGAACGGACCTTGCTCTTGGCGACTCTAGAGGCAAATCAGCTGCTTTCCACTGGGATACCGGCAGAGGAGGACTGAGGGTGAAACCTATCCCTTGAGATTCTTAAAAAAGACAAAACCCCCGGAAAGTAAGCCTCAGCTTAATAATTCCCGGGGGTTCTATGGAATGAAAGGCTACGATACCGATGTCTTGGCTGAGAGCTCCGTATCCCGATACGTCGTCGCACTGACGCCGGTCCCGCGTTTGAACGCCCGGCTGAACGTATTGGATGAATGATAGCCGACCTGAAGAGCGATTTCCCCGATTGCCAGACTGGTTTGCGTCAGCAGACCCTTGGCCTGCTCCATACGCAGTCCCTCCAGGTACTCCGAGAAATTCGTACCGGTCTGCTCTTTGAAAAATTGAGATAAATACACCTTGGAGGTGTTCATCTGATCCGCCACGCTGTCCAGGTTGAGGTTGGGCTCGCTGTACCGCTGGCCAAGCAGCTCAATAATGGAGTCGATCAGACGCACGTTGCGGCTTTTCTTCTTCCGGTCAATCTCCTGGCAGATGCCCTTGAATCTGTCCATCACCAGCGGGTAGACCAGAGCTGGCTTATCCGAGGCATACAGCTGCTGGAACAGCAGCTTCACATCCCCCTGATTATGGAGCATCAGTTGGTCCTGCACCTTCACCAGACTGCCGAGAATTTCGCACAGAAACAGCTGCTGCATGGCGAACGACAGATGCCTGTCCTGAAAGTTTTCCCGGTGCAGCATAGAAAGGAGCTTGTCCACCTCCGTCATCTCGCCGGCCTTCACATAATTGATAAGACGGGTCTCGACCTCGCTCGGGAAATAGAAGCTGCTGCTTTCATTTGGCAGCTCATCATACCAGACAAGCCCTTCCGATTGTTCCCAATTGGTATAGTAAAGCGATTGCCTGGCTTCCTCATAGGAGCTTGACATATCCATCAGAGAGTCGCAGAAGCTGCCCACTGCAACTGCCGGCGTAATCGGCAGCTGCGCGCGGACATCTTTTTGAACAAGCAGCATAATGCCCTCGATGACGGATTTGAACGACTCCCCCTCCTCCACGGGATTCACGAACAGCACAGCAATCTTGTCCTCCGCCACATCATGCAAATACCCGTATTTGCCCAGCCGGTTTCTGAGGATTTCCTTGATAATAACCCTGCTGACATCCAGCTTGTGCAGGAGATCCGCATTCAAGTCGGTTTCCATCCCGGGGAAATGAACGACCCCAATGGCATAGCCATGGCCGCTGATCTCCATCCGCTGATGCCGCAGCAGCGAATTGATTTCATTCATGGTCAGAAACTCGCCCTTGAGCAGACGTTCAAAGAACGTCTCCCATAATAAAGGAGCCTGCTTCTCGATTTCCCCCTGCAGCTCCAGATTATTGTCGATCAGCCGGGAGACGGAATGCTGGATAAAGCCGTACATATCGCCGGGGCGGCTGTTCTCTGCGCTGAACCGGTCGGTAATCGTCTTGATGATCCCAAGCAGCGGTCTGCTGCTGCGGTACGCAAACAGGTAAGCCAGGAGCAGGCCGGCAAACAGGAAAGCAAAGACGATGGCGAAGGTGATGTTTTTGATATACAGTACCTTCTGCAGCACGACATGAGGCGGCTGCGCGACAACATAGGACCAGTCATTGTAGGTTGAATTCGTATAGGTGATCAGCATATCGTCCGTTTTGCCGGATGCATTGATTATGCCCTTGGACAGCTTATAGTCGATGGTATCCGTCTTGGGCTTCTTCCCGTCGGCGGAGACGAAGCTGATAACCTGACCTTCATTATTGACGATGGATGCCCACCCGCCGTCGGACAAATTAAGTCCGCTAAGCAGAGACTGCACCTCGCGGTTATCCACCAGAATCTCCAATGCGCCCTGGATATGTCCAGGGTAGCCCAGACTTTGCACATAAGTCAGCATGGAATAGGATTTCCCCTGATAGGTGACATCTTCCGCGGGCAGAAAAGTCTGCGCATGAAAATTGCCGAACATCTCGCTGCGCCAGGAATCATAATTCTTATCCGCATAGGTCAAGGTGCTGCGGTAAAATCGGGACAGCTCATAGCTGGTTTTGGAGGACAAGGCCAGATTGCTGTTTTTGAATAACAGAAAATAATCCAACACAAAATTATTGGATACATTGTAGCTATATAATCTCTTCTGCGTCTCCAGCACCTTATAGGTGTTGGTGCCGCTGAAAGGATCGGTCACGCGTTGGAAACCTTTCACCTGAGGATCACTAAGCACCTGCATGGCGATCGTGTTGATCTCCGACAAACGGCGGTCCATGGTGTCTTTCACCTGATCCAGCAGCTCCAGATTGTTTCGCGTCACTTCCTTCTTCATCGCATCATAGGTTTTATTATACAGAACAAGCCCCAGCAGCAATGCCAGCAGCATGAATAATAAATAAGGAATCAGCAAGCGGACAAATAATCGATGGCGTGTCAAGCTTCCACGAATAGGAAATCGCCTCATGACTCTCCCTCCTATGTTCATGGTTGAACGAAGAATTTGTAATGGTTCCCTTTATTAACCTAATCAAAACCTCATGTTAGAAATCATAACATCGAATTCCAGTTACCACAAGATTAGTAGAATGGAGGCATTTCTTGTCGAATGTACTTTCGTTCTGTACAAAAGATTATCATTAAAGCGCTTTCGTTGTAAAGAAGGCGCCTGTTGACAACAAAAAAGAGTTGTGAGAATATTACCTAACGACCGTTAGGAAGGTGAATTTATGAGCAAGCTCAATATTCAGAGGGTTGCGCTCTCCCATTTTGCCCGGAGCGGCTATGAGGGAGCCTCCCTGAGCCAGATTGCCGATGAGGTTGGCATCAAGAAGCCTTCTATTTATGCGCACTATAAAGGTAAGGACGACTTGTTCCTGCATGTTGTGCGGGATGTTTTTCATACCGTGCAGCGCCGGATACTGGAATATTTCCAGGCCCGGAGCGGTGAGCCTGTGGAAGACATTTTGAATGGATTGTTTGGATGGATCCGACAGGAGTACGAGCAGGATGACGCCGCCAGGTGCTTGCTGCGCATGGTATATTTCCCTCCGGACAAGCTGTATCAAGAGATTGCGGATATCGCCAATCCGTTCATTGACGGCATGCAGCGCAAATTGATTTCCTACTTGAGGCAGTCCCATCAAGCCGGCACATTCCTGTGCACGGATTATGAAGAAGCCGCGGTTGCTTATATAACGCTTGTGGACGGAGCGATCATCGAATTGATATATGGCGGGCCCGAGCGTTACGGCAAGCGTGTGCAGGCAGCGTGGCTCATTTATTGGCGGGGAGTAACTTCCCAAACCGGAAGGGATTTGACACCATGAATCGGTATTGGATCTATGTGATTTTCGCCGGTCTGCTTGAGGTGGTATGGGTCTCCGGCCTCAAATTTTCCGATTCTCCTCTGGAATGGATCGGTACCGGCGCGATCATCGTGATCAGCTTTGCCGCCATTATTGTATCCAGCAGCAAGCTGCCGGTAGGGACGGTCTATGCTGTCTTCACCGGCCTTGGGACGGGCGGATCGGTAATCGTGGAGATCCTGCTGTTCCATGAACCTTTTAAATTATCAAAAATCATTCTCGTCGCGATCCTGCTGGGCGGAGTCATCGGTCTGAAATTCGTCACCGGCGACAATCCGAAGAGGGAGGCTGCATAATGGCCTGGGCTGCAATTATTTTGGCCGGGTTTCTGGAAATCTTCGGTGTGATCAATATCAAACGCCTCACGATGAAAAAGTGGGACGCTGCTCTTTATCTGTTTTTGTTATTCGGCTGCAGTCTGTATCTGATGTCCTTTGCGATGAAAACTCTGCCGATGGGTACGGCTTATGCCGTCTGGACAGGACTCGGCACCGTATGCGCCACTCTGCTTGGCATGTTCAAGTACGGCGAAACCAAGGAATGGCGCCGGCTGCTCTTTATCGCCATGATTATAGGTTCGACTGTCGGTTTGAAGCTGGTTTCCTGAAGAGCTTGCCTGTCGTATAAAGCTTGATCGAACAAGAAGAAACGGTCTGTCGCCGTCCTTTTGGCGGCGCGGTTAGTTTCTTCCCGCAGAGATATGAGCAAAGTAAGGTGGAATTTTACACTTTCTGATGAATTAAAAAATACGGCTCGCCCGTAAGCGAACCGCATAAATGAGAATAATTAATTCCCGGGAAATAAAATTAAAATGCCTTGGCTTATGCGCTGCGTGTCTCTTTCTTCACATTCACCGTTTGGCTTTCCTTTTGTATATTTACACGTCTGATAAATAATGCAATGACAAGTCCGATAATCGCTACAACCATGGCGAATATAAAGGCATTTTGTATGCCGGCAGTCAACGCTCCCAGAGCTGCAGCCGGTTCAGAGGGATCCGCCGCCGACTCCATGAATTTCTTTTGGCCCGCCGTCATGATGCTGACCGCCAGCGCCGTGCCGATTGCACCGGCAACCTGCTGCAGGGTGTTCATGATCGCCGTTCCATCCGGATAGAACTCGCGGGGCAGCTGATTGAGACCGTTGGTCTGGGCAGGCATGAATACCATCGCGACACCGATCATCAGACAGGAATGCAGCACGATGATCAGTGCCGTTGTAGATGCCGCTGTAATTCCCGCGAAGAACCAGAGCACGACTGCGAGGATAATAAGTCCGGGAATGACCAGCCATCTCGGGCCGTATTTGTCGAACAAATGCCCCATGACCGGCGACAATGCACCGTTAATAATTCCTCCCGGCAGCAGGATCAAGCCGGCCGTTAAAGCGGACATGGACATTCCTGTCTGCAAATACATCGGAAGAATCAGCATGGAGGACAGAATCACCATCATGCAGATAAATACCATCAATACCCCGACAACAAACATCGGATATTTGAACGCACGGAGGTTGATCATCGGCTGCTTCATCGAGAACTGACGAAGTGAAAACAGCAGCAGCGCCACAATTCCGATCGCCATCGCAACGATGACCTTGGTGCTGCCCCAGCCTCCTTCACCCTCACCCGCGCTGCTGAAGCCGAACACGATACCGCCGAAGCCAAGCGTCGAGAACAGGATCGATGTAATATCAAATCTGGGCTTGGTGATCGTCGACACATTCTGCATATACAAAATACCGAAGGCAAGCGCGATCAGCAGAAACGGAAGCGACAGCCAGAAAATCCAATGCCAGCTCAGGTTCTCGATCAGCAGTCCGGCAAATGTCGGGCCGATCGCAGGAGCGAACATAATTACTAGGCCGATAATGCCCATCGCCGCTCCCCTTTTCTCAACAGGGAAAATAATAAGGATCGTATTAAACATCAAGGGGAGCAATAAACCTGTTCCAATCGCCTGCAGAACCCTTGCAACCATCAGTATTTCAAAAGAGCCTGAAAGCGCCGCAACCAGCGTCCCCAGAATGGAGAACAGAAGCGATGCCACAAACAGCTGCCTTGTGGTGAACCACTGCAGAAGCAGGCCTGAAACGGGAACGAGAATTCCCAATGTGAGCAAATATCCTGTCGTCAGCCATTGGACGGTTGCCGGCGTAATATTGAGCACCTGCATCAAATCGCTGAGGGCGACATTAAGCGCCGTTTCACTGAACAATCCGATAAATCCGCTGAGCAGCAGGGAAACCATAATCGGGATAACTTTAAACGTTTGACCGGGGTCGATCTTTGTTGAACCTGTCGGCATGCTTGCTTCCATGTTTTCTCATTCTCCCATTCATATCTATCTCTATGTTTTTATTGTTTGTTTCTTTGATGCCAAAGCTGCCTCCAAGGTCTGCAGCAGATTCATTCCGAAGTCCGCTGTGCGCATTTGTGAACGATAAACGGGATGTACCTGGAAGCTGTAAGGAGCGGCGTTTTATCCTTATTCGTCTGTGCCAGTATTAATGCTCCTTCAACCAGGGAAACGATCACCGTTGCCGTCTCCGCCGCGCTGCCCCGCTCGATGCCGGACTGTGCCAGATGCTCTGCAATAACCGACTGCCACTGCGTTAATGCATCCTGGCAGGCAGCCCTCAGTTTATCGCTTATGGAGGAGGTTTCCACCGATACCCAGAAGCTGAACGGCATAAATTCTTCGAAATTCGTCGCTTCCGCTTCATCGGCTATTTCCAGGACAAAGGCCTGGATCGCCTCTGCCGGCCCCTCATTTGCCGCAAAATAATCTCTCCATTTTTGGACGACAAACTCCTTTACCGAAGCAATGCACTGCAGGGCAAGCTCTTCCTTGCCGGCAGGAAAATAATAATACAATGAGCCCTTGGGACATTCACTCTCCTTAATGATTTGATTTAAACCCGTTGCATGATAGCCTTGTGTAAAAAACAGCTTGGATGCCGTCTCCAAAATGCCCTCACGCGAGTTTTGTTTGCTTGTCATCGGCTAACCTCCAGAATTATAGCGAACGGTCTATTTAATTTAACCGTGCATCGATGAAGATGTCAACCTTTTTTCATGGGCTTCCTATAGTGCCAGACGGTGAATGATCGGCTATACTTCAGTTATACGATAAGTCGGATTTTTAACGATCGATCAAGCTTGGCCCTCTTTCCGGAGAAAGGATGAACGATATTGGAGCAGGACGAGGTTCGGGAGGAACTGCCTTTCCGTTCGCTTTTCGAAAGTCTGACCTATATTGGAATAGTCTCCCGCCAGTCCTGGGATGTCGAGAAGCATGAGCATGATCATTTTGAGCTCTGTTATGTAGACGAGGGCGAAGGCTGGTTCGCCATTGACCAGTTCCTGTATGAGGTGGAAGCCGGCGATTTGTTTCTGACCAAGCCCGGGGAACGCCATCAGGGAGCGGCGAGCGGCCGCATGCCCTACAGGCTTTATTATCTCGGCTTCCAGATCGACGGTCTCCGCTCGCTGGAGCTCGATTATATCGAGCTGGGCGTAAAACGGGTGGTCAAGGACACTTCCGATGCCGTGAAACGGATATGCGATCATATTTTTGATGAAATCAACGGCCAGCAGCTGCATGCCAATGTGATCGTGCAGGGTTATTTTCTGCAAATGCTCGTCTCCGTCATTCGCGCTTATCAAGGACACGGCTCCGGCGGTCATCATCCCAGAACCGTCACGCCTGCGGTTAAAACCGTGCTTTCCCATCTGCATGAATACGTCCGGTTCCATCACGATGTCCGCGAGCTGGCCGATAGGGTCCACTTGAGCAGAACCCATCTGGAACGGGAGTTCAAGCGCTGCATGGGAGTTCCGCTGGGGCATTACATCCGCTCGCTCTGTCTGGACCGCGCCAAATATTGGCTGGGGGAATCCAATGATTCCGTGACGGCCATCGCCGAGCGTCTGGAATTTGGCGGAATTCATCACTTCAGCCTTTTCTTCAAGCGCCTTACAGGCATTTCCCCCTTGGCCTATCGGCAGCAGGCGGCCAAACAGCCCAGGAAAAGTACATGAAATGAAATGACGAAAAACGTTAAATAGAAGGAGATATCCCGTAAAGACCCGACCCGGCAAAGCAGGTAAACTGTACCTGAGCAAGCCAATCCGCTTCGTAAAGGAGACAGCAATCATGAACGATACCCTTATTTTGCCGCAGGCCGAGGACCAACGCTTTTTTGATGAGAACGGTTACTGGATATCGCCTAAAATCATTGATGATGACAGACTGGAGCAGCTTCGGGCGCATATGGAGCTGGTCCACAACGGCATCTTCGAAACCGGACGCGCACCGCACCATGGCTATTGGAAGCCGGAGGATGGCAACGTCCTCCGGAAAACCGACAATTCCCACTGGGCTGATCCCGTACTCCGCGGTCTGGCAGCCGATCCGCTTATCGGCCATATAGCCGCGCTTCTGATGAAAACGGACGCCATTGCGCTGTGGCATGACCAGCTGCTCTACAAGCCGGGCCGTCCCCGGGATGGTCAGCGGCCATCCGCCAATGTCGGATGGCATCAGGACTACTCCTATTGGCGCGCAGCGGCTGAGCCGTCGCTCATTACCGCCTGGGTAGCCTTTGACGATGTGGATCTGTCCAACGGCTGCATGCAGGTCGTTCCCCGCAGCAACCGGTGGGGATTGGTCAATGTCAATGACTTCTTCGAACAAGACATGAAGAAGCAGCAGGAGCAGATCAATCTGCCGGAAGGGGAGCAATTCCGCACCGTTCCGCTGATCATGAAAGCCGGGCAGGTCAGCTTCCACCATGCGCTGACGATCCACGGCAGCGGCCCCAATACGACCGACAAGCCGCGCAGATCATTGGCAGTCCATCTGATGACAGGCGATACGCGTTACAAGGCAGGCACCAGAGGCGACAATCATATGAATGTGGCGCTCCTTGGCGGCCGGGACGGCGATTTGTTCGCCGGCGATCCATTCCCTGTTTTGTACAGGAGATAGGCCCCGCATTTTTTCGCATCGCGCGCCAGCTGCCAGCGTGCGTTGCGACAGAGGGTGACACCATTTAACCTTAACATACAAAATCCAAAGTCATTTCTTATCGATTGCTGTTTTGAACATTTGCGGTTAAGAAGAAACGGCTTCGCCGTCCTTTGGCGGCATCGTTAGTTTCTTCCCTCAAACCTTATAGAAATTTATAGGCGTGAAAACTTATAAATTCTATAAGGTCAAGAAGAAACGGCTTCGCTGTTCTTTGGAAGCGCTGCAGGTTTCTTCTATAAGAAATATAAGCAAAGTACGGAGGAATTGTATACTTTCTTCTATTTTAAGAAGAAACGGCTGTGGCCGTCCTTACGGATCTATCAACAATAAACAGCCATCCCGGGCTCCGCACGAGTCCGAAATGGCTGTTTATTTTTATGGTCCAGCTGCCTGGCCGCTTTACTGGAAACCGCATAAGCGAAAAGCTCTGCTCAAGTCGGCAATCAAATCTTCCGGATCCTCGAGTCCAATATACAGCCGCACAACCGGAACGCTCGCCCGCGGCGAACCGGATGCCGCCTGCTGTACGGTAACCAGACTTTCGTAGCCTCCCCAGCTGAAGCCGATGCGAAAATAGCGCAGCTCATCCGCAAAAGCCTTCAGCTTCTCTGCACAGTGGCCGCTCTCAAAAGAAAAAAGACTGCCGAAGCCCAACATCTGCTTTTGCGCGAGCTCAGCCTGGGGATGCCCGGGCAAAGCCGGATAATGCAGCTTATTGATAAAAGGAAGCGAAGCCAAATAAGCGGCAACGGCCGCTCCATTTGCCTGCTGCTTCTCCATCCGCAGCGGCAGCGTCCGCAGCCCCCGCATAATCAGAGACGCCGTCTGCGGATGCATGATTGAGCCAAGCAGCACCAATTCACTCCCGCTTATCCGGTCGATCCGCTCCCCGCTTCCGATCACCGCCCCGCCCATGGCATCGCTGTGTCCGCCTATATATTTGGTCAAGGAATGGACCACCAGATCGATTCCATATTGCAGCGGATTCTGAAAGCATGGCGTTGACCATGTATTATCGATCACGGTGGCTAATCCGTATTTCTCCGCCAGCCAGGCGCAGCCCTCCAGATCCTGAAGCTCAAACAACAAACTGGAGGGGCTTTCCAGATAAAGCAGCTTCGTATGGTTTCCAATAGCCCTTTCGACGGCCTCCAGACTCGCACCGTCCACGAAGGTTGTGCCAATGTTGAACCGCTTCAGATAATCGCCCATAAATACCTTTGCCGGCCCGTAAACCTGATCCACGCATACAATATGTTCGCCGGCACTGACAATCGAGAGGATGGCGGCCGTTATCGCCCCCATGCCCGATCCGAATGCCCGGGCCTTTTCCCCGCCTTCAAGCTCAGCCAGACGCTCCTCCAGCTCGACGACCGACGGATTATTCCCGCGGGAGTAGCTGTAATGCCCTGCCGGGTCGGCTCCTGCGCGGTCCATCTCGTCGTAGGAGGCGAACGTAAACAAGCTGGTATTATACACGGGGACATGTACAGCCCCGTGATGTCTTTCATCATGATCGTCGTGAGTAACCAGCGTTCGCAGCTTCCGCTTATCCGCCATGTTCTGCCCGCCCCCTTCTAATGTTCCAATATGACGCTTTGGAAGCTGCGGGTACGAGCGGATTGCTCGGCTATGAGACACAGCAGGGCGCTGCTGATTCCCGCCTCCAATGGGGTTTGCGATTGCTCCACCCCTTGCATTACGCGGATGAAATTCAGCGCCAAGGCCGAATCTCCACCAAAATGGGGCAGCTTCGCCGCAGCCAGCTTATAGTTTTCCACTCTCGGCGTATGATGCATATGCACCTTCACCTCGTCCTGATACCAGTCAAATTCCACAGTGCCCTTGTATCCGATCAGTCTGGCTCCCCGCAGGGCGGCGGATTTGCGCGAATAGAAGTTTTGCGAATAGACGGCATGCATGCCTGTTTCATAACGGATCATGATGCTGGCTGAATCATGGTTGCCTGTATCCTCGGCAAATGCGCACATCTCCCCGGTAATCTCCTCCTGGTTGTAATGCTTCAGCACATGAGGGCTTTCCGGACAGGTCTCCCATTCGCCGCAATCCCTGCAAAACAAGCCGGCAGGCTTGCTTCCCTTGAATACCCGCTTGGACTCCATGGCGCTGACCTCAATAGGCCGAAGTCCCGTCAAATAATTGAGATAGTCCAGATCATGGGTCGCCTTCTGCAGAAACAGCCCGCCTGTCTCCGTTTCATCTCGATACCAGCTGTGATAATATACGCTTCCATACGGCACATTATTAACGGCCTGTATATGCTCGATCGCGCCCAGCTTGCCGGAATCAATAATCTCCTTGACCAGCTTCACAATCGGCGTGGAGCGCAGCGGGAAGGAAACGACAACCTCGCTGTCCGATGCCTGCGCAGCCGCGCGCAGCTTCTTCAGATCCTCCAGCGTGATCGCCACCGGTTTCTCCAGAAACAACGGAATATTGTTCTCCAATACCTTCGCTGCCATCGCGGTATGCAGCGTGCAGCGTGTTCCGATCATGACGCCATCAAGCTTTTCCGCTGCCAGCATCTCATCTGCATCCGTATACAGGGCGATGCGGGTTACATCCAGGCCTTTTGCCGTGAGGAGCGCACTTGCTTTCGCCAGATCAATGTCCGCAACAGCCGCAAGCTCTGCCCCCAGCTCCAATTCCAGCAATCGGTTCAAAAAATAATCCATTCTTGTCCCGTATCCGATAATTCCGATTCTCAAAGCTCCCTCACTCTCCTTTCTGCCCCCTTCTAATGAAGCTCCGGGTAATCCTGCAAAGTGACCACCGGCTCCCTGACATCCTGCAGCTCGAAAATGACAAGCTCATTCTCGCCTGCCACAAGCAGAGGTCCCGGTACATATAACGTCCGTTGAGGTCCTTTATCCCAATACCGGCCAAGATTAAACCCGTTGATATACGCGATTCCCTTGGTCCATCCGGCAAGCTTCAGAAAAGTATCTCCGCGCTCCTCAACCAGGAATTTCGCACGATAAAAACGCGGGCCGCTTGCAGTCACATTACTGCTGGCATGCTCCGCCGCGTCGGCTTCAACCATAACCGGTTTATAAATAAGAGCGGACAAATCCTTTAACGGCAGCGGCTGAATGCTCCAGTTGAACAGGAACTGATTATACTGCTGCGTGCCTGCTTTGACACCTTCCGTGATTCCCTTGCGGTCCTTCATCTTTGCGCCATAGTTGATCCGACCCATATTCTCCACGAGCAGACCCAACAGAGCGCCTTCTGCCGGAATGTCCAGCTTCACGGAATTGGCGCCCCATCTCTCGATGACGCCCTTGTATTCCTTGTTCAAATAAACAAGCGCCCGGTCATGAACATCCTGCACAATGATTTCGCAGCCGCTTCTGGGACCGGAAATAAATGTTTCATACCAGATAAAACCGTAGTCCTGACCGAGCTGCTCCATCGTCTGCGGGTAGGCACTGCCGACCGCTTCGCCGAGCCGCGGGAGTGATTCAAATAAAGCCGCCTGCTCCGTCATCCGGATCGGCCCGTAGCTGCGCTTCGCCGGCTGAGCCGGAACTTCGGTCTCCGGCGGTTCGACATATCGCAGGATAACCTCGCGTATCGCTTTATATTTATCCGTTATATCTCCCGATTCCGAGAGCATGGCATTGTAATCATAGCTCGTCACAGTCGGTTCATAGAAGTCGATATGATTGGCGCCATTATAGAAGCCGAAGTTCGTCCCGCCATGAAACATATAGAAATTGACGGACGCTCCCGATTTCAGAATACGGTCCAGCACATCCGCCACCTCATCATGTCCCCGGACATGATGCTCATCTCCCCAATGATCGAACCAGCCGTTCCAGTATTCCATGCAGAACACCGGCTTGTCCTGCTGGTATTCCGCAAGCTTCGCGAAGGCCTGCTCCGGTTTGGAGCCAAAATTAAGCGTTGCCAGCACATCCGGCAGCAGCGTGCCGCCCTGCAGCATGAAATCCTCGGGGCCATCCGATGTGAACAGCAGCACATCGATGCCGCGGTCGATCATGCCCTTGCGCAAATAACTCAAATAGGCAGCATCATTGCCGTAGCTGCCGTATTCGTTCTCAATTTGCATGGCGATAACCGGTCCGCTGTTCGTGCAGAGCAGAGGCTTCAAGATCGGCAGCAGCACATCATAATAAGCGTCAACCTTATCCAGGAAAGGCTGGTAGCTGCAGCGCAGCATCATATCCTTGTCCTGCAGCAGCCATGACGGCAAGCCCCCGAACTCCCATTCCGCGCATATATATGGACTTGGCCGCACGATGACATGCAGTCCCGCTTCCTCCGCCAACCGGATGAAACGGACAAGATCGGCCATGCCCTCGAAGCAGAAGCGGCCTTCCTGCGGCTCGTGGATATTCCAGGCAACATAGGTCTCAACAGCATTGAAACCGCAGGCCTTGAGCTTCAATAACCGGTCCTGCCAATATTCGGGCACAATCCGAAAATAATGCATGGCTCCGCTGATGATCCGCAGCGGTTTTCCATCGTACATAAATTGATTGCCAACAGCTGTAAACAAGGCCACTTTACGCTACTCCCCTTCAACCGGCAGGACATCATGATCCCTGAATTCCCTCGGGGTCAAGCCGGTCATTTTCTTGAACAGCTTCTGAAAATAGATTTTATCGCCGTATCCGGCCAAATGGGCGATCTCATATACTTTAAGTCCCGGATGATCCAGCAAAAATTGCTTCGCCTTGTCGATGCGCACCCGGTTGATGTAATCGGTGATGGTCTCGCCCGTACCGAGACTGAAGATCTTGCTCAGATAGCTTGCGTTGAAGCCGACCTTCTGAGCGATATATTTCAACTCGAGATTGCGGTTATATTCTTTTTCAATCAATCGTTTGATCTGTTCGACCGCCCCGTTCTCAATCCCTGAAGCGGCATAACCGGGAGATGGAATCCTCTTATCGGAGCCTCCCCTTTCAGCCTGCTTCTTCTGCTCGCATAAACCGAGCAGCCGGAACACCTCGCTTTTATCCATCGGCTTGAGCAGATAATCCGCCGCCCCGCCGCGAAGCGATTGCCTGGCATATTCAAAGTCGTTATAGCCGCTCAATACAATGATAAACGCTTCCGGCATTTTGGATTTTGCCTGTTCGATGAACCTCAGGCCGTCCATGACCGGCATCTCAATATCCGTAATGATGACATCAAGCTCCCCCTGCTTCATCTCCGACATGCCGACCAGAGCTTCAAGACCGTTGGAATAAGAACCGGCAATATGGAGCTCGCCTGGATATTTGGATAATATTTTCTCAATGCCAATACGAATGCGCTCCTCATCGTCCACAACCATCACATTCAACATATCTGGTCCCCCCGCTCGTCAGTTGAGATCCTTGCTTGATGAACCAGGCAGACGCAGGGTCACGATGGTGCCGATCTCTTCTCTGCTGTCGACCTTCAGACCGTAACGCTCGCCGAATTGAAGCTTGATGCGTTCATTGATATTGCGCAGACCGATGCCCCGTCCCGAATCAATCAATTGGACGCCTGAAATATGATCCCTGAGAATTTTTAACGCCTGTTCGTTCATCCCTGCCCCGTCGTCGGACAGATGAATCACGATGTCCTCGCCGTCATGAGCTGCTGCGATTTGAATCGTTCCGGATTCCGGCTTGTCTCTGAAGGCATGATGAATCGCGTTCTCAATGATGGGCTGGAATATCAGCTTGATGCAGGGCAGCGCATAAATATCTTCGGGAATATGAATAATCAGCTTGTATCTGTCGGCGAACCTCATATTCTGGAGCGCCACATAGTTTTGCAGATGGTCGATTTCTTCCCTGATCGTGACACTGCGGTTGGCGTGATTGACCCCGTAACGAAGGAGCTTGCCCAGAATATAGGTCATCTCGGATACTTCATCGTCATCATTGACCTCCGCCGTCATGCGGATCATTTCAAGCGTATTATAAATGAAATGCGGGTTAATCTGGCTTTGCAGCGCAATCAGCTCCGCTTCCTTCTTCCTTGCCTGGGTAAACTCCACCTCTTCGATCAGGGTCTGGACGCGGGAAACCATCATATTGAAATGGCGGCCCAGCATCCCGACCTCATCGCTGTATTTCAGATTAAAGCTGACATCGAGGTTGCCGCGCTGAACCTCCTGCATGAGCAGCTTGATTTTGCGCAGGGGACGCGTAAGGGCGAACGAGATGGCAATCGCAATAAACAGGGCAAAGGCGATAAACGCTGCTGTTATCGTCAATGTGAAATTCCGTGTTACCGATGCCTGCCGGGTCACTTCCTCCAGCGGAATATAGACGAGCATTTTCCAATGGGTCAGATTGGAGATGACGTACGTGCAGATATAGGGCTCGCCATCCATTTGGATTTGAAAAGACCCCTTATCGTCGACTGCCCGCCTGATGCTCTCGTCGCTCGAGATATTATGCGTGATCAGCTTCCTCTCGCTGTCGAACACGACCACATTATTCTCGTCCACAAGCAGCGTTTTTCCCTTGGTCACATCATCCGCACTCTCAATCTGGCGGCTGATCGCGCTTATATTCGTATCGAATACGATATAGCCGACCGGCTCCATATCCCATGTGCCTTTCAGCTCGCGGATGACGGAGAAGGCGTAATAAGTGGTGGGGGAGCGGTCCGAGGCGACTTCCTGTGTGCTCACAAGCTCCGGCCGGCCGTCGCCCTCTGCGGCTATCTTCTCCCAGACGGATTTCACTTCGTCAAAATTGCTTCGTTTGCCGCCGGATTTGATATTATAGAACACATTGCCATAGCGGTCGAACACATAGACGGATACGGTATCGGGTTTGATCTTGTTCAGATTGGCCACATATAAGTCCAGGGACCGCTGCTTGTCCAGTTCTACGCCCGGCTGAGACAGCCACCGCAAGAATACCTCATTATAAAGGGGCATCGCTGACATATTATAGAGATCGGTCACGTAATCATCCAGCTTTGTCATCATTTTGGACGTGATTTCGGCAGCATACGCTTCCGTGTTGGTCTGGATGGAACGCGAGTAGGAATAATAAGAAGCGTAGCTGACCAGAATGATCGGCAGGGAAACCAGAAACAGGAACACAATCAGCAGCTTCTGCTGCATGCTCAGATTGGCGAAAGCGATCCAGCTTTTATCCACTCTCATCTTCCATTTTCCCCTGAACGGACTGCGCATGCCCTGTTCCCCCCTAAGCTGAATTCCAGGGCATGAGCACAATACTCCTGCCCTTTGGAAATACTGCTTATTTTACAGCACCGCTCACGATACCCGCAAACACATATTTTTGAAAGAACAGATACAGAACAATGATCGGAACCATAATCATTAATATGGCCGCTGACATAAGTTCCCACTCCGTGCTCCGCTCGGACGAAAAGTTCATCAGGCTGGTCGAGACGACCGCCAGCTTCTGATCCGGCATATACAGAAACGGAATAAACATATCGTTATAGATGTTGATCGTCTTGATAATGACGACAGTCGCCGTCGCCGGAGCAAGCAGCGGGAAGATGATGGTCCGGTAGATTTTGAACAGCGAAGCGCCTTCCATCATTGCGCTTTCATCCAGCTCGGCCGGTATATTGCGGATAAACTGCAGATAGATGAAGATTTGCAGCACATCGGTGCCCAGATGCAAAATAATCGAAGCGAACAGCGTGTTGAACAAATGCAGATTGTTAATGACCGTGAACGTCGCCACCTGCGTCGTAATCATTGGGATAAAGGAGACCGCGATGTAGGCGCCAAATATTACTTTTTTCAGCTTGAAATCGAAGCGTCCCAGAATATAGGCAACCATGGTACCGAGCGCCACGTTGCCGATGACCGCCACAACAATAATAAACAGCGTGTTGAGATAAGCGCGGTCCAGATTGGCCCGCTCCAGCACCGTCATAAAATTATCGAAGTTGAAGAAATTTTTCGGCAGCTGGAATACGCTCGTCTGCGTAAATTCCTCTTTGGTCTTGAAGGCATTAAGAACGAGAATATACGGCGGGAAGAAGATCAGGAACACAGCCACCCAGATACAGGCGTGCTTGATCAGGGCCATCGGTTGAAATCGTCTGCTGCTCATTACTTCTCCCACCTCCGGATAACGGCTCTTTGAACGCCCAGAATCACAATAACAGCCACGATCAAACTCACACTCATGGCTGAGGCCAGCCCGAAATTATTAAACGAGAAAGCCGTATCAACGGTTTTTGTCACATAGGTGTCGCTTGCGCCCAGCGGACCGCCCTTGGTCAGCAGGAACGGCAGATCGAACACTTCAAGCGCGCCAATAATCGTCAGGAACAAGTTCAGCTCAATGACTCTCACCATATTCGGCAGAATAATATGCCAGATAATCTGCAGGCGCGAAGCGCCGTCGATTCGTGAAGCTTCAATAATATCGGAAGGAATGGACTGCAGTGCTGCCAGGTAAATGACCATATTGAAGCCCATGAATTTCCATAATGTAATAAATCCAAGCACATGGTTGACGAATTTCACCGACCCGAACCAGCTGATCGCCCAGTCATCGAGCCCAATGGCATGCAATAAAGTGTTAAGCGAGCCATATTCGGAATTAAATACATAATTGAACATGTACGCAACTGCCACGCCATTCATAATATAAGGCATAAACAAGATCACCCGGTAGACATTGCGCCCGCGCAGCTTGGAATTCAGCAGCAGGGCGAAGCATAAACCAAGCGCATTCTGGAGCAGCCCCCACAGCAGATAGACAAAGTTATGCAGAAAAACAGACAGTATTTCCTTATTATGAAACAGCTCATTGAAATTGCTGAAGCCTGCCCAGGTTTTCTCCGGGCTGTATCCATCCCAGGTCATCATGCTCATATAAAACAGATAAATAGCCGGATACAGCGAAAAAACCGCAAGCAGCGCCAAGGGAAGGATCAGAAACGCAACGATAATGATCGTTCTTTGATGCTTGTAGGATAAAGTTTTGATCATTCTCACTCCTCTTTCTCGCAGATAGCCCGGTTTGCGAGGAAAAAACAAAATGGATTATCCGCCTGGACCGATAATCCATTTTGTCTGTTCTAGCCGTTAACCAAACCATCCATCTGCAAGCCGCTTATTTATTCAGCGCAGCCTTGGCCGCAGCCCACTTCTTGTTATAGCCGTCGAATACCTCTTTCATATCCTTGACGACCACCTCCTGAATGAATTTAAACGGATCGAACTGCGTTTTCTGCTCGATTGCCGTAACATCCGCGCTAACGGGCTCCGCTTCCATCATCGTCGGATTATAGCTCATAAACTGCGTGATTTGCGGCAGATCCTGCTGCTTGTCCTTGATTGGCGAAATAATCATATGGTCAGCATAATCGCCGGATTCTTCCAGCATGAATTTAACGAACGCTTTGGCAGCTGCCTTGTTTTTGCTGTTCTTGCTGACGGCGTATGCCCAGTCATTGCGCATCATGCCTTTGTAAGTACCGCTGTTGTCATAAGGCAGCGGCACAAATCCGATATCCTCCAGCGGCAACCCGTTGGTGATCAGGGAAGAGAAGAGCCAGTTCCCGATATACATCATCGCTGTTTTGCCGGTTGCCAGGTCTTTTTGGGTTTGATCCCAGCTTGCGGAGTAGACATCTTTCTCCAAATATCCTTTGTCGTTCATTTGTTTCAGAATGCCAAGTCCTTGTCCATATGCGCCGTCTACTGTAAATGGTGCATCCGATTTTAATTTATCATTGCGCAGCTTCGTGCTTCCATAAATGAATTCAGCCGGATCAGTCCAGTATTGAAGCGTCCAGGCATCCTTGAATGCGGTGGCCATCGGTACAATTCCAGCCGCCTTCAGCTTTTCGGAATCAGCCATCAGCTCATCGAGCGTTTTTGGCGGTTCTGTGATGCCCGCTTTTTCAAAAGCGTTCTTGTTATAAACCAGTCCATTGATGGCTACCTGCTGGGAAATCCCGTAAAGCTTGCCCTCGTACGAGCTGAAATCCTTAAAGTAGATATTGTCCTTCAATCCCAGATCGTCAAGCGGCTCGTAGAACTTAGGCAGATCCTCCTGCTTCGTCTCAACCAGCGACAACACGTCCGGCAGCTCATTCGCCGCCATACGTACGCGGATCGTTTGCTCGTAATCCTTCAGACCTTCAATCTTCACATCCGTGATGCCAGGGTATTTCTCTTTGAACTTCTCTACATACTTCTTGAGATCCGTGTCGACCAATTCGGTTCTGTGCGTCGCCCACGTAATTTCGCCTTTGATTTCTTCGTCGCCGGAAGCGGCATTGCCGCCTGCGGCTGCGTCATCGCCCGGAGCCGCGTTGTCGCCCTCTGCCGTGTTGCCTGCATTTTTTGCTGCCGTGTTGCCCCCTGTGCTGCCATTGTTCGCGTTGCTGCCGCACCCTGCCAAGAGTGCCATGATCAAAGTCAGCAGCAATACATAAGACGCTGTTTTCTTCATGTCCGATTCCTCCAGTCCATATAAGCGTTATCGCTTACATAAATATTATGTTAATTAACATAACATTAAAATGGTTATATATTGTTTTTATTGTCTGCATTTTGTTTGTTATAAATATATTCGTGTTTATTATCACAAAAAGAATCAAGCCCATTTACTATGTCATATTTCATAACATAATAAATTGAATTTATTGGTAACTGCAGGTAAAGAGATGTTGTGTTCTATCAGTTATCTGTACCGCAGACAACTGTCTATGAGGCAAGTGTACAATCATCTGGTTGTACTCGAACATAGAATATACAGAAAACCAATCCTAACCATGAAGGGAGTTTGAACCATGTCGACTAATCATGGTAATCCATGTGAAGACCAATGCTGTCCTCCACTGCCTGCGATCTTTGATCCACCGCAATATATTGTGAACGACTACTACCATCCGCAGGTACAGCCTGTTATTCACCAGATTGAAGTCATTAATCAGCATCACTGCGTGCCTGTACCTCAGCATATGTACACTTATAGCGAAAAAGATATCATGTGCAGAGTATCCAGCAAACGCAAATCCGTAAAAAAACACAGCAAAAAACGCAGCAGATAAATAGTCATTGCGGGAGCAGCCTGCTGCTTATGCTGAATTATTCCCATCACATTTACCATTAGAGCGAAAAGCCTCCAGCGCACTTTCAAAGTGCTCCAGGAGGCTTTTTTTGGTATGCAATGGCTGTAATTATCCTGCTAAAAACCGCAACCGGGGGAGGAAGCTGGCGTGCTGCGCTCCCTCTATTTGCTGCAGCAGCCATTGTCCCAGTGCCATAGTGCAAACGCGAGCTGCCATTGCGCGAGCTTGCCATTACGCGAGCTTGCCATTATGCGAGCTTGCCATTACGCGAGCTTGCCATTACGCGAGCTTGCCATTACGCGAGCTTGCCATTGCGCGAGCTTGCCATTATGCGAGCTTGCCATTATGCGAGCTTGCCATTGCGCGAGCTTGCCATTGCGCGAGCTTGCCATTGCGCGAGCTTGCCATTGCGCGAGCTTGCCATTGCGCGAGCTTGCCATTCCGCGAGCTTGCCATTGCGCGAGCTTGCCATTGCGCGAGCTTGCCATTACGGGCAGCACCGTCTGGTGCTGCCCGTATTATAATGAGGCTCCAGCCTGCTTTCCTTATTGTCCAGCTTGCGGATATTCACTGATTGCACGCAGAAGCGTGTGCCGGTTCAAGCGGACGCGATACGCTTCCCGCTTGCTCCGCTCCAGCAGCTGCGGATCGAGACCAAGCTCAGCGATTGTGGAAGGTCCTCCGACCGTCTGCAGCAGTCGGCGAATTTCAGCCTCATCCGGGAGCTTCGCAAGCTCGGGGCTGATCTCGTTCCATCCTGTCACCGTCTGCGCTTGTTGTCCGGCAGCGAATTTATGATACAATGCCGTAATTTCAGCGCAGGCTACTCCAACCTTCGCGCCGTGGAGAAGCTGCCTTTTACCGGTTTGGATATACTCCATTTCCCAATAGTGGGACAGATGATGCTCCGCTCCCGAAGCGGGATGCGACTGCCCGAACAACAGCATCGCCAATCCCGAATCGATGAGCGCCTCAATCAGAACGCGAATTCCTTTCTCTGTCCGGTTCCCGATCTCTCCGGCATGCCGGACACAGGCTTCCAGCGCCTCTTCCGTGATGTCGGCAACAAGCGTCGAATAAGGCTCGTCTGCGGTAATTTTGCCTACCTTCCAGTCGAACAGCGAGGTGTATTTGCCCAGCATATCTCCGAATCCTGCAGCAACCATCTTCCCTGGCGCTGCGCGCAAAATATCCAGATCGGCAAAAATCGCCACAGGCCCGATTGCCGGGACCGTTATTTTTTCGCCGCGGATGATGATCGGCGCGCCTTTGGAGGTAAAGCCGTCTACAGACGGAGCCGTCGGGACGGATACGAAAGGCAGCTTCGTCGTATATGCGGCGTATCTGGCTATATCATGCAGCGTCCCGCTGCCGGCAGCCAGAACCAGATCAGCAGCAGTGCGCTGAATGTCGAGAATCAGCTGGATGATGGATGCTTCATCGGCAATCACATCTCCCTGCTGGTCGGGCTTGATCAATGTGACAGCCGCCGTCAAACCAAGCTGCTGCAAATTGTCTGCTAGCTGCTGTCCTGCTATCCGGTATGTATTATCATCTGCCACTATGACGATATTTCTGTATCCGTTATCAACAATATAAGGAGCCGCCTGCGCCATGGCACCGGCTTCAATAAGAATGGGGTCGGGAAATAACCCTTCCCCGTTTGCGAAGCCCATTTGCCTGGCGGCATGCTTGATTTTAACCATGGAATCACTCATATTATATCTCCTCTGCAGGGTTCAGTATTTTCTTAATTATAACGAACTCTTCTCACAAACCCTATCATTTCCTTCAAAATCTTCAATTGATTAAGGAGCGAGATTCAAAATAAGTATTCTGCTTATATAAAATCATGTCCACATGAGTTTGACTTTCCCCCTCTTCCTTGCTCTAATGGAAGAACAACCAATCACCATTCACCATTCACCTATAGGGAGGTCCCCATCATGATGCTTTTTCTGGATAACCGGGGTATAACGGATCCCGCGTTCAATCTCGCGCTGGAGGAATATTCGCTGCGCAATCTGCCGATGGACGACAGCTATTTGCTTTTCTATATCAATGAGCCGTCGATAATTATAGGTAAGAACCAGAATACTGTGGAGGAAATCAATGCGGAATATGTCAGTGAACAAGGAATCCATGTCGTAAGGCGACTATCCGGAGGGGGAGCCGTTTATCATGACCTTGGCAATCTGAACTACAGCTTCATTACCAAGGATGACGGCAGCTCCTTTCATAATTTCGCCAAGTTCACCCAGCCCGTAATCGATGCGCTGCATAAGCTTGGCGTCAACGCAGTGCTGACCGGACGCAACGACATCCAGGTGGGAGAACGCAAAATTTCCGGGAATGCCCAATTTGCCTCGAAGGGTCGACTATTCACTCATGGGACACTGCTTTTTAATTCTGCGATGGAAAATGTAGCATTAGCCCTGCGGGTCAAATCGATTAAAATCGAGTCCAAAGGGACCAAATCGGTCCGTGGCCGGGTGGCCAATATCTCTGAATTTCTCGAGCAGCCTATGACAACCGGGCAATTCCGCTCCGCCCTGCTGCGGGAGCTGTTTCATTGTGAGCCTGAGGATGTGCCCGAATACCGCTTCAGTGACGAGGATTGGTCGGCTGCCCAGCGGCTGGCGGACGAGCGTTACCGCAGCTGGGACTGGAATTACGGCCGTTCGCCCAAATCCAACATTCAGAATATCCGCAAATTCGCCTCAGGCATCATCGATGTCCGCCTTGACGTGGAGAGCGGCCGGATAAAAGGCATCAAGATATTCGGTGACTTTTTTGGCGCCTATGATGTTGCGGAGGTTGAACAACTGCTAACAGGCATTCCTTATGATGAAGCATCCATCCGCCAAGCACTTGCATCTGTCGAGCTCAGCCGCTATTTCGGCGCCTTAACCCTTGATGAACTGACAAGTCTGCTGCTGCCCCAGGATTAGAGAAGATTGCATAGCTGCAATTTTCCGGATGCCGCATATTTAACAACGGGTAACTTCATTTTGTACAAGCGGCCGTAAATAGCTTTTTCGAACACTCATAAGGATCTGTCGAAAAACCGGATCTCGCCGCCCTCAGGCGGCAAAGTCGGCTTCTTCGCTCACAAGGTCAGAAAACAGCTGTGAGACTATATAATTTCTACATGTCAAACAGGAACGACCGTATGCCATCCTTCGAGCCATATGCTAGAGTAAGGGACTGAATAATTTCAGCCCCTCCTCATCAAACCGTACGTGAGGTTTTCCCTCATACGGCTTTCCGATGTTCGTCATTCATGTGCATGCGATTTACGCAAGCGCCTTTAATCTATGCATGTGGCTAAGTAACTTCACTTCTTGTTCGGAACTGCGCCAGTTGCTACGTTGGCGCTTCTTAGCGTACCACTTCGTTAACCGTTGCCGAATGTACCAATCTAGCTTCGTCATCCACTTCGTGCTGTACGGCGTCGCATAATAGTTCTTCCAGCCTTGTATTCTCAGGTTGAGCCATCTCACGTGTTCTTCGAACGAAACGTGCCGCATCTTAGGCGGAGCGAGTCGTTCTTTTACGACTTCCCGTACATGCTTCTCTGCTTTTACGCAGAGCCATTGTTGGGTCGTGTAATACACGTTTCTGTCCCGTTTCCGCTTTTGTCTTCCGGTGGTGCATGCCGAGGAAGTCAAACCCTTCTTCTCCCGTCCATAGCCCCACAATCCGCGTTTTCTCCGGATGCAAGGTCAGTTCCAATCGCGCCATAATCGTTTGTATAAGCTTAAACGCATGTTGCGCGTCCTTCCTTGTCTTGCATACCACGACGAAATCGTCTGCGTACCGCGTCAATTTTCCGACTCCTTTGCCATGTTTCTCCCACAATAGATCGAAGTAGTTCAGGTAGATGTTCGCAGGTAACGGCGATATCACGCCGCCTTGCGGCGTGCCAAGGTCGGTCCGTCTTACTTGCCCTTCCTCCATCACGCCTGCTCCGAGCCATTGCCGGATCAGCTTGAGTATACGTCTGTCGCTGATTCTCATTTCCACCAGCTTCATCAGTTTTTCTTGGTTAATGTTGTCGAAGTAGCCTTGGATGTCGACGTCGACCACCCAATTGCCTTTACGGTTGCATGTTTTGCGGATTCGCTCGAGCGCTTGTTTTGCGCCGCGCTTTGGTCGAAAGCCATACGAGCATTCCAGAAAATCGCTTCAAAGATCGGTTCGACAATCCGTTTCGTTGCCATTTGTACGACGCGGTCTCTCACCGTCGGAATGCCCAGCGGACGTTTTCGTCCATCTTTCTTCGGAATGTAGTGGCGACGAACGGGCTGGGGACGGTAGCTATTCTTCAACAGTTGTTCTTGGCATTGTGCGACGAATTGATCTTCACCTATCTTTGAAATATCAGCCATGGTCTCACCGTCTACGCCTGCCGCACCCTTATTTGCCCTCACTCTTCGCCACGCTTCCTGAAGGACATCCAGTCGATGAACCTTGTCGTACAGTGCATGAAATTTTCTCCGCTTGCTAATCTTGGCAGCATGACCTAGCTTCTCTTGGAGTTGTTGAACTTTTTCCCTAGGTGTCGTTAGCCATTTGGCATTCACTCACTCGTACCTCCTTGAAAAGCTTGAACAAAGCAGGGCGCCTTTCCTCCCGCAGGTTGTGTTGTCCTGCATTCTTCGGTACTATGCACCCCTCGGACTCCCTTCCTGCAGATGGCTCACTTCGTCTTTTTGACTTATAGAGTCTCTCGCTACGAAAAAAAAAGCTTTCGTGCAGGGGAGGGTCTCCCCAGTTCACTGCATTATCTTTCCTACCATGCCGATCCCATTACACCGGGAGATCCTTCGCTGTTGTTCCAAGTTCTGCACAGCTTCCTTGGCCTTCGTCTACGTTTGCAAGACTCGGCTTCCCCTTTTTCCTCTCGCGAGGCCTTTTTGACGATGCGGCAGGATTCACTTCATGTTACGGCCTGGTATGTTGCTCGCCTTGTCTCCGACAAGTACTTTTGTCGATGCGCTTTTACGCACAGATTTCGCCATGCGCAAGCATCTTAGCTACAAGGGTGGCTTGGTCCCTCCCTTGGTTGGACTTTCACCAACTAGATAATGCGTGCCTCTGGGCACGCCAAACGCAAAAAAGAGCAGTCCGCCATCAAGGCGGCTCTGCTCTCTTCATCTTCCTTTCAGGAACCAATAGTGGTCCCTTAATCTGCCATGCTTGACCTTATTCTTCCGATTGCGGCAAGCTGTCCTCAGCCGCTTCCACGATACGGTCGAAGATCTCATCGTCTTCCTCAATCGCCTGCTCAACCGCAAAGATCTCTTCTTCAGATCCCGATTCCGAGCTAAAGCTCAAGCTGTATTCCCACATTTTCCCTTTTTTAGTGAGAAGAGTCACCTCATACGGATATTTATGACCCTCAACCTCGAAGATTACATTCCCTTTATATCCTTCTTCGGCGTCATGGGTCATGCTGGCACTTATAATCTTAATATTCACGCTTAAATCCCCCTTATTTCCTCAGCAGAGAAACGATAACTTGTCTACCTAAAATGTACATGATAAACCTGAAAAAGAAAAGGGTTCCGACTTTAAGCATGAATCTGATTCCAACTCAAATGTAAATAGATTGTCCGGAATTTTTGCATTTCCTCCAAAAATTTTCTTCATTTCTCACAAAAAAACCGTTCCCTTACGTATAATTTTATGATATCATGAAAGCGCTAACAAATTCATCTTATTAAGGGGGCGCGTTACATGATGAATGTGGCATTGAGCGAGCGTAATGTGTATGAGAACTTTGAGGTGGAGACAGATATTCTTTATTTCAACGTCGGCCGTCTGGGTCTCGTTAGCTTCCACGGCAGAAATTATAACATAAAAAAAAGCATGTCTGCTGATCAACTAAACGCTTATATCGCTGACGGACGATTCGTGAAGGTCAACGCAAACTGCTACGTCAATTCCGGGAAAATCATGTCGCTCACCGATGGAATTATTCATTTCCAAGGATGCGGCAGCGATGACAAGCAGGTTCCGGTATCCAAGTGGAGACAGCACCAGATCAAGAATCTGCTTGCCGCCCGCAAGCCAATGGCGATGTAATCGGGCAGGACATATAGTAAACTCCATCACTAGACACAGCCCTTCCGCAGAAGAAAAGCCTTGATGGTCAAGAGAGCAATCTCCTGATGTCATCAAGGCTTTTTTCAATCCCTATTCGAGTCTTGCGGCAATCTCCTGTTTGAACTGCAGCAGCGCCTCATCCGTATCGATCGTATAGCCGCATTCCAGCCCCACGATGCCTTCATAGCCGGTATTCTGAATGGCCTGCAGAATATTCAGGTAGTTCAATTCGCCCGTGCCCGGCTGATTGCGTCCCGGATTGTCGGCAATATGATAGTGGTTGATACGATCCTTGTAGCGCGTCGCGTTGGCAATAACGTGACCTTCGGTAATTTGCTGATGATACACATCGAACACAAGCTTGACATATGGACTGTCCACTTGATCGATAATATCCGCAGCCTCGTATGAATATTGGACAAAATGCCCCTGATGGTTCACGATCCCGTTCAGCGGCTCCACCTCGAGTACAATTCCAGCCTGTTCACAAAGCGGCGCACACCGTTTCAAAGTCTCAACCATCGCTTTACGCTGATATTCACGCGGCAGGCCGTCTATGACCTGGCCGGTTTGCGTAATGATGGATTTGGTCCCCAGCGTATGACAGGCTTCAATGGTCTGCTTCAGATCCTCGATGTAAACATCCCGTTTGCGGTCATCCACCAGATTAAATGATTTTGTGCAGGTCGCCGTTATGCCGGAGCCAATCCGTTGCTGCTCTTTCGCAACCGCTTTCAAATCTTCGATGTTCCACCAGGCATAATACTCCAGACCGGCAAATCCATGCTCGTTTACTTTCTCCAAATGATAAATAAGATCTTTTTCCGGGTACGCTCCAATGCATAATGAAAATTTCATAATCCAAGGTTCCCTCCAGCTCATATCAAAATCAGACTTACTAACGAGTATGCCATATTTCCGCCAAAAGTCCAGGCATTCCCTTCTATTCTCCACTTTAACCCGGCAAAAATAAAACAGCCGCTATCGCCAAAGGCAATAACGGTCTGTATACGATCCTCATTCAAGGCTTCAGATTGCACAAATATTGTTATTCCCGCTCTCTCGCCTTATCCATATTGGCAATAACCTGATTAAACAGGCGGGTCAGCTCACGCACATCATCCTGCGACAGACCTGTGAACATCATTTCCGAAATTTCCGCGCGCTTGTCCTTCAGCTTCTGAACGACATCCTTCCCTTTATCCGTTATCACCAGATAAACGACGCGGCGGTCCTCCAGATCGCGTACTCTCTCCAGATATTCCATATCGATGAGCTTATCGGCGATGCCCGTAATCGCACCCGCCGTAATCAGCAGCTGCTCGGCAAGCGCCGAAGCCTTCTGGGAACCATCTTCATCAAGTCTGATGAGGATACGGGCCTGCATCGCATTTAAGCCGAAATTGCTCGTCTTGGTCCATTCCGAATCCATGCGCCGCTTCATTTGAATAAACGCATTCTCTAACGAAAGAAAATCCTTTTGACGCTGCTCCTTCATGATGGCCCACATCCTTTATTCAATCTTCTATTATTTTAGAACAATATATTTTAGTTGTAAAGTATTTATATCTAAAAGAGATACCCTTTCTTACTATACCACAAATAAAAGGATGACAGATAATCCGCAGTGGATCATCCGTCATCCTTCAGCTGTGAAGCCGCAGCGGCCCAATCCCCAGGAGAGCAGCGCGCGTCGCCTCCCAGGCAGCTGCCAACGCTTCCTGTAGCGGCCATGCCGCCGTGCTTGCCGCCATCACGGCAAAACCATACTTATGTGTTTCCGTTACACCGGCAATGACCGGGTGCTGTTCTCTGACACGCAGTCCTGACACGGCATCGCGGACTGCCTCAATGTGCTTGGCCGTGATTTGATCGGAGAAGGCATAAAATGCACCGGTATGCGTCAAGCCGCCGAAGCAGCCTGGAGCGCTCAGCATATCCGATGCCGGATCGATCAATTGATGCTGGGCGAAAATAAGCTCGTCCTCATAGCTGACCTTCAATCGGTTGCGGTAAATACGGTAAGCGAATGTCTCGCCTCTGAGCGTCCTGCCGGGACACAATACCTCAGCTTGCATCCAGACAGAAGCCTGCGAAAGATTGACCACTGTTTCACTTGAGAAAGCGGCATCCCGATACAGCATGACCGGCTCCGGCATATTTTCCAAGACAGCCCCGGGCGAAAGCGCAAAGGTCTGCCTCATGGAGGACCCGCCGGCAAGGTCCGGGCATGGATGCACCTTGGTGAAGGATTGATTAGTCACATAAACGTGAGCATCTTCATGAGCCGTCCAGTCAAATTCATACCGGTCACCGGCCAAGAGTCCCGGCGAGACGTCCATAACCATAACCCCCACAGGTCCTCCCATAGGGAAGGTCTTCGCAATTTTCACAGGAGCGGTGTGGTATTTCGACTCCACCTGCGTTTGGCCGCCCCGGCGCTCGAAGGCGGCCCGCAGATGGGATACCCTCGCTGCCTGCATATGCTTAAACGTGATTATGGGTGTGTACGGTGCCTGGTTCATGCTTATGCTCAGCCGCCGGTTCTGAAGCTTTCACATGCCCATGATCGCGGGTATGATGGTCATGGTTATGATCGTGATTATGATCGTGATTGTGATCGTGATTGTGATCTTGATTATGATCGTGATTATGATCGTGATTATGATCGTGATTATGGTCTTGAGCTACATTATCATTATGGCCATGAGTTTCATTATGATTGTGTGCCTGCGGCTGATCTGCATGCAGATGATCATGATCCAAGCCTTGGGCATGAGCGAGCTCATGCTCAAGCCAACCGACAATTTGTTCCACGCCAACGCTTCCGAACAGATTGGAGAACACATAAGGGCGGTCTCCCCTCATTCGTTTTGTGTCGTCTTCCATAACCTGCAGGCTGGCGCCGACATACGGAGCAAGGTCAATCTTGTTGACCACGAGCAAATCGGACCGCATGATGCCGGGACCGCCTTTACGCGGGATTTTCTCTCCCTGAGCCACATCAATAATATAAATAAAACGGTCGACAAGCTCCGGACTGAAGGCAGCCGCCAGATTATCGCCGCCGCTCTCGATAAAGATCAGATCAAGCCCTTCGAACCGGCTGGTCAGCTCATCCACGGCTTCGAAATTCATCGAAGCGTCTTCGCGGATGGCCGTATGCGGGCAGCCCCCTGTCTCCACGCCGATAATGCGCTCTTCTGGCAGTACGCCGGTAGCCGCCAGGATGCGGGCATCCTCTTTTGTATAGATATCATTGGTTATAACGGCAACGCTGTATTTATCTTTAAGCGCTCCTGCCATCCGCTCTACAAGCGCTGTCTTGCCCGACCCTACCGGCCCGCCGATACCGATCCGTATGGGACGGGAACGATCGATCGCCGGCTGTTCCCATCCATGATGATGATGACCCTGACCTTGTCCTTGACACATTGCACATACCTCCCAGAATGATTAGTAAATCCTGTTTGACTAAGCGTTCCTTGAGCTTACCCTGTTAAGACATGAACAATCGGGAATAGAGCGTCTCATGCCTCATCATCGCAATTTCGGCCATTGGCATATTTGTGCAGGCGTCCTCCGGCTCCATTCCCTTCACAGCAGACCAGGCACGGCCAGTATGGGGCGCAAGGCGCGCGATTAGCTTCTGCCCTTCCGTCTGTCCGATGGACATCAGCCGAAGCGCGCTGTTGATGCAGGTCACCACACAGGCATACAGATAGCCCTGTACGGACTGCTCCAGCGTTATCCCAAGCTTGCTGCAGGCGTAGCCGAAAACAAGCGGGTGCGTAGCCAGACAGCGGCCCCCTCGCAGGCCTTCAGTAAGCGGCGACCAATCCAGCTGCGGATAGACCTGGGCTGTGAGCTGCAGCAGCCTGCGGCCCATCTTTTGCACGCCTGTGCGGGTTTCCTGCGCGGCACGCTGCACATGTACAAGATGTTCAACCGCCCATAGAGGCTCCCAGTCACCGACAGGCGCGTAGCGGTAAACCGCCTTAATCACCATAGCATCTGCCGTCGACCAGCTTTGGTACAGCATCGCGGTCGCATAAGCCTCCAGCTGCGCGCCCGTGATCAGCTGCCCCTCTTGTACGAGGGTTTCAAGACCGAATGAATGGGAGAAGCCGCCAATGGGCAGCGCCGAATCCAGCAGCTGCTGAAGCGCCAGCCAGGGCAGAATTCCAGAACCGCCCCCGATCCGAGCTTCCTCAATATTCATGCCCTCACCTCATCAAAATAAGAAATACCGCTGCGCCATCGGCAGAACCTCTGCAGGCTCGCAAGTTGCGGGAACACCGTCCACCTTCACCTCATACGTCTCGGGATCCACCTCGATTTTCGGCGTCGCATCGTTATGGATCATGTCTTTCTTCGTCACGCTGCGGCAGCCCCGTACAGGTTCCACCCGCTTGGACAGGCCAAGCTCACGGGCAATTCCGCGGTCATAAGCGGCCTGCGAAACAAATGTGATGGAGCTGTTCGAATTGGCTTTGCCGAAAGCGCCAAACATCATTCGTCCGAAAACCGGCTGAGGTGTCGGGATGGAAGCATTGGGATCGCCCATCTGGGCAAAAGCAATCGTTCCGCCCTTGAGCACCATATCCGGCTTAACGCCGAAGAACATGGGACTCCAAACCACCAGATCGGCGAACTTCCCCGGTTCGATGGAGCCCACCAAATGTGAAACGCCATGCGTGATCGCCGGATTGATCGTATATTTGGCAATATACCGTTTGATGCGGAAGTTGTCCGCCTCGGCTGTCATATCCGGAGCAAGCGGTCCGCGCTGCCGCTTCATTTTATCCGCTGTCTGCCATGTCCGGATGATAACCTCGCCTACCCGCCCCATGGCCTGGGAATCGGAGCTGATCATGCTGAAGACGCCCATATCATGCAAAATATCCTCTGCGGCGATCGTCTCCGGACGAATCCGTGAATCGGCGAAGGCCACATCCTCGGGAATGCTGCTGTCCAGGTGATGACATACCATAAGCATGTCCAAATGCTCTTCAATGGTGTTGATTGTAAAAGGCCGGGTTGGATTCGTCGAGGACGGAAGCACATTCAGCTCTCCGGCAGCGCGGATAATATCCGGAGCATGGCCGCCTCCGGCGCCCTCCGTATGATAGGTATGGATCGTCCTTCCTTTGAACGCTCCAAGCGTATCCTCCAGGAAACCCGCCTCATTGAGCGTATCCGTATGAATGGCGACCTGGATATCATACTGCTCGGCTGCTGCCAGACAGGTATCAATCGCCGCCGGAGTCGTTCCCCAATCCTCATGCAGCTTAAGTCCGATCGCGCCCGCTTCAATCTGCTCGATCAGCGGACCGGTGAAGGATGCATTTCCCTTCCCGGTAAATCCCAGATTCATGGGGAACGCTTCTGCCGCTTCCAGCATGCGCCGCATATGCCAGGCTCCCGGCGTGCAGGTGGTGGCATTCGTCCCCGTAGCCGGTCCCGTCCCGCCCCCGATCATCGTCGTCACGCCGGAGGAAAGCGCCGTCTCAATCTGCTGCGGGCAAATAAAATGGATATGCGAGTCAATCCCGCCCGCCGTAACAATTTTACCTTCGCCGGCGATCACTTCCGTGCTGGCGCCGACGACCATGTTCGGCATCACACCGTCCATAATATCCGGATTGCCCGCTTTGCCTATTCCGACAATCAGACCGTCGCGAATGCCGATATCGCCTTTTACGATGCCCCAGTGGTCGATGATGACCGCATTGGTGATCAGGGTATCCAATACGCCATCATCGCGGAGCGCCCCGCTGGATTGTCCCATTCCGTCACGAATGACCTTGCCTCCGCCGAATTTGCATTCATCTCCATAGACCGTATAATCCTGTTCAATCTGCGCCCACAGCTCCGTGTCTGCAAGGCGTACGGCATCGCCGGCGGTAGGTCCGAACATTTGCGCATAGCTTCTGCGATCCATACGGGTCATGACGGCTCTCCCTTCCATACGGCCAGCCTTGCCCGAACCTCGTCCGGCATTTCTCCCCGAACAGCAGGTCCATGCGTCAGACCATTCAAGCCAAACGAGCGTTTCAGCCCGCCGAGCTCCACCAGCTGAACCGGCTTCTCTTCACCGGGCTCGAAACGGACAGCCGTTCCTGCCGGAATATCAAGCCGCATGCCAAACGCCGCCTCGCGGTCGAACTCCAGCCCGCGGTTCACCTCAAAAAAATGAAAATGCGATCCGACCTGCACCGGTCTGTCGCCTGTATTTACGACTACAAGCTCCGCTCTGGCTCTGCCTGCATTCAATTCAATTCCGCCAGGCAGAGTACGGTATTCTCCAGGTATCATGACATCACCCTCCCTAGCTTGAGGTTTGCCGGGCAAACATCTCATGTTCATATACGATTGCAACTATTGCTTTTGTTAAAAATCAATCTTTTCAGAAAAGGGAATGAGTTCATGGATGGGCAATGGGATGGTGAATCGTCACAAGCTTCGTGCCGTCAGGAAAGGTAGCTTCCACCTGTACCTCATGAATCATTTCAGCCACGCCGCTCATGACTTGCTCGTAAGACAGGATGCGGGTGCCTTGTTCCATCAGCTGGGCCACAGTCAGCCCGTCGCGGGCGCCTTCCATGATCTCGGAAGTAATGAGCGCCACGCTCTCCGGATAATTCAGCTTAACCCCTCTCCCGAGACGTCTGCGCGCCAAATCAGCAGCGATAGTAATGAGCAATTTTTCCTTCTCGCGTTCTGTCAACTGCATGGGTTCACCTCATAAATGTAGTATCTCTTCCTCAATCCATCAACAAGCAGTTAAGCTTTCTTACATTATAACGGCCGAATGGCATCAAGTAAACATTCGATGTTAGATTTAATGACATTAACTAACGGTTGACTCTCATGTTCCTCTCTTTAAATTGCACAGCTTTCATAGCATCCCTCTTTTTGCCCAGGCCTTGCCAATACTAGTCATAGCGTTTGCATTGTGATAAACTTAAAGGCATTGATCTTGCGCAAATTGGCCTTTACGGAAGAAGCTTTTGCTGGCTGAAACAGCCGCAAAAACGGCACTTACTTACACATTGGAGGGACATGCATGGCGACACAAAAAATGCGTTCAGATATGATCAAAAAGGGGTTCGACCGCGCTCCTCACCGCAGCTTGCTGCGCGCTGCCGGAGTTAAGGAAGAAGATTTCAACAAACCGTTTATTGCAGTATGCAACTCGTATATTGATATTATTCCAGGTCATATGCATCTTCAGGAATTCGGCAAGCTGGTAAAAGAAGCGATCCGCGAAGCAGGCGGAGTGCCGTTTGAATTCAACACGATCGGCGTCGACGACGGCATCGCTATGGGCCATATCGGTATGCGCTATTCATTGGCAAGCCGCGAGATTATCGCCGATTCCGTAGAAACGGTCGTTAATGCCCACTGGTTCGACGGCATGGTCTGTATTCCCAACTGCGACAAAATCACGCCAGGCATGATCATGGGCGCCCTGCGCGTCAATATCCCGACCATGCTCGTCAGCGGCGGACCGATGAAAGCCGGTAAAACGGCGGACGGCCGTTCGATTTCACTCTCCAGCGTATTTGAAGGCGTAGGCGCGCACCAAGCGGGTAAAATCGACGATGCCGCTCTGCAGGAGCTTGAGCAATACGGCTGTCCAACCTGCGGATCCTGTTCGGGCATGTTCACAGCCAATTCCATGAACTGTCTGGCCGAGGGTCTGGGACTTGCTCTTCCAGGCAACGGAACGATTCTGGCGGTCTCCCCAGAACGTAAGGAATTCGTCAAACAAGCTGCCCGTCAGCTGATGAATCTTATCGAGCTTGATATCAAGCCGCGCGATATCGTCACCATCGAATCCATCGATAACGCTTTTGCGCTGGATATGGCGATGGGCGGATCCACCAATACCGTTCTCCATACTCTGGCTATCGCACATGAAGCAGGAATCGAATATCCGATCGAACGTATCAACGAAGTGGCAAGCCGGGTTCCCCATCTGGCCAAGGTTGCTCCCGCTTCCGATTACCATATTGAAGATGTGCATAATGCCGGCGGCGTAAGCGCCATTATCAACGAGCTGTTCAAGAAAGAAGGCGCCCTTACTGGCGACGTTATCACCGTTACCGGCAAAACCCTTCGCGAGAATGTAGCCGGAGCCGAGATTCTGGACAAGGATGTCATCCGCACCCTGGACAACCCGCATAGCGAACGCGGCGGACTGGCCGTTCTGTTCGGCAATCTTGCGCCAGGCGGCGCGATTATCAAAGTAGGCGCAGTCGACAAATCGGTTGGCGGTTATCTGAAGGGACCGGCTATCTGCTTTGATTCCCAGGACGAAGCACTTGCGGGCATTGCGGGCGGCAAGGTCAAGGAAGGCCATGTAGTCGTAATCCGTTATGAAGGTCCTAAAGGCGGACCGGGCATGCCCGAGATGCTGGCTCCAACCTCGCAAATTGTTGGTATGGGACTTGGCGCCAAAGTAGGTCTCGTAACGGACGGACGCTTCTCCGGCGCCTCGCGCGGCATCAGTATCGGCCATGTGTCACCGGAAGCTGCCGAAGGCGGCCCGATTGCTTTCGTCAACGACGGTGATCTCATTGAGCTGGATATGAACAACCGTACGATGAATCTGCTTATCAGCGATGAAGAATTCGAGCAGCGCAAAGCCAACTGGAAAGGCTTCGAGCAAAAAATCAAAAGAGGTTACCTGGCCCGGTATTCCTACCTTGTAACTAATGCCAGCACCGGCGGCGTCATGAAAATGTAGCTTGCGCAGAGGAAAGCTCTAAAGCTTTCCTCGCTATTGAAAAAACGCTTTGCCTCCGGCATTTAAATGCCAGAAGCAAAGCGTTTTTTTGCATACATGACTCTCTTGGCAGCAAAAACAAAAAGAAATGCCGTCAAGGAGTATATTCCCTGGCGGCATTTCCATTATCGTAGACGGCATGCGATACTGCCGGCCGACCCGGCGTTTGCAGCTTGTCATCGAAGTCCGCTGCAGCAGTCCACTTGGGAGTAAAATCATCCCCCTTGCCGTATCGATGCCAGAACTCCTCCATCGACATGGCAATAATTCGCGGTGTCAGCTTGCTGCCTTGCTCTTTGATTCTGCGTTTCCCTGAAGGATGTAGCACCCTCAGAAGAAGCTTTAAGTAAATCCGTGTCATTTTGTCGAATAAGCCCTTGGGCAGATCCAGCACGCTAAACCCGAACTGCTCTGCACCCCGGTTAATCATGCTGATTCCATACAAGCCCTGAACATGCTCAAATTCCTGTCGTCCTGCAATTTGAGCGGCAAGCTTGGGCATTCCCTTCTCCACTTCACGGATAAGACGAATGGCAACATGCATCATGGAGCGGGCTTCCGTCATCAATTGGAACAGCTTGTTGTTGTCAAAATGCAGCTCGATAACCTCATCCTTATCCTTGATGACCTGCCCGTCTGAAAGCATAAGCGGCTCTCCGCGGTAAGGAACAACCCGGATATGAAAGATGGAATCCTCTCCGCCGGATTTTACCCGGAAAAGGAAATGAAAAATTTTCTCCCAGCCCATCCAGCAGGCAATGGAAGAACGCTTCAGCCATCCAAGAGCGCGGCGGCTTGTTTTGTGCCGGTCCGTAATGGCGATCATTTCATTAATGGCCACGAACCTGTAGCCCCGGTTCACGCCCTCTTCGAGATAAGTCTCCAAAGCTTCCAGCATATTGGCCGGAGCCTCAAGATCCGCGCCGAATGTTGCGCCGCAGTCATGCAGCAGAATGATCTCGCCAGGGCGGAGTTTTTTCATCAGCCGCTTCTTCAAGCGTCTGACACCAACTCTTTTGCGCCAATCGCCGAACAGGGAGGACCATAATATAATCTGCAAATGTCCCATATTGGAGAAATCAAATAAATTCACGATTCCCCAGGGAGGCCGATAATACGCGGAAGGAGCTCCCGTTGCCTGTTTGATCAGCTCCGACGTGCGGTGAATTTGTCTTGTAACCGTTCTTGGACGCATGAACCAGTTGGACTTATGAACATAATTATGAATCCCGATAATGTGACCTTCATCATGCATGCGTTTGAGCAGTTCTGGGTGCTTCTCCGCATGAATGCCGACAACAAAAAATGTGGCTTTTGCATTGTAACGCTTTAACAAGTCAAGCAGTAAAGGGGTATATTTTGGATCCGGTCCATCATCGAATGTAAGAGCAATTTCATGACTGGCAAGTCCCTTCTTGAACACTCGAAAGCCGAAGGTTCGGCTTATAATCCCCGGAAGAAAAGCATAAAACGTCAAAATATAAAAGCCCCATAGCAGGAAGTTTTCCATATCTCTATCCCCACCACCCTAGTTTATATCCCTGCTAATACTGGTAGACGGAGCACTAATGTTCCCTCATTTCATTGTAACATAATGCTGACGAAAACGGCTATGGTTTGATGTTAAGCCTTTGTTTTTTCCTAGTGACTAATTGAAAGAAATATTGGGAAACTCTAGAAAATTAGTGTACAATCATGAGGGATATTCAAGCATCATATGTGTAAAGGAGTAAAAAAATGATTTCCTTCTACCAAAAATATTGGCGCACTGCTTTTGATATTGCGCTGATCGTGCTCACCGTGTACCTGATCATGCTGGCCTTCAGTTATGTGTACCGCATTGCCACTCCGATATTCCTCTGCTTCGTTATCTTTATGTTTATTGAACCGCCAACCAGATGGATGACCAGAATCGGTATTCGAAGATCAATTGCAGCCGCCATATCCGTGCTTATTTTCACGCTTATTATTCTTGGAGCGTTTGTAGGGGCAGGATTCATTATGACATCCCAAATTACCGGACTTGCTGAAAAGCTTCCTTATTATCAGCAATTATTCACGGATCAATTCCAGAAAAATTCGGCATTTTTTGCAGACAAAATGCAGGCGCTTCCGCCTGGCTTAACCGATAAAGCAACCGAGGTTGTAGGCTACATCACAAACTGGGGCCAAAAAATCGCCACTACTTTTCTGCTTTCCCTGGGCGGTTACCTGAAATCGGTCTCCGCCTTCATCTTAAATTTTGCCATCGGCATCATTCTTGCTTATTTTCTCAGCCTCGAAATTGCCGATTGGAAAAAAATGGCCAGCGAGAAAACACCCCGAACGTTCAAAACCGCCTATTATTTTTTGCGCAATAATGTATTTGCCGGAATAAGCGGTTATCTCAAGGCGCAGGGCAAGCTGATTTCCATCACCTTTTGCGTAATATTCGTTTGTCTCCTGCTGCTTGGCGTGGACAATGCGTTTTCTATCTCTTTGCTTTCCGCCGTATTTGATGTTCTCCCTCTTCTCGGCGTGGGAACGGTCTTCATTCCCTGGATCATCTATTTGTTCATCGTTGGCCAAACGACTTTGGCCATATGGCTTACAGTATTATTCCTGGTCGTTGTGCTGACCAGACAGATCCTTGAGCCGAAAATCACCGGAGATACGCTTGGTGTTTCCGCTTTTACCATGCTCGCTTTCATGATCATTTCGCTCTCTTTGTTCGGCATAGCGGGCGTGATCCTGTCGCCGATTTTAATGATTTTAATCAAGGCCTTATACGATCAGGGATATTTTCACCGGTGGATTCATTTGCCCAAGGGAGAATATGATCAGACGTCTCAAGAACCGCCCCAGACGATGTCTTGACGAAAAAAAGATGCATAAATAAGCAAAGGCCATGTCTCCTTCATGATTGAAAGGGACATGGTCTTTTTCGTGAGGGCTGGGATTCCTGGCAAACGATTCAGGTGCTTATAGATCTGAACTTTATATCCGGCAGTGTTCATTCACAGTCCGCTATTATCTGCCATCCCATCGAAAGACTTCGACGGCAGCTTGCAATTCTTCAGCCAGCTGGGCGAGCGATTGAGCGGTAGCGGCCGTTTCTTCGCTGCTTGCCGCCGCTTCCTCTGTTGCCGACGAGATGTTCTCCACCGCCGATAGTACCGTTGAAGCCTGTGCCGCTTGTTCTTCGCTCGCCGCTGCAATCTCCGTTACCTTCTGTCCGGCCTGGTCCACCATTGCCGCGATTTTCCGGAAAGATTCTCCCGTTTGACGCGACAGGTCGGAGCTGGCCTGAACGGCCGTAACGCTTCGTTTCGTATTATCCTGCATGCCTTTTATGATACCTGCAATCTGTTTGGTCGCCTCTCCGCTGCGCTCCGCAAGCTTGCGGACTTCATCGGCAACCACCGCAAAGCCCCGTCCCTGTTCACCCGCGCGGGCAGCCTCGATAGCGGCATTAAGGGCAAGCAGATTCGTCTGATCCGCAATATCCTCAATGACCTCGATGATCTCGCCGATCTTCTGTGAATCATCCTCCAGCCGGGACATTTGGGAGCTGACAGCCCGCATGCTTTCGATGGAGGACGTGATCACTTCTCCTCCCTCTCTGGCAATATCGATGGTTTGATCCGAAAGCTCGGAGGCTTCTTCCGTATTCCGTGCGACCGAGTGAATGGCCGCTGAAAGCTCGATAAACAATTCATTGATAGTCTGTGCAGAGGTCGCCTGATTCGTCGTTCCTCCGGCAATTTCTTCAGTGCTGGCCGATATTTGCTGGGCCGCCGCCGCAACACTATGAGAGGAGGAAGTGATGCTTCTCACAATATTCCGCAAATTATCCATCATATCATTGACCGCCGCCGCAAGCCTGCCCACCTCATCCTTTGTTTGGATGTTATTCTTCTCGCGCAAATCGCCGACCGCCACCTTATCAACCAGCTGAACCAGCTTGTTTAATGGCCTTGAAATAATTTGCGCGATATAATATCCAAAGGCAATACAAAGTAGGATGGAAGCAATAATGATGCTGATTGTCAGATTGCGCGACTGATTGAACATTTCGACGTTCTGATTATTTGATTGGTCCGCATGGGCGATATTCAAATCGTTCAGCCTGTCCAATATTGCGCCAAGCGCTGTGCTTGATTCCAATAGCACTCCTTCTGTAAATTCAAGCATTTCATCATTCTTGTCGGCGTCGGCAAGCTCAATCAGATGCGCGAAATTGTTTTGATAGGCGGCCCACGCACCGTCAAACGGGGCAAGCGCCGTCCTGGACTCATCGCTCATCATCGTATTTTTGAATAATTCCATCCGATCGGTAACCCTATCCTTGATGGCTTCGTAGCTATCCTGGTTTTGTTTTCGGTCGGCTGCAGTCTCATCAATGTACAAATCACGGGCAAGCTTGCGAATTTCCATCACATCCACCTCGGTTTGCGCCAAATAATTGACGGGCAGTAAATTATCCGAATACATGGCCTGGAGATTCGTATTGAAGCTGCCCAGATTGCTTAATCCATAAAGCCCAACAAAAGCGAGAATACAGGCAATGACCAGAAATGAGGAGATCAGCTTTATGCTGGTTTTTAAGTTATAGAACCATTTCATACATGTCCACCCCGATGATTTTAATGGTTTCCGCTATTGATGTACCGTCACGCGCTTCTTGTCACCAGCTTGATAATTCCGCCAATCTCCAGGATCAGGCCCACTCTGCCGTCCCCCAGAATCGTCCCGCCCGAAATCCCCTCAATATTCCCCATGTAACGGCCCAATGACTTGATGACTATCTCCTGATTGCCGATCAATTCATCAACCGCCAGCGCGATCCTCTTGTCTCCGCGTCCAACAATAACAATTGGAATTTGCCTGTTCCGATGGTTCCTGCGCTCATAGTGAAAGTAATCATGCAGCCAGCTGACAGGGATGACCTGATTGCGGATCGTCACTACGGGGATTCCTCCGACCGTGCTGATATGCTCTGGGGCGATGCGTACAATCTCCGATACACTGCTCATCGGAATAATGAAAATCCGGCCGCCGATATCGACCAGAAGGCCTGTAATAATAGCCAGCGTGAGCGGCAGCCGGATCCTGAACAAGGTTCCTGTGCCGATATTCGTCTCAATCTGGATTAATCCGTTCATTCGCTCAATTTCCGTCCGCACAATATCCATACCGACGCCGCGGCCCGATACATCGCTTACCTGTTGAGCGGTTGAAAATCCGGGATGAAAGATGAGATGTACCGCCTCCTGATCCTTCAGCAGAGCCGCTTCCGCAGCATGAATAATACCTTTTGCCACAGCCGATTGCCGGATGCGCTCCGGATCAATGCCCGCTCCGTCATCCTGTATGGTTATGAGCACCTGATTATCCTCATGAGAAGCGCTGATCTTCAGCATTCCCTTTCCCGGCTTGCCGGCGACAAGACGCTGGTTAGGCTCCTCGATACCATGATCAATGGCATTGCGGATCAGGTGGATAAGCGGATCTCCAATGTCTTCGATCAAGGTGCGGTCAAGCTCTGTTTCCTTTCCCTCAATGACGAGCTCCACTTCTTTATGCAGGATATGAGCCAAGTCCCGCACCATCCGGGGGAAGCGGTTGAACAGCTGCTCGATGGGAAGCATGCGCACCTTCATTACGCTTTCCTGCAGCTCGCCGATGGTCCGGGTCAGATGATCGGACAAATGCCCCAGCTCTTCCACTGCCTCATCAGGACCAAATTTCTGATAGAAGGCTTTCTCCATCTGCTGGATGCGCGTCTGTGCGATGACAAGCTCCCCTACCAGGTTCATCATATTTTCCAGCCGCTCCACATTGACGCGGATCGTCTGTCCCTTGGCTTTCTCGAAATGCCCCGGCGGAGCAATGCTTTCGGACTCGGCCCCGACCTGCTCGTCCTGCTCGTCCAGTGATGCCGCCGCTTGCAGTTCTGTCCAATCGCAAGCATCAACGAGCACCTCGTCCACATCCATCATTTCTCCGATTCTGCTCTCCAGCTCATCAAGCGGCAGCGCTGTGGACAGCAGCCATCGGTTCTGAATCACATTTTCTTCCATATCGGGGCCTTCGAATGCCGTATCCGACCAATAGACGTTTTCGGTTTCTCGCAATTTGCAGTCGATCAGACTGAGCCTGGCCAGCTTCATCTCACAGCTCTGGCAGATGGTGACGCTCACCCATGCCAATACGCGTCCAAGCTCAGCCTGCTCCTGTAAGGACCGCAATATCTCATGCGTAACATTTGGAGGCTGAACCCCGGATGGCTCCGCTGGATGGGATATGCCGCCGAACGACTGCAGCTCCCGAATCAGATGCTCCATATTCGAGCGCTCGCTATTCGTATATATAATTTCGGCCTGCAGCCTCTTCATGCCATCCGAGCATTTGAAGAACAAATTGGTCATCGCCTTAGTAACGGCAAGCTTGCGGTTTCTCACATTATCCAGCAAATGCTCCATCTCATGCGTCAATATTTTCATTTTTTCATAGCCCATCGCCGCTGATGAGCCTTTCAGAGTATGAGCTGCGCGGAACAACCGGCTGATCGCAGCATCGGATTGCCCTTCCTTCTCGAGGCGCAGCACCTCTTCGTCCATACACTGGAGCTGTTCCTCGAGCTCTTCCAAATAAACGGCCCGAAATTCTGACAAATCGTCCATCGCCGCTCCTCCTCAGGGGTTTTCCGTTTCGGGAGCCTTAACTATCCTGGATCAATACCTCATCCATTTTCAGAATGCCGACCAAGCCTGCAGTTGAAATGCCGATACCGGCAAAATAACTGCCGTTGATTCCCCCTATTCGCTCGGGAGGAGGTTGAATGTCGGTGAAGGTGGTCACCTGATTGACCCGATCCACAATAAGGCCTATATACTCCAGCGTGTGATTGACGACCACAATTCGGGTTGATTTCCCTGCCGGCGTTTCCTGAAGCTCGAACAACCGGCTTAAATGGATAATCGGAACGATTTTCCCTCTTAAATTGATTACGCCCTTCACATAATTGCGGCCGTTCGGGATTTCTGTAATATCCTGCATACGAATGATTTCATGAATAGCTGAAATTGTAATCGCGTAATTCTCTTGGCCCAGCTCAAATTCGACAAACTGCTCATCTGAAACTCGCATCGCATAGCTCCGATCCGTAGGATGTGGGTTATTCTCTTGACAACGATAAAGATGGCAGTCCTGTCACCTCCCTCAGCTTCGCTGCGATATCTTCCAGGTCTACGATGTAATCCACCGCCCCCGTTTCAATTGCCGCGCGCGGCATCCCGAATACGACCGAGGATTCTTTCGATTGGGCAATCGTTGTGGCTGCTCCCGCCGCCTTGCCCTCAGCCAATGCTTCAGCTCCGTCGCTCCCCATCCCCGTCAGCATGACCAAATGCCGCTTCAACCCCTGCAGCGCCGAGACCGAAGTGAATAATTCATGCACGGACGGCATGTGCAGACCTTTGCTTGGCCGCTGGTGAAGCTTAATCCGGCAGACACCTCCGGTTTCCGCAATATTCATATGCCGGTCGCCTGGGGCAATATAGACACACCCGCCCTCCAGCCTGGCATCATGCTCCGCTTCCCTTACCGTGAGGGAACAGTTGTGATTCAAACGCTCCGCCAGCGACGCTGTGAACGGCGACGGCATATGTTGGACAATGACAATGGCATGGGGAAAATCGGCAGCTAAGCCCTGGAGTACCGCCAATAAAGCCTGCGGACCGCCGGTCGATGCACCAATTGCAATAAGCTGCCCGGGCGGCAAATTTGGTTTAGAAGGCGGGATCTGGTTTTTGGGGAGGGGGGAATACTTGAGCTTAAGCAAATTTCGCAACGAAACCTGCGCGGCCGATTTGATTTTTTCCGACAATTCCTGCTTGACCTTGTACAGATCGATCGATAATGCGCCCGAGGGCTTATGTATAAAATCAACTGCCCCATACTGAAGCGCTCTGATGGTGGCCGCTGCTCCGGTCTCCGTCAGCGAGCTCAGCATGAGAACAGGTGTAGGCTTCTCCGCCATTATTCGTTTCAATGCGTCCAAACCATTCATAACCGGCATTTCGATATCGAGCGTGATGACATCCGGGGCAAGCTGCTTGGTCAGCTCAATCGCCTGCAGTCCATTCCGCGCAGTGCCGATGACTTCCAGCGCAGTGTCTTCACTAATGTACCTGCTGACCATATTTCTCATAAAAGCGGAGTCATCCACGACCAATACTTTAATGGCCAATGCCAGCACCTCATCCATTCCAAGTTTAACGTTTGCGAAAGAAATAATAGAGATCGGACATTTGCTCGGACAAGGATAGAAAAAGATCAACGATTTCTCCGTCAAACTGTGTATTTTTGTGCAAAATCAGCTCCTTCTTCGCCTCTTCAAAGGTGACCGGCTTACGGTAAGAACGGGTGGTCAGCATGCAGTCAAACGCATCAAGAATCGCACATACCCTGGCCTGAAAGGGGATTTCCTTGCCTTTTAACCCGCTCGGATAGCCCTTGCCGTCCCACCGCTCATGATGATGCTTCACCAGATCAACAATTCCCTGCTCCGTATATACCTGCTCCAGCAGCAGTTCCGCTCCCAGCTCAGGATGCAGCTTTATAATCTTCCACTGCTGGTCCGACAAAGGCCCTTCCTGCTCAAGGATTCTCGATGGAACGAACAGTTTGCCTATATCATGCAGGAAACAGCCTCTGATCAGCATCTCCTTCTCACTGGTATCCAATTGCAGCGCCGGAGCGAACTTCTCTGCCAGAAAAGCCACCCTCACACCATGCTGATAAGTCCGCGGGCTTTTGATCTCAAGCGAATTCATCCAATGTATCGTTTCCGCTTTAATGCTAGGGCGGACATCCCACTCCATATCCGCCTCATATAGACGTTTCACGCTATGCACCATCCTTGTCTGCTGTCAGTAGAACCATCGTATGAGGATTAGTATTCCGAATAGCTGTCTTTATAAAAAAATAAGACTTTAGGAGGATATTATTATTGCAAATATAACCGATGTCGTACAATAGTAGTTATGCGACATAAAGAGGAGGAGCTTGCATCAGCATGAGGAAAGTCTCAGAGGAAAAAGCAACCGAATTAGTGGTTTTACCCTATAGTTCCGGCTACAGCGATGACCAAATTATAAATATGTTTCTGGTCGCCTGTGTAAGATCCCAGAATACGAAGAGAAACTACAGCCGGGCGATTGAACGGTTCCGGCAATTCATTTCGTACAAGTCGCTAAAGAATGTGACCTGGCAGGAAGTAGAGGCTTTTAAAACAGGGTTAATTGAAGGGAAATGGGGAGCAACCGGAAAGCCTTTGGCGCCAGCCAGTGTGGCTGCCTTTATTGCACCGCTGAAGTCCATGTATAAATGGGGAAGCGATTCCAATATAGATCTGTTCGTGCATAATCCGACCACATCCATTCGTTTACCCGCGGTTCCCATGAACAGCCGCAAGCATTTTTTGACCAAAAGCGAAGTTGGGAAGCTGCTGAATGCCTTGAAGCGGCAAAACATGAGAAATTATCTGATCGGGTTGTATTTGGTCCTGCTCGGATTGAGGGTGTCGGAATTAACGGGGATTAAGTGGAAGGACTTCTATGCGGATTCTTCTGAAACCTCCATTTGGCTTACAATCAACAAGGCAAAAGGCGGAAAATCCCGCGAGGTTAAAGTCCCTAATCGTTTGTGGACACTGAGCATTCGCTATGTGGAAGCCATTTCTGCGCCTGGCTTACCAGCGCCGGAGCTTGTGTTATTTCCTGTGACAACGAGACAAATTGAACGTATTATACGCGATACCGGTGACCGATGCGTCGCCAATAAGAAACTTACTCCGCATTGGCTTCGGCATACCTATGCTACATTGGCCTTATTGAATGGAGCCTCACTCCAGCAAGTACAGGAAACGCTGGGGCATGCCCATATGAATACAACCCAACGTTATTTGCATACTGTAGAGCAATTAAAAAAAGCCGCGCCTGACTTTGTAATGGATTATCTGCATGATTATATCCCAGAATAATAGTCCTTTTGTAATAGGCATGATTTATTTTCGCTTGTTTTAATGGGATTAATATCCTATAATTCTATTTGAAAGCAGTCGTCGAATATTGGCGAATTTGAGTGAATTATGTCGCATAACTACTATTGTACGACATCAAATACAACATGAAATATATGTCCTAATTATTATACTGCATTCTTTTATTTGAAACTTCTACAGGTTAAAACTGGAAAGTCGGTCGCTGGTTATTGATGATCAGTTGCCGGCTTTTTTGTTTATTACGCCCTCCCTAAATCCCTCCTGAGGAGGGACCCCAAGGGCCGCCGGCCCTCTGGACACCCGGATCCGATAACGTCGGAGTTACACAGTAACGCTCTCTCGTTACTGCCTGCTTGGCCCGTTTACGTCCCTTGCGGGACACACTTTCTTTCGTCCATTCCCTCCCTAAATCCCTCCTGAGATGGGACCCCAAGGGCCGCCGGCCCTCTGGACACCCGGATCCGATAACGTCAGAGTTACACAGTAACGCTCTCTCGCTGCTGCCAGCCTGGCTCGTTTTTCGTCCCTTGCGGGACACACTTCCTTTCGTCCATTCCCTCCCTAAATCCCTCCAGAGGAGGGACCCCAAGGGCCGCCGGCCCTCTGGACACCCGGATCCGATAACGTCAGAGTTACACAGAAACGCTCTCTCGTTACTGCCTGCTTGGCCCGTTTACGTCCCTTGCGGGACACACTTTCTTTCGCGCACCTGGGGTGCCTGGCGGACTCCGTCCCATAATAACGTTGGCGGGACAGAGATGATGGTTTTGTGAGGCAGACTTTTGAGTCTGCTTAGACCCTGTTCTTCTCCTTAATTGCTGGAGGAGATAGGAGTTTGCCTGCCCTCCTCCGCGCAACAACGTCGGAGAGGATTGCATTAGAATAGTGATTGAGTGCTTACCCCTCGGCGAGGATATCCATTACACCGCGAAATAAAGCCGTCGCCTTATTTGATGAATCGGGAGAACGATTCTCGGCTAATACCGCTACCGTGTAACGAGGAGCTTTCAGAGGCCCGTATCCTGCAAACCACTGGTTGTTCCGCTTGATGCCCTCTCTGAGGGTCTCAGCAGTGCCTGATTTGCCCGCGACCTGCCACATGCCTCTATTGATTGACCGTCCTGTTCCGTTAGTGACAACGGCTTCCATGCCTCTTAAAAGCGCATGTGCTGTCTTGGTCGCTATACGGCCATAACGGGAAGAGGAATTCATGCGAGGCAGCACCGCCATTCGCTGTCCATTAGCATAACGAATCTCACTCACAAGACGCGGTTCCATCACTTGTCCACCATGAAGCAGCGTCAATACCAGATTAGCCGCCTGCAGAGGCGACATGGTGACATCGCGCTGACCGATTCCGGTTTGCGCCAGCTGCCCGCCATCCCGATGATCGGGGAACGCTGCGAACAACGCCCCCGCTTCTTCCTCCTGCAGCAGCCTCAGCGGCTTTCCAAGCGGCGCGAAGGGCCGGGGATCATACCAGCCAATTTTGCGGCCAATCCCCAGCTTGTCCGCTGTCACAGCCAACTGGGCAGGCGTCAACCGTTCGGCTATTGTCGCAAAGGCAAGATTGCAGGATTGGGCAAGGGCTTCACGAAGTGTAAGTCGGCCATGTCCCCCCTCCTTCCAGCAGTGGAGGCCATAATGACCGTAATCCCCATCACATTCGAACACTTCCCGCTCCTCCGTCAGACCTGCTTCCAATGCAGCTGCGGCGGTAACCAGCTTGAAGATGGATCCAGGCGTTGTCGCTCTGACCGCATGGTTAGCCATGTCGGTTCCTGCTTTTTTCAAAGAATCCGGCGCAAGCAGCGGCCGCGAAACCATGCTGACAATATCGCCCGTATGGGCATCCAGCACGACGACCGCCCCTTCACGGAGACCATGAGCATCGGCATATGCCTCAATCTTGTTTTGCAGCGGCAAATCCAGAGTCGTAACAACCTTAAGGGGATAATAGGGATTATCCGGACTGGTTAATCGCATATCCAATCCATTAAGCGGCTTGTCCGAACCATCGGTGAAAAAAGAGACTGAAGTTGCACCGGTGCCCCGGAGCAAGCCGTCCAGCGACCTTTCCAGCCCTGCTCCGCCCACCTGATCAGTCAGCTTCATCTTACGCTTGCTAAGTTCACGCTCGTATCGGGTTTGAAGCAGCTCGGGATGCTGACTGATGTAGCCGATCGCATGCTTGGCATCGAACCCGGATGGATAACGGTTCCGGTAAGGCAAAATACGGACGCCGTCCAGCCGCAAGCCGCTAATGGCATCCAGCTGCTGCTTACTGAGCTTATGCGGTGCAGACTCGCCCGCCACCTGCCAGAATGACGGCGCCTTCAAGCCTTCCATCCATACCTTGAGCTTTCCGGTACTGACACCCAGCGCGGCTGCCAGCTTCTCAATTTCGCTCCGCTGCTGCCCGTGATTCCGAATTCCCTTCTGCACAGGAAATACCGCCAGTCCTTGATACGACTCACCAGTCAATGCCAGCCCGCTGCGGTCCACAAAATCTCCCCGCCCGCTATCAAGGAGCAGCCCCCGCTCCCGCTGTGCGACCGCCTCCCGCTTCCAATTCACACTGCGGCTGGTAGCCGGAGCGGCTGGCATCAGCTGCAGCCAGGCAAGCCGCAGCACAAATATCCCAAGCACAGCGCTCATACCAAGCAGAACGATAAAAACACGCCGATTCCTCCTCATCCGGCGTTCCCTTCCGTTCATCGATTTCCCTCCTCATGCATGACGCTGAACTGCCCGTTACAGGGCAGAATTCGACAATACCTCCTATTATCTCCTATTGCAGCTTTTTCATCCTATGCCTGACAAAGAACCTCCAATGCCAAGATCGAGGCAAAATAAAGAGCCCGCCATTCAGCGGGCCCATCGTCAATGTTATTTAATACCTTTGCAGCTGAAATAATCAAGCAGAAAGCTTTGAAATACTTTGGCTACAAGCGGCAGCTTTTCGTTGGAACGATAGATCAGACCGATCGTTCTCGTCACAGTGGGAGATTTCACTCTGACTTTGACGGGCTGCAAAGGCCCTGAAGGGTACAACGCCATTTCCGGAAGCAGGCTGACTCCCATCCCGGCAGCGACCAGACCGCGAATCGTATCGGTCTCTTCCCCCTCAAACCCGATATGGGGCGTGAAGCCCGCTTCCCTGCAGGCATCCCATACAATCGGACGCAGAGAGTACCCCTGGCTGAACAACACAAAATTATCATCCTTCAGCTGAATCAAATCGATAATATCTTCTCCGGCCAGAAGATGGTTGGGCGGGAGAATGGCAAACAATTCTTCCGTCAGTACCGTCTCTCCTGTAACTTGACCATGCTGCTCGGGAAACGGCGATACGAAAGATAAATCAACTTCGCCCTTAACCACGTCCCGGATCAGTGAAGGATACATCCCCTGCTTAAAGCGGAAGGTAACATTGGGATGCAGCTTCCGGAACGTCGAGACGATTTCGGGAATGAGAGAAAACCCGAGACTATGCGGAAAGCCCAGCCTGATCTCGCCTTTCTCGGGGTCAAGAAATTCATGAACATCCGAAACAGCCCGTTCCAAATCAGCCAAAATCACTTCGGCTCGTTTCAAGAAAAGCGCCCCCACCGGAGTCAGCTGCAAATTGCGTCCCTTTTGCAGAAACAGCTTTGCACCAAGCTCCTGCTCCAGCTGATGGATTTGGCGACTTACCGCCGATTGTGCGACATGCAGCTCTTCAGCCGCCTGCGTCACATGTTCTTTTTTGGCTACTTTAACAAAATAATGCAGCTGTCGAAGCTCCATGAATTCCCTCTTCTCCTTCGTTCCCGTCCGTACGTTTAGTAACGTTTTCTTTTGTTGATGGTATACCAGTCAAACCCATAAGCCAGAACAAACCCGGCAAACAAACCGCCTATATGAGCCCAAATGCCAATTCCCGGTACAAAAACGGAGTATATAAGACCAAAAATCAAGATCACATAGACCGTTTTGCGGGATGCCTCATCCAGTGATTTTTTCATCAGGGCCAGATAAAGATAAGCGCCATAGATGCCGTAAATTGCTCCGGAAGCACCTGCTCCTGCCGTCTGAGCCTCCGCTATGGCGCTGAACAGATTGCCGACAATTCCGCTGATCAGATAGAACAGCGAGTAATGGATATGCCCAAGCATCTTCTCCAGCGGAGGAGCAAAAATCAGAATGGCAAACATATTAAAGAACAAATGCTGAAAACCAAGATGAAGAAACACCGCCGTCACATAACGCCAAGGTTCTTCCAGGGAGAAATAATTCTCATAGGGATCGCTGTAAAATATGCCCCGCTCGAGCAGCGCATGGTTGCCGCTGAGCTCATCGATCAGAAACACGAGCAAATTCAGGGCAATAATAATCGCTGTGACCGGATACATCCGCAGATAGCCGCGAAAGCTTTCATATCGTAGAAAGATCATCCTTTTCCTTCTTTCTCATATATTGGACAACAGCAATTCATTATGATTATAATAAATTTGTTATGAAACATACAATTATTTAGAAGGAGGACGTTTTCCAATGGCACAAGAACGCACAGGCGTGGCTACTCTCAAAGGAAACCCGCTTACACTGATTGGCCCCGAACTGAAAAAAGGTGATGCAGCACCAGATTTTCAACTGAACAAATCATTGGTGGATGTCGTCTCATTAAAAGATTTCGCTGGCAAGGTTAAACTCGTTAGCGTTGTTCCCTCCATCGATACCGGCGTATGCGACGCTCAAACCCGCCGTTTCAACGAAGAGGCCGGCAAGCTCGGTGATCAAGTGGTCGTACTTACCGTCAGCGTCGACCTTCCGTTTGCCCAAGCGCGCTGGTGTGGAGCTGCGGGCGTTGAGAATGTAGTTATGCTGTCCGACTACAAAAACAACAACTTCGGTGAAGCTTATGGCGTACTGATTAAAGAACTTCGCCTGGATTTCCGCAGCATCTTCGTTATTGACAGCAATGATACCATTCAATACGTTGAAGTGCTGGGCGAAATGACCGAGCATCCAAACTATGAGAACGCAATTGAAGCGGTAAAAGCGCTCGTATAGTTTACATACGGGTGAACAGGTGCGATGGTTGCGCGCCAATTCACAACAAAAGCGAGAGAAGGATTTTTCCTTCCTCGCTTTTTGTTTATATGCCAGATGTTTTATAAGCAGCAAGCTTCTTGTCAATCGTTCTGTAAATATCAAGAATCGTACGATAATTGGAACCTAGATCGCCGAGTGAACCCCGTGAAGCCGAATAGATATCAATAGCGGATGTAACCGGATTCACACCAATCACTGACACGGTAATGTCCATGGTGCGACCCGTCATAGTACGTTTTTCGAGAACAATTTCTCCAACGGAAACGACCTCATGCAGTACTTTGTAGCCCTGCATTTTCTTCAATAAGGAGACAACTTCCTCCCACGCCTTATCCTTCGACAACTTGTAAAAATGGGATTTTAGCAATGGATCTTTCGCTTTATCGCCAGTCAGCTCATGACTGCGCAGCAACCCTATCAGGGTTCGCTTCAACAAAGGTGATCTCCCCCTCTAACGTCTATGTATGCTAACCAATATCATAGCATAATTCACACATTAAAAAAAAGGGGCTGCCCCCTTTTCTTGAAATATCAGCAAGGACCAGTCAACGCGTCATTCCTATCTGATATCTTTATTGGGAAGAAAGCAACTATGCCATATCCTGACGCTTCAGCCGCTTCTTCTTAATTTTGAAAAAAAACCCGCTAATGCCGTCCGACCCGCTTGCTTCTGAACCCGCTCTCGCAGGTGGGTGTCCGCAGGAACGTTTTTGAGGTCCCCTTTCGAGGGCATGTCAGCCGCGTTCCGATCTAGGTCTCCCGGGAAACAGCCATTGGTTCAAAACAACGTAAAGCCGTAACGAGCAAAAGCAGGATGTACTCATTATTATAGAGGTTTTTGAATCAAAAGTAAACGTAAAGCAGCTGCTAATTTAGGGAGCATTCGCTAGCTGTCCTTTTTCACTTCTTCATTGAGATTCATCAATTCAGCCTCAGCTTCGGCTTCAGCGGCTTTCTCCGCCTGCAGCTGCAGCTTTGTATAAATCTGATAAAAACCCCAGAACGAAATGGCCGCAACGATACTGCCTGTGAAGAAAGGCACCAGGAACATCAGCTTAGGCGAGCTGAAGCTGATATAAACGACTACGCCGCACATGATGGCGGTGGACAATGAGCGGAAAGGACGGCCGATAGTCAGGAGCACTGCGTTCTTGAGCAGTTGAAACGTCTTCATATGGTAATGGACGACCATAGAGAAGAAGTTAAACAAGGAAACGGCAAGCAAGGCCATGATTGCAATGAATAAATAAGAAACCAGCTGAAGATACTCCAATTCTTTCAAGTATACCTGGAAATCAACAATCAGAATGGCGAACAAAATAACATACAAAATGCCGCCTATCATGCTTTGCAGATAGCTTTCCTTGTAATTCCGGAAAAATGTACGCAGAAGCGGGGCGTCCACTTCCCCCATCACCCACTTACGGGCAACTCCGAACATAGCCGCCGTCGCCGGAAACAACGTAAAAGGCGCTATAATACTTGACAAGACAACACTGCTCAAAAATTGATCGGTGTTCTGAGCCATAATGACTGGGAAGATCAAGAAAATATACGGTATTGAACATAAAATCCACAATACATTCGTAACCGATAATCTCATGATCCACTCCGAGATCTTGTACAGCCCGCCCATTAAGCCTCTCATTTCCATGATTGCCTGAATCCCCCTAAAGGCGTTTTTCGCAAGAAAACGCTGCATCGTAAGTATGAGCCTTGGCGTTTCCGTAAGAAACGTGTACAGCAAGCGATTTCATTATTCTATATAACTATATAATAGGTTGCCCCTAATCGCCAACTCTTCATTCGTTCAACCCTTATACGAATCCATATTTTCCATTAAAATCAAGAAAAACGGGGCCACCCGCCCGATTGCTCGGCTATACGGATAGCCCCGGTTAACCATTAGTTGCGGTTGAAGTCTTCTGAAGATTGACGCGAACGGCGAGTATCGCTGCTGCTGCTGCGTCCCTGTGAAGAGCCTCTGCTTCCGCCTTGGCCATCACGGTCGCTGCGGTTGTAGCTGCTTCCGCTGCTGCTTCCGCCACTGCGGCTGCCGCCGTAGCCGCCGCGGCTATCGCTGCTGCGACCGCTGCTGCTTCCGCCGCGGGGACCGCTGCCGGTGCGGTTGCCGCCGCCAAAAGGTCCGCCGGAGAAACGACGCCCGCTCGAACGGACATCCGGTCTGCGTTTTTTAGCACGGATAGGATCTTCCGGTGTCAGCTCGATGCTGACATCCTTCTTCTCACCCGTGATCAGCTTGATGGCTGCTGCAAGCAGGTTGACGGAATCATATTGCTCCAGCAACTGGATCGTGATCGCTTTGAATTCATTGATCGAATCGCTCTCAACAAATTCAAGAATCCGTTCAGCCGTCAGGCGCTGTTTGCCTTCAATCGCTTCCGCAATGCTCGGCAGCGGCTTCTTGGCAATTTTGTGGCGCGTGACTTTCTCAATGAAATGCATGTGGTCAATTTCACGCGGAGTGACGAATGACCATGCCGTTCCTTCTTTGCCCGCGCGGCCTGTACGGCCGATCCGGTGAACATAGCTCTCCGGATCCTGCGGCAAGTCGAAGTTGATGACATGCGTTACGCCCGAAACATCAAGACCGCGCGCAGCAACGTCCGTCGCAACGAGTACATCGATGCTGCCGTCACGGAATTTGCGCATGACGTTGTCACGTTGGTTCTGCGACAAGTCGCCATGAAGTCCGTCAGCGGAATATCCGCGTTTTTGCAGGGCTTCGCTAAGCTCATCCACCCGGCGCTTGGTGCGTCCGAAAATGATCGCCAATTCAGGTGATTCCATATCAAGCAAGCGGCTCAGTGCGTCAAACTTCTGACGTTCATGAACTTCAATGTAAGCCTGCTCGATCAGAGGCGCACTGATCTGGGTCGGAACTACGGAGACATGTTCCGGATTTTTCAGAAATTGCTGTGCCAGTCTCTGGATGTTGGCCGGCATCGTAGCCGAGAACAGCATGGTGTGGCGATTCTCAGGCACAAGAGAGAGGATTGTGGTAATGTCCTCCATAAAGCCCATGTCGAGCATTTCATCCGCTTCATCCAATACGACAGTTTGTACATCGTCCAGTCGAATGGTTTTGCGGTTAATATGATCAAGCAACCGTCCGGGTGTTCCGATAATGATTTGCGGCTTCTTTTTCAAGGAGCGAATTTGTCTTCCGATCTCTTGTCCGCCATATATCGGTAGCGAACGAAGACCTTTGTAACGGGTAAGCTTACCGATCTCTTCCGAAACTTGAATGGCAAGCTCGCGGGTCGGGGTCATGATTAATGCGACGATACGCTCTTCGGTTACCGGAATCTTGTTAACGAGCGGGATTCCGAAGGCGGCCGTTTTGCCCGTTCCTGTCTGAGCTTGACCGATCAAATCGGTACCGGTCAGCGCAATTGGAATGGCTTTTGATTGGATGGGAGTGGATTCTTCAAACCCTAGCTCCGTGATGGCTTGCAAAACTTTAGGTTCCAAGCCGAATTCAGCAAATGTTTTCAAACTTTTTCAATCTCCTTCTATCTGCACTCTACAGAAAATATACAGTTCATTATAGCACAACATCTTGCATGAATACCAGTAAGTCGAAAGTACGCATACTATTTACACACACAATCCCCGCGGCGGCAGCGAAAGGACTTGATGTCAAGCGCATGCAAATAAGAGGTGAATCACAACAGATGAAGAGACTCCGCACGGCGATTGTCATGCTTCTGAGCTCGGCCCTGATCGCCTTTGGCTTCAACCAGCTCCTTATCCCGCTGAAGATGATCAGCGGAGGTGTATCTGGAATAACCATGATTATCGGCTATGCCACGGGCTTCAATATCAGCTGGCTTTATTTTGTGCTCAATATCCCTGTTTTGATCTGGGGCTGGAAGATCCTTGGCCTTCGTTTTGTCGGCTGGAGCATCTTCTCTGTCATTACGACCACTATTGCCATCCAGCTTATTCCAACTGAGGCGGTCGTGAATGATCTCACGCTTGGAGCTGTCTTCGGAGGCGTTGTGGTGGGCTTCGGCAGCGGGTTGTCGCTTCGCGAAGGCGCTTCAACGGGAGGCTTCGATATTGTTGCGACCATATTGACCCGTAAACGGGATTTATCGATCGGCATGCTTATTTTTGTCATGAACGGGAGCATCATTATTGCGCTTGGTTTGTTGACTGGCGACTGGGATGCCGCCCTCTATTCTCTGCTTTCCATCTTCACAACCGGCAAAGTCATTGACCTGATCCACATCCGCTATGTCAAGATTACCGCCTTCATCATCACCAACTGCGCCCAGGAGCTGCGCAGGGAGCTGCTGCCTTTGCAGCGCGGCATTACCGTTATCCGAACCCGCGGCGGATACACGGATGCGGAGAGGGACATGCTTATGACTGTAACAACCCGCTTCGAGCTGCCGGAACTAAAAAGAATTATCCAAAAAACGGATCCAGCCGCTTTCGTGAATATCGTCGAAACCTTGGGTATCATGGGGGACTTCCGCAGAACCTGACCTAAGATAGCGTTGTTTGTCTCCTGCTGCAGAAAGCGCGGCAAATATGGAATTTTCCGTATACCCCTAGGTTTTTCGCTTCGCTGCTGTTATAATAATGCTACCCCGCAGATTTGGTTCTTGCCATACGTTTTTGCCCTCCATTACGATGAAAGGGTGATGCTTGATGGATATGGAAACGGTCAAACTGTTGATGATTGTGGAAAAGCTGGTTCCAGAGCTAGTGCCTTTTCTCACGGAGCGGGAATTGAACCTGAATATTGTGCTTCGGGACGGACTGTCATTATTGGAACCGGGAGATGCGATGGAAATCGTGCAGCACAGTATTGTTGAGCATCAAAAAGCAGTGTACTTGCATTAAAATAAAGGCGGCGGGAACGTATTTATACGTTCCCGCCTTTTTTTTTGCCCGGCGCCGATTAGATCTTCTCCAATTGCTTTAATATCCTACAAAATACCTCTGTGCCTCTTTCTATAACTGAATTATAATTAATGTACAGAGCCAAATGGGAGAGAACACAATGGATGCCATTATTTCAATTATGCTGTTATTGTTTCATGTTTTATCCGGAGGAACGGCTCAGAGCGGGCAAGAGAGTGCTTCCACTTCCCAACTGCTAAGCACTTTATTTGCCGGTCACGGTCCCGCGCAAACGGGTCAGGGAGTACAAACCGGAACGGGTGCTTCAAGCGGTGCAGGCACTTCGGACTCCTCCACCGGTTCGATTCTGGTGAAGAAAGACCCTCAGCCGGATGCTCCCAAGGTAAAAGGCGTCTATGTGACGGCCTACAGTGCCGGCGGCGAGCGGATGGAAACGCTGCTCAAGCTGCTCGACAGTACCGATTTGAACAGTATGGTTATCGATTTGAAGGATGATCTGGGCAACATTACATACCCCACGGAAAATCCGGAGCTTCTGAGGCTGGGCTCGCCCAAGAAGTATATCCGCGATATCTCCGCCATGATGGATCGTTTGAAGCAGCATAATGTCTATCCTATCGGCCGGATCGTTGTTTTCAAGGATACGGTGCTCGCCACCAAGCATCCGGAGCTTTCCTTTCGCCAAAAGGACGGGAGCATCTGGAAGAACGGCAACGGGGACAGCTTCGTTAATCCTTATATGAAGGAAGTATGGGACTACAATATCGAGGCCGCCAAGGAAGCCGTCAAGCTGGGCTTCAAGGAGATTCAATTTGATTATGTGCGTTTCCCCGAGGGCTTTGAGAATAAAGCGGATTCCCTCGTATTCCAGCACACAAAAGAAAGCCGCGTCGATACCATCGCCGCATTCGTCAAATATGCCAAGTCACAGCTGGAGCCGCTTGGCGTCCGAGTATCCGTGGACATTTTCGGCTACGCCGCCTCGGTTCCGGCAGCCGAAGGAATCGGTCAGGATTTTGTTAAAATTTCCAAGCATGTCGATGTGATCTGCCCGATGGTGTATCCCAGTCATTACAGCACAGGCTGGTTCGACGTGAAGGACCCCGACAAGGATCCATATGCAACCATTAAAGGCTCCATGGCCGATACGCATAAGAAGCTGGATCCGATCGGTTCCTACAAGCCGGTTATCCGGCCGTGGATTCAGGATTTCACCGCCAGCTGGCTGGGCAAAGGCCACTACATCCAATACGGCAAGGAACAGGTACAGGCGCAGATTAAAGCGCTGCATGATTCCGGAATCGATGAATTTCTGCTCTGGAACGCAGGCAACAAATATACGGCTGGTGTAGATTATAAATAAGAAAAAACGGCTCAGCTGCCTAAGGGCAGCTGAGCCGTTTTTCACATCTGATACATAAGCAAAGTTTGGCATTCCTGTGCTTATTCTGTAAGAATGCCCCGCACAGCCGGCAGCGGTGAAAAATGAAATTTCACAGGGTGCCAGACTTTTTGCAGGGCTTTTTTAACTATAAGGGCCGTCTCTAATCTGTTAATCCTTGAGAAGCTTCTGCGCCAGCTCCAGAAAATACTTTACGGCGTGATGAATGCGAAGCTGGACACCCTCTGAAGCAGGTGCGCCGTCAGGGCCAAACTCACGCTGCGCTCCGCCCACCGAGATCCATTCCGGGCAGTTGATTCCGTGCACATTGCGGACAATCGTCTGCAGATGCTGCAGCGAATTGACTCCTACCGCACCGCCTGCCGAGCTGATGGACAATACGAGTTTGCTGTCAAATTGCTCTGCGCTGAGAAAATCAAGAGCATTCTTCAGCGCGCCGGAAATACTGCCGTGATACTCAGGCGTACTAAGCACAATTGCATTGGCCTCAAGTACAGCCTGGCGCAAGGATATTACCTCTGGAACCTGGACAGCATCATCCGAGCAATAAATCGGAAGACGATGCTGATGCAAATCCACCATATTAACCTCGTGACCCTGTTCTTCCATCAATCCAGCCGCATATCGGGCCGCTTTTGTGCTTGAAGCTCCAGCCCTGGTGCTTCCCGCAATAATAACAATTTTCATATAAGTATCTCCTTTGATTCAATGAAATCATTAAGGCTTGCTTATTGGGACAAGCGCAATGCGAGATTGTACAGATCCATGTTAAAAGGCTTCTTGGTATTTACCACTTTATCGATATCGGTTACAGTCAGTTCTCCGCGAATGATGCCGCAGCCTTTGCCTGATTCGCCTTCCATAAGCATGCGTACCGCAAAGTCCCCCAGCTGACTGGCAAGAATCCGGTCATTATGCGTCGGGTTGCCGCCGCGCTGAACATGACCCAGAACGGTAACGCGCGGATCTACGTCGCAGCGCTCTCTTATCCCCTGGCCGATCTCTTCTCCGGTGCTGGCCCCCTCTGCAACGACAATAATACTGTGGCGCTTGCCTGACAGGAAATTTTCCTTCATCCGGTTTGCGACCTGATCGATGTCAAACGGCACTTCAGGCACGATGATCGTTTCCGCACCGCTTGCAAGTCCGGCGAACAATGCGATATCGCCGCAGCGCCGGCCCATAACCTCAACGACCGAAGAACGCTCATGCGAGGTCATTGTATCACGGAGCTTGTTAATCGCGTCAACCACGATGCTCACCGCAGTATCGAAGCCGATGGTGAAATCGGTGAACGGAATATCATTATCGATCGTTCCCGGCAGTCCCATCGTCTTGATGCCGAGCTTACTCAATTTGTTCGCTCCTTGGTAGGAGCCATCGCCTCCGATTACAACAAGACCGTCAATCCCGCGGTCACGCAGTACTTCCGCTCCCCGCTGCTGACCTTCCGGGCTTAAAAATTCCTTGCATCTTGCCGTCTGCAGAATCGTTCCTCCGCGCTGAATAATATCTCCGACGCTGCGCAGATCCATTTGCCGCAAATCATTGTTTAACAGCCCCTGATATCCCCGCTGAACGCCATATACCTCAAGACCATGGTACAGCGCACTTCTTACCACGGCGCGCACCGCCGCATTCATGCCCTGCGAATCTCCGCCGCTTGTAAGTACGGCAATCGACTTGACTGCTGACATTTCAATCCACTCCCTGTCTCTTATCTATATCTTAAGTTTGCCGCATTCTGATCCAGACGCTGTTCCCCCAAAAAAATAATCGTGCAAGAGGACTTCGTCTCATCAGATGTTTGGAAACGCGACGTACGTCCGACTGTTCCCGTACCTTCGGATCCGACAGGTACAAGGCGAGCAGTCCTTCAATAATCATGGTATGAAACTGCCTGCCTGGCAGCGCCTGCACATCCTTGCGCGCCCTTGCCGCAATCTCGCCGATTCTCTCCACAAGCTGCGACTGATCTTCGTAATAATTGCAGAAGTTCAAATCCCCGCCGATACGGTCTTCTTCCTGGTCGATTAAATAGTCCAGCATAATGTGAATCCCGCATACATGAGGAAAATAGGCGTTCCGGATCAACAGGGCATCCTGCTTCGCAAGCCCCTCCTCGGAGGCCGCAAGAAAAAGAACAAACATCCCGAGTGTAGACCCTGTTGCAGCAGCAAACTCGTTCCACTGCAAATGGGGTACCTTCTGGCTGTGCTTCTCCCACCACCCCAGCAGCTCGGGTTCACGGCGATTTTTGACAATATGCTTGTACACCTGTAAATCGCCATAGAGGCCGACCAGCTCGGAGACAGGCGACTGAACGCTGCTATAGGAAGGAAGCTGCCGTATGCAGCTCTGACAGGTCTGCACGAGCCCGTGCAAATACCCACCATCCTCCCGTTCATTGCGCAATGCGTAATAATCACGCAGGGGAGCTCCGGGATCAACCGCATCCAGCATCGCCTGATGCAGCAGCCGAAAATCGCCCTCGTCCTGCGATGTGCTGCGGTCGCACAGATTATCCAAATAATCGCTGATCGTCTGAAGCGCTACGATAAGCGGAACGAGTACATGCCGCTGCTGAAGATTGGCGGCGGCGTAGATTCCTCCACCCTCGCAATGAAATTGCTTGTCTCTCATACTGGCGAGCGCTTGTGTCCGCAGTTCGTCATCGGGTATCTGCCCGGCAATCATCTTCAGCCGTCCAAGCTCGGCCCTAACCTCGGGAAGTACATATTTATACACCCGGTACATAAGCGAAACGGGTGTTTTCGGTACATGACGAGCGTGCGCCAACATTTTCATTCAAGCGCCCTCCTTGAACCCTTCCTTCAGAAATGGCTCCGCGTCTCAATCTCCTGATTGATGCGATACCAAATATGCAGATCATTAATCCGGCTTGCAAGCTCCGCGATTTCTGAATTAATGCAGCAGGAAGTCTCGAAATCTTCTTCCTCGTATAATTCCGCCTGTTTCACATTTATTAACCGTTCATAAGCAAAGACACGATCCGGGATCGTGCCGCGAATAATTTCCCATTGCGTAACTATGGATGAGCGCACTTGTTCACTATAGCTTTCCCATTCCTGATTCAGTTCAGGCAGTGCGATCCCGAGGCGTTCGTTCCATATAAAAATGTCATCCACCATAGAAAACCTCCAACCACTAATGTACCATTTCATTACGCACAAATCCAGCGCGAAAACATGTTCGTGCAGCCCGTTTCCACCACCCGGAACAAGGCGGAATCTTGCAGCCGCCCACAATTTTAATCGAACGGCAAGCTTGGGGCCTCTACGCCCTGTTCATCCATGCTATACTGTTTACCATAATAAATAACATCAGGGAGACGAGTCAAAAATGATTCAACAGCCGGGCACAGTTACGATGGGACAGCTGTGGCGCTTTTTTTTACCGCTAGGCATTTCAGCAAGTCTCGTAACGTTGTCGCATGTCATTATTAACAGCACGTTATCGCGAGCGGACAACCCCGAACAAATTATTGCCAGCTATGCGATAGCCATGAGCCTGCTCATTATAACCGAACGGCCCGCCGTACTGCTGCGGCAGACAAGCTCTACTCTTGTAAGGGATAAACGTTCCTTCCGGTCCATGCTGCTTGTCGGGCAAGCCGTGTTCGGAGCCATTATGGCGCTTGGCCTGCTCATCTGCTATACGCCGCTTGGCGTCTGGATCTTCCAGGGGGTGTTCGGGGCTGATGAGTCGCAGGTTCCCGACATCATAGATGTTTATCAAGTGCTGATGTTTGTGAGCTTGTTCTCGGGGATCCGCTGCTTGTATCAGGGCGTCATCATTTATAATCTGCGGACCAAATGGCTGACCATCGGGATGAGCGTACGCCTGCTGGGGATGTACGGGTTATCGTTGTATTTTATCCATACGGGGGTGCACAGCAGCTCGGTAGGGGCGGTTATTTTTCTGGTCGGCATGATCATGGAGGCCGCTATGAGTTACGCGGAAGGACGCCTGCTGGTCCGCCAGATGCCCGATGAAGCGGAAGGACACGCCATTAAGTCGGGCAGGCAGGTGTTCTCTTTCTATCGTCCGATGCTGTTCTCTACCTTTCTTGCTGTGTGGATCGGCCCTTCCATTAATGCATTTCTGGGCAAAACCTCGGATGCTGCGCTGGCCATAGCTTCCTTCGCGCTCGCTGCGAGTCTCGTGCAGCTGGTCACCAGCTTTTTCAGCTATTTTCATCAAATCGTCCTTAATTTCTATCGAATTGACCGGGATGCGGTCCGCCGCTTCACGCTGGCCTTCGGCTTCATTCCGCTGGCGCTTGTAAGCAGCATCGCCTTCCTGCCCTTAGGCGACTTTATCGTCGGCGATATCATGGGGGTGCAGGGAAAATTAAAGGAAGAGACGCTCCGGGCATTAAAGCCCTTCGCTCTCTTCGCCCTGGCCATGCCCTGGCTGGATATGTTCAACGGCATCATCATGGTGCGCGGCCATACGCGGGTGATGCTGGGCTCGCAGGCCTCAAATCTGCTGTTCACCGTCACAACGATTGTTCTGCTGGTGTCGCTTGCGCCCGGCTGGAACGGAACAATCGGCGCTTGCGCGCAATCTGCCGGCCTTGCCGCTGAATGCGTTTTTGTGGCATTGGCGATCAGGCGAGGCCGCAAATCAAACCGGATTATAGCCGGAAAAGTATTGGATATGGAGTGACACATACATCATGAATTCATCAAACCCGGTTCTCACCGCAGCCGGCCGGTCGCAATCCGCAGCAAAAGAAACCCTTATGCTCCGCATGTTCAGTTTTGCCATGTTTATGACACAGGCCATTGTCGTATCTTATTTACCGCTTTATTTTCTGGATCATGGCTATAACGCCTCCCAGATCGGTATTATCTATTCCATCGGACCGTTTATTTCGATATTTTCCACTCTTCTGTTCGGAGCGGCCAGCGACAAATACCGTACGCTCAAAAAGATTATGACCGTCATTCTGTTCGGCCAGCTCGTGATGCTCTCGCTGCTGTTCACGACCCAAACCTTCACAATAGTCTGTATCATTATGCTGATCTTCTATTTCTTCCAGACGCCGATGAACCCGCTGAGCGACAGCCTGATTTTGTTGTCCAGCCAATATACAGGCACCCCTTATGCGCTTGTCCGTATTTTCGGTTCGCTGGGCTTTGCCTTCATGGCGTTTTGTATGGGGCAGTTGCTGAGATTTACGGGATCTTGGGCAAGTCTGCTGGTCGGCGTATGTACGATAACAGTCTCCTTCTTGCTTTCGCTGGGGCTGAAGGATTATCAGGGCTCGCTCAAAAAGATGGATTTCTCCGGTTTGTTCAAAATTCTGCGAAAACCCGATATCGTTATTTTTTTCGTGTTGATTCTCGTTATTTCCATTTCGCACCGGATGTATGAGGGGTTTCTGGCGGTGACGCTCAGGCAGATGGGAGCAAGCGATTCCCTCGTCGGCGTGGCCTGGCTCATATCGGCGGTCAGCGAAATTCCGGTTTTCTTCCTGCTCGGCAAATATGGCCACAAGTTCAAGGAGCTTCCGCTGCTCGCAATCGCAAGCCTCATGTACGCGATCCGCTTCTGGCTGGTCAGTGAGATCCAGTCGCCGATCTGGATTATCCCCGTGCAGGCGATGCACAGCATCACCTTTGGCATCTATTTTACGACGGCGCTCAGATACCTCTCCACGATCATTCCCGATGAGTACCGCTCTTCAGGACAAGCCGTATTTACCGTGGTATGGGCTGGCATCGCCGGCATTATCAGCGGCACGGTGGGCGGCCCGATCTTTGATCATTACGGAAAAGGCGCCTTTTTTCATATGGCGATGATACTGGCCTTGGTCGCGGCAGCTAGCTTTTTGGCCAAACATATTTTCTCCCGCTCCAGCGTTTAATGCCAAGCTGCTGCAAATTCAAACGAAGCGCCCCTGGTTCCTTGATGAACCGGGGTTATTTTCTGATTTACCCCCTGCACTGAAATCATTTTCTTGGGACGCGTTTCCCCCATGGTTTGAATACCGACAATATAAACAATGCCAGAAGAGACACCAGCTGCATGATGATGCCATTCATCAGAAATGCCCGATTCACCAGAAAGTCTGACTGGCCAAGAGCATTCAGTCCGTCTGCACCGGTCATTGCTGCGGCTTTCAGCGACCACATATATATGCCTGCCATGCCCAAACCGATTGAAGCCACCGTCAGCAGCAGCTTCGCGATAATCCAGTAATATTTGAACAGCCCCCAATGAGTAAGCAGCGATAGCAGAACACCGGTGACAACTGCACCGATTGTAGAGGCCCGGATCGATGTCTCGGCCAGAAGCAGCATGCTGGCGTAGCACGCCTTCAGCACCCCCTCATCGGAAGTGGAAGCCGCAACCAGACTCAAGATCAGGAAGGCTACCGTCACGCCAAGCATAATGGCGCTAAAAAGCAGATGGAGCGTCAGCAGCCACTTCTTTGTACCTCCCGAAATTCGATTCATGTCCGTATTCATCTCCTTCATCCCGCATGCTTCCCATTGTAGGATTCAGTTCATAATTCCTTCTAAATAAGTTCTAAACAAAGTATAAAAAAAGCCCTTGCCGGCTGTTCGCGATCAAAAGCCGCGAAGCCGGAAGGGGCTGGTTTGGACTATAAAAGCAGTAACAAGACGAGCCGTATTTGAACAATCGGAACAATCGGAGTCCGTCCGTGAGGCTTCTATTCATCCTCATCAATTTCGAAGTTGGCAAAAACATCCTGCACGTCTTCATTGTCTTCAAAAGCGTCCATCATCTTGAGCAGCTTCTCGGCATTCTCGCCTTCCGCTTTGATCGTGTTTTGAGGCAGCCAGCGGACAGCGGCGCTGCTGAACCCGTAACCGTCATGCTCAAGCGCCCCTTTCACCCGCTCAAACTCCTGCGGGTCGGTGAGAATTTCATAGCTGTCGTCATTCACGATAACATCCTCCGCTCCGCCTTCGAGCGCCATCATAATCATCGTATCTTCATCGGTGTCATTCTGCTCCCGGTCAATGACGATCAGCCCTTTCTGATCAAACATGTAGGCAACGCAGCCGGACTCCCCCATGTTGCCGCCCCGCTTGTTGAAGATGGAGCGGACATCCGCAGCCGTCCGGTTGCGGTTATCGGTCAAACAGCGCACCATAATGGCCACGCCGCCGGGGCCATAACCTTCGTACATGATTTCTTCGTAATCCACGCCATCTGTACTTCCTGCCGCCTTCTTGATGGCACGCTCGATATTATCAACCGGCATCTGCTCGGCCCTTGCCGCGGTTATCGCCGTTTTGAGAGCAAAATTGGATTCCGGATTAGGTCCTCCCTTGCGGGCATGTACATAGATTTCGCGGGCGAGTTTGACAAATTTATTATTTTTAGCCTGGTCGGCCTTGCCTTTGCGGTCTTTAAACAACTTGAACTTCATTTTCAAATCGCTCCCCTTAAGGTGAATTCCAACCCTCATTTTATCATCATGCAAGCCTCGGGGTCAAAGCGCTCGGGGCATTGGCGCAAGCAGTCTGCGAACATTCCAGGCCTCCCATAAGAAAAACCCGACAATAAATTGTCGGGTTTTATATACGTTGGGACATGTGTTTGTGCGATTGTGTCCGTTCCTACAACTTCACGACGTTGGCAGCTTGTGCTCCGCGATTGCCTTCAGTGATATCAAATTCTACAGCCTGACCTTCATCCAACGACTTGAAGCCATCTCCTTGAATTGCCGAAAAATGTACGAATACATCTTCTCCGCCTTCGACTTGAATGAAACCATAGCCTTTCTCTGCGTTAAACCATTTTACTGTTCCTGTCAATTGAACAACCTCCTAAAATAACGTCATTAAATGACGTGTGTTTCCATTATACACCTAATATGGGGCAGTTGCAATTACATCCCGATAAACAATCCGCTCTCGGAGCCGGGAATAAAAGGAAGTCCGGTCCGGAACAATTCCGCCTTTCCGCCTTCAGCCTGAATCATTTCAAGAAGCGCATCCAGATGCGGGTATATCTCACCGCTTAGAGACATTAGGGGATAGATGCGGATGCCTCCTCCTGGACGGCAAACCCGCATCATCTCCAGAACCGCTTGCTTATGAAAAGCAAAATCAAATTGTTCTTCATATAAAAACAGAAAGTGGCTGCACAGAACAAGGGAGAAACGCCGGTCCGCAAAGGGCAGTGCGGGAAGACTTCCAGCCGCATAACATCGCGCTCTTGCCTCGGGATCACCGTAATGGGCGGCAAACCGTCCAAGCGACTTCTCGCGCCCGGCTCTGTGATTGCTCATATTGCCGTAATAGGACATATCGAACTGATCTGTGAGACCCTCAAGCTTAGCCGTCGAGAGGGATATTTCCGCCTCAGCTTCGGCGAGTAACACTGCCGGGTCAAGCGCATACCGCGGATCAACCGCCATCGCCTTGAAGCCCAAGCCGCTTACATCCGCTGTGAAGGACGAACCGCCAGATGCAATGTCAAGAATTTCTCCTGCCTTAAGCTCATCCTCAGATAAATCAAACATCCTCACATACTCCTCAAATCCCCGGCATGTCACTGCAACGCCGACCTGTTCATACCTTTTCTTCATCTCTCTTCTCTCCTCTGCTCGGCTCATCTCAACTCAAAACCCGGCTACATGCTCTCTTCCCCTTTCAAAACCAGGAGTATCACGTACTCCGCTAAAAAGGTGAACAAATTTTATCACGAAACTTATTTGATTTCTACCCCCTGTATTCGCTATGATTGATGGATACGCCACTATGCTGGAGGGAATGTACCGTATGTTTAAGAAAGTACAAATTTATAAAACGGACAAGTATAATATGCTGAACGTCGAGGTTCAGGGGAAAACGCTGATCGTCCGTGAAATTTCCGATCAATGGGGCGAGGAATGCCACACATTCGTCAGCCGCCCGGAAATGCTCCACTGGGCCGAGAACCGCTTTAAGCCCGAGAGCTTTGAAGGCCGCGAGGAAGAGCTTGCAGCGATTATGGAAGGCTTCCGCTCTGTCTAGTGCAGATGCCGGGGCATGTTTCTTCCTGTAGGATTGAAGGAAAATTCATCCTGCATATCGAAGACATACAAGGGCAGGTCATAACCGGCCTGCCGGCTGAATAGGTTGTGCGGAGGGAGCTTGAAAGAAATTGGATACGACAGCTACGATTATTTTTATCGTCGCGGCTTTTTCGCTGGGCATCCTGATCATTATGCAGCGCAACAACATACCCGCGAGCCTGCGAAGAGGCCTCGCAATCGCCGCAATTGTATTTATCGCGTTTGCTTTTTTCTTGATTGTTTATAGTTTAACTACGATGGGGTCATAACGAGACTGTTCACGGGCAAGACTAGGTGCAGACTGTACCTAGGAGCGTGAACCTCAATCATGAAGTGGCTTCCCATTGTATTGTCGTTGTCCCTGCTGCCCGCCAGCAGCGTGTCCTTGCACCTGCCCGCTTCTGTACCCGCAGTTCCGTCATCTATTAATCAACCGAGGGGGATTCCGATGAACCACGTACCCAAACGTTCCGAAACCGCGCCTGAGAACAGCTGGAAGCTGGAAGATTTGTTCGAAAGCCAGTCTGCATGGGACAAGGAATATTCGCACGCGAAGGAACTGATGAAGAAAGTCAATGCCTTCGAAGGCAAGCTTGCCGACCCCAAACAAGTGAAAAGCTGCTTTGAGCTTGAGGATGAGCTGTCGCAGCATGTGGAGCGGCTTTATGTGTATGCCAATTTGAAGCATCATGAAGACACGGCTGAGGCCGAATTCCAGGCTTTATCCGAGAAATCCAAGAAGCTCAGCGTCGAAACAGGAGAAGCGTTGTCCTTTATAACGCCTGAGATTCTGAGTCTCTCCGATGCCGATCTCGAAGCAATGATCAACAATTCCGACTTGGCCAAATACCGTCATACGCTGGAAGAAATGCGCCGGGAGAAAGCCCATATTCTATCCAAATCCGAGGAAGCTCTCCTCGCTGCGGTCGGGAATGTGAGCCAGGCGCCGGGCACGATTTTCAGCATGCTGAATAACGCAGATCTCAAGTTCCCCAAGGTCAAGGATGAGAATGGCGAAGAAGTGGAATTGACGCAGGGCCGTTACATACAGTTTCTGGAAAGCAAAAACCGCGAGGTTCGCAAAAACGGCTTTAAAGCTATGTACGACACCTACGGCAAGTTGAAAAACACGCTCGCTTCGACGCTCAGCGCGAATGTGACCAAGAACATTTTCTACTCCCGCGCCCGCAAATATCCGTCTACTCTGGAAATGTCCCTCTATGGCGACAACATTCCCAAAGAGGTGTACAACAACCTCATCGATGCCGTGCATAAGCATCTGCCGCTGATGCACCGCTACATGGAGCTGCGCAAGAAGCTGCTCAAGGTGGATGAGCTTCATATGTATGACCTGTTCGCTCCGCTTGTCGATGAATTCAAGATGGACATCAGCTTCGAGCAGGCCAAGGAAACGGTCAAAGAGAGTCTTGAGCCGCTGGGCAGGGACTATCTGCAGGTGCTGGATAAGGGCTTCCAGGACAGATGGATCGACGTTTACGAGAATGAAGGCAAACGCAGCGGCGCTTACAGCTGGGGCGCTTACGGCACGCATCCCTATGTGCTGCTCAATCATAAAGACAATCTGAACAGCATGTTCACGTTGACGCACGAGATGGGCCACGCGCTTCACTCTTATTATTCCGACGGCAATCAGGATTACCGCGATGCGCAGTATACAATATTCCTGGCCGAGGTCGCTTCAACGCTCAACGAGGCGCTTCTAATGGATTATATGCTGAAGAAATCAACCGATCCGAAGGAAAAAATGTACCTGCTCACCTATTATGCGGATCAGTTCCGGACAACGGTTTTCCGTCAAACGATGTTCGCCGAATTCGAGAAAATTATTCACGAGAAAGCCGAGCAAGGCGAGTCGCTGACCCCGGATCAGCTCAGCAAAATCTATTATGAGCTCAACAAGCAGTATTACGGCCCGAACATGGTCGTGGACAAGGATATCGAAATGGAATGGGCCCGTATCCCCCACTTCTACACTAGCTTCTATGTCTATAAATATGCGACAGGCTTCTCTGCAGCCACCAGCTTCTCGAAGCAAATTATCGAAGAGGGCGCACCTGCCGTTGACCGCTACCTTGGCTTCCTGAAAAGCGGAGGCAGCGATTTCTCCATCAATATCCTCAAGAAGGCCGGCGTCGACATGTCCACGCCTGAGCCGATTGAGCAGGCGATGAGCGTGTTTGAAGAGCTTATCGCGCAGATGGAAGAATTGACGAAATAAGCACGGCTCACCGTGTTATCTATTACGTATTCATCGAAAAGAAGTCCCTCCGTTTAATGGTGGGACTTCTTTTCGATGGTGCTATGGTTTACGATTGACTCTTACGTATGAACAGCAGGCCTTAGTCCTCCGGCGGATACAGAACGATTCGTCCTTCCTCCATCTCCACCCGCACCTTGTTTTTCTCCTTGAACTCATCCGCCTGCAGGTAATTGGCAGGAATCTGCAGTCGCCCCGCCTTGTCGATCACGGCATACTCGACATGGCTTGCTTCCTGCTTGAATAACCCGCCCCTCTCAAGCTCCGCCAGCTCCTCCGCGTATGATTGGCGGCGGATGATCTCCGAAGAGGTCTTGCCGTCGCGGATCGCCACAACACGGTCAACCTTCCGGGCAAGCAGCGGGTCATGCGTGACAATAACGATTGTAATGCCGATCTTCCGGTTCAGCTCCCGGAACAGATCCAGAATCTGATCCGACATCCGCGTATCCAGCGAGCCCGTAGGCTCGTCGGCGAGCAGCAGCTTCGGTTCATTAGCCAGCGCTATGGCTATTGCCACCCGCTGCTGCTCGCCGCCTGAGAGCTCGCTCAGCCGGTTCTTGATCCGGTGGCTGAGTCCAACAGCATCAAGCAGCTCCAACGCGCGCAGGCGCTTGCGGCGGCCTTTGAGCAGGATGGGAAGCTCCACGTTCTCCAGCGCCGTCAGATAGGGAATCAGATTGCGGGCATTGCTCTGCCAGACGAATCCGACGGTTTCGCGCTTGTATTTGACCAGATCGCGTTCCGCGAATTTCAGCAGATCCTGATCGTTGACAAGCAGCGTACCGGCTGAGGGCCGGTCAAGGCCCCCCAGCATATTGAGCAGTGTCGATTTGCCGCTGCCGCTGTTGCCGATAATCGCCATCAACTCGCCAGCCTGCACATGCAGGTCAAGCCCCTGCAGGGCGACAACTTCAAGATCATCTGTCTTATAAATTTTGACAAGTCCATCGCAATGGATCATAAGCTTAATCCTCCCCAAGCTTAAGCGCCTGCGTAATTTTCATTCTTGAGACCCTTACTCCGATAACGATGAGCCCGATGAGCAGCATCACGCCAACCACGCTGTACAGCTGTACATAATCGCTCAGCTGATGAATAATCTCGAACGGCGGCACCTGCTCCGCGGCGCTGAAGGACAGCTGGAACAGCGGAACGAACAAGTCGCTCACCGTATTTCCAATCCACACGCCCATGAGAATGGCCGCTGCCGAGGTGAGCAGCTGTTCGCTGAGCAGCATGCCGATAATCTGCATGAACGAGATGCCCATCGCCCGCAGAATCCCGAATTGCAGCGTACGTCCGGCCAACGTCAGCACCCAGAAGAGCAGAAAGCCGAAGAAGCTGATCATCATCGATATGACAAAACCAAGCGTCATGACGCCGTTGATGGCAAGCCGGAACGGATCATTTTTGGAGCGGATCAGCTGCTGATTGGCATCCACCAGCTCTTCGACAGGGATTTCCTTCTTTATCAGGTCATCATAAATCACTTTGCTGGTTGCATCTTCCTTAAGCTTGATCCAAACCTCGTACGGCTCCAGAGCCAGATGGTTCTGGATGTAGGATAGATGCCCGACAATCAGATTCGGCAGCCGGACATTTTCATCATCCTGATCTTCGCTGACACCGCCAACGGGCAGCGGATTCCAGCCCGGCCAATAATCAATGATGCCATACACGGTAAACCCGGCGTTGTCCAATCCGCTCCATTTGACAGATATGGGATCACCCGGCTTCACCTGGTACTTGTCCGCGATTGATCTGGAGATCAGCACAGCCTTCGGATCGGATGCAATCAGGTTCAGATAGCTGTTGATATGATGATCAAGCAGCCCGCTGCGCATCCAGGCCACATTGCCAAAATCAAGGGTATCAATTCCGTATAGCGCAGTTGCGCTGTCCCCGCCGCTTGCACTGAAGCTGGCATCCGGTTTGCGGAATACGCGTGCCGCCTTGTCCACCCCAGCCAGCTCCGTCATCTGGATAAAGGAGGGCTCGGTGTAGGTTATGACTTTCGGCTTTGCGGCTGCGTCCTCGGGGGACTCGGCGCCTCCCGGCCCGCCTGACATTGCAGGCGGGGGAGCATCGTTATCCCAGTGGATTTGCAGTTGAATATCCGATCCGGTCGTATAGTGGATCGCATCCTCCATATTTCCGTTGATGGTCCTCGCGGCATTGGCGCTGAACAGTCCCATGGCAACGGTCATAATCAGAAACACCTTGATCGTCAAATACTGCGTGGACGAGCGGCTGATCTGCAGCAGCGTGGAATACAGGGCGGGGGTCCACCACCTTCGCCCTATCCAATAGATCAGCTTTATCAGCCATGGATAAATACGCAGCAGCAGCAAGCCGCAGCCAAGCGCAAACAGTGCCGGCATAAAGAACAAGAGCGGGTCGACCTGCAGAGCAGTAGGATCAAGCGCAAGCTGCTGCAGCTGATCCAACCTCTTATTGAAGCCGACAAGCAGATAAATCGAAACCGCCAGCAGAATCAGGTCGATGCCAGTTTTATGCCAGAAGGACATTTTGCTGGAGCGGGCGAGCTGCTGCTTGTGTCCGACAATCGAAATCCGCGTTGCCAGAAATGCCGGAACAAGAATCAGGATAATCGAACCGACCACAGCTGCCGCCGCAACCTTGTATGAGGCGCTGTTTAAGGCAACATCGAGCGACGAACGCTGCACAAATTCGAGGAAGCCGTTGGAGGCTCCGAGGATCTTGGTGAAGTACACGCCTACGAAAGGTCCGATCAACAGGGCCAGCAGCCCCAGAATCACGCTTTCCACGGTGAACACCAGCATGATCTGCAGCCGGCTCGCTCCGCGGCTGCGGAGGACTGAGATCTCCGTCTTCTGCCGCTCGATGATGAGATTCGCCGCCATATACAGATAGAAAGCGAGCATGAACATCACCGGCGAGTACAGCGACCACAGCATGATGTCGAGCTTTTCCTTCTTTTCCGTGTACGACTGGATGGGATTCTTCGCCGGAATATCGACCGAAGCGATGCCAAGACGCATCGTAAAATAATTGGTCATCGCCTGGCTTTGGCCCGTGAAATTGGCGATATCATCGATGTTCAGCTGCTCATAATCAAGCGAATACTGCCATGTAATGCTGGAGAGCTTGAGCACGCTTTCCTTCTGGACAAAATCCTGCTCAAAACGTTCGAACGGTATGTAGAACGATGAGTTATAGCTCTCCACGTTGAATTGGTCGTAGATATTCTGCTGACTGCTCTCAACCAGCCCCACCACCAGCACCCGGATTTTCTCACCGGTGTCTTTGTTGGTATAAACAAACTCATGATCCAGATCCCGCTTCAGATCAATAATAAACTTCTGCGTGACGACAGCTTCATAAACTCCGTCGCTGCGGCCCGGATCGGGAAAACGCCCATCGATCAGGCGGACGCGCTCCTCCAAATCAGTCAGGGTCCGGAAGCTTCCGCTGACGTTCATTTCCTTCAGCTCGCGCTCAGAGCCATCCGCCGGAAATACGCGGAAGGACTGTGTGGACCTGGACACCAGGTAAGACTGGGCGTCCAGTCCGAAGCGCTTTGGCGCATTTTCCATATAACGGTCCGCCTGGGCAATCATGTTCCGGGTTTGATCGAAAGTCCTTTCACCCGGAGATACCGATGTAGCCGCGCGGATATAGCCGGGGTATATATTCTGATCCTTTTGCAGCTGCTGCAGCTCCTTGGTGAGCGTGCGCTGGAGTATGGCATGGGAGTATAAGGGCATAGAGCTGAACAATGCGACACAAATCGTCAAGCCGAACCACAAATTTAGCTGAAGCCAACGATTCTTCGCCATTTTGCGAAAAATCATCGTCCATAAGGCCATCGTCGTTTCACCTCTTCTTGTCCCTTAAGTCAGGCAGCACGCGGATTAATTGTTCAGGATAACCTGCTCGCCGGGCTCGAGTCCCTTGACGATCTCCACTTCCGTCGCAGTCATGATTCCCGCCTCCACGTCAACCTCCTTGCGGCGATCGCCGTCAAGCACCTGCACATAGGTTCGTCCCAAATAGGTGCGCAGACCGCTGCGCGGAAGCACGATAACATCGTCATGCTTCTCCAGCATGATGTGAAGCTGAACGGTTTCTCCCATAACGAGCTTGCTGCTTGGTTCGTTCAGTTCAATATAAAGCAGCTTGGCATTGCGCTCAGCCTGCTCCTTGTTATCGGTAAAAGGAGCGCTGGAAGGGGATTGAACCACCTTCCCCATGATTTTCGTACTGTCCACGGTCACTTCGACGTCCATGTGAAACTGGATCGGCGAGATCGTTTTGGGATCCTCCGCTTCGCATACCAGGTAGAGCTGCTTCGGATCAGAGACGCTCACCAGCGGTTTGTAACCGGTTACACTATCTCCTGCCGCAATCGTATCCTTGTAGGTGACGATTCCATCGATCGGCGCGGTCAGCCTGGCCGCCTCGGCCTCCTGCTCCAGGGAATCCAGCGAAATCTGCTCGCGCTCCCTGTCGATTTCGCGAAGTCTGACTTCGCCCGCATCCGCCCCCGCCTGCTTCACCTTGGAAAATTCCAGCGTGGCCCGCTCAAGATTCAGCTTCTGCAGCTTGATGCGCAGATCCAGATCGCCCATATCGAGCTCGGCGAGGAGCTGGCCGGCTTTCACGACATCGTTCTGGTTGACATGAATTTCCTTCAATCTTCCGTTATCTTTATAAAATAGCGGTATGCTGTGTTTGGAAGCCACTACTGCGGTTCCTGAGAAGAACCGTTCGATGGTCCCTTTCTTCACTTCAACGGAATCGAATTTCTCCTGCGCCGGCTTGATAAGCGGGGGTGCTAGCGTTTCTTCTCCCCCGGGCAGCAGGGAACAGCCCGATAATAATGAAGCTGCGAGCAGCAGCAGCGTCGATTGCTTCAGCAGCCGTTTGCGGCGGCTATGAATTAGGTTCAGCGACAATCTCCCCATCCTCCAATGCAATGACATGGTCGACGATTTCCATAATGCCCGGATCGTGGGTCGTCATAACTACGGTCATGCCGCGCCGCTCCACCAGATCGCGGAATACCTTGATCACCTGGAGCCCCATCCGGCTGTCCAGCTCCGCCGTCGGCTCATCGGCAAGCAGCAGCAAGGGCTCGTGCGCAATCGCTCTTGCAATGGCCACACGCTGCTGCTCCCCGCCCGACAATTCGGGAGGACGATGCTTCATGCGCGACTTCATGCCCACCCACTCAAGCGCAGTCTCGGCACGCTCCTTGTTGAGCTTCTTATCGGTTCCGGCGATACGCAGGGCGAATTCAACATTCTCATAAGCGGACATCAGAGGTATTAATCCGAATGCCTGAAAAACAAGTCCCAGCTGGGAGCGTCTCCAGACGCTGCGCTGCTTCTCCGGCAGTCTGGACAGCTCCTGTCCGTTAAACAGCACATAACCTTCGGTCGGCTGATCCAGCGCGGCCAGCAAATTAAGCAGCGTCGTCTTGCCTGAGCCCGAGCGCCCCTTGAGCGCAACCATAGAACCTGCAGCAATATCCAAATGAATATTCTTAACGGCTGTAACCGCCGTCTCGCCCCGGCCAAATACTTTCTTCACATTAACCGCCCGCAGAATCGGTTCTTGTTGCTGCTGCCTCGCAAGCAGCGCAGACGTTTCCATGTTCAATTGCGGTCAAGCTCCTCTCTGATGGATTGACTGGCTTTCAAACTTTTACAATTCATCCATTTTGAAGCTTAAGCTTATGTCAGAGTTAGAATACTCGTTGCGTGAATGCGCTGTCAACCCATTATTATACAGAATAAAGACCTGATTGCACTTAAAATTATGACGGAATGCCTGACTGCCGTTAGGCAATCAGGATGCCGATCACTCCGGCCAGCACAGCGGCGGCTGCGGATGAGAACAAATTGACCGCGTCATTGGTCATCCAGCCATACCCGCTGATCCGCTTCGCCGCAGCACCGCAATGCTCGGCACGCTCGGTCTGCACACTGCAGACGGGGCAGCGGTACATCGCCTGCACCGTCGCTCCGAGAAGTGAATCGGCTAAGGCGCCCGCCGTTCCAGCGAGACAGCCTACGGCGACAAGCACGCCCGGCAGCACCTCTCCAAGCCCGCCGGTAACCCATGGCGATATAAGAAGAGCGGCAGCAGCCCCGATCACGGCTGCCCCGGCAAGGGCAGCCATACTGCCAAGCGGCGTAACCGCGCCGCTTGTTCCGGCGGGAACGCGCGCGCCGCCGAGTATGGCCCGCGGGGTCACCCGGCTGAGCGCTCCAAGCTCGGTAGCCCAGGTGTCCGCGTTGACGGATGCCATAACGCCCACGAACGCGTAGAGCCATAACGGGTCCGGCCATATGGCATGCGCGGCGCACAAAATCAGGCCCAGACCGCCATTTGCCCAGACCTGCCCGGCATCGCGCCGGCTTCCTTTGGCATAATTCGCTTCGGCGTCCTGTTTCGCCCGGTGCCTCCGTTTGAATTTGGATAGAGCCGTGGAGGTTACAAAGAACACCATTAACGCGCCGAACCACAGCGGGCCGCCAAGCGTTACATAGCTTGTCCCCATAATAATGGCCGCCAGGGCACCTGATCCTGATAAAGAGCGCACCCTGTAGGCAGCCAGCGCAATGATCCCGCTGCCCAGCAAGCCAAGCGCAAGACGAAGCCACCAAGCGTCAACCCATCCGACCATGCCAAAAAGCCTCCTCTTTGCTTTGTTTCTATATTCTAATTCTCAATCCTGTACCCGGCCAAAGCAGGATTCACCCGAGGCTGCGTAGAAATGGTCACGTTGAATGATCCACTATTCACCAAGGAGTGTCCACCTTTGAACAAAGACCCTAACGATGCGGATGCGCAGGCACGTTCAACCTCTAATGAGCGAAGCCCCGGGGAACTGCTTCGTATCATATTCGATTATACCGCAAAAATCGGCAGAGAGCGCAGCCTGAGCAGCGTCCTTCTGCTGATGGCGAACATGGGTCGTGAAATGATATTGGCCGACAGATGCACCGTATGGCTGATCGATTATGCCAATCAGCAATTATTCACCACGGTTGCGCACGGAGTGAACGAAATCCGGGTTCCCCTGGGCTCAGGAATCGTCGGACATTCCATCGCCATAGGCGAATCTCTGCTGATTGAGGATGCTTACCGCGATCCAAGACATAATGCCGAGAATGACAGGCGGACGGGGTACCGGACCCAATCGGTCATTACGGTGCCTTTTGTCGGTAATGACGGCAGTATCATCGGCGCGTATCAAGCCATCAACAAGCTTACCGCGAGCGGCGTTTTCACCGGACAAGACCTGGAGCAGCTGAAGCTGGCCGCAGCCTATGCGGGCAAATCTCTGGAATCCGTTATGCTGCAGGAAGAGATCCAGGCCACCCAGCGGGAAATTATATATACGATGGGCCAAATCGGCGAGAGCCGCTCCAAGGAAACCGGCTACCATGTCAAACGGGTATCTGAATATTCCTATGTCTTGGCTCTTGCTTGCGGGCTGTCTGTGGAGGAAGCGGAGCAGCTCAAGATTGTGTCGCCCATGCACGATATCGGGAAAGTAGCCATCCCCGACGCCATTTTGCAAAAGCCGGGCAAGCTCACCGCAGAAGAATACGAGTTGATGAAGCAGCATACCGACATCGGCTACCAGCTGCTCAAAGCCTCAGGCCGCCAGCTGCTCAAAACGGCTGCCATCATCGCTTATGAGCATCATGAGAAATGGGACGGCTCCGGCTATCCAAGAGGCATCAGCGGCGAGGCTATTCATCTGTACGGACGCATTACCGCCATTGCCGATGTATTCGACGCTCTGGGCAGCAAGCGGGTCTATAAGAGTGCCTGGGAGCTCGGCCGCATTCTTGAGCTGATCCGGGAAGAAAGCGGACGCCATTTTGACCCGCAGCTTGTCCGGATCTTCATGGAGCAGCTGCCCAAGCTGCAGGAAATACGCGAGCGGTACCGCGATGAGCATGATCAAAACAATGAAACCGGCCACCTGTAGGTGAGCCGGTTTCATTGTTTACAGCTGCTCTTACAATAATTCGGCGAAGCGGTCCGGGTAATTCGTGCAGATCATCAGCTCGGGATCAATGGCCGCCAGACGCTTCATGGCTGACACATCGTTGACGGTCCAGGCCATCACGGTTATTCCCTTGCTGCGCATCTCTTTCATCAGCTCCGGCGTTACCCGTTTATAGCCGATGGAGAGAAAGGAAGCTCCCAGGGCACGCAGATCACCCGCCAGAGAAGGCGGAGCAACCTCCGTGATCAGACCTGTCCGCACCTCGGCGGTCAGTTCTCTTACCGTCCGCAGCGCCTGCTGATCGAAGGAGGTGATCACCGTGTCAAACTGCAGTTCCTTCTCATAAAGCAGTTCCACGACACGGCGCTCCATTCCCGGATAGCGGCCGCCGTGGGTCTTCAGCTCAATATTCAATCTGCATCTGCCTACCGTCGCATCCAGAACCTCCTCCAGCAGCGGCACCCGTTCTCCGGCGAAGGATTTGGAGAACCATTTCCCCGCATCCAGGCGCGACAGCTGGGTGGTGGTAAAATCCCCCACCGGACCGGCGCCGCTTGTTGTCCGGTTCAAAGTGGAATCATGAATAACAATCGGCGTTCCTCCCCGTGACAGCTGGACATCAAGCTCAATCCACTGTATGAAAGGAAAAGACATCGCTTTTTGGAACGCAGCCATTGTATTTTCCGGCGCAAGGCCGGAAGCTCCCCGATGGGCTACACATGGATTAAGCAAAGCACTCACTTGGCGCTCACATACCCTTCTGAATTAATAGAGGCATTCAAGGAAATACCCGACAGACGTTTAAGCAGGGCTTGCGCCTCTTCTCCCTCAAGCGGCGTTGGCTGGGAAGCGACGGCACGCATGGGATTGAACTTCAGGGTGCAGTCTCCGCTGCCGGTGCAGACTGCGTTCAGCACCCCGGTGTCCTTGGTTTTATCCGTCGCTGTCATATTGAAAATATAATTGCCCAAGCTGTAGGAAATCCATTTGCCTTTGTAGGTCTCGAAGCCCTGCAGAACATGAGGATGACTGCCGATCACCAGATCCGCACCGGCATCAATATACGTATGGGCCAGAAGCTTCTGGTCCGCGTTGGGATTATCCGAACGCTCGATTCCCCAGTGAACCATAACAACAACCAGATCCGCATGTTTTTTCGCTTCCTGAATCGCTTTTACACCGCGTGTGGAGTCATAGGTTTCCGCAAGGCCCGCGTGATCGCTTGTCGCTTTCCAGGATGCTTCCGGAACAACTCTGGTCAGGCCGATATAAGCTACGCTGATGCCGCCGGCTTCCAGATAGACCGGCGCATAGGCTTCCGTCTCGTTATTCCCTGCGCCGATATTCGGCATCCCGGCTTCCTCCAGATGGCCGATGGTGTCAAGCAAACCTTCTTTTCCTTGATCAAGCGTATGATTGTTGGCCAGGCTTACCAGATCGAATCCCGCCTCCTTCAATGCCGGGAGCGATTTCGGGGACCCTTTGAACACGTACTGCTTATCCTCAGCCGGAACTCCGCGCGTCGTGATGGGGGTTTCGAGATTACCCGCCATCAGATCAGGCTCCGTCAGGAAAGACAGCGACTTGGCATACGGATAATCGTAGCCGCTGCTCTGCATCAGCTTATCCACTGAGCCGGCAAGCAAAATATCGCCTACAAAACCAAGCGTGATTGTACGCCCGTCATCCGCGCTTCCTTCGCCAGATTGGTCCGAAGAACCGCTTCCGGTAGACGAACCCGCTCCTGACGGATTCTGGGAGCCGCTTCCCGTTGATGAATCCGTACCGGATGGACCGGAGGATCCGTTTCCTGTTGACGAATCCGTACCGGATGGACCGGAGGATCCGCTTCCCGCTGACGAACCTTCGTCAGCTTGACCGGGAGAACCGTTACCGGTTGATGAACCTGCAGGTTTTCCAGTTGGCCGATCCGCAGGAGCTTCTTCAACTGCCCCGGAAGGGGTGATGCCGGAGCCTGCCGATTCTGTTCCACCAGATGAACCGGCAGCAGCATCAGAGCCCACGGCTGAACCGCCGCCTGATGCCGAATTATCGTTTCCTGCACCGGCCGCAGCTCCATCCGGGTTAGCAGAGCCGCTACTGCCATTCTCCCCGCTGCCGTTTCCGGCGGCATTCTCATTCCCGGGAGTCTCTGCATTCTGATTCGTCGGCTCCGTGCCCACACTGCCGGAAGCGCCTTCAAGCCTGGGCTGTTTATCATGGCTGACCATGAGATACACGCCGATAATGATGCAGATCGCAACCAGCATAGAGAGATTGAGCAGCAACAGCCTTCGCATTCGCCGGGCTTTTCGTTTTTTAATGTGCTGGTGTGATTCTGAACGGGATATATGCATACAAAAATAAGCTCCTTTGGGCAAATGAATGGGATAAATCCAAGTCTACGCCGGGCTGGTTAATTGCAGCTTCTGCCGTCAGGAAGTGAAGATGATCATCCCATTGCGCGTTCTGCTGTGGATTTGTCCCCGAATCTCCAGATGAAACAAATGGGCAAGCGTCTCAGACATCGCAAAACGCAAATTATGCGTATTTCCCGAGATTCGTGCGCCGAACAGTCTCTGGCACAGGTCGTAACCGCTGCAAGGTTCTGCTTCCAGGAGACTCGCGATCTGCGCCAATCTCCGCTCATGGTGAAGCAGCAGCTCGGCAGCACGGTCATCGAAGCGGGTAAACGGATCCCGGTGACCCGGAAAAGCCAGCTCCACCTCATAGCTCCGCAGATGGACAAGACTGTCCAGAAACTGCTGCAGGGGATCTCCGTCTTCCCCGGGCACTACGCTCACATTGGGCGTAATATCCGGGAGAACCTGATCGCCGCAAAACATCCGCCGCTCCGCGGAATCATATAGGCACAGCTGGCCTCGCGCATGTCCCGGCGCATCGATGGCAAGCCAGCTCCTGTTCCCCATCCGGAGCATATCTCCAGCAGAAATATAAGTAATTTCCGGCTGTGGGGATACCCTCTCGCGGAAAGCCGCCAGATGGGGAGCAATATCGTTCAATACCTCTGCGGGCATACCGTGACGGGCATATAGATTTGTCAGTTCCAACGAGAAGGAATCATCATTTCCCCAAAGCCGCACCGCATAAGCATGGGATTGTTCCGACATCAGCACGGGAGCCGCTGTACGCTGTTGAAACCAGCCTGCCAGCCCGTAATGGTCGGGATGCTGATGAGTCAGCATAATGGTGTGGATCTGTTCATACGCGATCTCATGAGCTTTCAGAGCCGCATTCCATGCCAGGACGGCATCCGGTGTATGCAAGCCCGGGTCGATTAACGTATAGCCTTGCTGTCCAGGCACTAGATAGCTGTTCACCCATTTCAGAGAGAACGGCAGCGGCACCTTGACCTGAATGATGCCTTCAGGCCAGACCGCAGTTGCTGCTTGGGTCAAGAGGACACCCTCCCTGTCATAATCATCCGCGGAGATTCCATTTTATCATATGTATTTCCCTCATAATCGCCGTATACGCGCCCCATGGCCAACCCTGCCTCCGCAAGTGCATGCTCAAACCATTCCAAAGACAATAAACAGACGCGCTCTTCATATACACGGGCAGCTTTACTGTCGGATTCGGGCTGGATGGTAATTTGCTTCCTGACACAATTATTCATAATCTTCCTGACTTCATCGATCAGCAGTCCCGTTGGCCCGTCTACACGCCGGGAATGGGGGACAAGATGGTTTCTGACATAATCCGGGTTGAGAAAATCAATGAGAAACTGGCCATTCTCCGTCAGAACCCTGCGAATTTCCTTCAGCACCCGATGGTTGTCGGCCTCATCTTCAAAGTAGCCAAAGGAAGTAAATAAATTGACTGTCGCCCGGAAACTGCCATCCGGTATGGGGAGACGGCGCATATCGCCGTGGATAAGTGCTTCAATTTGCCCTTCCTTATCATGCTCTCGCGCTTGCTCCAGCAGCACTTCTGACAGATCGACACCGGTCACGCAGTAACCGAGACTCGCAAGCGCCAGAGAATGTCTGCCCGTTCCGCAGCCAATATCCAGAATTTTCGCAGCTCCGGGAAGCGACAGCCAGCTGCTCATACGCTCAACTTCTCTGACGGCCTGCTCCCAATTACGATGACGGTACACAATCATATAATCAGAACCGAAGCTCTTTTCATACCAAGCAGTCATTCCTCATTCCTCCCCATCCATGCGATAACCCGCAAGAAGATCCGGCTGCCGCCGTTCTTTGTCGGCTAAGCCAAGTTCCCTCCTCTGAAATATAAGCAAAGTATGAGCCAATTTTACATTTCATTTATCTTATGAATGTACCCTGATGCGACTTAACGTCAAGCTGCTTTCAGGCAATATTGTATCCACTCTTCTTCGTGGCAGCAACTGCATCCATTAGATTTATACCAGGCTGACGGGAAATCATAACAGAGAAAGAATACACCTTTACTGCGGCAATATTGGCCAGCCCGCTGCACCTGCCCTGGTCAGCGCAAGACTGCAGATGAGGGATTTACTCAAATTCAGGCCAGCTTTACAAGACGGTCCGTTCCCCGTAAAAACTGAAGCGAAGACGCCCCTATCCCAAACATCGCGGCGCGAAGCTCGAACTCGATCCGCTCCAATTGATGATAGACCGCCTCCGGCTTAAGGATTGAGGATTCGGAGCCTGCAGCTCCAGCCAGAAGCGTACGGCCGAATCCGGCCAAATCTGCGCCAAGCGCGATTGCTTTGGCCGCGTCCACGCCCGTATGCAATCCACCGCTGGCGATAAGGCAGGTATGGGGGAGACGCTCACGGACTTCACGCACGCATACAGCGGTAGGAATCCCCCAATCGGCAAAAGCGGCCGCTGCGTCTGCCCGCAGCGGATCGCGAACGCGATATTTTTCCACCTGGCTCCATGAGGTTCCGCCCGCTCCGGCAACATCAATAAACGATACCCCGATATCAACCAATGCCCGGGCTGTATCGCCGTCTATTCCCCAACCGACCTCTTTGATGCCGACAGGAACGCCAACCTGTCTGCACACCTCGCCAATCCTGCCGAGCAGACCGCGGAAATCCGTATCTCCTTCAGGTTGAAATACCTCCTGCAGGCTGTTAAGATGCAGCACCAAAGCGCTGGCCTCCGCCAGCTCAACCGCTTGCCGGCATTGGTCGATGCCGTACCCGTAATTCAGCTGCACGGCGCCGAGGTTCGCAATAAGCGGGATGCTCGGCGCTTTCCGTCTGACACGAAACGTCTCGGCAAGCTGTCCGTTCTCAATGGCAGCCCGCATGGACCCAAGTCCCATGGCCCACCCTCTGGCCTCAGCCGCCTCGGCGAGACGCAAATTAATTTGTCCGGCTTCACCGGTTCCTCCGGTCATAGAGCTGATCAGCAGAGGCACCTGCAGCTTCGTTCCCATAAATTCCGCGCTTAAATCCACATCCTGGAACGACAATTCCGGCAGCGCGCAGTGGCGCAGACGATAACGGGCAAAGCCCGCATCAATTCCAATACTCTGTACATCCTCCTCCAGACAAATACGGATATGCTCGCCCTTGCGCCTAGCCGTCTGCTCATGACCTTCTGTACCGCTATTGATATGCTCTGTCATACCCATTGCTCCTTAGCCGATCCATTCTATACGTCCATCATCACATAGGATCTGCCCTTTGATCAAGTTCAGAACCTTTACGAAGGCAAAATTAAGCTCGTTTATTAATAATTGATTAAATATTTCATTTTAATGATTTTTTTATTCATTTTCATTGTTAAATCAAGCGTGTTATTTTACAATAAGAAGAGACGATTTTCTATTATCGCCGCATTCATAAATTTCAGACAAACGGAGGCTATTCCATTGAATATTACTCAATTCAACAGCAAAGAAGAGCTTGATCAGCATGCAGCAGAGCTGTTCGCCGCTCTGCTCGCTCATAATCCGCAGGCTACGCTTGGCCTTGCCACAGGCTCGACACCGACAGGAATTTATGAAAAAATGATAAAGATGCATCAGGCCGGGCGGCTTTCCTTCAATGAAGCGGCAACCTTTAATCTGGATGAATACGTAGGTCTGCCTCCCGGGCATGATCAGAGCTACGCTTATTATATGAACAAGTATTTGTTCAATCACGTAGATGTTCGGCGTGAGCATATTCATTTGCTTGATGGAATGGCCGATGATCTGGCAGCGGAATGCTCGCGCTACGATCAGCTTCTGGCGGCCAAGCCAATCGATATCCAGCTGCTCGGTCTTGGCCACAACGGGCACATCGGCTTCAACGAGCCGGATCATTCTCTCCAGAGCGGTACTCATATCGTGGAGCTGAAGGCCGAGACGCGCGAAGCCAATGCAAGATTTTTCGAATCGGTGGACCAGGTCCCGGTCAAGGCGGTTACGATGGGCATCGGCTCCATCCTGAAGGCGGATACGATACTATTGGTCGTCAAGGGCGCCGACAAGGCGGAAATTGTTAAAGAAGCTTTAACCGGACCGATTACGACGGAATGTCCGGCATCATTGCTGCAGACGCATGCGAAGGTAATTGTCCTACTTGACCGTGAAGCGGGGAGGCTGCTTGATTAATGACATCTGTCCATGCAAAATGGCGAATAGACCATGTAAGGATCGTGCTTGAAAATCGAATCTTGGAGGGCAGCGTCGTTGTGCAGGACGGTATTATTACCGCGATATACGAAATGAATGACGCTGAATCGCAAGCCGCTCCTTCTGACGGGGAATTTCTGATCATCGATGGCGCTAGGGGCATGCTGCTTCCCGGATTTGTCGATGTTCATGTTCATGGCGGATTCGGGGCTGACTTCATGGAAGCGGATGCCACCGCCTATGATACAATTGCCCGCTACCATGCATCCAAGGGTACGACCACGATGCTCGCCACCACCGTTACCGCATCATACGACGCAATTGCAAAAGTGCTCGGAGCCGCTTCCGCTTATATCAAGGACGGCGGCATGCCCTATGCGGCGCTTGCAGGCGTTCATCTCGAAGGTCCGTTCATCAGTGAGCTGTGGCCGGGTGCGCAAAATCCCTCCTACATCTCGCCTCCACGCCTGGACTGGCTGCAGGAATGGCATTCCGCTTATCCGGGTCTGATTAAACAGCTTACTCTTGCCCCCGAGAAAGCAGGCGCTGTTGAGCTTGTCTCCTGGCTGGCTGAGCAGGGAATCGTGGCGGCATGCGGACATACGGATGCTTATTATGCCGATATCGTTAGGGCTGCCGATGCGGGGCTCACCCAGGCCGTTCATACCTTCAATGCCATGCGGGCCCTGCACCACCGCGAGCCGGGGACGGTCGGAGCCGTTCTGACCGATCCCCGTATCTATGCCGAGGTCATTGCCGATGGGCACCATGTTCATCCAGCGGCGATACGGCTGCTGACCCAATCCAAAGCCGCCGACAAGATTATTCTTATCACGGATGCCATATCCGCTGCCGGTCTGGGCGATGGCAGCTACGACCTTGGCGGCTTGGCCGTCGACGTTCATGGCGGCGTTGCCAGGCTCCAAGAGGGAGGCAACCTCGCGGGCAGCACGCTGACGATGATCGATGCTTTCCGTTACATGGTGGAGAATACTCCGCTCAGCATCCCTCAAATCAGCCGCATGGCAAGCGCCAACCCCGCAGCCCAGCTCGGATTGCAGGAGCGTATTGGACTTATTGCGGTTGGCAGACAGGCGGACCTTGTCTGGACGGATGAATCCTTCAAGACCGTACATGGCACATGGGTCGGCGGCAGGCGGGTATTTCAATAATCAAGAAAAAGCAGGTATCCGCTTGAATGGCGAACACCTGCTTTTCTTTGTTTTTCGTTTGTTTGGCTTAACCGCGTTTGCGGACCAGCTTCGTTACACGTCCATGAACGGTCCACTCGGCAACGTAAACGTTCCCTTCAGCATCTACACAAACACCATGAGGCGAGCTGAATTTGTCTGCTTCGAATAAATTCAAATCGATATTAGGCCAGCCTTCCCGTTTGGAGGCATTCTCATCATCGCCCAAATGGGTGATCAAACGATCATTTTTGTCGAAGATGGTAACCCGGCTTTGCAGATCCGGGAAATAAATTTCATCGCCATAATAATAAAAGCTGCATGGCATTTTCATATCATCGGTAATAAAACGCTTGTGCTCGCCGTCCAGAGTGAACACTTGAATCCGGTTGTTGCCGCGGTCCGCCACGTACAGCTCCGGTTCCTCGCCGCGCAGATCGACGGATATGCCATGCGGGCAATCCACCTGTCCGGGCTCGCTTCCTTTTCCGCCCCATGAACGGATCAACTGACCTTTGCTGTCGTATTGATGGATCCAGCTTTGCCCGTATCCGTCAACCACATAGATATCGCCGTTTGGCCCCACCGCAACGTCAGTAGGCACAAATTTGCGATCCTCATTGTATATGTCCGGCAAATCAGGTGTTCCGATGGTCAGAATTTCTTTTCCGTCCAACGTTGTTTTGACCACGATCCGGCGGGAAGTGTCCGTCAGGTACAGATATTGGCCATCACTCTCCTGATGCAGATAAAACCCGTGGGCGCCGCCAACGAACTGCTCTCCCCAGCTGCGCAAGAAATTCCCGTCCTTATCGAACACGATTACCGGATTGTTCCCCGTGTGGAAGACCAGTACATTCTCATCGGCGTCCACGACGATACCATGGGTATAACCAAATTCAAATCCCTCCGGAAGCTTCGCCCAGCCTTCGGCAACTTCATAAACATGTGTTCCAGATCCCATCTCAGCCATTATATTCACTCCTTTTGGTTTTCTTCGTGAATGCTCAACATATGAATTCCATGGCGGCAAGGCTTATCCTGCTTACCGGCAAGAAATAATTATTGCTGGTCCGGCTCCTCGCGATGCTCGGTGACAAAAACTTGAATGCCATGGGCATTTGCCACAGACGAAAGCTGCTGCGGCAGCGGCATATCGGTAATAAAGCCCTGAAGCACCGACAGCGGGGCAATCGAGAACAGCGAGGTCCTTCCTATCTTCGTATGGTCAAACATCGCATACGTCGCTTGCGAACGGCTTATCATCGCTTTGGCCATATGGGCTTCCTGCTCGGAATAGGTTGTGATACCGCCCGTGGAGGACACGCCGTCTACTCCGAGGAACATTTTGCCCAGATTAAGCTGTCCCAGCATGCCTTCCCCCAGCGGTCCGCACAGCTCGAAGCTGTTGTGGCGCATCAGGCCTCCGGTTACAACCACCTGGATATCGCTTCCTGCAAGCTCCATCGCCACATTCACGGTATTCGTTACGACGGTAATCCCCCGGCGTGTTTTGAGCAGCTTGGCCAGATAATAATTGGTCGTGCCGCCTGAGAGCCCGACCACGTCCCCTTCATTAATCAGCTCCGCCGCAGCTGCCGCGATCCGTTCCTTCTCCAGAAACGACAGCCCCTCCTTCTCGGCAAAAGGGAGCTCTCTCACAGCATTCATGCCGTCGTACATCGCGCCGCCGATCGTACGGATGACCGGCTCCGCCTTCTCCATCAGCTCCAGGTCGCGGCGCGCCGTCGCTTCCGAAATGTGAAAGCGGTCCACAACCTCCTGAATGGTAATCCGGCCCTGCCGCTTCAGCACATTCATTATTTGTTCTCGTCTGCGTTGTCCTTTTGAACCGTCAGCCATTTCAGCGTTCCACCCAGGCCTTATCCGATAATCGCTGATCGACGGATGCCCAGTCGGGAAGCGCTTCCCAATCGCCGCGCATTTGAACCACAAGCGACCCGCTTATACTGCCCAGACGCACGGCCTCCACCGGGTTCATTCCCTTCAGAAGGCCTGTCAGAAACCCCGAGCAAAAGCCGTCTCCCGCCCCGACGGTATCCACAACTTTATCCGCTTTGTAGAAGGGCACTACCTGGGATTCCCCATTTTCGATCACGATAGTCGTGTCATCCACGCCCTTGACGATACACACCGCATTCAGCTGCTTCAGCTTCGCTGTCACTTCATCCAGATTGTCCGTTTCGTAGAGAAGCTTAAGCTCGTCCCAGCCAGGCAGAAAATAATCGGCCTGCTCCGCCAGCGGAAGCACAACACGCCGGGCTTCTTCAATCGTCCACAGCTTGAGGCGCAGGTTGGGGTCAAAGCTCACCTTCACTCCCGCCTTCTTCGCTGCGGCAACCGCCGCAAGCACCGTTTCGCGGGCGCTCTCGCTGATCGCAAGCGTAATGCCCGTCACATGGAGGATCTTGCAGCCGGCTATGTAATCCAGATTCAGATGCTCGGGCCGCATCTTGCTTGCCGCCGAATGTTTCCGGTAATAATGAACCGCGAGCTTCCCTGCGACCGTTTCACGGAACATTAATCCGGTCTGTTCGCCTGGCGTCAGCCTGGCCTCGGAAACGTCTACGCCTTCTCCCCGCAGCTGCTTGAATATTGCACGTCCGAACGGGTCTTCTCCCAATGCGCCAAACCAGCCGACCGAGCAGCCCAGTCTGGCCGCTCCGATCGCCACGTTGCTTTCGGCACCGCCGAAGCCCTGCTCAAGCGCTGCGGCTCCTTCAAGACCGCGATGCTCCTGCGGCATGAACAGCGCCATTGTTTCGCCGAAGGTTAATAAATCCGGTACTTCATTGGTCAAGCGTATCGCCCCCCAGTGTTGGATTACATATCTTTATAGATCGGGAATTTCATGAAATAGATAATGACCAGATAAACGAGCAAAATGATGATGCTGAGCGTACGCGCTTTGCCAATGTTTGACGTTGCGCTTTGCCCTGCCTGGATGGATGCGACAATCTGTTTAAGCGGCTTCGTCACAATTCCGCCAATTGCTGCAATAGCGAGGAACAAGACGATAACCAGAATCATCCAAACAACCTCATAATCCCCTTGCGAAATCAAATATCCGCCTGTCAACAGCTGCAAGACGAGAAAATATTGCGCGATTCGGTTCGCAGACACCAGACCTTCCGCAAGTCCGGCTTGTCCGGCACCATTGAGCTTCGTAGCGCGTCCGATCAAGAATGGAAGCACGATGTAAAAACCCATGCCTGCAGCGCCGATCACATGCAGAAAAACCATTACATTCAACATTTCTTTTCCTCCTGCCACTCATATACAATCCCATCAAGTATACTAGAAGAATCGCCCAAATTCAAAAGAGAAATGGCCTATTTTCCGCCATGCGACAAACTGAGCTTCATCATGACCGCTTTAATGGCAAAATAATCGATTTCATCCGGCAGCGCTTCCTTGATCGGCTTCAGCTTCTCCGCTCCCAGCCGCATAATCGTCTCTGCAATGAGCGCTTCATGCTCTGCGGGGATAAAACCATCCCAATCGATCGTTTCACCTTCCTCGGCGCAGCGCAGCAAATGGTTCTCGATCGTAATTCTGCCCATATCGCGCAGAGCGGCAATTTCCGTAATGGAGCGCCCTTCCCGCAGCAGCGCCAATGATTGCATATGGCTGCTCAGGCCCGCATCCGTGACTTTTAAAGCCGCCGCTCCGCCTCGCCCGCCGGTCGAAGCGACAGGTCCTGCATTTCCTCTCTCTTCTTCATCCGTCTTCATAAGCGGGGAAAATGAGTCCATTTGCTGTGGGCTGCTGCCCGTCTTAAAGCTTCTGACAATGGCAATGACATCGCTGCCGTATTTGCCGGCTTTAGCCGCTCCCACCCCTTTGACGGTGAGCAGCTGCTCGGTCGTAACAGGCTGCCTGTCGGCAATTTCACGCAGCGCAGCATCGAAGAACAGCATAAAAGGCGGTACATGCTCGCGCGCCGCCGTCTCCTTGCGCCAATCGCGAAGCGCCTCGAACAAGGGAGTGTTCTCCGTCTGGCTGACGCTTGAAGCCGTTCTGCGCTTCGCAGCCGTGCTGCGCCGCCTGAACACGGTTTTCTTTCCCTCCAGCACGGGCAGAGCCTCTGCCGTCAGGGATACCGTAGGAAACTCTCCCTCGCTTATGCGCATATAGCCTTCCGCCACCAGCCAGTAGAGCCAGTCGGAAATGTCCTTCTCCACCCAATCGCGCAGCAGCGCATACGTGGACAGACGGTCCAGACCGAATTCCAGAATACGCTTCTCGCGGGAGCCCTTGAGCACCTTGGCCGCGAGCGCGATGCCGAACCGGCCTTTCAGCCTGCCCACGCAGGACAAGGCCTTCCGCGCATCCTCCGTCATGTCCAGCTTCTCGCTCTGATCCAGACAGTTGCTGCATTTGCCGCACTCGGGAACATCGGCTTCGCCAAAATAGCTGACGATAAACTGCAGCAGGCATTTCTCCGTACGGCTGTAATGCATCATCGTGTACAGCTTGTTTAATTGAATCCGCTGTCTGTCCGGATCGGTTGTGCTCCGCTCGATCAGGAAGCGCTGGACCTGAACGTCCTGCGGCTCGAACAGCAGCACGCATTCGCTCTCCTCCCCGTCGCGCCCCGCGCGGCCCGCCTCCTGATAGTAGGACTCCACATCGCTTGGCATCTGCCAATGGACGACATAACGGACATTCGGCTTATCGATGCCCATGCCGAATGCATTGGTTGCGACCATAACCCGTGCTTCGTCGAAACGGAATTTCTCCTGCGCTTCAGCCCGCTCATCATCCCCGAGTCCTCCATGATATTTGCCCGCCGATACGCCCAGCCTGCTCAAGTCGGCACAGACTTCTTCGGCTTCCTTCCGGGTAGCCGTGTAGATAATGCCCGATTGATCCGGCCGCTGCGCCACATAATCACGCAGAAATTTCCGTCTGTCCGTCCCGGTTACAACCGACAAGCTCAGATTGGTCCGGGCAAAACCGGTCACAAACACATTGGGCCGACGAAGTCCAAGCATGGCCGAGATATCGTCTGACACCTCGGGAGTGGCTGTTGCCGTAAAAGCCGCAACCGGCGGCCGATTTTCCAGCCTCCCGATCCAGCCCGCCAGCTGCCGGTAGCTCGGCCGGAAATCATGTCCCCACTGCGAAACGCAGTGAGCCTCATCGATGGCTATAAGGGGGATGTGCAGCTGGCTGGCTAGTGATTCGAACATTGTCCCATCCAGACGCTCCGGCGCAACGTAGAGCAGCTTGTAGACGCCCTGAGCGGTCTTTCTCACGACCTCCCGATAAGTCGCTGCATCCAAAGAGCTGTTCAAGTAGGCAGCCGATACACCCAGGCGGCCAAGCGCGTCGACCTGATCCTTCATCAGCGAAATCAGCGGCGATACGACAATCGTTGTGCCTGGCAGCAGAATCGCCGGAAGTTGATAGCAAACCGACTTTCCTCCGCCTGTAGGCAGAATCGCCAGCGTATCCTTGCCTTCCAGCAAGCCTTCGATTATATCCTGCTGTCCTTTGCGAAAGCTGTCAAAGCCATATACCTCTTTAAGCATCCGTTGTGCTTGCTCCAACCTGATTCCTCCTTCCCAACTAAAAAGATGGCCTCGCCGCCTCTTGGGCGGCAACGGTCATTCTTCCCTCAAACTTTTATAGAAGTGAAAACAACTAATACCTGCTATCAGGTTAAAAAAATGAAGACCCTGACAACAATCAGTCAGGGTCTCATGTCCTTCATGAGTACAACGGCTTTGGAATTAACCGTTAACGACAGAGATGACGTTGCGAACCGAAACGGCGGATTTCTCCAGAGCGGCTTTCTCATCCCCGGTCAGATCCAGTACAAAAATCTTCTCGATTCCATCGCCGCCCAGCACGACTGGAACGCCCATGAACAGGTTGTCATAGCCATATTCGCCTTCCAGCAAAGCGATTACTGGCGTAATCCGCTTCTTATCCTTCAGAATCGCTTCAGTCATTTGGACCAGCGATGCTGCAGGCGCATAATAAGCGCTGCCGTTGCCAAGCAGGTTGACAATTTCGCCGCCCCCAACGCGTGTGCGCTGTACAATGGCTTCGATACGATCAGCCGGAATCAGCTTCTCGATTGGAATGCCGCCCACATTGGAGTAGCGGACGAGCGGAACCATGTCATCGCCATGGCCGCCAAGCACGAAGCCGCGGACGTCTTCAACCGATACGTTCAGCTCTTGGGCGATAAATGTGCAGTAACGGGCTGTATCCAGTACGCCGGATTGACCGATTACGCGGTTTTTAGGGAAACCAAGCGCATTGTAAGCCACATAAGTCATGGCATCAACGGGGTTGGAGAGAATAATAACATAAGCGTTCGGGCTGGTTGCTTTGATGTTCTCGCATACCGATTTCACAATGCCGGCATTGGTGTTGACCAGATCGTCACGGCTCATGCCCGGTTTGCGGGCGATCCCTGCAGTGATAATCACAACATCGGAATTTTGCGTATCGGCATAATCGGAAGTACCGATGATGTTGGCGTCGCTGCCTTGTACAGGCGTGGACTCCATCATATCAAGCGCTTTTCCTTTGGTTGGGTTTTCCAGCTGCGGGATGTCAACAAGAACAACATCGCCCAGTTCTTTCTGTGCAAGCATAAAAGCCGTCGTAGCCCCGGTAAAGCCTGCTCCAACAACGGTAATTTTTTTCCGTTTAATCGCCATTATCCATTGCCTCCCAAAAAATTTCTTCGCTATAGTTACTCAGCTCTTCGCCTTTATCCCATCGCTCTCGGTCCTTGTCTCTCCGCACTCGGTCCTTGTCTCTACCGCACTTGGTCCTTGTCTCTTCGCACTTGGTCCTTGTCTCTTCGCACTTGGTCCCTTTTCGCACTTGGTCCTTGTGCTGTTGCTTCTCAGATCTTCATCCATCGCCCTTGACCTAAGTCGCCCCAAGCGACCCCACGCACGAACACTAAAAATGCGTGCCATGAACTGCATCGGCCGATGCGGTTCATGGCACAAGCATTCCTCGCTCAAACACCCCAGCGTCTGTCCGGCACCCACGTTACTCAACGGGTGTCCAGAGGGCAAGCCCTCGGGGTCCCCCTTCCAGGGGGATTTAGGGGGTCATCCCCTGGATGCGGGGCCTATCCAATCAAACTATTTTTAAAATTAACCGGGTAATCTAAACCAGGTTCTTAATGATCTCATCAGCAAACGCCGAGCATTTAACTTCAGTCGCGCCTTCCATCAGACGGGCAAAGTCATAAGTAACAGTTTTATTGTTAATCGACGTTTCCAACCCTTTGTAGATCATATCAGCCGCTTCCAGCCAGCCAAGATGCTCCAGCATCATAACGCCGGACAAAATAACTGAACCCGGGTTTACAACATCAAGGTCCGCATATTTTGGAGCCGTACCATGAGTCGCTTCGAAGATAGCGTGTCCAGTCAGGTAGTTGATGTTCGCGCCCGGTGCGATCCCGATACCGCCAACTTGTGCAGCAAGCGCATCGGACAGATAGTCGCCGTTAAGGTTAAGCGTAGCAATGACATCAAAGTCAGTCGGACGAGTCAGTACTTGTTGTAGGGCGATATCAGCGATCGCGTCTTTCACGATCAGCTTGCCTGCCGCTTCCGCATCCTTCTGTGCTTTGTTCGCCGCATCCGTGCCTTCTGCTTCTTTAATGCGGTCGTATTGACCCCATGTGAATGTTTTGTCGCCGTATTCCTGCTCGGCCACTTCATAACCCCAGTTTTTGAAGGCACCTTCGGTGAACTTCATGATGTTTCCTTTGTGTACCAGGGTCAGCGTTTTACGGCCGTGTTTCAGCGCGTACTCGATAGCTGCACGGGCAAGTCGCTTGGAGCCTTCAGCCGAAACCGGCTTGATGCCGATACCGGAGGTTTCCGGGAAGCGGATTTTGTTAACGCCCATTTCTTTTTGCAGAAAATCAATGACTTTCTTCACTTCAGCCGAACCTTCTTGATATTCGATACCTGCATAGATATCTTCTGTATTCTCACGGAAAATAACCATGTTAACCAGTTCAGGACGCTTGACCGGTGAAGGCACGCCGTCAAAATAACGTACAGGACGCAGGCAAACATACAGATCAAGCTCCTGGCGAAGCGCCACGTTCAGGGAACGGATACCGCCGCCGATAGGCGTAGTCAATGGACCTTTGATAGCAACCATATATTCACGGATAGCCGTAAGCGTATCTTCCGGCAGCCATTCTCCATAGTTATTGAATGCTTTCTCGCCGGCAAATACTTCGTACCAGGCGATTTTTTTCTCGCCGTTATAGGCTTTCTCAACAGCTGCGTCAAGTACGCGCTTGGATGCTTTCCAGATATCTCGGCCTGTTCCGTCGCCTTCAATGAAAGGGATAATCGGGTTGTTCGGAACTTGCAGTACACCATTGTCAATCGTAATTTTCGCGCCCTCGGTCGGAAGATCGAATTGTTTAAGCTGCATGAATAAATTACCTCCTGAATGTTTGTTGGATATGAAGTTTACATAACACGACGGGAGCTCGCTGCATGGCCTCTATTATACGGCCATGCGCTGGCACCCCGTCACTCTTAAGCGGATTATGATTGCCGCCGGCAGCTGATTTCTACTGACGCTGTGCAATCGGCGTCACTTTTTGATCAACCGGACCGACGTACTCGGCACGCGGTCGGATAAGACGGTTATTCTCATACTGCTCAAGAATATGAGCGGTCCATCCGGATACACGGCTGATCGCGAAGATCGGCGTGAACAGGTCCCGAGGGATTTTGAGCGATGTGTAAACCGAGGCGGAATAGAAATCAACGTTAGGCTTGAGGCCTTTTTGACCCGTCACGATCTCTTCAATCTTGATGGACATTTCATACAAATCCATATTGCCTGTCAGCTTGCCAAGCTCGCGCGACATTTTTTGCAGATGCTTCGCGCGGGGATCGCCGTTCTTGTAGACGCGGTGGCCAAATCCCATGATTTTCTCTTTATTGGCGAGTTTCTGGTTGATCACGGCCTCTACATTAGCAGGCGTGCCGATTTCTTCCAGCATCACCATGACCGCTTCATTCGCTCCTCCGTGCAATGGCCCCTTCAAAGCGCCGATAGCGGAAGTAACGCCAGAATAGATGTCCGACAAGGTGGCAACCGTAACACGGGCGGCAAATGTGGATGCATTCAGCTCGTGGTCGGCGTGAAGCACAAGTGCCTGATCGAGCGCCTTAACCGCTACCTCGTCCGGCTCTTGTCCTGTGAGCATGTATAGGAAATTGTGGGCAATCGATACGCCCGTTTTAGGAGCGACCGGCTCTTTGCCTTCACGAATACGGGCAAATGCAGCGACAACAGTTGGAAGCTGAGCCTGCAGTTTAACCGCTTTATGGATATTCGCTTCTTGTGACATGTCATTGGCGGATTCATCATACAATGCCAGACTGGAAATCGCCGTCCGTAAGCTGGCCATTGAATTAGCTTCCTTAGGATAAAGCTTGAGCTGATCTAGCACACCTGCCGGGATGGGCGCGTATTCTCCGAGCTGCTTTAACAACTCGTCCAGTTCCGGCTTCGTCGGCAATTTTCCATACCATAGCAGATAGGCCACTTCTTCAAAAGAAGCGTTAACCGCCAGGTCATCGATGTCTATACCGCGATAAGTCAATACGCCATCAATAATCGAGCTGATGGATGACGTAGTAGCGACGATCCCCTCTAGGCCTTTGGTTGCTGTCATTTTTTTCTCTCCTTTAACCTTGGTTTAATGATTCAGAAATAACAAAAAATGGTTTCGATATCCGTATCGTCAAGTTAATCATATCGGATTTTGACGGGGAAGTGAACATAAACCGATATAAAAATGCTTTATCAGCGCCATCAAAAAAATTTTATACTTATTTGCCGCGTAATGCAACGACCACGCCTCTTGAGGCAAAATAGACATTTGATTTCCCGAAAACACCCCTTTGTGTAAAGCCCGGCAAATGTTAAACTATAGAGATGATTCGGGCACAACTATTCAAAGCAAAAGCATCAGATATAGCGGCAGCTACATAATTCTTGAAACCGGAGGCTCAATTATGACGGAACAACGCATCGGCATCATAGATTTGGGCTCCAATTCCATCCGGCTTGTCGTATACGAGCGGACGGCAGGAGGAGCTCACCGGGTTATTGACGGCAGCAAGCGGTCGGCGCGGCTCAGCGAGCAAATCGATGAGAATGGCGCACTGCCGGATCATGCTACGGATGAGCTGGTCGATACGATCAACCATTTCCGCCTGATTTGCGCGCATCACCGCACCGGCCATATCCGCGCGGTCGCAACAGCAGCTATCCGCAATGCGGCCAATCGGGAGCACATCCTCTTTCGCCTCGAGGCGGAGACCGGTCTGCCCGTTGAAGTCATCACTGGCGTGCAGGAAGCCAGCTACGGCTTTCTCGGGATGATCAATTCCATGAATATCAATAACGGTTTTCTCATTGATATCGGAGGCGGCAGTACGGAAGTCTCCCTCTTCAAGGACCGCACGCTGATGCAGGCAGTTTCTTTCCCATTCGGCTGCGTCAGCCTGACCAAGCGTTTTACTCAAGGCGGACAGCTGCCAGACGACAGGCTGCAGGCTCTTGAGCATTTCATCGAGAAGGAAGTGCGCAGCGAGTCCTGGATCAGACATTCTCCTGGTCTCCCGCTTGTCGGCATAGGAGGCACCGTACGGGCTTTGGGCAAAGTGCATCAGGCGGTTACCCGCTACCCGTTCGAGAGCTTTCACAACTATTCCATGACTGATGAATCCACTGAGGATCTGTTCCATCTGCTTCGCGGGCAGCCGCTGGATAAACGCAACAAAATACCGGGCTTGTCGAAGGACCGCGTTGACATAATTGTACCAGGCATCACCATTTTGCGTACGCTTTACAAGGTCATGGAGGCTTCCCATTATATTGTTTGCGGCTCCGGCTTGCGCGATGGATTGTTCTTCTCCACCCGCTTTCCCGAGCGCCCGAAGCTTGACAATGTACTCAGCTACAGTGTGAACAATCTCGCCGCTTTGCATCCGGAGGCGCCCAGGCAGCACATGGCGCAGGTAAACCGGACGGTCCTTCAGCTCTTTGATGCTATGCAGAGCAGACATTCGTTCCCGGAGCAGGCCCGTTCATGGCTGGATACAGCCTCTACTCTTTACAGAATCGGGGCAAGTATCGACTATTATGAGTATAACAAGCATACCTTTTATCTGATGGTCAATTCTCATATCAATGGCTTATCCCACCGGGAAACGCTGCTTTGCGCAGCCATTGCCTCCTACAAAAGCCGTAACCGCGTGCGGCAGCAGGCAGCTGTCTATAAACCGCTGGTCTCTGATGAGGATATCGCAATCATCAGCATGCTTGGTTCTCTCCTGCAGCTGGCCATTGCGCTGGACCGCAGCGAAACCCAGGCTATTGGCCGGCTTGCAATTGAACAAGCAGACGGCAAGCTCCACCTGCGGGCGGTTATGGCAGAGGGCTCCCTCATCGTCGAACGCAAGGAAGTTGATGCGCTGGCGGTTGATTTCAGGAAGCTGTGGGGCTGCTATCCCGTTCTTTACCCGCCCGATTACCGGTAGGTTTTCCATTTCTTAATATTTATCGCTTTGAATTGGCTGCGCATTGGCGGCAATTCATTGTTGACACGGGCATAAGAACCGTTTGGCAGCAGCTCACGGGCCTTCATGTTGTCGTTCAGATTGAGCTGTAGAATATTGAACAGATTCCGGCGTAAACGTGCATCAAATACCGGGCACATGAGCTCAATCCGGCGCGTCAGATTACGGGTCATCCAATCGGCGCTGGACAAATAAATCTCTTCTTCACCGCCGTTATGGAAATAAACTATGCGGGAATGTTCAAGAAACCGGTCTACGATGCTGATCACCCTGATGTTCTCGCTCAGACCCGGCACACCTGGACGAAGGCAGCACACGCCCCGTACAATTAATTCTATTTTTACCCCCGCCTGGGAAGCCTCATACAGTTTATCAATCATTTCCTGATTGGATAAGCTGTTCATTTTGGCAATAATTCTGGCAGGCTTGCCGGCAGCGGCATGCCCCTTCTCTCTCTCAATCAGGCTGAACAGCTTCTGCTTGAGATCTGTGGGAGCAACGCCGAAGGCCTTCCACTCGTATGGCGAAGAATAACCGGTCACCTCGTTGAAAAGCGCCGATGCGTCTGCTCCGATTACCGGATGGGAAGTGAATAATCCGATATCGGTATACAATCTTGCAGTGTTTCCGTTATAGTTGCCTGTTCCCACATGGACATATCTCCGCAGCATCTGCTGCTCCCTGCGGACGACCAGCGTGATCTTGGCATGTGTTTTCAAGCCGACAAGACCATACACGACATGACAGCCCGCTTTTTCCAGCTGACGCGCCCAGGCGATATTCCGCTCCTCGTCAAACCGCGCTTTCAGCTCAACCACCACCGTTACCTGCTTGCCTGCTTCAGCGGCCGCGGCCAGAGCTTGTACCAGAATCGATTGCCCGCTCACCCGGTACAAGGTCATCTTGATAGCCAGCACATCCGGATCCTGCGCGGCTTCCGTCACAAAATCATCCACCGCTTCAAACGATTCATACGGGTGGTAAAGCAGAACATCCTCCTGGCGCAGCACAGAGAAGATATTGTCCGTTTCTTCAAATTCCTGCGGGTAAAGGGGCTCAATCTTCTCAAACCGCAGTGATTCGTAGCCGGGAAGCGAGCTTGCGAATTTCATCAAAAAGCTTAAATCAAGCGGACCATCGATCTCGATGATATTGTCGCCCTGCTCAAGCTCCTCTTTCAGCATTTGCAGCGCATAGGGATGCATGCCCTTGCCGAATTCAAGGCGAACCGGAAGCCCCCAGCGGCGGCGGCGTATTTCCTTTTCAATCTCTTCCAGCAAATCTTCCGCCCCTTCTTCATTGAGGGTCAAATCCGCATTTCGGGTCAACCGGAATGGATGGACGGCGATGGTTTTGTATCCGTAGAACAGCGTGCTGATATGCCTTTCAATCAGCTCTTCCAGAAAAACAAATTCCTTTTTCTTGCTGTTCGTTCGGCAGGGAACCGGCACAAGCCGCTGTAAAATGGAAGGAACCTGGATAATGGCAAAGAATGGCTCTTCCTCGGGCGGCATTTCCTCTTGTCCCAGCAATACGGCCAAATAAAGCTCTCTTGTATGTAAAAGCGGGAAAGGCCTGCTCTGATCCACCGCCATTGGCGTCAGCACCGGAAACACAATTTCATGAAAATATTCATCCACGGCATGCAGCTGCATGGCGCTCAGCTCGTCCATCGTCCGGAACGTAATTCCTTCTTTATTCAGTCCCCGGAGGACCTCGCGATAGGCTTTGTATTGATCGGTCACCATCTGCGAGGCACGCCGCATCAGTCGTTTCCATAATCCATCGGGCGTATAGCCGGTAAAATCCTTCTTGGTATAGCCGGCCTTGATCTGGTCCTGGATCCCAGCCACGCGAACACTCATAAATTCATCCAGATTGCTGGACATAATAGCGAGAAATTTAGCCCTCTCCAGCAATGGATTGTTGGAATCCTGAGCCTCCTCCAGAACGCGGCGGTTAAACTCAATCCAGCTCAGATCACGATTGACATACGGGGACATTGACTTGTTCATTGCAAGACTCCTCCTGTAGAAAAAGCACGGTTAACCCCATTATGTGGGAGTTCTATTACGTTCATGTTAAGGGATTGTTAATGACACGTAAAGTGAAGGCATTTTTTTACGTTTTTTTGGTAAACCTTCCATCTCAATGCTACAATATTCAAAAGGGTTGCCGGGCCATCCGTACGGAGCGTGAATTTCACCTGTAAGAAAATGAACCGGCTTCGCACGTTTTTTGATTCACAAAGGGAGGAACGTCCATGGATCGTGCGCTAGGAAGGCGGATTGGCCGCGGACTTTTTGTGGTCATTGGAATTGTTTTGCTTATCCTTGTCATAATTTATGTAACTCCGCTTGTTTACCCTTTCATTATCGGCTGGCTCCTTGCTTTTGCCATTAATCCGCTTGTTAATATGATGCACCGTAAACTGAAAATTCCCCGCTGGATTGGCGTCACCTTGTCACTCTTTATCGTGGTGCTGGCCCTGGTAACGATCGTATCCGCTCTTGTTACGCGCATTGTTGTGGAAATCATTCATCTATCGAAATCACTGGACAGCACGATCGAATGGTGGCGCAATGAATTTGAACGCGTGGTGGCCTCAACGGAAATTCAGGATTTGATCGAAAAGCTGAATGCCTTCTACCAGAACAACCCTAATTATCAGGAGACCATCAACTCCCGCATATCCGATACCGCCAATCTGCTCGCCAAAACCAGCTCCACCATTATCAGCACGATCCTCAACAGTATTGTGAACCTTATTTCGTCGCTTCCCAATGTGGCGACAATCACGGTTGTCGTGCTCCTCGCGGCATTTTTTATCGGAAAAGACTGGTATCGTCATGTGGGCAAAATGTCCGGCTGGATTCCCGATGACATCCGCAAAACGACCTCTGTCGTTTGGAACGATCTGATCCGTGCCCTCTTCGGCTATCTGCGCGCCCAATTTATTATGATTTCCATTACTGCTGTCGTCGTTACCCTTGGCCTGCTTATACTGAGAGTCGACTATGCCATTACCATCGGCATGCTGATTGGAATTGTCGATCTTCTTCCCTATCTTGGCGTTGGGGCAGCCATGGTGCCATGGATCGCCTACACGTTTATCTATGGCGATATTTCCCTGGGTATCGGACTGTCGGTCCTGTATGGCGTCATCCTCGTGGTCCGCTCATCCGTCGAGCCCAAAGTGCTGGCAAAAAGCGTCGGACTCGATCCGCTTTCCACGCTTATTGCCATGTTCGTTGGTCTTAAGCTGTTCGGCATCGCGGGCTTGATCGCCGGTCCCGTATCTCTTGTTATTCTGTCCACAATTCATCGTGCTAATGTTTTTCGGGATTTGTACCGGTTTGTTATGAGGAGGTAGTGCCCTCCCTAAATCCCTCCGCAGGAGGGACCCCAAGGGCCGCCGGCCCTCTGGACACCCGGATTGGGAGCATGCCCTCCCTAAATCCCTCCGCGGAGGGACCCCAAGGGCCGCCGGCCCTCTGGACACCCGGATTGATTAACGTTGGAGCTGCACAGAAACGCTCTGTAGTTACTGCCTGCTTGGATCGTTTTCGTCCCTTGCGGGACACACTTGCCTGTTGGCGCACCCGGGATTCCTGGTGGACTTCGTCCCTAATTAACGTGGGAGCAGCAGAGTCAGCCTTCAGGTGACTGCCTGCTAGGGGCCGACTCCCTCCCTAAATCCCTCCGCAGGAGGGACCCCAAGGGCCGCCGGCCCTCTGGACACCCGGATTGATTAACGTTGGAGCTGCACAGAAACGCTCTGTAGTTACTGCCTGCTTGGATCGTTTTCGTCCCTTGCG
>NZ_JBWDNP010000018.1:0-146602 GCF_056269255.1 Paenibacillus sp. JT31N17
TCTTCTTGCAGGCGCCGCAAGGCTTTCCTGCTTCGTAAGCTCTCGTCGTTCGCTTCAGCGGCGACTTGATTAATATATCACATCCGCCTAGCTCATTGCAAGTACTTTTTTTGATTTGTTTTTGCAAACGAATTGGTGCTGTGTAACGCAAGGAGTAATTTAACACAAAGCCTGCCTAATGGTCAAGCTATTTCATTCCATGAGCTAGAAGAGCGTCCATTGAAGTCCGAGAACAAGCATAATTCCGGGAAGCCCCAGCAGAACAACAGTACCGATGGTAGCCGGATTAAGCGGAACTTCGAAACCTGATATCAGACCCGAATAATTGAGCAGGTACAGCGCCACCGCCGCTGCAGTGAGATGCAGCGCAAACCGCCGAAACCATATCCAGGATATCTTGTTTCTCAGTATCATGACAGCCAGCAATAATGAAGAGACAATTAATAGGACAAGCCATATGGTCTGCATACTGCCATCCCCCTTACGGATTGGCACCAGTCGCCATTCAATGCTTTGGCTTTTCTGAGAAGCATCTCATATCGTTTCTCGGCCGCTTCGATCGCGAAGATCGCGTAATCAATCTGATCTTTGCCTGAGGCATATTCAAAATGCCGCTGCGCGTTATCCCAATCACGCTTGGCAATCAGCAGCTCATCGTAAAGTTCCAGCATCTCCTGCTTCATTTTGCTTTCTTTCTCTATCATCGCCGCTCTCTCGCGCTGTTTCAGCCATTTATCCCACATTGCTAGTTCCCCTTTCGCTTGTCCATTGTATACATACCTGATTTTGTTTCAGCATGTAGTACAAATTTATGAACCAGCGCCGGAAAACAGAACGGAAAACAGAAAACCCCGCGAGTAAAATTCTCACAGGGTTTCTAAAGCTAGAAGATATGCGAAAAATTCTTTTGCTCCCAAGGGTAAACGGTTAATTCAATTCCCTTCTGCCTTCCAACGCTTTGGACAATGTGACCTCATCGGCATATTCCAAATCTCCGCCTACCGGCAGTCCATGCGCAATTCGCGTAACTTTGATACCAAAGGGTTTGACCAGTCGTGACAAATACATCGCGGTCGCTTCGCCTTCAATATTGGGGTTGGTTGCTAATATCATCTCCTGAACGCGCTCATCGCTAAGACGCCTCAGCAGCTCGGCAATCCGAATTTCTTCGGGTCCAATCCCTTCAATCGGCGAAATGGCTCCCTGCAGCACATGATACTGGCCCTGGAATTCTTTGGTTCTCTCCATCGCTACCAAGTCTCTGGATTCCTGCACCACACAGATAACCGAATTGTCTCTGCTCTTATCCTGACAAATCCGGCATGGATCGATATCGGTAATATTGCAGCAGACGGAGCAAAAATGAAGATTGCGTTTGACGCTGACCAGCGATTTGGCAAAATCAATAACATCGTCTTCCTTCATCTTCAGAACATGAAAGGCTAGCCGGGCTGCGGTTTTGGGACCGATACCCGGCAGTCGGCTGAAAGCATCAATAAGTTTGGCTATCGGTTCGGGATAATACAAAGCGCAGCTCCTTTACTTCAATACATCAGATTTAACCCGCTTATCTATAATCAAGAAGAAACCTGCATCCTCTTACGACGACACAAGTTTCTTCCCTTTGGATTATTGAAATATGCTTTAAAGAACCGGTTGTCGATTAGAACAAGCCTGGAATTTTCACGCCGCCGGTGTATTTGCCCAGATCTTTATTGGCCAGCTCATCGGCTTTGGAAATTGCATCATTGACTGCGGTCAATACAAGATCCTGCAGCATTTCAATATCATCCGGATCCACAGCTTCAGGCTTAATTATGATGCTTTGCACATTTTTATGGCCATTTACGACTACGGTGACAACACCGCCGCCAGCTGTTCCTTCAATGGTTTTCGTGCCCAGCTCTTCTTGAGCCTTAAGCATTTGTTCCTGCATTTTCTTCACTTGCTTCATCATTTGATTCATGTTATTCATGGTCTACACTCCTCGTGTTTGCTTAAATTGGAATCATTACGTCAGGAAGCATACATGTGAAATCTATGCTATAAGATATTTCAAGAAGAAACAATCGGCCAAGCAGCGGTTATCAACGATTATTTATCTTTGATGACCACGAGATCCTCACCGAATAACTTGACTGCCTCTTCGATCCATTCCGGTTCGGAGGGCGGGCCGCTCTGCTCATCAGGCTGCAGGAACAGAGGCTCAGCGGAAGATGCCGGTGCCGAGTCGGAGGCTGACTGCCAGTCCTTGAGCATGACTGTCGCGAGCTTCACAGGGCGGGAAAAGGACTCCTCCAGCACCTTCTCGATGACCTCCCGGTTGGCCGGCTTCTCTGTCGTTTCGCGATGCATCGTGTTCTTGAAAGCAATAAGCAATGTATTGTCTGCAGCCGATACCGGTTCCCCATCAACCAGCCAGGCGTGCACTGTAATACGCATCTCCTTGACCCGCTGCAAAATCTCGCTCCACTTCATGCGCACCTGGGCAATTGCTTGCCCTTCAGCAGCTGCAAGAAAGGGTTCCAGCTTCACATTCGAACGAACGGTTCCGCCTGAAGGTGAAGCAGCACCGCCGCGATTGCCGAATGCTGCGCCGCGTCCGCCTCGTGTCTGGCTTGAACCCGCCGCTTCTGCAGCAGCGCCTTTGGATTCATCGCCGGCAGGCTGAACACCGGTGCGCAGCAGCTGCTCCAGTCTGCGCTCCAAGGCCTCGACCCTTTGCTGCAGCCTCAGCATTTCCGGGGGAGCCGCAGCAGCGGACGCTTGAGCGGGCGCCGCGTTCGCTCCCCTGCCAGCATGATCGTCCGACGGACCTGAAGCCGGTGTCTCCGGAAGCGTGCAGATCTTCATCAGAGCGACTTCAAAGATCGTTTGAGGGAGCGTGGCATGACGGATCTCCGTTTGATATTGATTCAGTACATCAATCATTCGGAAAAGCCGCTCGGAGCTGAAAGCTTCAGCCATAGCTTTGAACTGCTCCTGATCTACAATCCGCTCCGTTGAGGCGCGGCCTTGCGGACCCAATTTTATAACGAGCAGGTCCCGAAAATAGTATACTAAATTCTCGAGGCATTTGTCCGCACTTTTGCCTGCCTGCATAAGTCCTTCGACTAACGGCAGTATTGCCCCGGCGTTACGGTCGCGTACGGCCTCAGCCAACTGGGCAAACTGCTCTGCCGCTAACCCCCCGGTTACTTCGACGGCATCGATAAGCGTAATCTGCTCTGCCGCATAAGCAGAAACCTGCTCCAGCAGGCTGATGGCATCACGCATTCCGCCATCGGAGAGACGTGCAATATAGGCCAGCGCCTCATCCTCCGCGCCAATCCCCTCTTCATCGCATATTCGGCGCAGCCGTTCTGTCTGCTCAGGCAGTGAAACCTGGCGGAAATCGAAGCGTTGGCAGCGCGAAATAATTGTAGCCGGCAGCTTATGCGGTTCCGTAGTCGCCAAGATGAAAATGACATGGCCCGGCGGTTCCTCCAGCGTTTTGAGCAGCGCATTAAACGCTTCTGTAGTAAGCATGTGAACCTCGTCAATAATATACACCTTGGTACGGACTTCAGATGGTGCGTATCTGACCTTGTCACGGATATCCCGAATCTCGTCAATACCCCGGTTGGATGCTGCATCAATCTCCACGACATCCATAACAGTTCCTGCAGTGATTCCGCGACATGCGTCGCATTCATTGCATGGCTCCGGCGCCGGCCCCCGCTCACAGTTAATTGCCTTGGCCAATACTTTAGCCGCCGTTGTCTTGCCTGTCCCTCGGGGACCGTTAAACAGATATGCATGCGACACCCGGTCTTCCCGGATCGCATTTTGCAGCGTCTGGATAATATGCTGCTGGCCGACCATGTCCTGGAACGTCTGTGGACGCCAGGCGCGATATAAAGCGATATGTGTCACACGGAACGTTCCTTTCGGCTCATTATGGGCATTGCCCGGTATTCTCATTATACACGAACCCGTCCGCCAAAAAAACCGTTAACCTGCGGGGTTTCTTTCTTTTCCCTCTATGCAATCGCTGCTGCTCCGCTGTTTACAGCGGTTCGGCGGGATAGACGTTAGATAAAAACAATTCCGCAAGAGAGCACCGCAGCCGGGGCCGGAGCTTTCAACAGGGCAGCATAATGGTAAAAAGAGCGCCTTCCTCTGTCGTATCCGCCCGGATCGATCCCCCGAAATCATGCAAAATCCGTTGGCAGACCGAAAGACCGAGTCCGGTTCCATTAGCCTTCGTCGTGACGAACGGATCGAATATTTTATCCAGCATGGACAGAGGAATTCCCGGTCCCGTATCCTGGATTTCAATCATCAGCCATCTCCCTTCACTGTTATTCTCCACTTGTGCATGTACTGTCAATGTCCCCCCGATGCTCATAGCTTCAATACCGTTTTTGCAAATATTCAGCAGCACCTGCTTCAACATCTCCGGATCAGCCTTAACAACGGGAAGCTCCGCCCCCCATTCCCATGACACCGATACGCTGTGAAGCAGGGCTTCGCTGGCAACCATCGGCATAATTTCACGAAATACGGCATCAATTTGAATAAGATCCTGGGTAACATGCCTGGGTTTGCTCAGCATAAGAAATTCACCGACGAGACTGTTGATCCGATCGAGCTCTGTGAGCATAATCTCCGTATACTCCACTTCTTTGGTCATTCCGCGCGCGGTCATTGTTTTTTGAAACATCTGCATAAATCCGCGTATCGCGGTGAGCGGATTGCGTATTTCGTGAGCGGCTCCAGCGGCAATCTGGCCAATCATCGCCAGGCGGTCGCTGCGCTGAACCTGCACCTCCAGCGATCGTAAATTGGTGACATCCTTGAACAAAATATAAGCGCCCTCCACCACGCCCCCGGAACTGTGAAAAAGTCCGACATCCATCAACAGTTCTGTCTGCTCGCTGCCCTGAATCCAGGTCATGGGATAATTCCGCACGGCCGGACCGCCTGCAAGTGCGCTTTGAATGAATTTGTATTCCTTGGAGGAGGCAAAGAAATGATGGAGCGGCTCATTCACAATGGCGGATTTCGATGCGCCAAGCAGTCTGCATGCCAGCGGGCTAATATCCAGAATGATCGACTCTGACGGGTGAAGCAGAATCACTCCAATGTGATCGTCCCGCAGCATCGTTTCTCCAAAGCGCTGGATCAGATTCCCTTCCTTTACAGGCTCCTGGCTGAAAAGAAGCAGCAAGTGGTGCAGGGCATGCCCGTTCTCCATTCTTAAAGGCATCACATGGAGGATGAGAGCTTCACCGTTGGCTTTTTTCAACTGCGTGGGAGCCGGTTTAATAATATTCCGGTTGCCGATGCTCAGCACATCCCCGCCCGTTTGTGTATTAAATAATTGGCTGTCGGAAAGAGATGATATGCTGCGATTGAGGATCGTCGAGGAGGTATAACCCGTTTCGCTTAAAAATAAGGAATTGCATTCCGTTATCATACCTTGATCATCCAGCACTAAAACCATAGTTCCGGGCAGATGACTGGAGTAATCATCAAGCATATCCATACTTATTGAGCCGGTTGGCAAGGATGGCGCTTTGTACATGGTGATCCCCTCTTTTTTAGTTTGCTGTTTCTTCCTTTCGTTCCATAATTACCAAATTCCTGCAGAAAAAGAAAAAAACATCCACACGAAGTCATATTACGCTTCGCTTGGATGTTTATGTTTTACTTAGGTGGCTGCTATAAAGTTAAACCGCGCACCTGTCTTCGATACATGCGACCCGGGCGGCAATTTTATTCCCAGCTCTGGCCAGGCACTCCCCCGGCACATGAACGTACCCGCTTACGGCTGCTTCCTTCCGGACCTGACCGGGTTCACAAGCGTCCATTGCGGAGGACCAAACCGTCAACACTGTTCCTAAAAACCAGCCCCGCATCGGCATAACCTCGGACAGGAATTCAACCTCGCTACAGCGGATTGCGAGTTACAGGGCACCGCTACCTCCCCGTCTAGCACGGCAGAAATAATTATAGCGTGTTCTGTCTTAAAGTGCAACTATAAGAAGAAATGACAGGTCCATTGGGAAACGCTGCTATGCCGTCTTTTTACAACCAGTCACAAAAAGAGGAACTCCCCCTACTTCTTCGAGGTAACAGATACCTTATAGCGCGGCATGTTTTTCTGCAGGGTGGATAATACTTTCTCCTTCAATTGCGCCTCATCCACATTCGGGGCAGCCTTGACCGACACCTTGAGCCTTGGGCCTTGAATCATAATGTTATAATCCGCAACTCCGGGAATTTCCTTCAGCTTCCGTTCCGCGAAATCGCCATCCGATCCATAATTGAGATCATTGCCGTTGCGATTGGGCAAATGGGGGTTGCTGTTGGAAAGGCCCATATAGCCGTCATGACCGTAAGAGCGGGTGTTCATATTGTTGCTGCCGTCTTTCTTCACCCCACATCCGGCGAGCGCGGCAAGTACGAGAAGCAGCGCCAGCCCGGCGGCAAGAACTGTAGATTTGCGTGAAAACTTCATAAAAAAACCTCCCTTTAGCCATAGGATGGCTAAGGGAGGCTCTTGTATTCTGCTAATTAAAGGCAGAGACGGTTCAATGGAATTAGATACCGTATTTTTTCTTGAATTTGTCGACGCGGCCGCCGGCATCCAGGAACTTTTGCTTACCCGTGAAGAACGGGTGACAAGCGGAACAAATCTCTACACGCAGGTTCTCTTTGATCGAACCTGATTCGAATGTGTTCCCGCAAGCGCAAGTAACCGTGGTGACGTGGTAGGTCGGATGAATACCTTGTTTCATCGTACACACCTCTTTCTGCCCTGAGTCACAGGCGGACCCAGAGTTAAAATACACACTCAGGCTAGTATAGCATGGCTTACGTGAAACGCGCAATGAATTCCTTTTGCTTACTAAAGCGGTGAATTCCCTATTTAACCGGCATAGGCGGAACATGCGTGTAGGAACCAATGACTACGTCAGGAAGTTCCTCCGCGAAGATGTCCAGCATTTGCTTCATTCCGTATATCTCGCCCTGCGGCTTCGGAATCAGCTCCAGGTAGCTCTCGGGATCAATGTTCAAGTTGCGCATTTGGATGAACTTCAAGCCTGTCCGTTTGATGAAGCCGATCATGGCTTCCATCTCTTCCTCACGATCGGTAACGCCGGGGAAAATCAAATAGTTGATTGACGTATATACCCCTTTGTCTGCCGCGTAACGGAGTGACTTTTCTACATTCTTCAGGTTATAGCCGCGCGGTTTGTAATACGCATTGTAGTGATCGTCCAAAGCGCTGATCGTGCTTACCCGCATCAGATTTAATCCGGCATCCACGATGCCGCGGATATGATCGGTCAATCCGGCATTTGTATTGATATTAATAAAACCAAGCTGCGTCTGATCGCGGACTCTCCGCATGGCATCTATAATAATCTTGGCTTGGGTCGAGGGCTCGCCCTCACAGCCTTGGCCGAAGCTGATGATCGCTTCAGGCGTGCGCAGATGCTCAAGCATGATGTCCACGATTTCATCGACAGTCGGCTTAAAGTTCATCCGTGTCTGCGGCGCCGGAAACCCACTGTCGTCCGGCTGTTCGGAAATACAGCCGAAACAGCCTGCGTTGCAGGAGAACGATACCGGTACCGCCCCTTCCCACCGCTGTAAAAATGTATTTGATGCCGTCAGACATTCATAGCCAAGGGCACAATTGGACAGATGCTTATAAAGACGATTGTCGGGATATTTGGAGAGCAATCGTTCCACCTGAAGGTTCAGCTCATCCGTGTCGCAGTTCAGAGGATTCCACCGCTCCGGATCGTCAGACTTATGTGCCGCTACATAGAAGCCATCATCCTTCCAGACGACAGCTGAATAGCCGAACAAGGGCAGCTTCTGCGTCTTGTCTGTCTTCATGTAGCTCGGAATGCACAACCGTGTAAATCCTTGCGGCAGAAGCGCTCCTACTGCCTGTACATCGCCAGGAAGCGGCCGCATCTCGCCGGAAGCCGCATGTATGCCGATTGGCCGCGTATGCGGCAATCCGACCAGTGTGGCTCCTTCCGGCAGCGGAATCAATTCATCTTCCATTAATTCTATAATCATGTCACCGCTTCGTCCAAGCGCTAACCAATCCGGATGATCGAACAAATTACCCTGTTCGTCCGCATATACGAGATTCATGTTGTCCTCCTTCTTCCCCTAGGAAACGGGGGTTGAACGGGTCGTTGGACGCCTTGCAGCGCTCGTTCCCGTGCTGCTGCTCCCTGAATTCGACGAGTGGCTGCTTTGCGGCCGTTTAGGCGGCTGTATCATCGCAGAGGTATCCAGCGAAGCCAGAAACTCTTCGTTCGTTTTTGTATCCGCGAGCTTCTTCAGGAACCCGTCGACAAATTCGATTGAATCATTCATGTTCTTACGAATCGCCCATACTTTATCCAGTTCTTCTTTGGTAAGCAGCATTTCTTCGCGCCTTGTTCCCGAACGGCGGATATCCATGGCCGGGAAGATGCGGCGGTCTGCCAGCTTGCGGTCCAGATGAAGCTCCATATTACCGGTTCCCTTGAATTCCTCATAAATAATATCATCCATACGCGAGCCCGTTTCAATAAGCGCCGTCGCCAGAATCGTCAAGCTTCCGCCCTCTTCGACATTACGCGCGGAACCGAAAAACCGTTTGGGGCGATGGAACGCAGCAGGATCGATACCGCCGCTGAGCGTCCGTCCAGAAGCCGGAACCACGAGATTGTAGGCACGTGCAAGCCGCGTTATGCTATCCATCAAAATAACAACATCTTTCTTGTGCTCTACCAGCCGCAGCGCCCGTTCCAGAACCAGCTCCGTAACCTTGATATGATTCTCCGGCAGTTCATCGAAGGTTGAGGCTACAACCTCTCCTTTGACCGAACGCGACATATCCGTTACTTCCTCCGGCCGCTCATCGATCAGCAGCACGAATAATTCAATTTCCGGGTGATTGGTGGAGATGCTGTTGGCAATTTCCTTGAGCAGCAAGGTCTTGCCCGCTTTCGGCGGAGCAACGATAAGTCCCCGCTGACCAAGTCCAACGGGTGCAAGCAGGTCCATAATGCGCGTGGATAGTTTGGATTGGGAAGTTTCAAGGACTAGCTTCTTTTCTGGATAAAGAGGAGTAAGGGCAGGAAAATGCAGACGTTCTCCGGCTTGTTCGGGGCTTTCTCCATTGACCGCGTTGACTTGAAGCAATCCGAAATAACGTTCGTTCTCCTTGGGAGGACGGCATTTGCCGGAAACCAAGTCGCCTGTTCGCAAGTCAAACTTGCGGATCTGGGATGCAGAAATATAAATATCTTCTGTGCTGGGCAAATAGTTGATCGGGCGGAGAAACCCGTATCCCTCTGACAGGATCTCAAGTACACCCTGCATAAACATGAGTCCGCCCTGCTCGGCTTGAGCGCGCAGGATGGCAAAAATCAATTCTTTCTTCTTCAATGTACCGTAATACGGTATCTGAAACTGTTTAGCCAGCTTGTACAGCTCGGTCAGCTTCAATTCTTCAAGATCGGCGATCTGAAGATCGGACATATTATCACCACTTCTTTTCAATGATCAAAATCCATCTTATTCCATCCATCATTGCCGGAATCGGCCTTGTCTATTCCAAAGCCGATTCTACTCTCGCATCCTACTCTTCTTTACTCTTGTCCTGCTCACGCCAAACATCCGCGCCAAGCATACGTAAATTATCCACCAGATTGTCATAACCTCTGTCTATATATTCAACTCCGGTTATTTCCGTCACGCCCTCAGGAACAGTCAGTGCCGCCACAACCAGGGCAGCTCCTGCCCGCAAATCGGCAGCACGTACTTTGGCCGCGGTAAGAGGTCCGCCTTCGACAATGGCCGATCTGCCCTCTACCCTGATATTGGCGCCCATTCTCGTTAATTCGGGAACATGCTTGAACCGGTTGCTGTAAATATAGTCGCTCAGAATACTAACGCCTTTCGTTTGGGTCAGCAGACTGGTCATCGGAGATTGCAAGTCGGTGGCAAATCCGGGGTACACAAGCGCTTTGACATCAATCGCTTCGTAGTCGGCCTGACCGACGATACGAATGGATTCATCCATTTCATACACATGAACGCCCATTTCCTGGAGCTTGGCTGTAACGGCCTCCATATGCTTGGGAATCACGTTATCAATAAGTACGTCGCCGCGGGTCGCCGCAGCGGCAATCATGTAGGTTCCTGCTTGAATGCGGTCGGGAATAATCGAGTGACGGCAACCATGCAAGCTGTCTGCTCCCTCAATACGGATCGTCTCTGTCCCGGCTCCTTTAATTTTCGCGCCCATGGCGTTAAGAAGAGTGGCAACATCTATAATTTCAGGCTCTTTTGCCGCGTTTTCGATAATCGTGGAACCTTTGGCCCGGGAGGCCGCAAGCATAATATTAATGGTTGCTCCAACACTGGCTACATCAAGATAAATTTTTGCACCCCGCAGCTCTTTGGCTACGATGCGAACCGATCCATGGTCATTCGTCACTTTGGCGCCAAGTGCTTCAAATCCTTTAATATGCTGTTCAATGGGCCTGGGCTCGAAATTACAGCCGCCGGGAAGACCGATTGTCGCTTCGCCAAAACGGCCAAGCATGGCACCCATCAAATAATAAGAGGCGCGAAGCAGCTTTACTTTTCCGTTAGGCATCGGGATGGATTGCATTCCGGATGGATCGATCGAAATCGCATCTCCGCTTCTTGTAACCGTTCCGCCAAGCTCACGCAGTATTTCACTGTAAACCGCTACGTCACTGATCAGCGGCAAGTTATCCAGAACAACTGTTGACTCCGCCAGGATGGCAGCTGGCAAAAGCGCGACTGCGCTGTTTTTTGCCCCGCTGATCTGCACGGTGCCCCGCAGCGATTTTCCGCCGCGTATCATTAATTTTTCCATCAGCCTCATTTTCCTCCCACTCGGAAGGGAGCAAAGGAAAAACCGCCGCATCCTTTGAAGAACGCTCGACGCCATTACTCACACCTTAAATATTACGGGACATTGAGTGAAAGAGGACATCGATTTTCATCAGGTACTATGTGGCGGTTTATACCATGCTCCGGATGTTACGCTTGATTGCTGCTGCCGAACAGCCGGATTTTTTCTTGAACAACTGCTTTCATAGCGTTACGGGCAGGTGTCAGATATTTACGCGGGTCAATCACGGAGGCGCTGGCGCCTAATGCTTCGCGGATTGCATTGGTGCATGCAACCTGATTCTCGGTATTAACGTTGATTTTGCCTACGCCGGCTGCAATGGACAGACGAATGGCTTCGTCTGGAACGCCCGAACCGCCATGCAAAACAACCGGTACCGGAATGGCATCAGCTACTTTTTGGATAATATCGTAGTGGATTTTCGGCTCGCCTTTGTACATACCGTGTGCGGTACCTACAGCAATCGCCAGACAATCAACACCGGTTTCTTCGTAGAAACGGATGGCTTCCTCAGGCTTGGCCATCGTAGCATCGGCTTCATCAACACTCAGATCATCCTCAACGCCGCCGATTGTACCCAGCTCGCCTTCAACGGAAACGCCCATTGCGCGTGCAGCTTTTACAACCTGCTTGGTCAATTCGATATTTTCTTCCAGTCCATAGTGGGAGCCGTCGAACATAACCGAGGAGAATCCTGCGCGGATACATTTCATGGCAACTTCAAAGCTGCTTCCGTGGTCAAGGTGGAGCGCGATCGGCAAGCCGGATTGTTTCGCGGCTGCTTGTGCGATGGCAACAGTGAATTCAATACCCATGTATTTCAGTGCGCCTTCGGATACACCATAAATAAACGGTGATTTTTCCTCCATTGCTGCTTCGACGATCGCCTGCGCGAACTCAAGGTTGTTCATGTTGAACTGGCCGACTGCGAATTTGTTGGCTTTGGCTTTCGGTAAAAATTCATTCATTGATACGAGTGGCATAGATTCTCTGTTCCTCCTAAAAGTTTTTGGCCCTGCTCCATCAAGCAATCAGCTTGCAAAAAGCCGCGAGCTTAAGGGTGTGAAGCATGGCTCTGACATGCGGTGCTTCTCTCTCCTGCGCGCCATTCTCCACAAACAAACACCCCTGAAATGAAGCAACGCCCCGCCACCTCCCGGTGATGGGTGAAAATCGTTTCTTCCTTCAAATCTATAAGAGAAAGCATTACGAAAAGCTGGACGTTTCCTATAGATTAATAAGATGGAGGTTATGCCTGCTGCGAGCTGCTTGTCGCTAACTGCGCTCTGGCGACCCAAGCATCTTCCCGCAAAAATACAGACAAGGAACGTAAGGCTCGTCCTTTTCCGGTATTTCCAGAAAGCTTGCAGCGGGAGCACTCTGCGGTAAAACGGAATAAATCACGGTTCTGCTTGTTATACCCCGCTAGTATACCACAACCGTTTATTGTTTGGTACAGGTCTTTGAAACGCTTGGCTCCGTGGTCAGCAGGCCTTCCACCGCCGCAGAAGCATTCCTCTCAAGCAAGCCAGCTGCTTAACCTCTAAAGAAAAAAGGCCCTGAATAATCAGGACCCTACTGCGTACCAGTTGTTGGATTCACCGCCGCGCAGCTGCAAATTAACGGCCATTCTCATCTCATCGATATCGAAAGGCTTGGTAAAATGCATCAGCGCACCGTGGTCGGTCGCCTCCTTGATCATGTCGAGCTCGCCATAAGCGGTCATCATGATCACCTTGATGTCTTTGTTAATGGCTTTGATGTGCTTCAAAATTTCCAGTCCGTCCATGCCTGGAATTTTCATATCTAGTAAGACAAGATGCGGCACGTCATTCCTTACGATCTCCAGCGCCAGTTTGCCGTTAGAGGCTTGAAAGGTCACATAACCCTCACTGCTAAATACTTCCATCAGCAAGACTCGAATACCGTTTTGGTCGTCGACGATTAACACTTTCTTCTTATCCAACTCGAAACCCTCCTACGAATGCGCTAAAATCCTGCCGCACGATTTGGTCAACTCTCCCATAATCGTTAATTTATTCGCGAAGTGGCATTCAATATCCTGCTTCATGCTGGAAAAAAAGTGAAAAACTACATCTTTCCTTCTAAACTCTCGGATCTTAGCAAAGCTGCCCTGACAAAACCGCGGAAAAGCGGCTGCGGGCGATTTGGTCTGGAGGTAAATTCGGGATGGAATTGTACGGCCAAAAACCAAGGGTGCTCCGGCAGCTCGATCATTTCAACCAGACGGCCATCCGGCGAAGTCCCCGAAATGCGCAGTCCGCCCGATTCGATGCGTTCGCGGTATTCATTATTGAATTCATAGCGGTGACGATGGCGCTCATATACAAGCTCGTCATTATATTCACGTTCGGCCAGCGAACCGGCAGCAAGCTTGCACGGATACAAGCCAAGGCGCATGGTTCCGCCCAAATCCTCGATATCCTTTTGTTCCGGCAATAGATCAATAACCGGATAGCCGGTGGAAGGGTTGATCTCCGAGCTGTTGGCATCGGCAAGCCCCGTGACATTGCGGGCAAACTCGATAACGGCTACCTGCATGCCGAGACAAATGCCGAAAAATGGTATCCGGTTCTCGCGGGCATAACGGATCGCCGTGATTTTGCCTTCAATCCCCCGGTCGCCGAAGCCGCCCGGCACCAGAATGCCATGAACGCCATCCAGCAAATCCGCTACATTCTCGCTTGCCACATCCTCCGCGCTAACCCAGCGCAGCTTCACATCCGCATCGGAATCAAAGCCTGCGTGGCTGAGCGATTCCACGATGCTCAGATAAGCGTCATGCAGCGCTACATACTTGCCGACAATGGCAATTTCCGTGGTCCGGCTGAGCTGCTTGACACGGGTGACCAGATTCTCCCACTCCGTCATATCCGGCGGAGGGGTGGTCAGCTTAAGGTGGTTGACGACGATCTCATCCAGACCCTGCTCGCGCAGGTTAAGAGGTACCTCGTACAAGGTGGAGGCATCGCGGCATTCCACAACTGCACTGGCATCGATATCGCAGAATAGAGCGATTTTACGCTTCAACTCGTCCGCAAGCGGGTATTCCGTCCGGCACACGATGACATTCGGCTGAATGCCAATGCTTCTGAGCTCCTTGACGCTGTGCTGGGTGGGCTTCGTTTTCTCTTCGCCCGCAGCTTTGATGAAAGGAATCAGCGTCACATGGATATACATCACGTTATCGCGTCCGATATCGCTTTTAATCTGGCGGATCGCTTCCAGAAACGGCAAGCTCTCAATATCCCCGACCGTACCGCCGATTTCTGTGATCACCACATCCGATCCCGTCTCCTTGCCAGCACGGAATACGCGTTCCTTGATTTCATTGGTGATGTGAGGAATGACCTGAACAGTGCCCCCAAGATACTCTCCGCGCCGCTCCTTGGTTATAACGGAGGAGTAAATTTTGCCTGTCGTGACGTTGCTGTTCTTGGACAGGTTGATGTCAATAAATCTCTCATAGTGGCCAAGATCAAGGTCAGTCTCCGCACCGTCATCGGTTACGAATACCTCCCCATGCTGATAGGGGCTCATCGTTCCCGGGTCCACGTTAATATAAGGATCAAACTTCTGAATCGTTACTTTCAAACCCCGGTTCTTGAGCAATCGGCCGAGCGATGCTGCCGTTATGCCCTTACCCAAAGACGACACGACACCGCCGGTTACAAAAATGTACTTGGTCACTGATGATACCCTCCACGCTAGGATGTTAAAGTATAGGATTGCCCAATTCCTTAATATGAAACGAATTCCACTGCCTTGCTGAAGGCGAAATTAGTTTCTGCAATTCAATGAAGTTCAGAGAAGAATAGATGAAGCTTGATCCTTCTGAACTTTCAGGAAGATACGGCTGGCGCCGTCTTCGGCGGCGAGACAAGCTTCTTCTCCCAAGAAATATAAGCAGAGCATGGTCGAAACCAACCTTCTTATATTTTGAAAAAAGGATAAAAAAAAGAAAAAAGTGACACCCGTATAGACGGGGCACTTTCTGGATTGGCTTATTACTTGCATGTCCGAACTTAAAGCCCATGCAATAGTTTACTCTTCGCGGCTATCCCCTGTCAAGACAAGAAGAAGGGTCTTCCGCCCCGTACAGAAGAATGGCTCGCCGTCGGTTAGCGGTTCGTCGGGATTTTCGCCAAAGCCTTTCTGGAATTGACAAGCGCTGGAGAATTATCTATTTATCGTCGTCCTCGTCGTCATCCTCAAAATCATCCGCTTCCTCGGAATCCTCGTCATCCGACGCCTCATCCTCATCCACGTCATCGGTATCCTCATCGATTTCTTCGTCGTCGATCAGTACCTCTTCGTCAACCTCAGCTTCCTCTTCCGCCTCGTCGAAGATTTCCTGATCTTCGTCATAGCTGTCGAAATCCTCTTCCTCGGCGGTGTAGGTTTCTTCTTCCTCGTCCGGATAAACCTCGTCATCCTCATCATCATCATTGATAATGCGAGGGCGTTTGGCGTTGCCCACCGGATCTTCGGAACGTTCCACCGGATACCAGCGTTTGAGGCCCCAGGTATTGTTACCAACACAGGCAAAACGACCGTCAATATTGATTTCCGTATATACTTGCGCAATCACTTGGTTGGTTTCATCTTGGGACAAGCCACGGATCTTGGCAATTTCCATCATGATATCCCGATAATAAAACGGCGTATTGGCCGCTTTAAGCAGTTCAAAAGCCAAATCAACCATTGGCATTTCCTTGACGCGTTCAGGATCGATCTTCAAGGTGATTTCGCTGCTCATTGGACACTTCCTCTCATGTCAATCTACTACAAAACTACGCAAACAATCCATTATCAACTTTTAGTAAAACCTATTTCTTTCAAAAAAGCAAGCGGCAGGCCTTTTGTATGTAAAAAGAAAAAGCGAAGGACAACCCTTCGCTTTGACTGTATCCTTCCGGATGATCCGGCTGCTGCCCACCCGGGATGCAAGAGCCGTTAAAGGACTCCTGATTTATTCTATGTACCTCAGCGGCGAATGACACGGTTATTCAGCCTAATTATAGGAAAAAAGGTCACTTGCTCATACGGCTTGCCGCTTGCCGTCATACAATACTGCAGCATAGTCCACCCGGGAGGAGAGGCCAGCCTTGGACAGAACCGCAATTCTCCGCCTGCTGCACAGTTCGCAAGCCCAGTCCTCGTCTCACGTTAAGCGCCGCATCATCCGCTTTGAGCAGCGCAGCGACTATCGGCGCTTCCTCCAGGAATGGTCGGAGCTGCGCGAGCCTCTTGCCGAAGAGCAGGCTCCCAGACATCTTCCATTAATTGAAGCTTTTTCACTTCCCATCCCCGATGAGCAGTTGAAAACCCGTTCCCGCGACGGCATCCTGATCGAGGATGACCCCCTGCTTCGCGTTCACGCCACGACAGTCAAGCAGACCGCACGCGAAAAGGGTATTCCCTGGGGTGTCAATGAAATTAAAGCTCCGCAAGCATGGGGCATGACAACGGGATACCGGGTTAGAATCGGCGTAATTGATACCGGTGTGGATTTCAGCCATCCCGACCTTAAGCATTCGCTTGCCCGCGGCATCAATTTGTTGAACCCTGCCGCACTTCCGCATGATGATAACGGGCACGGCACACATATTGCAGGAACGATTGCCGCGGCCAACCAGCTGCGCGGCATGATCGGGGTCGCTCCAAGATCCATCGTTTACCCTGTAAAAGCCTTCGATCATAACGGCAGCGCTTTTGTATCGGACATCATTCTGGGCATCGAATGGTGTGTCCGCAACCGGATGAATATTATTAACATGAGCTTCGGCATGAAAACGCGCAGCAAGTCACTGCTCCAAGCTGTGACCAATGCGTACAATGCCGGCGTTATTGTTGTCGCTTCTTCCGGAAATGACGGGAAAAGAAAGTCCGTCGACTATCCGGCCAAATATCCGCAGACCATTTCTGTCGGAGCCACTAACCGCCTGCGCCGTATTGCACCGTTCAGCAACCGTGGCATCTACATTGATATCTATGCTCCCGGAGATAAAATCATGTCGTCATGGCTGCGCGGAAAATATCATGAGATGAGCGGAACCTCCATGGCAACCTCGCATGTCAGCGGCGCCATTGCGCTGCTGCTGGCCCACCAGCCGGGACTTTCGCCGTCCGAGATCAAAGCCATATTAAAGCGTTCCATGCTCCCGCTGCGGGGCACAAAAGCTCCCCGGTTAACCGGGGAGCTGGATGTAATGCGCATGCTCGCATCCGCGGACCGGTAGGTCTGCGGTTTGCTTGCGATTCAACGCGCGGCAGCTGCCAAATCTACATACGTTCCGGCGCTGAGACGCCAATCAGGCGCAGAACCGTCGATAGCACTGTACGAACTGCGGCCAGCAGCGCCAGACGGGCTTGCGTCTGGGCAGCATCCTCGGTTATAACCCGCTCCGCCTTGTAATAGCTGTGGAACAGGGATGCCAGCTCATAGACATACCGGACAAGCCGGTGAGGCGCATACTGCTCGGCCGCTTCCGCGATTTCCTGCGGCAGCTCGCCCATTTTGCGCAGCAGATCGAATTCATGCTCCGTCGCAAGCCGGGTCAGATCCACCGATGCGGGCGACTGAAGCTGAATGTCCTGCTCCTGCGCCTGACGGAAGATGCTGCAGATGCGCGCATGGGCATATTGGACATAAAATACCGGATTTTCGTTGGATGTCGAAATAGCCAGATCCATGTCAAAGTCCAAATGCGAGTCCATGCTCCGCATGGAGAAAAAATAACGAATGGCGTCGATGCCCACTTCCGCCATCAAATCCTCCATCGTGACCGCCTTGCCGGTCCGTTTGGACATTTTCATCTTCTCGCCGTTCTGGAAGAGGCTGACCATCTGGGCAATCAGCACAACCAGCTTCTGCGGATCGTTGCCCAGCGCAGCCATCGCTGCTTTGACCCGGGGGATATAGCCGTGGTGGTCAGCGCCCCAAATATTGATCATCCGGTCGTAGCCGCGGGCGAATTTATCCCGGTGATAGGCAATATCCGGCGTCAGGTAGGTATAGGAACCGTCATTTTTCACCAAAACGCGGTTCTTGTCATCGCCATAAGGCATCGTGGACAGCCACGTGGCGCCTTCCTCTTCAAACACTTGCCCACGCTCACGCAGCGCCTCAAGCGCCGCTTCGACCTGTCCGCTCTCATACAGCTTCGTCTCACTGTACCATTCGTCGAATTCGACGCGGAATTCCGCCAGATCACGTTTGATCTTGTTTAACTCCCGCTCCAGGCCGTACGCGCGAAAGAATGCAAAACGCTCATCGTCCGGAATCGACAGCAGCCGGTCGCCTTCCGACTCGGCCAGCGCCTTGGCAAAGCCAATAATATCTTCGCCATAGTAACCGTCTTCCGGCATTTGGGCTTCCTGACCGAGCGCTTCCTTATAGCGGGCTTCAATAGAGTAAGCCAGGTTCGCTACCTGCTTGCCGGCATCATTAATGTAATATTCCCGTGTGACCCGGTAGCCGGCGAAATCCAGCAGATTACAAAGGACATCGCCCACAGCGGCGCCGCGGGCATGGCCCAGGTGCAGGCTGCCCGTCGGATTGGCACTGACGAACTCGACCTGGACGGACTGCCCGCCTCCTGCTTTCACACGGCCATATTCATGGCCTTGGCCCAGCACCTGACTGATCACAGGATAGAGATAGCTCTTGTCGATCCGGAAATTAATAAAGCCCGGTCCGGCAATCTCCGCGGACTGTATGGATGCCTTGCTTTTATCCAGATGGGCGAGTATGGCTTCCGCAATCTGGCGGGGATTCTTCTTGGCCAGCTTGCTGAGCAGCATGGCCGCATTGGTCGCCAAATCGCCATGCGACTTATCCTTGGGCACTTCCAGCACGAAGGAGGGAAGCTCCTCGCGTGCCGCCAGCCCGGCAGCTACCACCGCATCCGCTATCGCTTCTTTTACGAGTATATCCAGTACATCAATCGCATTTGCTTCCATTAAAAGATCCAGCTCCTCTTCATCATTCGCATTACTAAACAGGTAAACTTCTATTCTTCCGTCAGGACGGAAGCATGCCCGTCTTCCAGCTCTTCCGCACGCAGCCGGATGACAAACAACCCGGATGGCTGCTCGTCTACCCACAGTCTGTAATGCCATTCCAGCAGCATGGGCAGCGTCGGCGCCAGCGGTTCCTCCGCAGGCTCCGCCTGGGCCATATCTCCGCACTGCATCCACAGCAGCGTAGTATCCGTCTCCAGCTGGAAACGGATATGCGTCGAGGCGTAATGCCCCGAGCGGCGCGCTCCGGCCGCAAAGGACTGGTCCGATTCCACATCCCCGTGACGCTTGACGCTGAGCTCGCCTTCGCGCCAGCGAACGACCGTCCGCACCTGGCCATTCTCATCGGATTCGTCGTAGCGGACATAGACGGTGCGGTCTTTGCGGAACCATTCGCCGATGAAAGCATGCTTTTGCTGTTCTCCGTCGAGCTCGCTCGTTAGTTTGATTCGCACTTTCGCTCTGCCTGTCATCGTCGTTAGTCTCCTGTCCTGCTTCTTATGATACCTACTATATACAGGAGCAACAAGGATTTCAATGCCGCCGGAAGCAGCGGCTAAATCTGGCGGGGCGACTGGAGACCCAGCACAGTCAGCCCGCTGCGGATGACCTTGGCGCAGGCAGCCACAAGCACAAGCTTCGCCCGAGTCGCTTCCGGCGTCTCCGATAGAATCCGTTCCTGATGATAGAATCGGTTGAAGTCCTTGGCTGCGTCGAGCAAATATCTGGCCAAGATAGAAGGCTCATTCGCCTTGAGCGCATCGCGGATGGCATCCGGATAGGCGGTCAAGGTTTTGAGACAGGTCCATGCGGCGGGAAGGGATAAGAAGCCTGCCTCCTTTTGCAGAGCGCCATCCTTAACTGCCTGCATCGCTTCATCGATGGTCAAGCCGCCCTTGTCCAGCAGCTTATACGCCCTTGCCGCGGTATATTGCAAATAAGGACCGGTCTCCCCCTCAAAGCGAAGCGCCTCGTCCAGCGAGAAATTCACTTCCAGCTGCCTGCCGTGCTTCAAATCGCCGAAAATAATGGCGCCGATGCCGACAGCCTCGGCAATCTCCCGCCTGCCGGCAAGCTCCGGATTCTTATCGGCGATGAGCGCTTCCGCTTTGGCGACCGCTTCATCGAGCACCGTGTCAAGAAAGACCACTTGCCCTTTGCGTGTGGACATCTTGCGGCCTTCGAACTTCATTAATCCGAAGGCGACATGCTCGCAGCGATCCACGCCGTCCATTCCCATCCGCTGCAGAACGGCAAACACCTGCTGGAAGTGAAGCTTCTGTTCTGCACCAACCACATAAAGAAGGCGGTCGGCTCCCATCTCACGCTTCCGGTACAGCGCGGTGGCCAAATCGCGCGTCGGATAAATCGTCGAGCCGTCGGATTTCAAAATGAGGCAGGGCGGCATACCCTCTGCATCCAGCCGCACCACCTGAGCGCCGTCGCTCTCCTCAAGAAGCCCCTGTTCCGTGAGCTGACTCACAACCGCCGCCATTTTATCATTATAGAAGCTCTCTCCCAGCGTATGGTCAAAGGCAACCCCAAGACGCGTATACATCCTGTCGAATTCCTTCATGCTGAACGATACGAAAAACATCCACAACCGCTTTGCTTCCGCATCTGCGTTCTCAAGCTTCCAGAACCAGAGCCGCGCCGCATCCTCAAGCGAATGATCCCTCTCGGCCTCCTCATGAAAAAGCACATAGAGACGCAGGCTCTCGCGGATCGGCTCCCGTTGAAGCGCCGCTTCGTCGCCCCAGCGCGTGTAAGCCTCCATCAGCTTGCCGAACTGCGTTCCCCAATCCCCGATATGGTTGACCGTCATCACCTTATACCCCGACAAACGGTAGAGATTGGCGAGTGCATGGCCGATCATCGTTGAGCGCAGATGCGCCACTCCAAACGGCTTGGCGATATTGGGCGAGGACAGGTCGATGACGACCCGCTGCCCCTCTCCTTCCGAAGACTTGGCAAAATCACCGTCCAATAGGGTCTCAAACAGCTTTGGAGCAAAGCGGGCAGGTTCAAAAAACAGATTCAAATAGGGACCCTTGGCTTCTGCGAGCACACCGGCAGACGGATCCCGGACAAGCGGCGCAAGCTCCCCAGCGACGGCTGCAGGCGGACGCTTCCATTGGCGGGACAGCAGGTAGCAGGGGAACGCCACATCACCAAGCGCCGGATTCGGGGGAAGCTCCAACACAACAGCAATCTCCGCCTGCGAAAGCCCGGTATGAGGCTGCAGGAGCTCTGCCGCCCATTTCAGCAAAAGATTCATCTTATTCTCCTCCTTCGGATTTTTAACGGATGCTTATGTTGAAAAACACAAAAACCCCCGTCTCTGTAAAGAGACGGAGGTCTGGTCCGTGGTACCACTCTTCTGGCTCCCGCCTTGAATAGAAGGGGCCGGCCGGTTGGCCGGCTGCCTCTCCTCGTTAGCGGGGCCGCTTGAACACGGTAACGGGGTGACCGGATTATCCTACAGCGGCAGGCGCATTCGGACAATCAACTCCCGGGCCCGCTTCCCATGCCTCGCTGCACCGGCTTTCACCGCCCCGGCTCGCTGCTTGCAGCGCTTTGCAAAGTACTGTCCCGTTCATCGCTTGTAAGCTGTTATTTGTTTATTATATGCATCCGAAGAGAAATTGCAAGGGGAAGGTATAACCGCCCATTCATGCGACTTGCTGCCGGCTTCATGAACAGCATATACTAAACTGAACTGAACCAAACGGGATTTTCAATTTTATTTGGAGGACGGCAGGATCAATGAGCAAAGGAACCGCATTATTACGGCAGCGCAATGAAAAACGCACCCTGGCGCTGCTTCGCACCGGGGAACATCACTCCCGGCAGGAGCTGTCCAAGCTGCTCGGCTTAAGCAAAAACACCATTTCGCTCATAATCGACAGCTTCATCAAGCAGGGAATCGTCGAGGAAAAAGGGCTGGACGAGCAGAGCGGCGCAGGGCGGCCAAGAATCCAGCTGCAGCTGATTCCGGCTTTTCATACCGCAATCGGAATTTCCATTGCCCATTCAAGCTGCCAGTTTGTCGTCACCGATTACCGCTCCACCATTCTGGAGAGCGGCGAATGGACGATCCGGTCCATGCAGGCGGACCTTGTTATCGGGCAGCTGATCGGCTTGTGCGGCGGGCTTCTCGACAAATACCCCCAGACGCTCGGCATCGGTGCGGCGATACCTGCGCTGGTCGACCCCCACTTGGGCCTTGTGCACTTCTCGTCCCATCTGGACTGGCGGGACGTTCGGCTCAAGGAGCGGCTGGATGAGGGCCTCCCGGTGAAAACCATCGTCATGAACAATGTCAAAGCGTCTGCGCTGGCGGCTTCGTCTGCTGTCCCCCTGCCCCCTGGAGGCTCCGGCAATCTCTTCTATCTGCGGGTGGATCAAGGAGTGGGAGGAGCCCAGATTATTGACGGCCGCGTCTATGAAGGCGCAAGCTTCACTGCGGGTGAAATCGGTCATCTGTGCGTGCAGATGGACGGACCCCTGTGTGCCTGCGGACAGCGGGGATGCCTGGAGACGCTCGTCAGCATGCCTGCGGTGAGAGAACAACTGTTCGCCAGCTGCCCCTCGGCGAATCCGGAAGAAAGTCTGCTGTCACTGGTGACCAGACTTCAGCATGAAGCATGCGTCCTTGATCTGCTGCGTGCATCCGGTGAACATATCGGCTTCGCGCTGGCCCAAATCGTGAATCTGATGAACCCGCAGAACATCATCATCGACAGTCCTTTTGCCACACTCGACCCCTTCAAGCTGGCGGTCCAGCAGACCATGCAGCGAAGAGCGCTGCGAATTCCGCTCGCAAAGACGAGCCTGCAGTTCATCCGTAATGAGTTCTCTGCAAGCATTGGCGCCGCATATGCGGTCGTGCTGGATTTCGAGAAGGAGTAAACGGGTCAAGTTGTTCAGGTGCTCACTATTCTTAATTGGAAAGAAGGTCCCTTGCCATGTTGATCAGCGGAGCTGCAGAAAGTCCGTTCTCCTCCACTACGGGAGTCGTCGTAGCCGTCATCGATTCCGGGATTGACCCGGATCGGCTGCACCACGGTACCGCCATGCTGCCCGGAGTCAACCTCAGCGGCGACGGCGGCAGCGGGGACACCCGCGATTATGCCGGACACGGTACCGCCGTAGCGGCTACGATTGCCCGGATTGCCCCCGGCTCCCGGCTTCTGCCGGTGAAATTGATGAACCGGCGCGGCGTATTACGCGATACGGCCATGATTGAATCTGCCCTGGCGTGGATCATAGAGCACAGGGAAGAGCTCGGCATCGGCGTCGTCTGCGCCGCCTTCGCCGATTCGAGTCACCGCATCTCGGATGAGCCGCTGCGCGGATCGACGCTGCAGCGGCAGGTTGCTGCTTTGCGCGAAGCGGGCATCCCCACGGTAACCGCCGCAGGCAACTGGTACCCGGAGCACCGCGGCCGCAGCCTTCACGGCATGGCGTGGCCTGCCATTCTCCGTGAAACCGTCAGCGCAGGCGCGCTCGACAACGGGGAAGAAGGCGTCCGGCTCGCAAACACGAGCCAGCGCCTTCATCAAAGTCTTCATACAGGCTGCAGCACAACCTTGTTCACCCGGCCCGGAGATCCGGGAGAGACAAGCGGCGCTGCCGCTGTTGTCTCCGGATGCTTTGCCGCATTGCGGCAGGCTGATCCGGATGCTTCGGTCGATGCGCTGGTCGGGCGGCTGCTCCGTTTCGGCCGGGAAGCCGCTGACGAGAACGGCCTTCTCTGGCCTGTGATCGATCCTGGCGAGCTGTTCCTGGATTAATTTAATTGGTCAGGAGCTGCTGCTTCTGGGCTGTAATCGGCACACGGATCAGATTAAGCACGAAGGAGAGGCCTTTACCGCCCTCGCCCGCTGCGAGCAGGATCGCCTTCGTTTCCTCGTCGTCGTCCAGATTGGCGGACGATACGAGCGCCGCTCCCAGGTGATCGAACAAGCTTTGGATCCATGCCAGCGATTCCGTCGACTTCTCGTCGCCCGCGGAAGATGAGCTTGATTTGCTGTCATCATCGATAACCTTTCCGAACACGGCCGTGCGCATTATGAAGTGGATGACTTTGCCGACGACCTCGATGCCGGAGCCGGCTTTTTGCAGCTTTTTGCGATCAGGAGCCTCTTTCTTATTTCCCGCAACGAGGAGCGCAACCGTCTTGACCGACAGGATGCCCGTAATGGCCAGCATCGTCCATTCCATGGCCTCAACCTCCTCGCCCTTGTTCACATGCATGCCCAGCGCTTCCGTTGCCAGACCCAGCACGCCTAATCCTGCGCCAAGCCACAGCTGCCAAGCTTCAGCCGGCTTCGAACTGCCTCCTTCGCTTACAACATTGCCCTGCACGTATAACTGATATCCCGTAAGAATCATGCTCATGAATGAACCTACAAGTCCGCCCGCCCACGAAAATTTGCGCAGCCCGTCAACCCCCGACTGAACGGTTACATTCCCGAACGAAAGCGGAATGATATCACCTTTCTTGAAAGGCGCCTCTCCCAGCATGAGCTTGTAGGCTATGGTGGCCGGAATGGCGCAAAGCATCATCACGCCGTCAATCATCCGGAACGAGGTGTCGATATGGGCGCCCGGCGCGACGAACTCCACCAGCTTCTCGATAAACGGAAACCTCACTTTCGCGAACAGCGCGTCGCGGGCGACTCCGATCAGATTCTGCATCAAGTCGAGGGTCCGCAGAACAAAATCGCGCAAGCCCGCCAGTACGCCCTCGAGCACATCCGTTCCCACTGCAACAAGCACCTCTTTAACCGTTCCGAAACTGAGCTCTCCCGGCTTCGGCATCGCACCGTCGAACAGCCGGCCGATGTCCGTCTGCAGCTTATCCCACATGGTCAGAAGATCACTCATCTCATCGCCCAAGAGCCCCTCCACGAACTGCTCCGCCGCCGCCATCGCCTCTTCCGTCACGTCCGGACCTTCCACATGGACGATATCATCGGCGAGCTTTCCGATTTTCTGCGTGACCCATCCGACCACGCTGTTGCCGCTCACCTCGTCCAGCAGCTTCTGGATCGGAGCGGCCGCTTTGCCAATATCGTCGATAATGCTTTGTCCCGGACCTGGTCGGCTCGGCTTCACCGGAGCGGCGCCGCCCGCCGCCCGCCATTGTCCGATTTGCGCAATGGCTTTGTCGAAACCGCCCGCCGCTGCCGTCTTCATGCGGCCGACGGATTGTTTCAGGGATGTCAACGCTTCATCCGCCGCCTCCACCATTGCTCTGCGGACCAGCACGATATCTTCCCACTCGAGCAGAAATTTCAAGTAATCCCACAGCTTCTCCAGCCCCGTCTTTACCTGCGCCCATAACCATTTGAAGAAAGCACCCGCTTCCTCGAGCGTTGCGAGCACGAATTTCTTAATCTTGTCGCCGATGGCGCATATGAATTGGAACGCGCCTTCCGCTTTATGAAGCACGAAGGTCAAGCCCTCCTTCATTTTCTCCCCGATCCCCTCGAAGAAGTCGGCAATCGTATGGCCAAGATTGACGAAGAAATGCTCGGCGCTTTCCGCGGCCCCGATCAGCTTCGAAATGGCGTCGTCGTGGATAACGCGCACGCCCTGCGCATCCGATTGAATGCCCCAGCGGTACGCATCGGACAATGCATCTGCCCGCAGCACAGAGCTGAATGGGGCGCCGGCCGGAGCTGTCCGCACATCCGGAGCGGCTCCGTTCGAGGAGAGGGCGAGTCCGGCCGCCTGATTGAGCGAGGCGGCTACCGCATCCACCTGCCCCTTGTCCGGGCCGGTCCGGAAGTTGTCCGGCAGCAGCGGCATGTCGCCGCTTGGCGTCTTCACCGTCGCGGCGCGAAGCTCATCCGCTGTCATCGATTTGAACCGGTCGAACACCCCGGATGCCGGATTGACGTCGATGTGGCCGTCGACGCCGTCAACGGAGAAACGATAGACGGCCGGAGTCAGCGACTTCACCCGGTTGAACAGGCTGACGCCGCCGTTCAAATCGGTGAGCGTATCGACAGCCGCGCCAGGGCCGAGCATCACGGCATCTCCATTGAGCGAAACGCTGGACAGCACGGATGCCGTCACCGAAACTTTAACCGCCCGCTTCGGCGCACCTGCGTCATCCAGGACGCGAAGCGAGGTTCCGTAGCACGTTACCTGCATCACCTGGTCCGGATCGGATACATGCAAGGGGCTTTCCTGCCAGACGCCGGTTCTGTTATCCTGCCAGATGTATCCCGCATGGGCATCGGTATATACCGCCAGAACCGATGCCGTCGTATGTCGGTCTCCCGGGACCGGCGCCATTTCCTGCACTCCGCTCCGCAGCCGTAAGGGTGGTTCCCAATCCGTGTCCGCATTCGGACGCTTGACGACATTCAAATCGCCATTTTGCAGCAGCGCCCACAGGGAGACACTCCCGTCCGCTGCCTCGCCGACGATCACATCCTGTACATTCGCCGACGCCTCCGGAGCGACAATCTGTCTGACCCTGGCGTCCTCGGCATTATCCAGCTCCGCAGCAGGGATCAGGTGCAGGCCCTGTCCGCCAATATATAAATTTGTGCCGTTCTCCGTCATGACGCCCGTCTCCAGGACATTAGCTCCAGCCGGGCAGGGCAAACCCACGACGGGAGGTATGGTTGCAGGCTTGCCCCCGCCGTCGTATTCGGGGAATGGCCGGAAGGCCAGCACGCGGTCGCCGCTGCCTATGCCCAGCACATGCAGCCCTCCTCCGTATGTCGGATGAACGCCAGCCTCAAAATCAAGAACTTCTTCCAGCGTAACGGCCGGATTAAAAACGAGCGCGCCTGCGAATGATGCTGCTCTGTCACTGCGCAGCAGATACACGGCCTCGCTTGGCCCCCTGCTGCCTGCCAGCACGACCGTCCACAAATTATCGCCTTCATCCAATACCCGAATCCCTTCAACGCGGACATTTTCCCTTGTCCCGCAGTCCGACCAGGCGATCTGCTCCCAGTCGCTGCTTGCGCTGGATAAGTTATAGGCTGCGAATATGCGGCTTTGCGTCTGGCCGGGACCGGCATCGACCGCTACGGCGATCGTGATGCGGTCGTCATCGGTCCAGCCGGCGCCGACGGCCCGCACCTGCGGCGCCCCTCCCACAGCGGAAGCAAGCGACGCGCCAAGATCGGCCAAGCCCCAGCCGCTGTCCGCCTTATGGTCTTGACGCACAAGATAAAGCCCGTTCTGATTGCCGATCGTCAGCACCATCGGCGTCACAACGCCGGATTTGCGGTCGGGCAGCGCAATAACGCGCCGTTGAAATCTCCCGTGTGCAGCCGGATCGGCCAAGTCCTCGCGGCCAAACGTGCGGGCCGCCTCCATATGATCGATAATATCGTTCGAAACGGTAAACTGTATGGAATTCCCACTCACATCATTAGCGGATAATCGTACCACTCGCGGTTTGTTCATTGCGAGACTCCCTTCCTGTTCAAGATTATCAATCGGTTCATCATGGCGCTTTATAAATGACGTCCAGCAGCAGATCGCCGGTTTGGCTGGAAAAACGAAGATTCTGGAACGCGAACACGCCGCCGCCCGGTGGGATGAAGTGGCTTTGCGCCATGTCGACTTCCACATGGCCCAGAGCATTTTGCAGCGCGGTATGCAGTACGCTCACTTTATCGGCGACGATTCCGCCCAGCATCTCCAGCATGGTTCCTTTGCTGATGCCAAGCAGCTTCGGTATCCAGGATACGCCGTTCTCCACGACGCCGAAGCCGCTGGCATCGTCTTTGGTCTGCTTGAAATCGCCGATGCTGTAATTCAGCTGCGAATTCACGGAAAAATCGGATGTTCCTCCCGGAGTCGTCAGCATAACGGACCCGCTGACAGGCTGATTTCCCGCTGCTTCCAATCGGGCCGTTTCCGTGCCGAGAGGACCCAGCGTATGCTCCGTATACGAGAACGATCCATCGATACTGCCCGAGATATCCAGACGGTTCGTCCCCGGGACGATTGCGATTTCGAGCCAATAGCTGCGGGACTGCTCCACCTTCCGGTCAACGAGATCCCGGCTCTTATGGCTGCTGGAATCCTGGAAGACAAAGCGCCGCTTCAAGCCGTCGACAACGGGACTTGCGCCAAGCTCCTTCATAAATTGCGGCATCAGATAATTGTCCAGCAGCACTTCCTTGCGTATCGCCATGATGCCGGATACGAGTCCCTGCGTACCGTCGATCATCGCCGGATTGATCCAGTCATCTGAAAGCTTGATCCGCGCCGCATTACTATCATCCGGCAGATTCCGTCCCGAGAACATTCCGAGATAACTGAGCGTCGCAGCGTCAGCCGCCTTCCAATTGGCATGAACGTCAAACACGAAGTCCGTCATCGCAAACGTCGGGGTCTGATGCTTGGTGTTGCGCCGCACGACGGTACCGAGCATAAATTCGCCCATTTCGCCTTGAAGCAGATTGTTGAGACAGCTCAGCGTTCTGGTGCGGGCATATTGGGAGACGGCGGCCGGTATGGAGACGTTCTTGTTGTCCGACAGGAGCAGATCGACTTCCATCAGCTTCATAAATAAATATTCGATGGAAAAGACATCATCCGGCAGCCCGCTGGCATCGATCGTTTTCTGGGCCGTTTCGTACGCGGCCGGATCAATCGAGGCGATCGTCTCGAGATCGACCGGCTTTTTGTCCAAATCCGTAATGAACGATAAGCTCCAGTTGGAAATCGCTTGATCCGCAGCCTGCTCCTCGTCCTCGTCATAGTAATGGACATTGCCCGATTTCAATGTTAAAGTCACCTTCACCTGGCCGAGCTTCCCGTCCTCTACATTCAGGCTCACCTCGAGCGGAGCGATTTCGGCCGTCAAGCCGAATCTGGATGGAGTGCCGTCATTCTTCTTCGGATAAATGTCCAGCGTGTCGCTAAATTGCTTCCGCCGCTTCCACGCTTTCCACGCATAAGCCATTTGGCTGTTGATCGCCTTCTGGGAAATCGCCAGGCACAAATCGAAGTCCGTAAGCAGATTTTTACTGTCGTTCATATTCAATCTCTCCTTTGCAAAAGTTAGGGTGTGCTCTTCGTCCGGTCAATCGTTTTGCTGGTCAAATATCCGGCGTGACTGATGCCCAGCAGTGCCAGCAAGCCTTCGCTGACGGCCGGAAATTCAGTGAGACCACCGGGAGCCCGGCTGTTGAACAGCTGCAGCAGCAGCGCGGCATAGCTGGCCGCGGCAATGATCGTGAAGAAAAACATCTGCAGCTTCGCCATGTCGACAATATTCACGTTCTTCACTTCTTCCCCCTTGAACATATCGGTCCATGACGCATCGGAAAAGTTCGCATTGGCGTACAAAATGCCATCGCTTCCTTCGAGGTCCGCGGGCTGAAGCTTATCGGCCTCGTCAGGGGAAATCGTCTTGGCCTGCTTGGTCGTATGAATGAGCGGCGTTGCGACCAACGAAGTGAAGCTGATGCCCATAAGCGCCCATAAGTGCCAATCCATCGCGATATTGAGGGCGTTCCCGATATCCTGCAGCCCGTATATGCGCAGCGATGCTGCGGTGTAATAAGCGGACAGCAGCACGATCGTCCAAAGCACCGTCTGAAATCTCGACAAGCTGATTAAGTTGCGTTCATTCACGAGCAGACCCAGCGGTCTCCCCGTTATGCGCAAGCTGACGATCATAAAAAAGCAGGAGATGAGCGCGACCGATCCGATCCACAAAGCGCCCTGGCCGCGGCTTACCTGCTTGCTTAGATCAGCCGCCTGTTTCTGCGCCGCATGGGCAGCGGCTGGCTTCGGGTCGGCCTGGAGCGCGGCCAGAATCCGGTTTACTTCGGTTTTCATCAATGGGATATCAGAGAGTTCCTGCATCGTCAGCTCCCTGCCGAAGAGCTGCTGCTCCAGCTCGATAACGAGTGTTTTGGTCTCCGGTTTGGCCAGATTCACATAGGCCAGGACGCCTGGAAGAATGAGCAGCAGCAATAAAATGGCGAGCAGACCGGCAGCTCCGGTGAAGCCGATCTTCTTCGGCGAAGGTGCAAGCCGCACTTGTGCCATCGTTCCGGTCACTCTCCCTGCACCTGGAAGCCGCCGCCGCGGCCCGAAGTTATATTCGTGTCGACCGGTATGCCCGCTACCATAGCGCCCGCCAGCTGCTTGATATTCCAATCGCTGAACGAATCATAACCGCTCCAGCCCCTTGATTCGGCCAGCCAGGCGTATGCAATGCCGCCGCCAAAAGCATCCCGCATATGCCGGCAGGTAAGACCGGACCCGTAGATGCCGATGTCATACGACGTTCCAGCCGCTGCTTCCTCACGGAAAGATTCGATGACACCCTGCATATACCGGCTTACAGCACCGGACAGCTCCTCCTGCGAGGCATCGAAATCAACGGTAAAGTAAATCGGCGTGTTCGCAGGCTGACCGATGGAACGGGCATACCGGTGGGCATCGCAGCCGTCCCTTTTCCCGGCATCATACGAGAAATAGTCCGGTGAAGCGGGAAATCCGTTCTCCCATACCGCAACGAGATGCAGTCCCGCCCCGGACAAAGCCTCCGCCTCCTTGCGGGTCACATTCTTGCCCGGGTTGTTCCGGTTGTAATACCTGCATACAAAGTCATAACCCGCTTCCTTGATGGCAGCGGCGAGCGAATGGCAGTTGACCGTCGTATCGACGCCTTTTCCCATTGACGCTCCTCCCTTCTTCCTTTGGATTAAATAGTCTTTCTGATTCAGTTATACAGGGAATGATTGTCATCCCGACAGTTACGGATGTCGGGATTCTTGTCATATGACAAGAAAAAAACCGGCCCTGATAAGGGCCGGCGTGTCTATCGCTATTTATAATTGCAACTGTTTCAGCACAAGCATCGCCTTCGCCCGGTCGCTTACCCCGATCTTCGAGTAAATGACACTGACATAATTGCGGATGGTGCCCTCATGCATATACAGCGCTTTGGCAATTTGCTTGTTGGTCAGCCCCTGCGCCATAAGACTTGAGATTTCCGCCTCGCGCCCGGTCAGGCGGATTTCGTTCTGAATGGCTTGAAGAGAACCGCTTGTAAGCTCCGTGGCCGCCGAAAGCCTGGTCAAATTCGCAGCCAGCTTGGCGGCGATAACGGCAGGCATCATCAGCTGCCCGGCTGCGGCGTCGCGTATCGCCTCGATCAGGCGCCTGCCCTCCATGTCCTTCAGCAGGTAACCGCTGGCTCCGTGGCCGAGACCGTCCAGGATATATTGATCCTCGGCGAAGGTAGAAAGCAGAAGGATCACGGTATCCGGCGATTCTTCCTTCAACCGCTTCGTGCATTCAATTCCGTTCATGACAGGCATCTGGATATCGAGCAAAACCACATCCGGCTTCGTCGCACGGGCGGTCTCAAGCGCCTGAAGACCGTTCTCCGCCGTGCCGACCACCTCCAAATCAGGCTGGAGCTCCAGAATCGTCTGCAGGCCGTCCCTCATCAGCGCCTGATCGTCGACAATCAATATGCGCAAAGGCATCATGTTCCCTGCCCCGATTCCGGTACCGGCAGCCGGATGCGCAGCTCCGCGCCTTCATCCGCAGCCGCCTGCAAAGCTAACGTGCCATGCACAAACTCCACCTGGTTGCGCAGCGCAGTGAGGCCGAATCCGTAGCGGAAGCCATCAGGATCCAGACCGTTGTTGCGGAGAGTAAAATCGATGAGGCCGCCGCCGCAGGTCAGCCGGAAATGGAAGCAGGTGCTTCTCCCATGGCGGATGCCGTTCGTCAGCCCTTCCTGCAGCGCATGGCAGATCAGCTTGATTTGATAGAACGTCAGCTGCGGCAGCGGCTCGATCCGGCAGTTGATTTGAACGCCCGCGTACGCCTCGGTCTCCCGGACAAGCCGTTCAAGGTCCTTATGCAGATCGATTGTCTCCCGCTGCTCGGCCAGTTGATGGACAGAGCTGCGGATTTCGTCCAGACCTTTGCGGACGAGCTGCTGCGCCAGCTCCATTTTTTCCGAAGCCCGCAATGCGTCGATTTCGATCAGATATTTGCCTGCTTCGAGCTGCACCACAGCCGTCGTAAGCGTATGGCCGACGACGTTGTGAATGTCTCTGGCGATGCGGTTGCGTTCCTCCAGCACCGAGATTTCCATCATCGCCTCGTAAGCCTGCCGAATGGATGCCTGCAGTTCTCTCGCCCGCAGCTCCAGTTCCTGCGTCCGCTCGCGCACTTTCTCCTCCAGGGTTTCCTTGTCGGCGACGACTCCGCTGAGAAACTGGTAGGTGCGGATCGAGGTGTACACCGTGCTGAACAGCTTGGTGCTGGTCAATTCCGTTTTTTCCTTATAATCGCTGATATCGTAGGCTCGAATGACCGTATGCTCCGGCGCCTGCCCCGGCTGACCCGTCCGCAGAATGATGCGGACAAGCTGATTGCCCAGCTCCTCGCGCAAAACCCTGACGAGCGTCAGTCCGGAATCGTCCCGCTCCATTACAACGTCAAGCAGCACCACGGCAATATCCGGATGCTTCCCCAGAAACCCGATCGCTTCGGAAGCGGAGTACGCGCTGATAAACTGCAATTTTCTGCCCTCGAACATATGTCTTTCCAGCACCAGCTTCGTTACCCTGTGAATATCCCGGTCATCGTCGACAATCAAAAATTTCCAATAGCGGACCGCCTCCTGATCCGCCGGCTCTTCATCAGGCAGCAGCAGCATATCGGAAGCCTCTAAAACCGTATCGTTCATCCCGCTCCCTCCATCTGTACGCTTTGTAATGGCAGCACCATCTGAAACGCTGTCCCATAGCCCGGGACGCTGTCGCACACAATCGTACCTCCCCAGGTTTGCACCACCAGGTTGTACACGATGCTAAGACCAAGACCGGTCCCGCCTTGGCCGCGTTTGGTCGTGACGAACGGATCGAAGATCCGCGGCAGTAAGCGGGGCTCGATGCCCGTGCCGTCGTCCGAGAAGGTGACGATCAGCGACTGTCCATCGGATTCAGCCCGAATGACAATCGTTCCTTCCTGCGATTCGTCGTATGCATGCAGCAGCGAATTCAACAGCAAGTTCGTGATGATTTGGAATAAAGCGCCCGGGTACCCGTCAATCTCCAGCGAGTCGTCGACGTTCAGGACGATCCGGTGACGGCTTTGCTTTATTTTTGGCGAAAGGCTCAGCAAAATATCACCGATATAGGCCTTCACCCGGAATGAACGCCGCTGCTCGAACGTCTGATCAACGGCAACCTGCTTGAAGCTGGAAATCAGCTTCTCGGTGCGCTGTAAATTATCCAGCAGGATGGATGCCGTCTCCCCGCACTCGGCAAAATACGCTTCCAGATCGCTCCGCCGCAGCACTCCCTGACTGTAGCTGTCCAGCAGCTCCTTCGACCTCTCCACCAAATGGGATGATGCCGTCACGCCAATCCCGACCGGAGTGTTGATTTCATGCGCAACGCCCGCCACGAGCTCGCCAAGCGAAGCAAGCTTCTCCGACTGGATAAGCCGGTTTCTCGCCTGCCGGAGGGAGGCCAGCGTCTCCTCGAGCTGCTCGGTCCGCTCCTTCACCCGCTGCTCCAGCGTCTGGTTCCATTTCGCGAGCTGCAGATGCAGCCGAATTCGCGCCATCAGCTCGCGCTTGACGACGGGCTTCGTCACATAGTCGTTGGCGCCGGCGTCGAAGCCTTCGATTAAATCGCTGTCCAGCGGCTTGGCCGTTAAAAAAATGACCGGCAGCTCGTTGGCCGAATACAGCCTGCGAATGCGCGAGCATACTTCGAAGCCTGTCATTTTGGGAAGCATGACGTCGAGCACCGCAAGATCCGGCTTATCGCCGCCCTCGATGAGATGAAGCGCCTGGATCGGGTCTGACGCCTCGATAACGGTATAGCCTGCCATCGTCAAATGATTGCGCAGCACTTGAAGATTGACCGGATCGTCATCCAGGATCAGGATCCGTTCCGGGCGTCCGCTTTTGCCACCTGCCGTTGTCTCCCATGACTCCTGCGGCGTTACGCCGCTTGCTTGAACGGCGGCGATGTCTGCCGGCAGGCTCTCGAAAGTCTCAGTCCGCTGCGGCTGAGGGTGCCGGGACGGCCTTTGCAGCGTGAAGACGATGCTTGCCCCGCCGCCGGTCGGAGAATCCACGCCGATCCTTCCCCCATGCAGCTCGACGAGCTTCTTGGTAACGGAGAGACCAAGCCCCGTGCCTTCGTGCGCAGCGCCCTCTCCCTGTTCATAAGCGGTAAAAATACGTTCCCGCAATTCATCCGGAATGCCCATTCCCGTATCCGTCACCCGTATTTCCACTTCATCCCCAAGAGCCGAGGCGGTGACCGTAATGCTGCCAGATTCCGTAAATTTGACCGAATTCCCGATCAGATTATGCAAAATTTGCTGCAGCCGGTTCCCGTCGGCCAGCACGGCAAGCTGCTCCGGCACTTCGTTGACCAGCTTGACCTTCTTCCCGGGCAGCGTCGGTTCATTCAGCTGCAGCACCGTGCCGACGACGCTGCGCAAATCGATTTCCGCCCGGTGCAATTTCAGCTCTCTGTTGTTTAATTGGGCATAATCCAGCACGTCCCCCACCAGAGTGGCCAGCCGCCGCCCGCTCGCGATGACAAGCTGCAGGTTGCGGACAGCCTGATCCGGCAGTTCCCCGGCCACCCCGTCGATCAACGACTCGGATAGTCCGATCATGCCGTGAAGAGGAGTTCTCAGTTCATGGGACGTTTGGGCAAGAAACTCGTCCTTCAGCTTATCCATAGCGAGCAGCCTGCTGGACATCTGCTCGACTTCGGTGAACGCCCGGACAAATCTGCGTGCCAGAATGAGCGACTGCATCGAGATGAAAACAAGCAAGCCATAAGGAGCCAGCGATCCCAGATGCGTCTTCTCGCTCATGTATAGAAAATCATGCAGAATGGTTCCCGCCAAAGCGGCATAACCGATCAGAAAAACCAGCGTGCCCGCCTGCCGGTCCCGCATCGCCCGAACCAGTACAAATAAGGTATATGCGATCAGGGCGCAGGTGAATAACTCGAACGGTATCAATATTTTGTCATACCACCGCTGCGGGGTCAGCAAGCAAAACAGCGTCGCGCCGCCGCCCGCCGCCTGGGTAACCGTAACCGCCCTGCGGGCAAAATACCGCGGATATAACGTCTGTACGAACATGGCAATCATGACAAGACCAAAGAAGAATACGGCATAAGGAACTTTGCAAAACAGCTCCCAATTCAGGCCCGGGAACCAGTTGTAAATGTACCGGTCATTGACAAACAGAATGCGGATCGCCACAAGCAGCGAAAAGATTCCCAGATACAGGGCGGAACGCTCACGCCTCCGCAGAATGAACAGCACCAGATGGTAAAGCGCCATAATGGTGCAGGCTCCGAACGAGACAAATGTCCCCTCCATATTCTTTCTGTATAACGTTTCGATCTGTGCCGAAGTGCCGAGCTGTATATTGTTCTGGAAGCCGCTCTTCGTGTAGCTGTAATTCGACAGCTGTACTACAATTTCCAGCATATCTTGACCGGAAGACAGGCGAATCGGCGCCGTTTGCACGATTTGTCTGGCAACCGCGCTCTTCGCATCCGTCCCGACTGTCCCTGCAGACGCAAGAGGCTCGCCGTTAACCCATATCCGGTAAGCCGTAAAAATATTATTTATCTTAAGCGCCAGGGCGCTTTCTTCCGGTTTCACATGAACCTGCAGACGCAGCGTCGCATAACCGCCGGCAGGGAAGCTGAGATCCTTCACCGCCTCGCGATTCCAATATCCTGGTGATGTAAAATATCCGGTAAGTCCGGGCTTCCTGGGCTCCCGAAAATCATCCGGCGTCAGCAGCTGCGACCAATAAAATTCCCACTCTCCGCCTAGGGAAACCGCCCCTTCCCGCTGAAAGTCCCAGCCCGACAAGTCGAGGGTGCCGGCCTTCGCCCGGGAATCCGGATGCGGCTCCCCGCCGCTTGAAGCCATACTGCAGCCGGCCAGCCCGATAATGACAAGGGCAAGCAGCGTCAGCAGCCGCATGGTTTTAGACATCATTGAGGAGAAGCAGCTCGTCGCTTAACCGATAGCCGGCATTCAGCGGCAGGTCGGTTCTGTTCGAGAAATCGATCGGCTGATAGCTGTTGGACGGCTCAGAACGGTCCATGATGCCCAGGCGCATATAGGTTTCAGCCACCAGCTCGCTGCAGAAAAAGCTGGATGTGCCTGCCTGGATATGGAGCTTTCCTTCCAGCAGCTCAAAGGCCATCCGTTCGAGCGAAGGGAACGACGCTCCGTGCACCTCGTTGATAAACTGCGTGAGCTTATCCGGGATTTGCGCGTTCCGGTCCCCCTCCAGCAGGCGGAAGGCGAACAGGGCATCGTATTGATCGCTGACATCCGTCGCGATGCGCTCCCGCAGCAGCACAAGCATCGGTCCTGTCTTGATATGGTGCAGCTCCACATCCGGAAGCGTCTGTGTCGTGGTGGATTCCCAGAACAGCAGCTCTTCCACGTCCGGCAGCTTGACGACCATGCCGATATGCGACCAGAGCGAGCCCTCGACCGCCTCTACCTGGATCGCTTCGGGAAAGATTCCGTGGCAAAGCAGCAAATCCCCCGTTTGCAGTTTTCCTTTGATTTCGTCATAAGTAACGCGCCTGCTGTTCATAAATCCCCTTCCCTTCGGTGGAAAATTTTAGCTGTCATCCTATTCTATCAAAACATTGATTGACCGTGGAGAGGGAACTTCCAGCAGAGAAAAAGGATTGACGGGCAGAGGCGCGCATGATACTTTAATAGCAATTAGTCCTAATGTAGGACAAATTGACGGACAAGGGAGGATGATCGGAATGAGCTTAACTAAAGGGCTTGTAAAAAACCGGACTGTCGAGCTGTTGAAGGTGGAGGTTTATGAGAATCGGCTGGCAATGGGCCACTCGGCCGCTGAAGCGGCAGCGGCCAAGATGAAGGAGCTCCTGGCGAAGCAGGACGGGATTCGCATGGTTTTTGCCGCGGCGCCTTCCCAGAATGAATTCCTGCAAGCGCTCCGCACGACCGACGGCCTGGACTGGTCCCGCGTTACCGCCTTCCATATGGATGAATATATCGGATTATCTCCAGAGGCGCCGGAACGGTTCAGCGCATTTCTGCGCAACGGGCTCTTCGATCTGGTTCATCCCGGCACGGTTCATCTGATTGACAGCAGCTCCTCCGCAGTGGAGGAATGCCTGCGTTATGCCTCTTTGCTGCAGCAGCAGCCAATTGATATTGTCTGTCTGGGCATCGGGGAGAACGGGCATATTGCCTTCAATGATCCGCCGGTTGCCGACTTTAAGGATAATGTATTTGTGAAAAGCGTCGAGCTGGATGAGATCTGCAGGCAGCAGCAGGTCAACGACGGCTGCTTCCCCAATCTGGACGCTGTTCCCACTCACGCCATTACTCTGACGATTCCCGCCCTGTTCTCCGGAGCCCACTTGTTCTGTATGGTGCCGGGCCGGACGAAGGCGGCAGCTGTCGCAGCGACCTTGAACGGCCCTGTCACGACGGATTGCCCTTCTTCCATTCTGCGCAGGCATCCGGACTGCACCCTTTATACCGACACCGACTCGTATGGAAAGCAGGACTGAGAGATGTCCTATCCAGAAACGACGGTTATCCGGGGAATTCATTATATAAGCGGCGAGCCATTTGCCGTGACCATGAAGAGCGGCGTCATCAGCGGGATTCATCGGGAAGAGCGGACTGCCGGCGACGAGCTGCTGCCCTGGCTTGCGCCAGGCTTCGTCGACCTGCAGATCAACGGCTGCAGGGGACTGGACTTCAACACGATTCCCATTGCAAAAGAGACCACCATGCAGGTGACGAGGGCTTTGTGGGAGGAAGGTGTTACTTCGTATTACCCGACGGTCATTACCAACGGGGACGACGCCATTGAACAGGCGGTCCGCAGAATTGCCGGGGACTGTCTCGAGGATCCCGTGTCTGAGGCCGGAGTTGCGGGGATTCACCTGGAGGGACCTTTTATATCTCCGGAGGACGGCCCCCGGGGCGCACATGGCCAATCACATACCAAAGCTCCCGACTGGGAGCTGTTTCAGCGCTGGCAGGACGCTGCCCGGGGGAAAATCAAACTGATTACGCTATCGCCGGAATGGCCGGGTACGGCAAGCTTTATCGAGAAGTGCGCGAAGACGGGCGTGCAGGTCTCCATTGGCCATACAGCGGCTGCGGAGGAACAGATCAGAGAGGCTGCCGCAGCCGGCGCCCGCTTATCGACGCATCTGGGCAATGGCGCGCATCTGATGCTGCCCCGCCATCCGAACTATTTATGGGCGCAGCTGGCCGAGGAGGAGCTGTGGACATGCATTATCGCCGACGGATTCCATCTGCCCGATTCCGTGCTTAAAGTCGTCCGCAGCGTCAAAGGAAAACGAACCATACTCGTCAGCGATGCTGTTTATTTATGCGGTATGGCCCCAGGAACATATGAGAACCATATTGGCGGAAGGGTTGTCCTGACGCCGGAGGGAAGATTGCATCTGGAGCAAAATCCCCGCTTGCTTGCAGGATCGGCCCAAATGCTGCATCGCGGAATAAGCCATATCGCGGGAAGAGGGATTGCCCCCCTCTCCGAGGCTTGCGATATGGCCTCGATTCACCCGTCTGCCCTCATGGGACTTGCATCAGCGGGCGGCTTGACGATTGGCGCCCCTGCGGATCTGGTGGCGTTCGAATGGTCGGGCCATCAGTTGAATGTCCTGCAGACGTATAAGCACGGCAGCTTAGTCTATACACGTCCGCAAGCGGACCATTAAGTGCTGCACGCGGCGACGATGGCGGCGGCTCAGTTCCGGCTTCGTTTCAGAGGCGCGGCGACGGCCGCCCGTCCAGCTTCTCGATTTTCTCGCAAATCTCGTGCTGCCACTGTGTATCTCCCGTCATGGACGCAAGCAGCGATAGATTGTACAAATTAGCCAGCTGCCTGCAGTAAGAAGCATTGACAGCCATGCAGTGCTCAAAATCAGCCTGCTCCTCTTCGCTTAAGCGGCGCCGCCCTTTCAGGGTCCACAGCTCCGCCAAGCGCTCATGTATCGGAAAAATTCCCATCTGCTTTTCGCCTCCTCTACCAGCCATTATGGCCAAAAGAAGAACAAAATCTTCCTGCCCGCAGATTAATGAAGGGAAGAACCTGGCAGAAGCCTTCATCCAGAGGATATATTGATGCTGGTATGATCACTTTATACAGAGACGGCCTGCTGCGTTCTCATATTCGGCATCTGTCATGGCATCCGCATATAGTCTACGATGGGCTGCCACGCTTCAATTCTGTCCTCTGTCGTCCGCATCCGGGCTGTCGGGATCGGACTTGTAGACGGCAGGCGCAGCAGGCTCACTCTGTCGTTCATGGCATGCCCGGCAAAATGCTTCTTGTACGTGTCATATGACTTGTTTCCGTTGAAGGCGAGCGCGCGGATAGCGGGATATTCAGCCAGCAGCCCCGGCAAATCATTGGGAACGGCTTCGCGGATGCTGGAATCCAGACTGCCCTCACGCTCGCAGGCTGCGATCACATCCCACAGCGCAACGCCCCGCTCCTGCGCAAAAGCCAACCGCTGCCCATAATCCCCGGCAACCGCAAGCCCCGCCAAACCATACAGCACCGGCCAGAAATGATTGCGCGGATGGCCGTAGTACTGATGCTTCGCCAGCGAAGCGGTGCCCGGCATACTGCCCAGCACCAGCAATGTCGATTGCCCGTCAATAATCGGCGGAAACGATTGAACCTCCATTCACACACACCTCCATTTTTGCATCTGAAGCATCTGAAAACAAAAACAACCGATAGCCGGGTTCAATACCGGAATATCGGCTGCAATAGCACGTTTATAAAAGAATCTACTTGATAAACCCGAGCAGAATCTCGCGGATCACTTTCGCCGCCACGATCTGGGTTTGCTCGGTCGGATCATACGCCGGAGCCACCTCAACGAGGTCGCAGCCCACGATGTTAATGCCCGCGCGCGCGATGGCATGTACGGATTCAATCAATTCCTTCGACGTGATGCCGCCCGCTTCCGCGGTACCGGTACCCGGCGCGCAGGAAGGGTCAAGCACATCAATATCGATCGTCAGGTAGACCGGACGGCCCGCAAGCTCGGGCAGCACCTTCTTAAGCGGTTCAAGCACCTCGAACGGATGGAAATTGATGTTCTCGCGGGCAAACTGCCATTCCTCGCGCGAGCCCGAGCGGATACCGAACTGATAGATATTGTTGCCGCCGATCAGGCCAGCCGCCTTACGCAGTGGAGTCGAGTGGGACAGCGGCTCTCCTTCATACTGCTCGCGGAGGTCGGCATGCGCATCGAAATGAATGATAGCAAGATCCGGATATTTGGCATAAACCTCCTGAAAGATTGGCCAGGATACGAGATGCTCGCCGCCAAGGCCCACCGGCATCTTGCCGTCCTTCAGCACATCGCGAACGAATTCGCCAATGATATCAAGGGAACGCGCCGCATTGCCGAACGGCAGCAGCAGATCGCCCGCATCGAAGTATTCGATATCCTCCAGACTGCGGTCCAAATAAGGGCTGTATTCCTCCAGGCCGACGGATACCTCGCGGATGCGCGGCGGTCCAAAACGCGAGCCCGGACGGAACGAGACGGTAAAGTCCATCGGCATGCCGTAGATAACAGCCTTGGAAGCGGCGTAATCCTCGGAGCTGAGAATGAACACATTGCCGGAATATTTTTGATCCAGTTTCATATGGTTGTTATCCTCTCTGCCCTACTTAATAAGGTCTTCCACGAATCTAGGCAGTACAAAAGCCGCTTTGTGCAGGCGCGGGGTGTAATATTTGGTGTCGATTTCCGGAATTGCGGACTCGTCCACCTCAAGAGGATCATATTTTTTGCTGCCCATTGTAAAGGTCCACAGACCGCTCGGATAAGTCGGCACATTCGCCCAATATACGCGGACGATCGGGAATACTTCCTTCACATCGCGGTTGACGCTTTCGATCAGATCCGCTTTGAACCAAGGGTTATCCGTTTGCGCAACGAAAATGCCGTCTTCCTTGAGCGCATCGTAGATGCCTTGGTAGAAGCCGCGGGTAAACAGGTTGACAGCCGGACCAACCGGCTCGGTGGAATCCACCATAATGACGTCATATGCGTTCTTGTGATCATGAATATGCATGAAGCCGTCGTTCACGATAACCTCTACACGGGGGTTGTCCAGCTCGCCTGCAATGTTAGGCAGGTATTTCTTCGAATATTCAATAACCTTGCCGTCAATATCGACCAGTACAGCCTTCTCCACCTTCGGATGCTTCATGATCTCGCGGATTACGCCGCCGTCTCCGCCGCCGACTACCAGCACATTTTTAGGATTGGGATGCGTAACCAGCGCGGGATGCGCAACCATTTCGTGATAAACGAACTCGTCCCTGTCCGTTGTCATGACCATGCCGTCCAGAACGAGCATCGTGCCGAATTCTTCGGTTTCGATCATGTCCAGCTTCTGAAAGTCGGTTTGCTCGCTAACATAGGTTTCTTTTATTTTCGCGGTAATGCCATAGGTTTCGGTTTGTTTCTCGGTGTACCACAATTCCATAATGGTTGTCCCTACCTTCATTTTATATACAGGCTCAAATGATATCCTCATGGTTCATACGGCCCATTCTACCTCGTCAATGGTTCAATCTGTATTATAGTAGAACCCCGCGAAAATGCAACCTTTGCAGCAGCCCCTCACAAAAAATTAATGTGACATTTGCCGATTGATGAATAGCCCGTCCTACTAATTTCCATACTAAGGGAAGAAGAAGATGCATAAACGGTTTTCACATAAGGGGACCAATTGGATGAAAATAACAGGTTCAGGGCAGGGTGGAGCAAAGCGCCGACTGCCCTTTCGTATTCGCCTCGAAAAATGGATGCCGCTGCTGCGCCGCGTAAAACGCCTCTTCATCTATGCGGGCGCAGCGTTCGCGCTGCTGTTGGTCGCGGCCTTCGCCTTCCTGTTCTATTTGCGCACGCAGGCGCTGCCCGTCTCCTCCATCAGCCAGACCTCGCAGATGCTGGACCTGCAGGGCAATGTGATCGATACCTTCCACGCGGAGGAGAACAGGCAGTCCGTTCCGCTTAAATCCATATCGCCCTATCTGATCGAATCGACATTGGCGATCGAGGATCAGCGGTTCTATGACCATCTCGGCTTCGATATCAGAGGAATGGCGCGCGCGGCTGTCGTCAATATCGAGCATTTGAAAGCCAAACAGGGGGCCAGCACGCTTACCCAGCAGCTTGCCCGAAATCTGTATTTGTCCCATGAGCGGACTTGGTCGCGCAAGCTGAAGGAAGCGATGTATACGGTTCAACTGGAAATGACCTACTCCAAGGACGAGATTCTTTCGCTTTATTTGAATCAGATTTATTACGGTCACGGTGCTTACGGAGCGGAAGCCGCAGCGCAGCTGTATTACGGCAAGCATGCTTCCGCGCTGACGCTTGCGGAGAGCGCCATGCTTGCGGGCATTCCGAAGGGGCCGAAATATTATTCGCCCTACAGCGATATGAAGAATGCCAAGGACCGGCAGAAGACAATTCTGGGCACGATGGTCGATCAAGGCATCATCACGCGCACCATTGCGGACAAGGCCGGCGCCGAGGTGCTGAAATTTCAGCCGTTGGGCACAAGCAAGCAGGATGGAACCGCGCCGTATTTCCGCGATTATGTTCATCTGGTTGCCGTTGACAAGCTCGGGATTGACGAGCGGCTGCTGAGCGAGGGCGGTATCCGCATCTTTACGACACTCGATGGGGATGCCCAGCGGGCGGCCGAGGACGCCGTCGCGGCAGGCATTCCCGCAACCTCGGAGCAGCAGGCGGCGCTCGTATCCATTGATCCGAGGAACGGCTATATCAAGGCGATGGTCGGGGGCCGCGATTACAAAACCAATCAATTCAACCGCGCTTTCGCCAATACGCGCCAGCCCGGATCCTCCTTCAAGCCGGTGCTGTATCTGACGGCGCTTCAGGAAGGAGCCATGACGCCTGTATCCCGCTTCAAAAGCGCGCCGACGGTCTTTACCTACGATGAAGGCCGTAAAACTTACGCCCCGAGCAACTATAACGACAAGTACACCGGCGACTTTATTGATATGCGGCAGGCGATCGCCAGCTCCGACAATATCTATGCCGTGAACACCATTATGGCTGTGGGACCGGAGAAGGTTATTGCGATGGCGCGGCGGCTGGGGATCGACAGCCCCATGCAGCCTCTCCCTTCGCTGGCGCTGGGCACCTTTCCAATCAGCCCCTTCGAGATGGCTTCGGCCTTCGGCACCTTTGCCAATGCCGGCGTCCACGTGGAGCCGACGGCGATCCTGCGCATCGAGGACAGCAAGGGCGAGGTGCTGTATCAGGCCAAGCCGGAGTCCGCGCAGGTGGTCTCCCCGGCGCAGACGTATGTGCTGACCAGTCTGATGGAGAGCGTATTTGACACTGGCGGCACAGGGAGCCGCGTCGCGGCAATGATCAAGCGGCCCGTCGCAGGCAAGACAGGAACGACGGCGACCGATGCCTGGCTGGTCGGCTATACGCCGGAGCTTGCCACCGCCGTCTGGGTCGGCTACGACAAGGACCGCAAGCTGACCACGGCTGAAGCGCACCGCGCCGCGCCGATCTTCGCCTCCTATACGGAGAAGGCTCTTGAAGCCGTGCCGCCCAAGCTGTTTCCGATGCCAAGCGGCGTCGTGTCCGTCTATATCGACCCCACCAGCGGCAAGCTGGCCGCGAACTCCTGTGCCAGCAAGCGGCTGGAGACCTTCGTCAGCGGCACCCAGCCGACTGAGGTATGCGGCGACCACGGGGATACCGCTCCTGCAGCGGCCGGCGACGGCGCGGCGCATGAAGAGACCTCGTGGTGGAAGCAGCTTAAGCGCTGGTGGACGGATTAGGATTGGCCTGTCTTGGGGATTTCCGACTGGTCAGTCCTAGATGATTGCCGCCGTTCCTGGGGATGGCGGCACAACGCGCAGGTCGAAGGTAGTTCTCAAAGGGACGGGCGTATTGCAGCAAGGTTTTTCCGGCTTCTATGGCCGATTTCCGGAGCTGCTGTTCGTGTAGGCGGGATTTTCCTAGCTGCGAGAGGTCGTTGGAGCTCTGTGGTCGTATTACCGGCACTGCAGCAAGATTTTTCCGGCTTCTATGGCCGATTTCCGGAGCTGCGGTCCGTGTAGGCGGAACTTTCCTTGCTGTAGAGGTCGTTGGAGCTCTGTGGTCGTATTACCGGCACTGCAGCAAGGTTTTTCCGGCTTCTATGGCCGATTTCTGAAGTTGTGCTTCGTGTAGGCGGGATTTTCCTTGCTGCAGAGGTCGTTGGAGCCCTGTGGGCGTATTACCCGCACTGCAGCAAGGTTATTCCGGCTTCTATGGCCGATTTCCGGAGCTGCGGTTCGTGTAGGCGGGATTTTCCTTGCTGCAGCTGCAGTTTGGGTTTTTCGGGTAATAGGCCAGCACCGCAGCTATGTATCTGAGAACATAAGATTGGAAAGTCTATTGAGAACTGCCATCGTTACCGTTTAGATGAATGCTGACGACAAGTCGGCTGACCGAGAAATAATTTTGAAGCTGGGCTGCAAATCACCCGTAAAATATTTCAAAGGCTCTACTGGCTGACTCCATCATCTACAGGCACACACAGGCTTCTCAAGAGTATAGGCAAAATTTGTACTGGTGAATTCAAAAAAGGTCTCCTGCCTAAGGAGACCTTCTTCAAGTTCAGGAGCAGCGAAGCGGGCGGGCGCATGCAGTAACCTATAAATCGAACGGTCAGAGCATACTTTGCAGGAAAACTGCCATAAGCGGGAAGCCTGCTTCGGAAGCAACTGTCCGCCGTCCCGTGTCAGCGGAATCTCCGCCATTACATCTGCATTCAAAGATCAAAGCGACAATAACGAACGAAGAGCACAGCCGGTTGTCAACCGGAGTTTTAGATGCTTCTGCCAATATAGATTGGGTTGGTCAAACATGTCATAACCGTGCGTTCCATTTCCTTAATATAACGCCTGGACTCCACCCGGTAGAATAAACGGTCAGCCGATCCCTCGAAGGAGAAAACAGCCTGCTCATCATCCGTTGTCCATTCGGCCTCAACGCCCCGGTCGGACCAGAGACTGATCCGGTCTCCCTGCAGCTTGCTGGCTTCAATAAGCAGCGGCACAGCTGCCGCAGGACTTACCGGGGCAATCGTATCGCCGATACCCTGCATGCCCGATGACAATGTGATGAAGCTGTCATCCGGATCCGCGGACAGCACTACGCGGCCCTTGCGTATGCCATTCAGCAAGCCCTCTACTGTCTCCGACTCGGTCCAGATCGAGGACACCGGTCTGCCGTGCATGACCAAGCGCTCGGCGCGATGCGTATCGCTGCCGCCAAGGGCCACAATCCGTTCTCCCCTGCTGAGCTGCTCCTGCCACCAGCGCACGGCCCTCTCATTCAGCTCGCGCCAGGGCCCATTCCACACTTCAATGGCGTCATAAGGAACATCGAAGCCTAGCTCCCAAGGGCAGAGGTCGCAGAACGGATGATTCAGGGATACGAATGCGCCCATATCGCGCGCCTTCCAAAGCTCAGACGCAGCGGCATCCGGCGTCAGAACGCGAAAATCGCCGAGCGCATCAAGCTGGCCGAGCAGATTGGCATGCCCTCTGTAGCTTGTCAGCTCTACGCCTGGAATCAAAAGCAGACGGTCGTCATTGGCGAGCGTGAAGCGGTTCTGCGATGCCGTATTATGATCCGTCAGAGCGATAAATTCAAGGCCGCGCCGGGCGCATAGCTCGATCGTTTCGGCAGCGGTATAGCTGCCGTCGCTGTGAATGGTGTGCATATGCAAATCACCCTTCATCCATCGGCTGTAAGCGGGCACGGCGGTTATTTCCACCGTAACCCTGCAGCCAGCCTCCGGCACGCGGTACGCTCCAAGCAGTACCGCCCACGTTCCGGCAGGCAGCGGCCCCGCCAAATAACCGGGGGTCGCTTTCTCCACACCGGCGAAGAAGGAATCACGCGCGCCTCCGCTCCAGCCCACAATCCGCTCCGGTGATTTCAAGCCGATATCGACAACGGAACCAGCGGAACGGTTATCATAGTGGTAACGGATTTCTATCCGTTCAAACCGCTCATTTGCCACCTCGAAGGGAACCTCTATATAAGTCTGCTCCTCTTCCTTCGTGATAAACCGTTCTTGAATCAAATGAAGGGTTCCCGGCTGCGCTTCATGCTGCGTGAATGATTTTGCCACTATAACCTCTCCTCCTTTATTCCTTGTTCGCTCCAAGCATAATGCCCTTCATGAAATATTTCTGCACAAACGGGTAAACCGCGAGCAGCGGAATAATGCTGATCAGAATGCCCGCCATCCGCACATTGGTCGTCACCAGATAATTGCTGGATACGGAGCTGGTATCGATAATCATCGATTTCAGCGCCACCTGCAGCGTATATTTCATATTGTCATTAATGAACATGACTGCAGGGGTGAACATATTCCAGCGTCCGACGAACTCGAAGAGGGTGACCGTAGCCAGGCCTGCCGTTGCCAGACGCATATACATCGTCAGAAAAATACGGAATTCCCCGGCGCCGTCGATCTTGGCCGATTCGGACATCTCATAGGGAACATTCATAAAGAAATTACGCATAAGCAGGATGGAGAAGCCGGACACGAGGCCCGACAAAACCAGTACAGACAATGTGTTTATCAAATGCAAATCCTTGTTCACGACATACAGCGGAATCATCACGGCTTCCTGCGGCACCATCATGGTGATCAGAATAAACGTAACCATTACCTTCCGGCCGGGCACATGCGGATGAATCAATACATAGCCCGCAAGCGCCGACAGCAGCACATGCAAAACAGTTCCAACCACGGTAACGATCGCGCTGTTCATCAGCGGCCGCCAAATATCAAGGCTTTTCCATACTATGGTGAAGCCTTCGACGCTGAATTCTTTCGGAAACAGGATAATGTCCGGCTGCATGGACGCAAGTCCGGAGGAAAACGCCAGCGATATGACGTTCAGGAACGGAATAATCATTGTCAGCATCAGAACAAGCAGAAAAATAATATTCAGCGCGTCAAAGCATTTATTTTTCCAGCCCAGTCGGTCAAATCGTTCTCCATTCATGGTTTACACCTCATCAAAACGCGTTAGTCGGCGGACAATTAATGTGAGCACAAGCGTCATCAGGACAACAAAGAAGCTCGCCGCTGCCGCAGGGCCGATCTTGATATCCAGAATCCCTTTCTGGAAGGTATACATCATCAATACATCAACCTTGGTCGCAATCGACGGGTTGCGCAGAATAAATACCTGATCGAAAATACGCAGAATACCCAATGTGTTGAGCAGAAAAATAACCTTCATCGTGCCGCTCAACTGGGGCAGGGTGACATAACAAAGCTGCTGCCACCTGGAAGCCCCGTCCATCCGGGCCGCCTCATACAGTGAGGGACTTATGGAAATGATACCTGCAAGGAACAAAATACAGAAATAGCCCATATCCTTCCAGGTGGCAAGCACGATCATAATCCAGCGGGCCCAGCTCGACTCCGCCAGGAAATGAATCGGCGCAATGCCGGCCAGCTTGCCAAGCAGCAGATTAACCAGACCGTTATCGGGAGACAGCAGGAAGATCCAGATGCCCCCGACGACGACCCATGAGAGAAGGTGAGGAATATAAATAATCAGCTGCGCCAGTTTTTTGTACCAGGTTTGCAGCACTTCATTCAAAGATAAAGCGATAATCAGCGGAGCGATGAAGCTGAGCAGCAGAATACCGCCGCCGATGATGATCGTATTCCAGAAAGCCTCCCAGAAGGAGGGGTCAGCCCACACCAGCTTATAATTATCAAAGCCGACGTAGGGCCGGACACCCATCAGTTTATAATCCTGGAAGCTGATCTGCAGCCCTTTGATGAGTGGGTAGTAGCCATACAGAAGAAAGTAGACCACTACCGGCACCATCATGAGATAAAGAGCCCCATATTTTCTGATGTTTCTCATCTCTTTAACACGTCCAATCCTTCAAACCGGCTTTATGATGATTGCGGTGTTATGTCTATCAGTCGATTAATTTTTTGGCTAACAATTCATCGTGCATCTTCTGGACTGCTTCGTCTGCCGGCATTTGACCCGCCATCGCTTTGAGCGCATAATTCTGAATGATTTTCTCCGCGTCCGCCCAGCCCGGCTGCGCCAGTTCAAGCGTCGCATACTGCTTCACAAGATCCTGCGCTTCCTGCACGCCCGGCAGCTTAGGGAAAGCCGGCTTCACATTCTCGTTGTACCAGAACGGCACGCCGTGATCCATGCTGTGCTCCTTGCCCAGATCCGTCAGTGTAATCGTCGAACCTTCCTTCGTATAATCCAGGCCCTCGACGCCAAGGCTGCCAAGCGTAATGCCCTCCTCCGAATTCCAGTACTCCAGGAATTTCTTGGCTGCATCCGGATGCTCGGCATTGCTTGGGATGATCCAGAAATCAGGGTCGCCGCGGCGCATCATGATCGTTCCATCGGGACCGGGAATGCTCGCGATCCCTTTTGCTTCGAATGTTGTATTCGGATCTTCCTGCTGGCGCAGGTTGTTGAATGTGCCCACCCATGCATCCCAGTATGTGACCATACCGACGCGGTCGGCGAGGAACAGGTTGCGCATTTTACCCGTGTCATTCGTAATGAAGTTCGGATCCATAATGCCTTCCTTGGTCAGCTTCGCGAACCACTCATACATCGGAATTGCCGCTTCTGTCGCATACGGAATCGTGCGCTTGCCATCCTGCATCACATACCGGTATTTGAGGCCGGCAGCGCTCATGAAAGCTTGAATGTCATAAAGTCCCGACGTGCTGAGTCCATACGTGTCATCCTTGCCGTTGCCGTCAGGATCCTTCTCCTTGAAGGCCTTGAGCACGTTATAATATTCATCCAGAGTCTTCGGTTCGGACAGCTTCAGCTTGTCCAGCCAGTCTTTGCGGATAATCGGCATCGTCCCGCCCTGGAACTTGGAGAAAACAGCTACGATTTTGCCGTCTTTATCCTTTAATTGATCCCATTCTGCTGCAGGAATTACCTTCGGATCGGAAAGGACGGGAGATGATGTAACGAAGTCCGTCAGATCGGAGACCACGCCCTGATCGACAAACTCGCTTAATTTGCCCAGATCGCTTAGTTCAATCAGATCGTATTTCTCGCCGGAGCCCAGCGCCGTCAGCACCTTCTGGTCGTAGTCGCTCGCCGGCTTCTCCAGAGTAGCTTCAATGCCTGTTTGCGCCTTGATGGTTTCTTCGAATTTCACGTTCTCGTCCGGCGTTTTGCCGCCAACATTAGCGGTCAGAATACGCAGCTTCATGTCCCCGGCAGGGGGTGTTGTTGAATTGCCGGCTGCACTGTTATTTGCTGCCGCATTTCCGGATGAATTGGAATTGCCGGCGGCGTTATTCGTTGTATTGGCGTTTCCGCAGGCGGAGAGCAGGAGCGTGCTTGCCAATGCCAGTGCAGAAGCGGTCTTCATCATCTTGTTCATTTTGTTTTTTTCCTCCTAAAAGTTTCTGTTAAACGGAATGGAACCTTCTTTATCGCAAAGCATTTAACGGGCTTTGCAAGCTTGCATTTAAGCTATCTGTCTATATTGGCTTGCGGGCCGCCGCGCAGGAACCGCGCAGTATCAGCTCTGTTGGCACCAGGACCCTCTTCGCTGTTTTCGTTGGCTTCGTCAGCTGTTCAATGAGCAGGCGGGCCGCTTCGATGCCTAGCTGCTCGGAATGGAGTCTGGCTCCGGTTAAAGGAGGGGAGAATTCCGGGGAAAATACGGAATCATCGCTAAACGCCAATACCGACAGGTCCTCCGGTATGCGCAAATTCAGTTTCTCCGCTGCCTTATAAACGCCAAGCGCCATAACGTCCGTATCGGCGATGACCGCCGTGATGGAAGGAAACTCCTTCAGCTTGGCGAGCGTCATTCGGTAACCGAACTCATAAGATGTTGGCCCTGGCACCGGTATGTTGAGCAGTAATCTTGGCACGGGAGTGAGTCCCTTTGTACGAAAGGCCGATCTGTATCCAAACTCCCGGTCCTCTGCAACCGTCCGCCCCGGAGCAGCATTGAGGAACAAAATATCCTGGTGCTCCATGGACAACAGGTATTGGGTAACCTGGGCCGCCATGCCTGCATTGTCATTATCCACGTAGCTTACCTGAGCCTCGAAAGAAATCGGTGGACGTCCGACAAGGACAATAGGCACTCCTTCCGCCATTTTATCTTCCACGCGTGTATCTCCGACGGACGGATCGAGTACAATTTCCCCATCCACGGGATTCGACGCGATGTTCTCCAGCTGGCTTGAGTAATCCGGCGACAGCGTATTGACCAGCAAGCGGTAGCCGTGTTCATAGCAAATTCGTAAAACACCATTCAATAAGGACAGGTGAAACTGGCTGAATTTGGCGGATTCTCCCATCATATTGAGTCCAATAATCCGTGTGGAGCGGTTCGCCAGGCTTCTCGCCCAGTAGTTCGGCTTATAATTTAATTCCTTGGCAGCGGCCAGCACCCGCTCGGATACTGCTTTGCTGATGGGCCGTTTCTTGCTGAAGACGTTGGACACAGTCCCTTTTGAAACTCCCGACGCCTTCGCAACATCATCTATTGTTGCCAACCATATCCAGCCTCGCTTTCCCTGCAGCATTCACGCTGTACATGTTTTCTTAACGATGAAGCAGAATAATCTTTCGCTTCGGACTGCTTAAGATTAAACCGGTTTTGTTAGTGGGGTTTCAATTAGAGATGAATTTTATGTAAAGGACCTGAAAATTCTCTTTAAATAGTGGCTTTTTCTTCTATACGAGGGGTAAACGGGTAAAATAAAGGGAAAATAATCATTAAACCGTTTTAATGAACCGGTGATTTTCCCCATAAAAAATGCCATCTATCCTGCCGCAATAGGGCATAATAGATGGCTTTTATTCAGGTGAAGATATAAACTTAGCCGCCAGAAGAGCAGCGAATTCCGCTTTTTCACATAATAAGTATAACCGGGTTTAACGGCTGTAATTGTTGTACTTGTGGGCATTTAAGGAGTTATGAGTACGGAATGTATCATACGCGCGCAAGTCCCGCTGAGCATCCGAATCGACCATGACGAGGGTTTTCCCGCTGTCCACGTAGTCATTGTACTCCTTCGCCTCGTCCTCCGGAATTCCCAGTCCAATCAGGCCCCCTACGATTCCGCCTGCACCCGCGCCAACGGCCAGACCCGTTAATGTTGCGGCAATTGGGCCAGCGGCGAGGATTGGGCCGATACCCGGAATGGGAATCAGAAACAGCCCTGCCAGGAGTCCGGTCACACCGCCAACCACGCCGCCCGTAGTGGCACCTGCTGCAAGTCCGGTCTCCGCATTGGTAGCCGTCTCCTCAGAAACCTCCTCCATGACCTCGTTATTTTTGGCTACGATTGAAATATCATCAGAGGAATATCCTTGGCTTTTCAAATCGTCGATCGCTCTTACCGCTTCATCGTGGGTACTGAACACGCCTACAATTTTCTTATCCATGATTATAACGCCTCCTATTCATTAGTCAACCCTAAATCTGGTAAAGCCTTTCTATTTCCAATTACACGGGGTGGCAGGTTTTCAAACAACCGCCGTTTTTTAACAACCAAAAAATCGCGCACCTCCAGGAAGCCTAAGCGGAGGTGCGCGATTGTTCATGATCGATATCTAAGATATAACGATTATCTGCAATCCTTGAGAAAAACTAAAGTTTGGCAATCATCTGCGCCGCTTCTGCCCGGGTTGCAGGGCTTTGGGGAGCAAATCTGTTTTCTCCCTGACCATTGATAAAACCCCGATTATAAGCCGCATCCACATAATCCCTGGCCCATTCGCTGATCGACATCCTGTCGGCGAAGCCAGCGGATTGCCCCTTGCTGATAGAATCGCCTGCTGCAATCTCATAGGCTTTCATGAGCATAACAGCGCCGCGGAGCGTTACGCGTTGGATTGAAAGCCAAGCGACGATGCCCGCCTGCAGCTGTTGCTTCAATTAAGCCAGCCCCTGCTTCAGCTCTTCCGGCGAGCGGTCCCACCACTCTTCGTTGTTGGCGATCAGCAATTTGCGCAGCGCAGCCTTCTCCTCGGCTGAGAGCTCACTCAGCACGAAGCGCCGCTTGATTGCATAGTCCAGATTGTTCACATGCTGGGCGAGGATCTTCCACCCGCGGCGCGCCTCCGTATCCACGAGCATCGGGCAGGCCGTCGCTCCCGCATAATAAGAGCCTTCCTCATTCCGGTCAACCGCTACCCACACAATCCAGCAAAGACGACCGTTCGGTACCGTTTCTTTATCCGGGCTGAACTTGATGCCCTTCTCCACCTTGCTCTTGGCGTGCATGGCGCCTACATCAATATAAGCCTCGCCCTGATCGATAATGACGCATGACACCGCGCTGAGGTCGATCGTTCCCGCCCCGAAGCCCCGATGCTCCTTATTGCTCACCACATTGAGCGAGAGCTGCCTCTTCTCTTTCTTCTCCGGCGCAGGCGCCGCCTGTTCCGGGTTCTTATCCTGTCCTTGATCCTGTTCGGTCATCTGTGGTTCCACTCTCCTTCTCTGCAAGCCCGTATATGCCGCCAGGAAAAAACGGCTGCCGCCGCCCTCTGGCAGTTAAGCCAGGTTTCTTCCCTCAGAAATATAAGCAAAGTATGATGAAATCTTATACTTTCTTATATTTTAAAAGCATCGCCCGTTTATTGCCGCGCATGCTCGCCAATGATTCCAAATCCCGCGTCCGACAAGGCTTCTTCGCCTGTCCACACTTTAATTCCATTTTAGCTAATAATCCGGGAAAAGCCAACATATACATGCTGTAGATGCTTGTCAACGGGAGGGAATGGTTCAATGACGCCACGTCACACCAAACGTTTGCTGCTCCTTGCAATAGCTGCCGTCCTGCTCGGCGTGAGTGCCCAGTATGGATTCGGGGATGCCTGGGCTTCGCAATATACGTATGCTTTTGCCCCCGACAAAACAGATACGTCGCCCAAGACACCTCCGCCGCGCATCAATATGCCGGAACCCGACCCGGTGGTGCAGCCCGGGCCGGATGCGCCGCTCAGCAAGCGGGTCGTCGAGTACCAGATTGATGTCCGGCTGCAGGAAGATACGCATACGCTGCAGGGTCTGCAGACGATCACATGGACAAACCCGGGCAAACAGCAGGTGTCCGAGATGTATTTTCACCTGTACCCCAACGCATTCCAGTCCAAAGACTCGACGTTCATGCGCGAATCCGGCGGCCAGCTCAGGAATGACAAGGCCACGGAAGCAAGCCTCGGCTACATGCGGATCAATTCGCTGGTCACCAGCGAGAATGACAGCCTTCTGCCAAGGCTTCATTATGTGCAGCCCGATGACGGCAATGCGAATGATCAAACGTTGGCCAAGCTCCGCCTGCCCGAGCCGGTAGCGCCCGGAAGAAGCGTCACCCTCAAAATGGCCTTCGAGGTCAAGCTTCCGGAAGTCTTTGCACGAATGGGCTACATGGGGGATTTCGTTATGGCCGGCCAATGGTTTCCGAAGCTTGCCGCGTATGAGACGGTAGGCACCAGGGGGAGAACGACCGAAGGCTGGGATGCCCATCAGTACCATGGCAATTCTGAATTTTACAGCGACTTCGGCATTTACAGCGTAAAAATCAATGTGCCCGCCTCCTACAAGGTTGCCGCAACCGGATTCCAGACGAAGCCTGCCGCAGCTGACAACAAACGGAAAATCTTCTCCTTCTATGCGGACGATGTTCATGATTTCGGCTGGAGCGCCTCTCCCGACTTTGTCTATGCGGAAGAACCGTTCTCGACCGACAATGTCCCCGGTGTCCGCATCAAGCTGTACCTCGACCCGCTGCATGCCAAGTTCAAGGACCGCTACATGCATGCCGCCAAATCAGCGTTGGCCAAGTATTCCCAGTGGTACGGGGCTTATCCCTATTCCACACTCTCGATCGTCGTCCCCCCCAAAGGCGGCAACGGGGCGGGAGGAATGGAATATCCGACCTTGATCACTTCGTTCGCCGCCGAGACGGACAATCCCGGCTACGATCTGGAGCGCACCGTCGTTCACGAGATCGGCCATCAATATTGGTACGGCATGGTCGCATCCAATGAGTTCGAAGAAGCCTGGCTGGATGAAGGCTTCACCTCCTACTCCGAGGACAAGGTGATGGAGAGCGAATACGGCGTAGCTCCCAATCTTCCTGTGGAAGCCAGCTACATGACCGATCCCGCACCGCTCAAGCAGCTTTCCTGGTCCTACCACAGCCATAATCATTATGCGGAAAATGTGTACATGCGGGCCAAGCTCGTCCTGTTCGGCATCGAGAAACAGGTCGGTCCGAAGATCATGAGCAAGATCATGCGGACGTACTTCCAGAAATACAAGTTCAAGCATCCGTCCACGGCGGATTTCCAGCATGTTGTGGAGCAGGTCACCAAGACCAAGTGGAACGATTATTTCAGCCAGTTTGTCTACGGCAATCAGATGTCCGACTATTCGGTTGAATCGATTGCGGTCAAGCCTGTGAAGGAAAACGGCACTGTGAAGTATGAGTCAACCGTGCTGATCCGCAAGAATGGCGGCAGCTACGGACCTGTCCCGATTGTTTTCCAGTTTGCCGACGGGACGACCCTGCCGAAGGTTTGGGATGCGGCGCAGATGCACATTCAATATAAGCTGGTGCATTCCTCTCCTTTGCTTTGGGCAGCGATTGATCCACAGAATGAGAACGTGCTCGACAACAAGCATATTAACAATTTCATGAAAGCCGAGCTTCCGGAGAAGGTACAAACGCGCTGGAGCATTGGCGTCGCCAAGCTGCTGGAGGGGATCTTCACTTCCCTTGCCTGGTAGCCTGGCGGCCTGGAGCCGGCAGGTACCCGCCAAACAAATGGAGAAAAAAGGAGGTGAAGGCTTGCATGAACCATCATGTGAAGCAAGGCTGGCATCTGACGATGAAGCATTTTTACATCATTATTATGCTGTTCCTGTACGAGCTGCTGTGGGGCTTCTTCCTCTACCGTTCGGTTGAAGGAATTATGGTCCCGCTGCTGAAGCGTTACCCGGACAGCGCACCCTCGGACGGAGCTGTGGCGCTTTTCCTGACGGAGGCGCAGTTCCAGCTGCTCAAGACCGATCTCATTCGTCCCTATATCTGGCTCTTCGCAAGTCTGCTGCTCGGGCGCATGCTCCTGACCCCGTTCCTGAACGCCGGGCTGTTCCATTCCCTGCATCATGCCCAGGATGAGAACGGCACAAGATTTATCAAAGGAATCCGAACGGCGTGGAAGCCGATTGCACTGCTTTACGGCATCGAAACGGCCTTGACGCTGGCTCCGGGCGTTTGGCTGCTGCCCAAAGCGCTTGATGCCCTGCTCAGCAGCGGCAGTCTGGCGGACATCGCCAACAAGGTCGGGCCCTGGGCCGGCGGTTGGCTGGTGTGGGCGGCTCTGCTCCACCTGCTCTTCCTCGCCATGCAGTTCGGCGTTGTGTCCGGAAACGGCGCGCTTCGCTCATTCTGGGGCGGGGTGCGGCATCTTATTCCGCTGGCCGGCATCTCGCTGCTAATGTGGGCCATTGGAATGGCGCTCAGTCTGACCATGGCCTCGGCCTCTATGCTCTGGGCCGGATTGATTGCACTCATTTTGCATCAAAGCTATCATCTGGTTCGTACGGTTATGAAAGTGTGGACAGTAGCCTCGCAATATGAAGTATGGCATTCCAAGCAGACCTGACCACCGCTCTTACTAGCGAAACAGGCAGCAGGCAGAAGTCGGTTCAGTTGCCGGTGAGAACTTAAAAATATTAAAGAGGGATCAGCCGTTTTGATGCGGTTGGTCCCTCTTTGTTTTGAAAATATGACATCTGAAAGGCGAATTAGAGAAACAGGCGCAGTCAGATATTGTCGATAATGCGGGTGAAATTGGAAGCATTCATCTGCCGGTATGGACTTAAGTCTCAAGTTTAGACCACAAAAAAAAGGCTCCTGCAAATGCCGGAAGGCCCTTTCGCATTTTTTGCAATAAGATAACGAGACGAGTTGTCAAAAAGTTTCACTCTAATAATTCTAATTTGTGAACAAATTGTGAATTTGGAAGGAGATTCGCTAAAAAAACAGAATTAGTATGCCAGCATGAAAAAATTGCCGAATTCTCTTGGATGAGAAGCGGGGGAACCATCTTGGGTGAATTGATCCCGACATTTGCTGCAACGAATGTCAGAGGGTATCATAGGGAGCCTTCAACCGAACCCCACAGCTAACCTCGCAGGCAACCGGAAGGGGTCACATTTTTTGAAAAAAGTTTCTGCACTACTCATCGGTCTAGCATTGGTACTCTTGTTCCAAGTTGGGAGCGCACTAGCAGACTCCAAAATGGACGGCGTTATCAGTGATGTGATCGGCACTCCTTACCGCACGGCAGGGACGACTACCAAAGGATTTGACTGCTCCGGATTTACGATGTACGTGTTTGACAAACTCGGCGTCTCGATCTCGCATTCATCCTCCGCCCAGTCCAAGCTGGGCAAGAAAGTAGTCAAGGACGACTTGATTGCTGGTGATCTCGTATTCTTTAATACGAATGGTCGCGGCATTTCGCACGTCGGCATTTATGTTGGAGACGGCAAGTTTGCTCATTCCTCCTCCAGCAAGGGCGTTACCATTAGCAGCCTCAGTGACTCTTACTACGTTAAACGCTATGTTACTGCCCGCCGCGTAATGAGCCCTGAGACATTCGAGAAATACGCTGACGAACCTTCTGATGAATTGGTTGACAGCGAAGACGCTGGTTGATCAGTGTCAATGAGCGTTCGCTAACGAATGCTGATGCATAGCCGCAGCAGCTTGTCCGATTGGACAAGCTGCTGCGGCTTTTGCTTTTTCATTTGGGTGTATGAAATAAGAAGCGGCACTTATATATACCCCGTATGTTCCGGTATTCAAACAGTCCCGTGCATGCTGGATGCCGTCAAAATGGACCCGATAGACCCGGGCGTTGTGCGAAGGGTGCCGGCGAATCTCGCAATCGGAGGGAAAATGGGTATAATATAACCACAATCCCAACCTTGATGTATGAATGAAAGGAGCTGTTAGGTGATGGCAGAGCTTTCCCCTGCGCTGCAGGTGTTTCATCCGACTCTTGCGGGGTGGTTCCGGCAGGCCTTCGGCGAGCCGACCGATATTCAGCTGGACGCCTGGGCTTCAATTATGGACAATCATCATACGCTCATCGCAGCACCCACCGGCTCCGGTAAAACACTTGCGGCGCTGCTGCCCTGCCTGAACGGGATCGCAGTGGGCAAAATCGCCGCCACGGCCCCGGGCAGCAGCTGGAAGCCAGGTGTGCGCACACTTTATATTACGCCCTTGAAGGCGCTTAATAATGATATTCAGTACCATATCATCGGCTTTATGGAGGCCATTGAACGTTTCCATGAAGAGCATCAAAGAGCGGAGACCCTCGCTTGGCCGGGAGTACGCTCAGCCGTGCGGACCGGGGATACGTCCTCAAGCGAGCGCGCCAGAATGGTGCGCAATCCGCCGGATGTGCTGGTTACCACCCCTGAATCGTTCTACCTCCTGCTTACCTCCGAGAAAGGACGCGGCATGCTGCAGACGGTGGAAACGGTCATTGTCGATGAAATCCACGGGCTGGCTGGAGACAAGCGGGGAGCTCATTTATCCCTGTCGCTGGAGCGGCTGAGTGCGTTATGCCCGAAGCCGGTGCAGCGCATCGGAGTCTCGGCGACACAAAAGCCGCTTGAACGCGTTGCCCGCTTCCTCGGAGGCTGGGAGCAGCGGGCCGATGCGGCGGCCGGTCATCCAGCCGCGGACGCTCCCGGGGCGGCCGGCGAACGGGAGGAAGCCGTCAGCCCGCAGGAAGCGGATACAAGCTCCGGGCGCAAGGCGGGCGGGCGTTCTCTATACCCTGCAATACCGGATTCCGTGCACAATAGCGGCTCCCTGCCGCCCGCTGCCGGAGCAGGTGCAGAGACCGGGCAGTGCCCGCACCCGCTTGGCTACAGTCAGCGGCCTGTTACGATCGTCCTGAGCCGAATATCAAAGTCCATTGAGGTTCGGGTTACGATGCCCGACCTCAGCAAGCCGGCCAAGACCCGCGAAGCCGTCTGGCTGCCGATCGTTGACCGGGTGTTCCAGTTAATGAACGACGCCCGGTCTGTGCTGATCTTCGTCAACAGCCGCCGGCTGTGCGAGCGGCTTGTGCTCCGGCTCAATGAGCACGCCGGCTACGAGATGGCGCGCGCCCATCACGGCAGCCTCGCTCGCGAGCGCAGGCTAACGATCGAGGGCATGCTCAAGGCAGGCGAGCTTCGCTGCCTCGTGGCCACCTCGTCACTGGAGCTCGGCATCGATGTCGGACATGTCGAGCTGGTCATTCAGATCGATTCCCCGAAGCAGGCCGCGGCCGGCATTCAGCGGATCGGGCGCGCCGGGCATGCCGTGGGCGATGTGAGCCGCGGCTTCATCCTGGCCCGCGGCCGCAGCGAGCTGCCGGAATCCGCCGTGCTCTGCCGCGATATCACGCGCCGTGATATCGAGGAGATCGTACTGCCGCAGGAACCGCTTGATGTGCTCTCCCAGCAGATTACAGCGATGGTCGCGGCGGAGGATCTGGAGGTTGGCCGCCTCCACGCGCTTATTTCGCGGAGCGAATGCTACCGCGAGTTTCCTATGGGGCGTCTGGAGGCTTCGCTGAAGGTGCTGACCGGCTTTTATCCCTTCGCCAAGCCGCTTGTGGATTGGGACCGCAGCCGCGACCTGCTCAGCAAGCGGGCGAATACCGCCATGGCCGCAATCACCGGAGCAGGAACGATTCCGCAAAGCTCCGCTTATCCGGTTCACCACGCGGACAGCCGCGTCCATCTGGGCGAGCTGGACGAGGAATATATCCACGAGAGCCGTGTTGGAGATGTGTTTCAGCTCGGCACGTCCTCATGGATGATCAGCTCCATCCAGAACGACCGGGTTTATGTAAGGGAAGCGCCGAACCGCTTCAGTGAAATTCCCTTCTGGCGTGCGGAATCCGGGGGACGGAGCTATGAGCTCGGCGTAAAGCTGGGACAATTCATGGGCGAGCTGGAGGCCCGCATGCATTGGGGCGAAGAGGACACCGGCGTGCAGCCCGCTTCTTTGCCGGGGAATTCAGGCGGGGGCGGGACGGATCAGCCCCCGCCGGATGAATCGGAAATCGCGGCCATCCACTGGCTGGATACGGAGTACGGACTCGATGCAAATGCTGCGGCAGAGCTCATCGGATTTGCCAAATCCCAGCACCGGGCGCTGGCTCTGCCGACTGACCGCAGGATCGTCATTGAGCATTACCGCGATCTGATGAACCAGACGCGGGTTATTATCCACAATCCGTTCGGCCGCCGGATCAACCGGACCTGGCTGCTTGCCATTGAACATCAATTCAAGCGGCTGCTTCCTTACAAGATGTACGGCAATGCAAAAGACAACGGAATCGAGCTGGTGCTGCCGGAATGGGATGCCTCCTGGCTGAAGACATTGTGGCATATCACGCCGGAGAGTATCGAGCCGCTCATGACCGAAGCGATCGCCGGATCGCCGCTGCTGGCCATCGCCTTCCGGCGTATAGCCGAGACGTCCCTGCTGCTCTCGCGCAGCTTTACCCGGACGCCCATGTGGCAGAAGCGCCTTCGCAGCGAAGAGCTGCTGAAGCAATCCCTGCCGTATGCGGAGCATTTTCCTTATTTGCAGGAAGCGATGCGGGAATGCCTTCATCTGTATCTGGATATCAACGGCCTGAAGCGGCTGCTCACAGACATCTCGACGGGATACATGGATATCGTGGTGCAGGAAACGAATACCCCGTCGCCTTTTGCCGCACAGTTTCTGTGGGAATACGTGAATGCGCAAATCTATGAAGGCGACGGCTTAAGCGAAGCTACGCAGCTGCAGCTGATGAGCGTCAGCAGGACGCTTGCAGGTGAGCTGTTCGGCGAGGAGGCCGTGCGCCGGGCCATCGATCCGCTGATTGCCGGCGATGAGGCCAAGCGGCTGGAAAGCGGAGATCTCATCCCCTCTTCCTCAAGCGAGCTGTATACGCTGCTCAAATGGCGGGGGGATCTTTCTTTCGGGGAAATCGCAGCAATTGCGGGCGACGCCGGGGATTGTTCGGATTGGCTTAACGTTCTGCAGCAATCGGGCAGCGTGATGACCATGACGTTCGGCGGGGAAGTCCGTTATATCTGTACGGACGAGAATGATATGTACGAGAGCTTTCCCGGGACGGACGGCTCGATTGCCTTCGTTGCCGGGCGGTTCGCCCAGCACCGGCTCTCCTTCACCGAGGAGGAGCTCCGCGGGCGGTATCCGGCCCTCACTGCAGCGGACGCCGAGCATGTTGTTCTGGCGCTGATCCGGCTGGATCTTATCGAGCAGGCCCCCTTCGCCGCTGACAGGGACGAGCGGATCTGGACGAGCCGGAGCGTGGCTAAACGGCTGATCCGGCTGACCATGGAGCAGGCTCGCAAGCAGGCGGAGCCCGTCGATCCGATTCGCTGGTGCGCGCATATGTCGATGCTGCAGCATGCTTTGCCCGGGACGCAGCTCAGCGGCATTGACGGCCTGCGGACTATTATTGAGCGGCTGCAGGGATTTTATCTGCCGGCATCGCACTGGGAATCGATTATTTTCCCTGCCCGGATCACGGGCTACCGCAAGGAGGATCTGGATCTGCTCTGCGCATCCGGTGAAGTCCTGTGGCTGGGGCGCAAGGATGAGGGCGAGAAGGAAGGTAAAATCGCCTTTTTCCTCGCTGATGCAAAGCCGCTTTATACGCCTTATGTGAAGCAGCCGCCGGCTGAGCAGTCCGGCAACCCGAAGCTGCTCGCTCTGCTTCAAAATAGCGGGGCAAGCTTCCTCACCAAGCTGAGCCGCGACTATGGCAAGCCGCCTTCCGAGCTGCTGGCCGACCTGATCGATCTGGTGTGGGAGGGCCGCGTCTCGAACGACCAGTTCGCGCCGCTGCGCCTGCAGCTGATCGCCAAGGGCAAACAGCATGCCAAGACCGGATCAGGCCTTGGGCGCTGGTATTGGGTTGGCTCCCTGCACGATCATGACAGCGCGGAGCCCGGCCGCGGGCAGCCCGAAGCTGCCCAGAATCCGTCGGCGGTTGAAGCCGGGGCTGAGCCTGCCTTGTACTGGACACAGCATTTACTGGACAGCTACGGCATTATATCCAAGGAATTAGTCTCGCATCTCTCGCCGTTCAGCTGGGATGAGCTGCTGCCCGTGCTGCGGCAGCTGGAGCATTGGGGCGTGGTAACGCGCGGCCTTCTTGTCGAGGGCGTGCCTAATCTGCAGTTTGCCAGACGGGAGCAGATCGCTTCCGTACGTGAGCCGGTATCGGCCCGTAGTGGCGATTCCATCACGGTGCTCGCCGCCGTCGATCCCGCCAATCCTTTTGGTTTGGCCGCAGATTGGCCTGCCGTCCAGGGGGCAAGCTTTTCCCGCAAGAGGGGCAACTATATGGTGCTATACCGGGGCCAGTGGCGCTTCTGGATCGAGAACAATGGCCGCCGGATCGTGGAGCTGGAATCTCCTCCCGAATCCGAACCCGGTTCTGCCCGGCCGAAAGCCATAACCAAATCCGTGGATATGCCCGATCTGTTGAAGCATATGTTCCGGACCGTACTGCGCCAGCAGGGGCTGAGCAGGATCAAGATTGAACGCTGGAACGGAGAGGATATTGCCGAATCGGATATGGCCGCCCAGCTGCGCGCCCTTGGCGCCGAACGCGACAATCGGGCGCTCGTCCTGTGGGCAAGCGACATTAACTGAGTTCAGGACGCGCAAGGAGAAATATAATGAATGGGAAGTTTGCATAAAATCCCCAAAATACGGAAAACTAATGATTGTTGTTATACTGGAAAAGGAGGTGTCTACGTGGCAAACCCACAAGACAAGGCATCCAAAGCAGACGTACAGTCTACGGAATTGAATAAAATGCCTCTCGCAGAGGAAGAAGATACGGAGTTCTCCGCGGAGGAAGCCGCAGAGGTATTCGAAGAGAATTCCTCCGATCCCTCCAGACATCAGGATTAGGACAAAGAAGCTGCCTTGCCTTTGTTAATGGCCGGATAAGAAGAACCGGCAGCGCCGTCAGTTGTCGGCTAGCCAGGTTTCTTCCCTCCGAAATATACGCAGCGTATAATAGAAATTTATAGGTGCTTTAGCTATATAATTTCTATGCATTCGAGGAAGCCAAGCTCAGGTCCAATTGGATCTGGGCTTGGCTTCTTTTATTTTCTCGTGCAGAGCCTGCCGGAGTACCTGGTTGAAAGAGAAGTCTACTCGGCCGCCATCAATCATGTTATTGTAAATACGTGTCTGTTATGGGCCAAACACATCTCTTCTTGCATGTCCAAATGAAGGAGGAAGATCAGGATGAACGCGATAGCGCGGCGTAAAAGGGATTTGGAGCAATATGCCCCAGCCTCCACCTTGGATCCGGCACAGCTCGATCTGTACTGGGAAACGGTTCTGCGGCACGATTCAGAGAGACCGCTGGAGGTGAAACGGGAAAAACAGGACTCTCCTTTTCCCACTATTGCTGTTGATAAGCTCACCTACAAAGGCTATGATCATACGCCTCTTCATGGCTGGTTTATGGTACCGCTCCAGCAGCCCGAAGGGAGCGCCAAGCCGCCATGCATCGTCCTGTTTCAGGGGTATACGGGCGACCGCGGACTGCCTGAGCGTTATGCCGCCTGGCTGCTGCTGGGCTATGCCGTTCTGGCGCTGGATGCAAGAGGCCAGGGCGGAGAAACCGGCAACGAGATGAAGGAGCTTTATGGATCATCCAAAGGCTGGGTATCCATGGGGGTGCTGGACAAGGAGCACAGCTACTATCAAGCGTTGGCGCTGGATGCTGTCCGCGGCGTCAATGCCGCAGCGCAGCAGCCGGAGATTGATCCGGCAAGAATCGCGGTTGTCGGAGGCAGCCAGGGAGGCGGGCTCTCGCTGCTCGCAGCCGCGCTGAATCCCAAGGTGGCTGCCGTCGTTGCCGATATCCCCAATATGTGCCATATGGATTACGGCCTCATGCATTCCACCGGTTCGCTGACGGAAATTGCCCAATATTTGAAGCGGCATCCCCATCAGCTGGAGCGCGTCCTGGATACGCTGGCCCATTATGACATGCTGAATCTGGCCCCGCGCATCACCGCTCCGCTGCTAATGTCTGTTGGCTGGAAGGATACGGTGTGCATTCCCGAAACGATCTATGCGGTCTATAATAAGCTGCAATGCAGCAAGCAGATCCTCGATTATCCCTTTAACGGCCATGAGACCGGAGAAGAGCACGGCCGCAAAGTGATGGAATTTCTGCAGCGGACATTAGGCTGACAGCAGCAAAAAAGAGCAATGCACGGAAGCCCGGCTTCGCTCATTGCTCTTTTTTATATAAAATCTGCTGCTGCGCGCTGCATGTGAAGTGAAGTGCTTACAGCTGGTAGTCGATCTCCAGGAAACGCTCCACTTCTGTCACCCAACGCTCCTGCACGAATGCGGTATGGAGCGGGTGCGCGTTATAGGTTTCGTACTCCTCCTGATTCGCGAACTCCATGGAGAAGCCGTAGTCATAGTCGTTCTTGGCGCTGACCTGGCGGTATACGCGAAAATTCTTCACAACCGGTATGGAGCTGAGAATTTCCTGACCATCGGCAAGGAACTGCCTGGCCTCTTCGGAGCCCTTCTTGTGCTTCAAATTGAAAATAACGGAATGCTGGATCCATTCTTGCGTCATCTGTGTTCAGCTCCTTTGTCTGGTTATAGAAATTTGCTTGCGCGTGTACAAAAACCAACTGCTCTCATTCTAACAAAAACAGCTGCGATGCTCCAGAATTCATTTTTGGCCAAAGATGTCCGAATAGACTTCTCCCCGCTGATCAGTATTCTTGTTTCAAAGGCTGGCCTCGATCCTGATCCATAAGAGAGGAAGGCGAATACCGCTATGGTAACGGTACAAACTCAAATCGCCATTCAAGCTCCGATAACGCAATGCTTCGATTCGGCAAGAGATATCAGCCTCCATACCCGTACAGTATGGAAGCATACGAAGGAAGAAGCGGTCGGCGGCGTTACATCGGGGCCGATAGGCGCCCATCAGACGGTCACCTTCCGGGCGACCCACTTCGGCATCCGGCAGAGCCTGACCTCCAAAATAACGGAATTCAACACGCCATACCGCTTCGTCGATGAAATGCAGCGGGGTGCCTTCAAATATTTGAAGCATATCCATACTTTCGAGGAGCATGGCGGCATCACTATGATGAAGGATACGTTATATTTCGAAGCTCCGCTGGGGTGGGTCGGGCGGATAGCCGAACGCGCTGTATTAAAGCGCTATATGGAGAAATTCCTGGAGCACCGGAACAGGGAGCTCAAGAGGATACTCGAGGCAGGGGCCGGCACAATCCTTTGAGACAGGGTTTCTGTCATCTTATATCTTATCGGGGGTGCGGAGAAGCTGCAGCTTGTTTCTTCGCTCTGGCAACGAAGAAGAAGCATAACACCGCTGCACCTACCAGAGCCGACATGACAATGGCCAGCGGCCAGGCATTCTGATTATCCCCGATACCGACAAGCGGAGCCGCCGCGCCCCCGATAATGAAAGAGAGCATTCCCAGCAGAGCGGAAGCGCTGCCTGCGGATTGGCCCTGGCTTTGCAAAGCCAGGGATGTGGTCGTCGTTGCAATCAGGCCCACGCTCGAAACCACCAGGAAGAAGGCCGGAATGACGATATAAAGTCCTGCCTGCAGCGCGGCAGCGAGCAGCAGCAAAGCTCCCCCGGCCGATGACATCATCAGGCCGCTGCCGAGCAGCCTCCGCTCATGAACCCGGCCGGCCAAACGGCCGGCGATTTGGCTGGCCGCGATAATACCCGCCCCGTTAATGCCGAAGATCAGGCTGAACATCCGCGGAGAAACACCAAATAACTCCTGCAGAACAAACGGCGAGCCGGAGATATAGGCAAACATCGCCGCCATCACAAAGCCCTGCGTCAAGGCATAGCCAATGAACATCGAATCACGCGTTAAACGCCGGAAGGTCGTCAGTGTGTGGCGCATTCCGCCGCTTGATCTCCGCTCTGCGGGCAATGTTTCCTTCATACCGAACAGGACTGCCAGCAGCATGAGCACGCCGATGATGCTGAGCAGGCTGAACACGCCTCTCCATGAGGTGAATTCCAGCACTTCGGCACCGATAATTGGCGCCAGTATGGGGGCCGCCCCATTGACCAGCATTAACAGGGCAAAAAACTTCGTCAACTCCACACCCGAATAGAGGTCGCGCACACTGGCTCTGGAGATTACTATTCCCGCAGCGCCCGCCAGACCCTGGATGAACCGCAGCCCGATAAAGACCCATATATTCGGGGAGAATACACATAAAAGAGAGACAACGGCATATAAAGCAACGCCGATTATGAGAGGAATCCGGCGGCCGCGCACATCACTGAGCGGACCCGCAAGCAGCTGGCCAAGCGCCAGACCAAGCAAACAGGCGGTCAAACTCAGCTGTGTGACAGAGGTGGCGGAGCCCATTTCAGCAGCGAGAGCCGGCAGCGCAGGCAGATACATATCCATGGAAAGCGGTCCGAAAGCAGCCAGCGAGCCAAGTATTATAGCAAGCCGCAGCCGGCTGGCAGATCGGCTTGTTTTGGCTATAGAGGTTGAATTGTTCATTTCCCTGTCCACTCATCCCTATCGATTGATGTTGTATGATGAAGCCCCTGTTCCGGATTGGAAATTATCCGGAAATCATCCATGCATATGGGCCTTGTTCGTGAATGCTATCATGCCTCTCCCCTGCTGTCCAGCCCCAACCCGTTGGCATCCATACCCGGACCGTTTATACTAGGGGAGGACTAACTTTCTATGAAAGCGGGTGGCCTTATGGGCAGCAATACGAAAATAGGCGGCGGCGGTTTTCATCATGTCGCGATTCGGGTCTATGATTTTGACGCAACCGTACGATTCTACACGGAAGTTCTTGGTTTCACGGACAGAGTCCGCTGGGGCGAAGGCGACAGCCGGGCGATTATGCTCGATACCGGCGACGGCAATTATCTGGAGGTCTTCGCGGGCGGAACCAAAGGTCCGAAACCGGAAGGCGCTTTTCTCCATCTGGCCCTGCGTTCGAATGACGTGGATGCCGCGACAGAGCTCGCCAGAGCAGCGGGCATGGAAATTACGGTAGAGCCCAAGAATGCCGTGCTTGGCGGAATACCGGTGCGCCTCTCCTTCTTCAAGGGACCGGACGGCGAGATTATCGAGCTGTTCCAAAGTACGGGCGAGAATCCGCTATAAACTCACGAAAGCAATCTGCATAATGAACAAGCTGCAGGCTCTGGCCTTCCTTTCATCGGGAGGACAGAGCCTGTTTATGTATAGGATGCGGCAAATAAAATCGGCGGCGCAATTTAATGGAATGCATCTGTCAGTTGATACAAGGAATTCATTAAATAGAGCGCCCAGCCCATGGCATTTAACCGTTATTTTAGCCATTTTCACCGCTTCATAGTTTACATTTCGTGTAAGATCTTTATAATGAATAAAGATCTTTAAAAAAATCTGAAGTATGGCACAAGGAGGGCTTTTTCTGCAAAAAGTTATTAGAATCGGAATTGTAGGCTATGGAAATCTCGGTAAAGGGGTTCACAAAGCAATTGGCCAGAATCCGGATGTGGAGCTGGTTGCTGTGTTCACCCGCAGACAACCCGAACAATTAGACGCAGGCAGAGATGGCACCCGTTTTGAACATATTTCTACGATCGAAGCATTCAAGGGCCATATAGATGTCATGATTCTATGCGGCGGATCGGCAACGGATCTCCCTGAGCAAACCCCGTTCATCGCACGGATGTTCAACACCGTCGACAGCTTCGACACCCATGCTAAAATTCCCGAATTCTTCGATACCGTGCATGCTTCAGCAAAGCAAGGCGGCAACGTCAGCGTTATTTCGACAGGCTGGGATCCGGGATTGTTCTCGCTTAACCGGCTGCTGGCCGAAGCGATCCTGCCCGAAGGCAAGGATTACACCTTCTGGGGCAAAGGCGTAAGTCAGGGCCATTCCGACGCCATTCGCCGCGTTGCGGGCGTGAAGGCAGGAGTCCAGTATACCGTCCCTGTTCAGTCTGTCATTGACCGTATCCGTTCCGGGGAAACACCAGAGCTGCCTACCCGGGAGAAGCATCTGAGAGAATGCTATGTTGTGGCGGAGGAAGGCGCGGATCAGGAACAAATCCGTGCAACCATCGTTAACATGCCGAACTATTTCTCCGATTATGACACCACGGTTACCTTCATTACTGAAGAGGAGCTGGCAGCGGAGCATCAGGGCATGCCGCATGGCGGCTTCGTTATCCGCAGCGGCGTCACGGGTGAAGGAACGAAACAAATTGTGGAATTCGGCTTGAAGCTGGAGAGCAATCCGGAATTTACAGCCAGCGTCCTGGTCGCCTATGCCCGGGCAGCTTACCGTTTAAGCAGCGAAGGGGTTGCCGGAGCCAAAACCGTATTCGATATTCCTTTTGGACTTTTATCTCCCAAATCACCGGAGGAGCTTCGCCGCGGACTGCTGTAAATAACCTTGGACCTTATCGTCACCAATCTGGAGTTACCAAAAAAGGAGAGCTGTTTACTTGATAACTACTGTGAATCAAACCTCAGCCCAACAATATGTCCAGTCTGTTTATGAAACAGTCATTCACCGCAATCCTTATGAAAGCGAATTTCACCAGGCAATCAAAGAAATACTGGATTCCCTTGTCCCTGTGTTTGAGCATCATCCCAAATATATGGAGCACAGCGTTCTGGAGCGGATCGTTGAGCCGGAGCGTGTCGTTTATTTTCGGGTTCCCTGGCTTGATGACAGCGGCAAGGTCCGGGTAAACCGCGGCTACCGCGTACAGTTTAACAGCGCGCTTGGCCCTTACAAGGGAGGTCTGCGTTTTCACCCCTCCGTCAACGCAAGCATCATCAAGTTTTTGGGCTTTGAACAAATTTTCAAAAATGCCTTGACCGGTCAGCCGATCGGCGGCGGCAAGGGCGGCTCCGACTTTGATCCCAAGGGCAAATCAGACAACGAAATCATGCGCTTCACCCAAAGCTTCATGACGGAACTATATCGATATATCGGTCCGGATACCGATGTTCCGGCAGGCGATATCGGCGTGGGAGCCCGGGAAATCGGCTATATGTTCGGCCAGTACAAGCGAATCCGCGGCGGCAATGAAGCCGGCGTGCTCACAGGCAAAGGCATTCATTATGGCGGAAGCCTGGGTCGGACAGAAGCTACCGGCTATGGTTGCGTGTACTTCGTAAAAGAAATGCTGGCCTCCAAGGGTCTGAGCTTCGAAGGCAGCAGGGTAATCGTTTCGGGTTCAGGAAATGTGTCCATCTATGCCATTGAGAAAGCGCAGCAGCTGGGAGCCCATGTCGTGGCTTGCAGCGACTCAGCCGGTTATGTTTATGACCCGGACGGAATTAACCTTGAGACCGTTAAACGCCTCAAGGAAGTGGAGCGGGGCCGCATCAGCGAATACGTGAATGAACACCCCGAAGCCACTTATTCGGAAGGCTGTGAGGGTATCTGGTCCATTCCATGCGATATTGCGCTTCCCTGTGCAACTCAGAACGAAATTGATGTCAAGATGGCGGGTACCTTGGTGGCCAATGGGGTTAAAGCGGTCGGCGAAGGAGCGAACATGCCTTCTACCCTGGATGCAATCGATTTATTCCTGGGCAATGATGTGTTGTTTGGCCCTGCTAAAGCAGCAAATGCAGGCGGAGTAGCCGTTTCTTCCCTGGAAATGTCACAGAACAGCATGCGCCTGTCGTGGACCTTCGAAGAGGTTGATGCGAAGCTGCATGTCATTATGAAAAATATTTATGATATCAGCGTGGCGGCGGCAGAGAAATACGGCCGTCCCGGCAACCTGCTCGCCGGAGCCAATATCGCAGGATTCATCAGAGTAGCCGATGCGATGATCGACCAAGGCGTGGTATAGCTTCTATTTTGATTAGCCTCAATGGGAACCCTGACAATAGGTGGTCAGGGTTCTTGTTATATACTCATACTTGTAAAGGCAAGAGAGACGTGTACAAGGAGGTTATCCAAAATGGACATGCACAATGAATTACCCTCAGACAGCAGTAAAATTGCATCAGAGAACGACACATATCCGCCCGCCATCGCCGCGGTTCCATCGGGTCAATCATATCCACCCACAGGCGATATGTCCGGCTCAATTCCGGCTTCAGCCGCTTCCGCTGGATTGACGATGGGATCGCAGATTTCGGGAAGCGCATCTAATGAGCGGGGTACGGGCGGCAAGACCGCTGTGCTGGGACCGCGGGCGCTGGGACGGGCGCTGCTTGAGCGGCAGCTTCTGCTGCGGCGCTCGAAGCTGTCTGTTCCGGATGCTCTGGAGCATCTGGTCGGCATGCAGGCCCAGGCGCCGAATCCGCCTTATATCGGGCTGTGGTCTCGGCTGCACGGCTTCCATCAGGACGACCTGGCAGCGATGATCAGGGATCGGAGCGCCGTGCGCATAGCCCTGATGCGCTCCACGATCCATCTGGTCACCGCCCGTGATTGCCTGGCATTGCGCCCTCTCCTGCAGCCTGTTCTGGAACGGGGACTGAAGGGCAACCACGGCAAGCATCTGACAGGACTGGATCCGCAAGAGCTCGCCTCTGCCGCCCGGGCTTTGGCCGATGAGCATCCGCTGACCTTCAGTGAGCTCGGTACAAAGCTCAGCGAGCGGTGGCCCGGGCGCGAGCCCGGCGCCCTTGCAGCGGCCGCACGCACCTGGGTGCCGCTCGTCCAGATTCCGCCCAGAGGAATCTGGGGCGAAAGCGGGCAGGCTGCCCATACCTCCGCCGAGTCCTGGCTCGGACAGGAGCTTGACCAAAAGACCTCGGTCGCCTATGTCCTTCTACGCTATCTGGCGGCGTTCGGACCCGCGTCTGTTCAGGATATGCAGGTGTGGTCGGGCCTTACCCGGCTGCGCGGGGTCATTGAAGCTATGCGGCCCGGCTTAAGAACATTCCGCGACGAGCATGGCCGGGAGCTGTTTGACCTGCCGGACGCCCCGCTGCCGAATCCGGATACGCCCGCTCCGCCGCGGTTCCTCGGCGAGTTCGACAACATGCTGCTATCCTATGCCGACCGCAGCAGGATCATCGCCGACCGGCACCGGCCCCTGGTCTTTACCATCAACGGAATCATTCGGGCTGTGGTACTGGTCGACGGGCTGGCCCGGGGAGTATGGAGAATAGAGCGCCGCCGGAACAGCGCCACTCTGGTTATCGAGCCCTTTGAGCCGCTGTCCGGAGAGGACCTTGCCGCTCTTGCCCAGGAAGGCCAGCGGCTGCTGGGCTTCGCTGCCGCTGATGCCGCCGAACATGATATCCAATTTCATTAGTGTGAGGGGCATCCGGATAAAAGACCAGCACCGTATCCTCCCATGACCTCTTCGTAAAGAAGAAACTTCCCGACCTGGCGGCAATAGCCATAACAGCTGGCAGCCAGAACGTCAACGCGAAGGATAAATGGGACCGGACTTCCTGCACGGCTAAGCCGCATTAGCTAGAGCCCGCCTCAACCTTTCATCAGTCGGCGGCAATCTGCCAGGTAATGCCGAACCGGTCCTCCACCCGCCCAAGCAAGGCACCCCACGGCATCCTTCCAAACGGAAAAATGACCTTCCCTTCCCGGGCAAGCTTATCGAATATACCGGCGCCCTCCTCCTCCGACCCGCATTCGAGCGTGAGGTCAATCCGGTTACCCGCTCTTGCCGGAGTCGTATCCGCCATATACAGCTTCAGATCCCCGGCTCTGAGCTCCAGATGGAGCACTTTCTCCTGCATCTCCTGCGGCATATCCGGCAGATCGGAATAATGCCTCAGATTTACAATCTCTCCGCGCAGAATCTCTGCATAATAATTCCCTTGCGCATGCGCATCCTCAGTAAAAATGTAAGGCACCAGCTTAGCCATTATAAACACTCCTCTGCCTCTATTTTGCTTGCTTCTATTATAGCAGGCGGCGTCTGTCAGCGGGGCAGGCGTTTGATTCCTGTGCGGCTTATACCTCTTCTCTATCGTTAATAACGTTTCTGCCTACCTGCCAACCGCCTAGCAGGATTACGCCGTCGACGAATGGCATGGCAGGCATATTGGGGCTGCTTCATTGGACTCAGACATCGTGCTTACATGAATGCAGGCGCAAACTGAATCGGTTCATGCAAACACCGACTCCAATCATGGGGTTGTATGTTTTTTTCGGAGAGTTGCCGTACTGGTAATGAAAAGGAAAGAGCGCCTCGCGAGGGGCGCTCTTGTTCCATCAGGCGTAGGGCTCCATTCCTTTATCGATCCAGTCATCGCGAGTCGGGCCCAGCACATCGGGAACGCGCAAACCGGCTTGACGCATCAGGACCGTCATTTGGCCGCGATGGTGAATCTCATGCCGCAGCGTATACCGTAAAGAAGCGCCGTTCTGCCAATCCTCGCCTCCAATGTTAACCACCTGACCAAGGGACTCGTCGGTCCATTGGCTTCTCACCGCGCGCAGCATGGCTTGTCCGATACGGCGGTATTCACCGGCAATCTCTGCCGCTGAGGCAGGCGCGCCATTATCCTCCAAAGGCTCGTCAAAGGATAATCCAAGATAGGTCATGTAGTAAATGGAGCCTACGAGATGCCAGGCAATCTGGCCTAAAGTACGCTGATTTGCCGAAACGGCTTGTGTCAGCGATTCATCGGTAAGCGAATCCAGAACCCGCATGGTGACAGCAGACTCCATTTCGAATTCCTGCACGAAATCATCGATTTTTGTAAACATATCCGATCCCTCCGGTTCCGATTTCCTTACACCGCTAACTATACAGAGCCTTCACTGACAGCTGCAGTCAGTCAAGCAATTGGGATGCCTTCCGGCGATGGGGCGCCGGTCAGGATTACAAGCCATTTTCTTTAATGAGCTCCACGAAGGCGGCAAAGGCTTTACTGGAATACCGGTCATTGCGGCGGACCAGACTCGTTTGGATATACCGGAAATCCTCCGGAATGGGGCTGCTGCGCAGAACCGCATACTCTCCCGCCAAGACGGCTTCCGGCAGCAGTGTGGAAGCAAGTCCGGACCGTACGCAGCTCAGCAGCGTTTCCAACGAACCGATCTCGATCATATTCACAAGCGGAATCCCTTCTCTGTACAGCCACTCTTCCAAAATCGCCCGAAAGGGGCAGCCCCTTGGAGAAACCGCCCATTTCATACCCGATAAATCGGGATCACCTTCCAGCGTATGCTTGGTAAGCAGCTTGATTTCATCCTGCATGCTGTAATCGAATATCAGCCTGGATGACTTTATTTCACCGGTAATGAACGCTCCATCCAGCTGGTGGTTCACCACTTTTGCAAGCAGCTCCGAAGGGTTCCCGGTCGATAATGACAGCGAGACATCGGGATAGCTGGTTTGAAAGTCAGACAGGGCATTCATGAAGTTGCCGCAGGTTACGGTCTCCACAACTCCAATAGCCAGCGGGCCGCTTGGATAAGATGTCTCCTGAACGACATTTACCGCTTCCTGGGACAGGCTCAGAATCCTGTGGGCATACTCCCGAAACAGGACTCCTTTCTCCGTAAGAACAACGCCCTTGGAATGCCGGTGAAACAGCGCAACCCCAAGCTCAGACTCCAATTTGCGAATCCGCGCCGTGACATTGGACTGCACGTACTGCAGCCGCTCAGCCGCGCGGGATATGCTGCCCTCCTCAGCGGTTATGTTAAAAACGTTAAGGTCAGTCAATTCCATGAGCAGATCCTCCGATTTGATATCAAAAATAATGATAGGAATATGAATATCAATCATTATACGATATGCAATTCCTTGTTTACAATGAAATCAGCCATACGGATAGGCCAATCGAAGAGCAAAGGGGAAAAAGAAATGAATACATTGACTGAATCACCAAAGCTGCTTATTCTTGTCGGCAGCCCGCGGCGCGACGGGAATTCAGCGGCACTTGCCGCCGCCGTTCAACGCGGTGCGGAGGAAGCGGGTACGCAGGTTCAGCTCCGCTTCGTTGACGACTATATCTCCAGCTTTCTCCGCGACTGCCGGACCTGCCGTCTTCCAAGCGGCGAATGCTCCATTAACGACAGCTTCCGTTCTCTGTTCATCGACGAATTCCTTCCCGCGCAAGGCGTGATTTTCTGCTCGCCCATCTATTGGTACGGCTTGTCCGGCCAGATGAAATCCTTTTTCGACCGTACATTCTGCTACTATGCAGCCTCGCACCCGGAATCCGTCCAGGTCGCCGGGGGAATGACCCGCAAGCGGATCGGTCTCGTTCTTGCCTCCGAGGAAACGTATCCGGGTGCGTCGCTCGGCATCATTCATCAGCTTCAGGAGTTTTCCCGTTATACCCGCTCCGAATTTGCAGGTGTTGTCCGCGGCATTGGCAACAGCCGCGGCGAGGTAACGCGCGACCCGAGCTCCCCCATGTCTGCCGCCGAGCAGCTTGGGCGTGAGATCCTGGAGCGCAAATATTCCGATTTCCGCCATGATACCCCAAGAAGCGGAGAGGTTTGGCCATCCCGCTGACCTTCATAAAGGTTCATCGTCAGGTTATGCTCGGGCGGCGCCTCGCAAGCTCCTGCCTTCCTGAAAGCCGAAGATAACGGGGAACGCTTCATTGAGCCTCCCCGCCCCCGTCCGGCCGCTGCAGCGGAACGGCCATCGTAATGACGGTTCCCCAGCGTCGTTTGCTGCGAATCGTCAGACCCTCTGCGGATTGGTACGTCAGCTTGATCCGTTTGTCGGTGTTGACCAGTCCGATATGATGGTATACCTCTTCCTCCGATTCGAGACGGCTTCGCACCTCCTGCAAAAGCGCAGCATCCATTCCTGTCCCGTCATCGATCACGGTAATGCGGATATGGCTGGGCAGGCGCGCCAGCTTGATTTTAATCCGCAGCTTGACCTCCTGCTCCCGGAGCCCATGGCTCATGCAGTTCTCGATGAGGGGCTGCAGCAGCAGTCTGGCTATGCCGGCATCCTGGAGCTCCTCGATATCATACTGCCAGATGGCTTCAAACCGGTCCTTGTACCTGATCTGCTGGATTCGGATATAGGTTTTGGCGGACTCGATTTCCTGCGCCAGCGGCACGATCTCATTGGGCGTGTCCAGCGAATATTTGAGCAGCGACGACAGATTCTCCAGCATCCGGTTGGCCTCATTCGGCTTGCCCGTCAGGCCCAGCACCTTCCAATAGATCGTTTCCAGCGTGTTGAACAGGAAATGGGGATTGATCTGGGCCTGCAGCGCCAGCAGCTCGGCCGTCCGGAGCTTATATTTTTTTTCCGAGAGCTGCGCACTCAGGTAATGACGCTCGATAAAATTTTTGATAATCCTCTGCGCGATATAGCCGTATTCGTCCGTCTTGCGGGCGGAATCGGCTTCGGGCAGCGGCGCGCCAGCCTCCGCATGCTGGATAAGCTCGATAATGCGGCGGATATGTCTGACGCTGCGCTGCGTCAGCAGCCAGGTCAGGGCAAGTCCCAATACAAAGGACAGCAGGACGAAAAACACAGTGAGCGCGCTAAGCTGGAACGGAATCCGGTTGAGCGACGGCCTCGGCGTCACCGAGATGTAGGTCCAGCCGGACTTTGCCTTAAACTGGGAGACCAGATATGTCGTCCCTCCCGTTTTCCAATTGGCGGAGTGGTCCGAATAGGGAATCCGGCCGATATCCGGAATCGGGGAACCGGTCTGGGTATGCGTCTGAAAGACAGGGCTGCCGCTTTCGTCCATAACAAAAATTTGCTGATCAGGATAGGTCGTCATGTCGGCAAGCAGCTTTTCGATATAACCGGTATCCATGTTGAGCACGATAACGCCGCTCGGACGATCCTGCACATTCGACACCAGATTCTGATACAAGGTCGTGACGGCGACCGGCGCTTCGAACGAATAACGCCTGATCCTCCTGGATTCCGTCCATATGGCCGTCCGATCCGGATGCGCGGCAAAGCTGTCCATCCATGAGGGATCATTGAATCCCTGCAGCCGGACCAGCCCCTCGCCGCTTGCCAGGAACTGGCGATAGGGATTGTTGACATAGACATAGATCGACTCCATATACGGCTTCGCGTTGGAGGGGCCGTTGATGTAGTTGAGCATCGTCTTCATCAGCCGCAGATTTTCCAGCGTCAGGGTCTGGGTGCGCATGATCTCTCCCAGTCTGAAGACGACCTCCGAGTTGCCCAGACTGACGTTCAGCGAATTCATTTCGTCCACGATAAGCTCCATATTGCGGTCGATCTGATTGAACAAGACCAGATTGTTTTTATTGATTTCGCCCTGAATATACTGCTTGGTGACGACAATCGACAATGTGCCCAGAATGATGACCGGGATCAGGAGGGGAAACAGAAACAGCAGCAGATTTTTAATAAAAAACCGGGTCCTCATTCGGGGCTTCTTTCTTGTTCCCGGCCATTACGGTAATCCCGGGGGCTCATGCCGAAAAATTTTCTGAAGGTGCGGGTGAAATTTTTGGGATAGCTGTAGCCGACCATTTCGCTGATTTCAAACGTTTTGTAGCGGATGTCCCGCAGCAGCTCGGCCGCTTTGTTCATCCGGACTTCCACGATATAATCCGAGAAATTCCGGCCCGTCCTCGTTTTGAAAAACTTGCTGACATAGTCCGGATTCATTCTCACGAGCCGCGCCGCCTCATCCAGGGACGCTTCGGCATAATGCTGCTCCACATACCGCTTTATCGTTTCGATCACTTTCTCGTGAAAGGAAGCGCCGTTGTCTGAATCAGACAATCCGCCGTCATGCGGCTGTGCCGCCGCTGCTTCATCCAGCTCTGACCGGATTTTCGAAAACTCGCCGTACAGCTCCTCGAAGCCGGTAGGCTTGACAATATAACTCCTCACATCATAAGCCAGGGCCTTCCTGGCATATTCGAATTCCTTGTGGGCGCTGAGCAGCACGATGCGGATGCGGCGGCCGCTCTCATGAAGTGTTCTGGCAAGCTCAAGTCCGTCCATCACCGGCATGGCAATGTCGCACAGCAGAACATCCACGGGATGCCCCAAAATATAATCGAGCGCCTCGCGTCCATTCCCGAACGTCCCCGCTATCGTAAACCCGAGTTGATTCCAGTGAAAATATTGCGCCAATCCGCTGCGGATTTCGACCTCATCGTCCACCAATACAAGTTTGTACATTATCGCTCATCTCCTGCAGAATTCAAGCCTCTTTAAATAAGAGTAATCCTATCGGATATATTAAAAAGGATAGCGGACTTTTCGGATCTTGTACAGAAAAATTGCATCCGGCGGCGTTTGCCTCCGCTTATCGCCTGCGGGAACGGGAAAAACTCTCCGCAGCCGGTGCGATCCCGGTTCAGGATACCTTTCAACCGCAAATAGCCCGCGAGTGATACCAAATACCAAGAAGCACCTCTTTTTATTTCCGAGTATTCCGCTTATATTTGAATACAGGCATGAACAGACAAAGGGGAGGAAACCTGCAATGAGAAATCCGATTAAACTGATAAGTCTTATAAGCTTCATATTATTGTTGACAACCGCGCTTTCGGGCTGCGGCACGGGAGCAAACGAAAACGGGACAAGCGCTGCCGGCAATCCGGCCCAGACGGGCAATACAACACAGGCGGATGACGCGGGACAGTCTAACGAAAAGGTGACGCTGAGATTTGCCTGGTGGGGCTCGGAGGACCGGCATAAAGCGCTGCTGGCAGCCATCGACGCGTATACGAAGAAGAATCCGAACATTACGATTGAGCCGGAATACAGCGGGTTTGACGGTTATTACCAGAAGCTTGTGACTCAGCTCTCGGGCGGTACCGCGCCTGATCTGACGCCGCTGTCGGTTGACTGGATCGATGATATCGCCGTTAAGGGCAATCTGGTGCTTGATCTTTATTCGCAGAAGCAAAACATTAATCTGGATGCGTTTGATCCCGATTTTCTGAATAAGTATACGGTGTTTGATCAGAAGCTCGTAGGTCTGCCGATGGGCGTCAACGGCATGGTAATCGCCTACAACAAGGATTTCTTCAAAAAATTCGGCATCCCCGAGGACACGAACTGGGATTGGGCGAAAATTGACGAAATCGGCAGGAAGGTTCACCAGCAGGATCCGGACGCTTATCTGCTGGCGTCGTTGGATGTCCGCGGATTTCTGCAGCCTTACGTCCGGCAGCAAACAAACAAGCAGTGGATTCAGGACGACAAGACGCTCGGCTTCGATCAGGCTGTACTGACCGACGCGCTGACGTATTACAAGAAGCTGCTGGACGACGGCGTGCTTGAGCCTCTGGCAGAGAGCAGTCTGTACCCGGATATCACGCAGAATACCGCATGGCAAAAAGGTAATATTGGCCTCAGCTTCGGCCTCGCCTCCACGCTGGTCGCCTTGAAATCGGTCATTCCGGATATCGACGTCACGACATACCCGATTCCCGCGAATGCGAAGACTTCGGCTGTGCTCGTCAATCCAAGCAATCCGCTGGCCATCAATAAGGCCTCCAAGCATCCGGAGGAAGCCGCCAAATTCGCGAGCTGGCTGCTGACCGATCCCGAAGCCGCGCTTATTCTGGGCGATGTCTACAGCGTACCGCCGGTGGAGAGAAATTCGGAGCTGCTGGTCCAGAACAATAAAATTGACCCGACGGTCGCCAAAGCAGTCAAGCTGGCGCTGGCCAAGCCAGGCGATCCCGTGAACGGCATCAGCGGCAATCAGGAGCTGTCGGATCTGGCGACGGACTATCTGCAGCAGGTCGGGTTCGGCGGGATAACGCCGGAGCAGGCGGCCCGGGAGCTGATGGACAGAATGACGGAAAAACTGAAGGATATTAAATAGAGACGATGAAGAAATATATCGGACTGGTCTATATAAGTCCCTGGCTGATCGGCTTCCTCGTATTGACGCTTTATCCGTTTGGCGCGTCGCTGTTTTATTCATTCACAGATTACAGCATGATCCGTCCCCCTGAGTGGGTGGGCTTGCAAAACTACATCGGGATCTTCACCAAAGATCCCGATTTCTTCAAATCATTGAAGGCCACGGCCATATATGTGGCGATGGCCGTTCCGGCGAAGCTGATATTCGCCCTGCTGGTGGCGCTTGTGCTGAATTTGCCGGTACGGGGAATCGCCTGGTTCCGGACAATCTATTATCTGCCATCCATTCTGGGCGGCAGCATCGCCGTGTCCGTATTATGGAAGTTTCTGTTCATGCGCGACGGACTGGTCAATCATGCGCTTGCGGCAGCTTCCATTCCCCCTGTCAATTGGCTTGGCGATCCGAAGCTTGCCTTATTTACGATCGCGCTGCTGCCGGTCTGGGAATTCGGCTCGTCCATGATTATTTTTCTGGCCGGCCTGAAGCAGGTTCCGAAGGAGCTATACGAGGCAGCAAGAGTAGACGGCTCATCGAGGGTTGGCATGTTTTTTCATATCACGCTGCCTTTGCTTACGCCCGTTATTTTGTTCAACCTCGTGATGCAGACGATCGGCGCCTTTCAGCAGTTTACCGCCGCATTCGTCATAACGGGCGGGGGACCCGTGAAATCGACATACCTGTACGGACTGATGCTGTATGATAACGCCTTTCACTATTTCAAAATGGGGTACGCTTCCGCTTTGTCGTGGATTTTGTTCCTTATTATTCTGACAGTTACCTACGTCCTGATGAAGCTTTCGGGCCGCTGGACGTATTATGAGGACGGGGGTGGGCGGTTGTGACGCTGCGGCGAAATACGACAGTCGTTCTGCTGCTGTCAGTGTTTGGCATTTTGTTTGTCTATCCCTTAATCTGGCTTGTTTCGGCATCGTTCAAGCCGAACGCCGAAGTATTTTCATCGATCGGCCTTGTGCCGTCATCTTTTGTATGGGATTCTTACAGCAAGGGCTGGATGGGCATCGGCGCGAATAATTTTGGCGTTTTTTTTCGCAATACGCTGATGCTGGTCGTTCCGGTAGTGGTGCTGACCGTGCTGTCCAGCATACTTGTGGCGTACGGATTTGCCCGTTTCCGCTTTCCGCTGAAGCGGCTCCTGTTCGCCCTGATGATCTCGACGCTGATGCTGCCTGATGCGGTCGTCCTCGTCCCGCGGTATATTTTGTTCCGCCGCTTCGGCTGGCTCAACACGTATCTGCCGTTCTACGTTCCCGCTCTCTTGGCCGTACATGCCTTTTTTATCTTTCTGCTGATCCAGTTCCTGCGCGGCATTCCCCGGGATCTGGACGAGGCCGCGGTAATGGACGGGTGCGGCTCGCTGGGCATTCTGACCAAGGTGCTGGTGCCCCTGACCGTGCCGGCTCTGATTACCGCTGCGCTCTTCCAGTTTATATGGACATGGAACGAGTTTTTCAACGCCCTGATCTATATCAACAGCGTGTCGAAGTTCCCCGTTTCCCTCGGGCTGCGCATGACGCTTGACAATGAAGGGGCGGTTCATTGGAACCAGGTGATGGCTATGTCCGTCGTGGCCATTCTGCCCTGCGTGCTCGTTTTTTTTCTGGCGCAAAAGTATTTTATCGAAGGAATTTCCACAACGGGATTGAAGGGTTGAACATGACGATCTTAAGTATCGCTTTCGAAGTGAGTGGTCGCTTGGGCATCCAGCAGGGCAGGAATGCTTAAGGTTAATCATGCAATAACTTTTAGGAGGAATCGTAGTGGCGGAAATTAAAAAGGACGCTGCTGCCCGCAGATCCGGAAAAGAAGCGGCAGAGCAGCCGAATGTGATTGTGTTTTTTACCGACCAGCAGCGCTGGGACACGACAGGCGTGCACGGCAATCCGCTGGGGCTGACGCCGAATTTCGACCAGATGGCCCGTTCCGGAACACATCTGGAGCATGCTTTCACATGCCAGCCGGTATGCGCGCCGGCCCGTTCCAGCCTGCAGACCGGGCTGTACGCCACCGAGACCGGCTGCTACCGCAATGGGATACCGCTGCGTCAGGACCTGCCGACGCTCGCCCATTATTTCAACGAAGCCGGGTACGACACCGGCTATATCGGCAAGTGGCATCTAGCCGTCACCCGCGACAAGCCGGTGCCGGAGCATCTGCGCGGCGGCTACAACTACTGGCTGGCCGCGGACGCGCTGGAGCATACGTCGGACGCGTACGAGACCCTGCTTTATGACAACGACGGGCAGCCAGTTAGCCTGCCGGGATACCGCGTCGACGCGTTAACGGATGCGGCGGTGCGCTTTATCGACAAGCGCAAGGATAAACCGTTTTTTCTGTTCCTCTCCTATCTGGAGCCCCACCATCAGAACCGCCGGGACGATTATCCCGCTCCGGATGTGTACCGCGATGCCTATACCGGCAGATGGATTCCGCCTGACCTGGCCGCGCTCGGAGGAACGGCGCATCAGCAGCTTGGCGGCTATTACGGCATGGTGAAGCGCCTGGATGAGGCCTTGGGCCGGATCCGGGACGCGCTTCGAAGCCTGCATTTGACGGAGAACACCATCATTCTGTTTACTTCCGACCACGGCTCGCATTTCAAAACGCGCAACTCCGAATATAAGCGCTCCTGCCACGAAAGCTCTATCCGCGTTCCCGCCGCGCTCTACGGCGACCGGTTTACCGGAGGCGGCCAGATCAGGGAGTTGGTCAGTCTGGTCGATTTTACCCCGACGCTGCTTGCGGCTGCCGGTATTCCGGTTCCCGGGCATATGCAGGGCGGATCGATCATGCCGCTGCTGAATGGCGGGCGCAGCGATTGGCCCGGCGAAGTATTCGTGCAGATCAGCGAATCCCAGACGGGCCGGGCAGTTCGGACGCAGCGCTGGAAGTACGGCGTAACAGCCTCGGATACCGCCGCGCCACCTGCGGCATCCGCCGACCGGTATATCGAGCAATTTCTATATGATCTATATGCCGATCCCTATGAGCTTACGAATCTGGCCGGCTTCGATTCGCACCGCGCGGTGTCGGACCATCTCCGTGAAACACTGATCAGACGGATGCTGCAAGCAGGAGAAGCGGCGCCGGTCATTGAAGACGCTCCCGCCATAACCTCCGGCCAGCGGAAATTGGATGAGGCGGAGATTTATTTATGATGGCCAGCTAGTCGTTGACTAGCTGTAATTACAGCCCAGTCCATGACGCAGAGTGGTTAAGCCACTCTGGTCTCGCTATTCTATTGGCCCAACAATTTGGAGGCCAGAGAATTTAGGATCACGGCCCGTGTATGTAGCGGAAGCCAGCACTGTTCTCCCCTCCTATACATTTCCCCGGCGTGAAAAAAAAACATTGATTACCAGGCTTCCTGTGCATGTTGACAGGAGGCCCTTTTCTTCTGGCCGCCAGAACTACCCGGTCCAGATCCTCGACAATTTCTTTGGTAAAGGTCCCTTTGTCCTGATTAAGGGACAGGCGCCGCAAAGCCTCTGGTAACGCTAGTTACAAAATAAGGGCCGGGTTCCCCCTCCAGCGTGAGCGGTGGCCGGCTTTTGTTTTTTTATCCTAAGAAGAAACGGCCGTGCCTTCCTTTGGCGGCGCAGTTAGTTTCTTCCCTCAGAAATATAAGAAGAAACGGCTTCGCCGTCCTCTGCATCGCTGTTTTCGCCTTTTGCTGCCCATTTTTCACAAGGGAGCTTGACAGCCGCAAAACGGCTTGTTATTATGTCCGTAATAGATATATCCATTATGGATATAAAAGTGGAAGGGTGGTATTTACTTGTCCCGAAGCAACTCTCTGGATAATGAGCAATTAACGGATGCCGCCTATTATATTCTGCTGTCCGTGCTCGCTCCCAGACATGGATATGGCATTATGAGCTACATCGAGCAATTGACGGATAAAGAAGTCATTATCGGGCCTGCTACGGCCTATACCTTGATCAAGAAGCTGCTGGGAAGCCAATATATCGTGCTGTCAGAGGAAGAGGATAACGATAGGCGCAAAACTTACATGATTACAGAGAAGGGCAGACGAATTGTCGCAGAGGAGATTGAGCGCCGCTCCCGCATGGCGCAGCATGGATTGGAAGCTTTACATTCTTCGAAGGAGGAATCAGGTTATGAGTAAACGATACAAATACATGGCTTCCGGGGGACTTGCCTTTACCGAGGAACGAGACATGGATAAACTGAGCCGCATGGCGGCCAAGGGATGGATTCTCGAATCTTTTGCTTTCCTTGGATACCGCCTGCGGCGAACCGAGCCGCAGCAGTTAACCTACTGCGTGGATTACAACCAGGTGAATGAACGCGATATGACTGATTACGTGGAACTATTCGAAGCTGGTGGCTGGCACAAGGTCTGCTCAAGCGAGCGAATCCACATCTTTTCCGCCAGGAAGGGAACGGCGCCGATTTACACGGATAACGACACCCATTACGAGAAGTACAACAGCTCTGTCAAGATGATGAGGCCCTTGCTGCTGGCGCCTGTCCTGACGCTCGTCCTGCTGGCGCTGCTTCTGTTTGTTCCATCCATTGACGAGGCTGCGCTGGCTCTGGCAAACACGCTGAGAGTCCTGATTGCACTCGGAGCTGTCATCAGCATCCCGGTGCTGATGACATATACATCCCTTATGATCCGATTAAGAAGTGTCAACCGAACCTAATTGAGCCACAATCAGCCAGTTGACAGACATCCCTCCGCTTGGCGTTGATGCTCCCGTCCTCATCGCGGTGGGCAGAGAAAATGATCCCGGGTGACGAATGTCTGCGATCGATATACAAGATTTTTCCATTCCTATTGGTTGAAAAAATCATCTTCATCAAACAGTAATACTTGATAACATTTAGTATTACTCAGGATTACAAAAAAGCAGTATCTTCTTACAAGCCCAGTAAAACCGCGGCTTTCAGGCTGCTTCCACATCAGCTGCCCGCTAATTAAAGGTATCTTTCGCCTAATAATTGAACCAGGCTCATAAGCTGCACTGCCCGCCAAACAATCCGATCGGTGAATTAAGAGGCAGTATCCTTCCTGGCCTTTGGCCACAACGTGTAGCTGAAGCTGATCACAAAATCTACAGCGAGCACGAGCGACCATATCCGAATTATCTGCATAAGTCCCGCTGTCCGGTCTCCTGCGTTGACCATCACAATCATTCCATATAGGATCGCGCAGCCGATTCCCCAGGCAAGCGCATGCTGAAACCAGCCTTTCCGCTCATTCCTGGCATGCTCCTTTCCATGCTTGACTCTCTTGACTGGAGCTGGCCCATTGGCAAAACGATGGGCAAAGCGGATATCCGCCCACTTGATCATCCCGTGGCCATAGATCAGGGAGACACCGATGTAGATGGCAGCCAGACCGTGAGCAGTGCTGGCTTCTGCTCCTCCCTGCAAATCGGCGACGGCAGCAATAAGAAGTATGAGATCAATGACAGGGGTACAATACAGCAGTATGGCGCCTGTTCTCTTCGCTTTCAGGATGTATCGGCATACCAGTCCCGCCAGCACAAATATCCAGAATGCAATTTCGCAGCCAATGATAACGACAGTAATCATCTTGATTCTCCTTTTTTATACATATATAGACTTCGCCTGTTTCTTCTTAATACAACTGTATGATATAAATTATAGCGCGTTTGTTTTATAATACAACCGTGTTATAATAAATTATGCCTAAAATTGTGAATCACCAGCAGCGAAAAGAACAAATTGCCGAAGCCGCTTGGCGGGTCATACGCCGGGATGGCCTGGATGGTGCAACCGTCCGCCGGATTGCGGAGGAAACGGGTATTTCCTTTGGATCCCTGCGGCATTATTTTGTTACCCAGGATGAGCTTCTGGCTTTTGCCATGAGGCTTGTTTCACAGCGTGCAAACCATCGTATTCAAAATCTGCCGTTCAGCGGGAATCCGCGGCTTGATATGGAAATGATTATTGCCGAGCTGGTTCCTCTTGATGAAGAACGGCGCTGTGAATCCGAGGTTTGGCTGGTTTTTGCGGGGAAAGCGATCTCTGATCCTGCAATCCGGGCATTGAGTCATGAGGTTCATGACGAGCTTCGTGCCGCTTTTCGCCAAATGATCGATTCTCTGATTGCCGGCAAGCTGGTCAGGGAAAGCATCGATGCTGAGTACGAGGCGGGCAGGCTCCATGCGCTTGTGGACGGTTTGGTCCTGCATCATACCGTCTACCCGGAGCAGCTCAGCCAAGTACAGATGATGTCTATTATCTCCGGCCATCTGGACCGCCTCTTCCAGCCGGTTTAAAAACTACAATTTGACTTTAATTGAATGATCATTTAACATGCGAGTTATAAGATGAATCCTATAAAGAAAGCAGGAGAACATGATGCCTCTGCGTTCTGATACCTCCAACATTCGAGTCATTATTACAGGCGCCACCGGAATGGTTGGAGAAGGTGTACTGCATGTGAGTCTAGCGCATCCGGATGTGGAACGCGTTCTGGTCATCAACCGCAAGCCCTGCGGCGTGTCCCATCCCAAGCTTGTTGAAATTCTGCATCAGGATTTCTTTGACTTGTCCCCTATAGAGCCGCAATTAACCGGGTACAATGCCTGTTTCTTCTGCCTGGGCGTATCCTCGGCGGGTATGAAGGAGGCTAAATACAGCCGCTTGACCTATGATCTTACTCTTCATGCGGCCAGTGTGCTTGCCCGCCTAAATCCGGATATGGTGTTCAGCTACGTCTCGGGAAGCGGCACAGACAGCAGCGAAAGAGGCAGAAGCATGTGGGCCAGGGTAAAGGGAAAAACGGAGAACCGTCTGCTGCAGCTCCCTTTCAAAAAAGCGTATATGTTCCGCCCCGGTTATATCCATCCCATCAAGGGAATGAAAAACACGCATGGCTATTACTCCGTCCTGTCCTTGTTTTATCCCTTCCTGAAGCGGTTTTTGCCCAAATACGCGGTTTCCTTGAATGAACTGGGAATGGCCATGATCCATACCGTAAATAAGGGCTATGATGCGTCCATTCTGGAATGTGAGGATATTCATCGTCTGGCGAAACCATGAGTGCCGGCAAGTTCCTTGCATAGCGGCAAAAAGAGACTCTTCCATCCGGTTGAAGAGTCTCTTTTTGTTGTTTATACTGAAACCTGTTAGCTTGCATTCCTCTTCATGGGGAAAATAGGACCGGACAGGGGAGCTTGCAGTGACCGAGGATGAATGGGATTGGACCCGCGGCATGGTGCTGCTCGACCGCACGAATGAAAAGAATGACCAGGATATAAGCTATCCCTTCGCTCTGGACGAGCTGATCGGGAGGCAGACCGGAGATGGCGGCCCGCCGGTATGCCATCTCTGGCGGCATCCCCGGGCCTTCGTGATCGGCTCCCGGGACAGCCGTTTGCCTGGCGCTGCCGACGCTGTGCGCTGGCTTGCGGGCGAGGGCTATTCGACGCTTGTCCGCCATTCAGGCGGAGCCGCCGTTCCGCTGGACATGGGCGTCGTGAATCTGTCGTTGATCCTGCCTGGCGAGGGCATTAAAGGACAGGGGATTTACCGCGATTTTGACCGGATGTACGCCTTGATCCGGAGGGCCGTGGCTTCTCTGGGCGCTGAAGCGAATAAAGGCGAGGTAGCAGGCGCCTATTGCCCGGGCGATTATGACATGCATATCGAGGGATTAAAATTCTGCGGAATTGCCCAGCGCAGGCAGCTTCGCGCCACCATCATTCAGGCCTTCATTATAGTGGAAGGCTCGGGACGAACACGCGCAGAGCTGGTTCAGGCCTTCTATGCGGGGGCAGCCGCAGGGGCGGCCCCCTCTGCCTATCCGCACGTCGAGGATGACCGGATGACCAGCCTGGAGGAAAGATCCGTCGTCGGAGCCGGCGGATCAGCCGAATTCGCGCATGCCATTCAGGCAGCGGTTCATGCGAACCGGAACCCGCAGGAGACAGCCGCTTCAGCGGGACTCTTCCGCATGCCGGAGGCAGACGCGTTGGAGGCGATGTGCGCGCAGCTTAAGAAGCGTTATGTGCTGCCTTGAAGCAGAGCATGGAACAAGGCCGGGAATCTCTCACTGGATGAGTGATCCCGGCCTTTGTTTAACTTGCGACGAAGGGGAAGAATGCCGAGATCTACTAAATCGAAGCAATAAGAACGGCTTTCTATGATAAACTGGTAGAAGCAATCATCTAACGATCAGCAAGGAGACCTGGGAATTATGAAGCTGGTGTCATGGAATGTGAATGGCCTGAGAGCGTGCGTGAACAAAGGATTCAATGAGTATTTCAAGGAAACGGCAGCCGATATATTTTGCATTCAGGAAACGAAGCTCCAGGAAGGGCAAATCAGCCTGGATCATGGGGAAGATTATACACAGTATTGGAACTATGCCGTCAAGAAAGGATATTCCGGAACAGCCGTATTCACGCGGATCAAGCCGCTGTCGGTCCGTTACGGCATGGAGGAGGATGAAGAGCCCGAAGGACGCATCATTACCCTGGAATTCGATGACTTCTACCTCGTGAATGTCTATACCCCCAATGCCAAGCGCGATCTGACCCGGCTGCCGTACAGGCTGGAATGGGAAGACCGCTTCCGGACCTATCTTCTGGAGCTGGATGCCAAGAAGCCCGTTATTGTCTGCGGCGATCTGAATGTGGCCCATCAGGAGATCGATCTGAAGAATGCCAAAGCCAATCACGGCAATTCGGGCTTTACCGCGGAAGAGCGAGACAAGATGACCCGGCTGCTGGAAGCCGGATTTATCGATACCTTCCGGCATCTCTACCCGGAGCGGACAGATGTTTACAGCTGGTGGTCCTATATGCCGAAGGTGAGAGAGCGCAATGTCGGATGGCGGATCGATTATTTCCTGATATCCGCCAGACTGGGCAGCCAGCTGCTTGATGCGCAGATCGACTGTGATATTACAGGAAGCGACCATTGCCCGGTTGTTCTGAATCTGGCGGACCCGCAAGCCTGAAGCTTTCAAAGAGCCCTATCCGAGGCAGGCTGCCTTGGTATGGGGCTCTTTGAGCTTAGCGGGGAGTCGCCTTCTCATTTTGATCGGGGACGGGGACGAGGGCGAGTCTTACTTTTGACTCTCCTTGGCTTGTTCAATAAGCATATCGGCAATCAGATCAATTTGTCCGACAATGGCGATCGGGTCATAACGGTAGAAGGTATCATAATCATTATAAAAAATCCGGTTGTTCTTCGCGGCATCCAGCCCCGACCAGACGCCAGAGGCCTTCAGCTTCTTGAGCTGATCCCCTTTCTTCTCGGGATCGTAGGTCGTCAGGAACATATAGTCGGCCGCATATTCCGGCAGCACCTCCATGGACAGCTGCAGCGTTTGCTCGCCTGAGCTTTCCTGGTGCGGCATTTTGAATTTCAGCGCATCGTATACCGCTTGTCCGCCCCGGCCGGCATTGTCGCCGAATATCCATAATTCCCCTTTGTCGGTCAGCTCGTACAAGCCCACGGTTGCATTCTCATCCACAACCCCCTTCAGCTTCGCACGGCCTTCCTCGGCCTTCTTCTCGTAATTTGCAAGGAATTGCTCCGCTTTCTCCGGTTCGCCTACGATGTCTCCGAACAGTCTCACCGTCTCCCGAATGTTGGTTGCGGTGCCAAAGGGGATATGCAGCGTCGGCGCGATTTTGGATAACGCTTCGTAGCTGTCGTCGTACATGACGACAATGAGATCGGGCGCCAGCTCCAATGCCTTCTCCGAGTTGATAGGCGCGCCTACATCCTTGGCATCCTTCAGCAGATCCTTCAGGAATGGATTGTCGAAGGTCGTCGGCTCAATGCCGATCACATTTGCCCCTACAGAGAGCAGTTCCCCGCCATAATAATCCGTTACGATGCGGAGCGGCTTCACCGGTATCTCCACTGGCCCTTTATCAGTCTCGAAGGTACGGAATTCAGCAACCGCAGGCTCCTCTTCCTTATCGGTTTCCGCTGCTTCCTCTTCGGTCTTGTTTGCTTCTGTCTGTGTGTTCGGCTCAGCGCCGCCGTTTGTCTCGCTGTTCGTTGATCCGCAAGCAGTAATGAGCACGGACAGCATCATAATGATTGCCGAAGTAATAAAAAACGACTTTCTCTTTAACATGGTAAACCTCCCGGAGTAAGCATCAGTTAATCATTCACCACTAAATGATAATGGGAATCATTATCATTTAGCATAATATCAGACCCTATTTCTCCTGTCAATACAAACCTTTCCTTATGAGAGCATGATTAACTGTCGCAGCGGACGCAGAACATTTCTTCGCATGAGCAGCCAGATTTTTTCGCGTAAGAAGAAACGGCTTTACGTCCTATGGGCGGCAAAGTTAGTTTCTTCCCTCAAACCTTATAGACATTTACAGGCGTGAAACTTATAAATGCTTTAAGACGGCTGTCGCCGTCCCTATGGCGGCAAAGGTCAACACAAACAGGCCGGGAACCCGTGACGGCGTTTCCCGGCCTGTTTGATGCGTACGCGGTGTTATTTTGCCTTGCTGTTGCTCATCGCCGGCACGATCCTTACATCCTCGTATTCCCCGTTCACAAAACGGTGATATTCCGGGGAGTCCACCGGGATGAGCGCCATTTTCCCCTCGGCGTTGAAATGGATGCCCCACCCGTATTTCTTCGGCAGCATGGATGCCCGCAGGCAGGGCATCGGCTTCTGATAAAATTCATCTTTCATCTGCGTTCCCCGCGCCTCCAGCTCCTCAACCGGAATTTCCTTGTGCCTGATGTGCACTTCAAATAATAGTTCCTCTTGCGTGTATCCATAGGGATGATCCGCAACCAGCTCGAACTCAATGCCGGGCTTTGTTTTTCCGCTCTTCTTGTCAGGCGGTGTCATGCCCTTCTCCGCAGGACAATCACGGGCTACCGTGATGAACGTATTATAGTAATTCCATTCCATCTTGGTCCCTCCATTCGTTACGCTTGTATCAACATTATACCCCGGCTATGCTGACAATAACGGCCAGTGAAGTCATTGAATTTATCCCTTGCTGCTCTCGACTTCATTTACGTTAATATCCGCAGCAATCTGTCTACCTCCGGCATCCGGTAATCCTCTGTCTGCTTCGCATCCAGCACCATAAGACCGGAAAGCACAGACAAATAATCTGCAATCAGATCCTCCGGCCGGCCAGGCGCGATCTCTCCGGCTTCCTGGCCTTCCTTCAATAGGGGAAGCAGGATTTCCACATAGGCATTCATCGGATATTCTTTAAGCAGCTGCCGGGATTCCTCCGGAACGCCATCCGACGTGCGCGCCTGATGAACCAGCATAAAAAAAGGGGCGCCTTCCGCCTCTATCATGGATTCGGTCAAGCTTCTCAGCTTGTCGAGCGGGGACCCCGGCAGCTGGTAAACACTCTTCAAGGCGGATATCGACTCCGTCACCGCACGTTGAACCAGCGTCGTAAAGAGCTCGTCCTTTGACTTGAAGTAATGGTAGAGAAGGCCGTGGCTAATGCCCGCTTCCGCAGCGATCATGCTCATTTTGGTGCCGATGATCCCCCTGCGGGCGAATACTTTCAGTGCTGCGGCCATAATTTGTTCTGTGCGTTCATCGCGGATGTGTATCAATTGTTCTTCGTTTAACGGTGCCATTGTTCTCATTCCCTCTTGTACATATTCTAATTTCATCATAGCAGTTCCGAGTCTCAAGTTACACAGTGGAAAAAAAGCAAAAGAAAATAGATTGATTTGGTCAGTCAATGCTAATTTAAGCTGTTTCTGATGGGCTGTCAATGATTCGTTCCACCGTCAGACGTTTTTGAACCGAAGCTCCCGGAAGAACACTAGGAAGTAGTCCAAACCAGTATTTCCCCTAAATTTTTAGTAAATATGACAGCGGAAAAACCCATAAAATCCTTAGTGTAAATTTATCCAATTCATGTTAATGTAATCTAAGAAATCCATTTTCATACTCAGTGGGCATTGTATACACCACCATGAGGAAATAATCATCATCGATACAGCGGCTCTCCGTTTTTCTGGAGAACCGCTTATTTTTTTGGTGAAATGAAATCCCGGCATTTTCAAGCAAACAAGGAGGGAAATGATGAAGAAGCAGTTAGCCATCTTATTAATCGCTACTCTCGTTGTTATGCTGTTCCAGCAGGCCATTCCCCCGGCTGCGGTACATGCGGCGGGTGCGGAAGCCCCCATTTATCCTGCGAAGGATAAATTCGACGACACGAGCCTCGTTCTCGATGGAGAAGCGAACAAAAATTACATCGGCTACGATGCCGCTTACGGCACTCATTCCACATATCTGCAATTCCCGCTAGCGGCTATACAAGCTGGCAGAGCTCTGGAATCAGTCAAGCTGATCATCCCTATCCTTCCTGGCTATGTTTCACGCGCGCAATCCACAATAGAACCTTACGTGAAGCTTTATGGCACCTCATTGGATAATTGGACGGAGGAGGGAACGACTTTTAACGATATACCCGCCTATAATCCGGCCACTGATTTTCTGGGAACAAAATCATTTGTTTTTGCGACTTATGCTTCCGATAACATCAAGCTGGCGTTTGATGTAACAGATTTTATCGAAGCTCAGCTTGGAGTCCCGGATAATATAGCGTCCTTTGCTCTAACCGGAGCGACGGAAGCTGATATCAACAATGTTACTGATCCCGGCGGGGTTAAACAAAACATCATTATGCTGGATGATCAGGAAAGCGGGAGTATCGGCCGTCCTTATCTCGAATATGTGTATATGCCGAATGAACCGCCGACTGGCACTATCGCCATCAATAACGGAGCTACATTCACCAACAGCACCGCTGTGGCATTAAACTTAACGGCGTCGGACCCCAACAATGACAGTATCGAGATGCAATTCTCGAATGATAATTTGAGCTGGAGCACCAAAGAAGCCTTCAGCACAACGAAGGCCTGGGCGCTGTCTGCAGGCGACGGTTCCAAAACAGTCTACATGCGATTAACCGACGCGGCAGGCAATGTCACGAACAAAAGCAGCACGATTACGTTGGACGCGGCAGCTCCAATTGTAAGCGGTGTCACTAATCTGTTGAAAACGAATCAGACCGTGACAATCTCCATCACTGAGTCCAATCTGCAATCCGCCGCCTTGAATGGCTCTGCCTTCACCAGCGGAAATCAGGTCAGCGCAGAGGGCAACTACACACTTGTTGCAACAGATCTGGCAGCTAACACAACAACCGTGAGCTTCAGCATCGATAAAACAGCCCCAACAATAGCAGGGGTTTTATCCGGTTCAATTTATAATACGGATCAATCCCCCACCTTCAGTGACTCCAATCCGGATGCCATTCCAACCGCCACTCTGGATGGTAATCCGCATACAAGCGGAAGCAGCATTTCAGCAGAAGGACCCCATGCTTTAATTGTTAGCGACGGTTACGGCAATTCGCAGACGGCGGTGTTCACGATAGACAAGACCGGCCCGGCGGGATCTGTTTCCATCGAAGCGGGCAGGAATTCGACGAATAAGACGAATGTCGCTTTGACAGTCGATTACTCTGATACCTCCGCCGTTCAAATGCGGTTCGCCAATGTTGAGAGTGACTTGAGCTCGGCCAGCTGGGTCAGTGCGGCGGCAAGCTACAGCTGGACATTAACAGCCGGAGACGGAGAGAAATCCGTGTATATGCAGCTGCAGGACGCAGCCGGGAATACGGTTCAGTACAGTGACGGGATTACGGTGGATACGGTCCTTCCGGTTGTCACTGGCGTAAGTGAAGGCGACAAATTGAAAGACAATGTGACGGTGACTTTTAATGAAGGAAATGGAGAATTGGACGGTGTTGCATTTGAGAGCGGCTCCGCAGTCACCAACGTGGGCGATCATACGCTCATTGTGACAGATGAAGCCGGCAATGAGGCTACCGTGCATTTTAGTCTGGATAAGACGAAGCCCACAGTAAGTGGAATAACGAATGGGGGATTTTACAAAACCGCTGTCGCTCCGGCTTTCGAGGATAATCATACAGGAGTGTCGGCGAAATTGAATGGGTCAGCCTTCACAAGCGGAACGGGCGTTACTGCGGAAGGAACCTATACACTCGTCGTTACCGACGCTTATGGCAACAGTATTTCGGTGTCGTTCACGATCGACAAAACGGCGCCGGCAGGCAGCCTTGTGATAAACAACGATGATGCAAGGACTACTGATGCCCAGGTGCAGCTTGCTGTAGCAAGCACAGATGCCAGTCCGCTCGAGATGCGCTTGTCGAACGATGGCACAACATGGGACGATGACGATTGGATCGAAGCGGCTGGAACGGCTGATTGGACGCTTGCGGGCGGCTTCGGCGACAAAAGCGTATACGTGCAGCTGCGGGACAAAGCCGGAAATGCGGCTGCCTTCTCGGACAATATCACCTATCGCTCCATCCCTGTCGTAAATGAAAGCAGTGTTGACGGGGCGGAAGATGTTTCATATATCTTCAGCGCTGCCGACCTCTCCATCACCAATGCAGACGGTCAAGCGCTGGACGAAATCACTGTCGTTTCGGTTCCCGCAAACGGCAAGCTGCAGGTTAAAGGGACCGATGTCCTGGCGAGCGACAGAATCGCCATAACGGACATTTCTGACCTGCAGTTTGTACCTGCGGCAAACTGGTTTGGAGAGACCTCTTTTGAATGGACGGCAGCCGCAGCATCGGTCATGTCTTCAACTCCAGGCACTGCCAGGATAACGATAGCTTCCGTGAATGATGCGCCGGCTGCAGACAGCCTGCAATTCAAGACGTCCTCGAGCCAGAGGATTGAAGACCGGCTTACTGCCGGGGATGTTGAACAAGATGCATTAACTTATCAGGTCGTCGACAAGCCTGCCAAAGGTGTGCTGACCTTGGATTCCACTGCCGGCTCGTTCAGCTACGTACCGGAGTACGGATACTACGGAAACGTGACTTTCACTTACAGAGCCAGTGACGGGCAAGCGGATTCGAACCTGGCAACGGTCACGATTGTGAATGATCCGCCGCCTGTCAGCGGAGGTGGAGACGACGACGATCAAGATAACGATGATCAAGGAAGCGGCGGTCAAGATGAAAGCCCGCCGCCGGCGAAGCCTCCTGTCAAGATCGAAGGACTTGATGATACCGATGCGAAGACAGAAGTGATCACGAAGGATGACCACGAAATCCTCACCATTTCCCTCATGGGCAGTCAAGTAAAGGAGCTCATTGATCAAGTTAAAGATGGAGAGCTTACGATCGATGCTGGCGCTTATGGTGGCCATGTTGAGCTGGGACTGGATAAGGACCTGCTGAACCAACTGGATCATGGGACCAAATCGCTCAATCTCATCGTGAATGGAACGGGCTACGGACTTTCCTCCTCCGCTATCCGTGACATTCTGGGCGGCTGGGGGGATGCTGACACGCAGCTGAAAATTGAAATTAAACCGGCTGATCAAACCACCACCGGCCATTTGGCGGACCTGGCCAAGGTAAAGGGCTATGAATTATTAGTTACTCCAATGAGCTATCAGCTGTACTACCAGACTGGCGATTCAAGGGTTAATCTATCTTCGGTCAAAGGGTACATTACCATTACTTATGGCGAGGAAGAGCTCAAGGGTAAAACACCCAAGACCGCCGTGCTTTTGCTGCCCGACGGGAAGCTCGCTCATGTCCCAACCAAAATCAGCAGCAAGAACGGCCAGTTTGCCATCAAGGTCCACAGCTTTGCGAACGGGGTATTCGCGCTCATCGATTTCGAGAAAACATTCAGCGATGTGGGCGGCTGGGCAAAACCGTATATCGACGACCTGGCATCGCGCTTGATCGTCCAGGGCACGGGTGAGGATGCTTTTGAGCCCAACCGCGGCGTAACCCGCGCAGAGTTCGCCGCCATCATTACCGGAGCGCTCGGCTTGTACAATGAAACGGAAACGGGAGACAATACCTTCTCGGACGTGAGCAAGGATGATTGGTTCGCATCTTCATTGAAACTGGCTTCCGAATATGATCTTATAAGCGGCTATGCCGACGGTTCCTTCCGACCTGGAGGAAATATTTCGCGGGAGGAAGCCATGGTCATTCTGGCCCGCGCGCTCCATGTGATGGACTTGAATCCCGACTTTTCCGAGGCAGACCAGAATGCGGCGCTGTCGTCATTCAAGGATAGCTACAAGCTGAAGAACTGGTCCAGGTCCGCAGCGGGACTTACAATCAAGCTGGGTATCGTGAACGGCAGCGATAACCGGCTCAATCCCGCTGAGCCAATGACCCGGGCACAGCTTGCTGCTGTGATCGTCAAGTTGCTTCAAACAGGCCAATTCATCTAGAGGGGGAAGCTATGCGAATTGAGTTGAAGGATACTCAGGATGACGAACCGTTATTCTATGAGCTGTATGCTTCCACCCGTGCAGCGGAAGTCGCTGCTTGGGACTGGAATGCGGAGCAGCAGCAGGCCTTTCTTGCTATGCAGTATCAGTTCCAGCAGCAATCCTACCGCATGCAGTATCCTGATAATCGGATCCGCCTCATCCAGTCTCATGGACGGTGTGCAGGAAAGCTACAGACGGCAGCAGATGGGCATGAGCTTGTTTTGGTGGATATCATTATTGCTCCGTCATTCCGGAATGCCGGACTCGGCACCAAAATCATAAAACAGCTTCAGCAAGAAGCCCATGCAGCGGGCTTGTCCTTGCGCTTAACGGTCAAGCACGATAATCCGGCCAAACGCTTATATACCCGACTGGGTTTCACTGTCGTGATGGAAGAACAGCTTCACTGCCGGATGGTATGGACGAACAATACGAAGCAGCCAGCATTTCCATAAACGTTGTTCTGATTACGAAGTTCTCGGTATGGGCATATTGCCTGCCGATTTCTTAATAGATGCAGAATTTGAGAAGGAGAAGATGACATGAATCCATATGTTGGAGAGATACGAATGTTCGCCGGCACTTTTGCTCCGCAGGATTGGGTGCTATGTGATGGCCGTTTGCTGCCCATTTCAGAGTATGAAGCATTATTCAACCTGCTCGGAACGACTTATGGCGGTGACGGGGTAACCAATTTCGCAGTGCCGAGTCTAACGGGTCGTATTCCGGTTGGCCAAGGGACAAATCCTCAAACGGGAACGACTTTTATCGTAGGTGAGCAAGCAGGAACGGAGACGGTTACGCTCACGCAAAATGAGCTTCCCGTTCATACCCATGTTCCTAGTGCCTCATCCCGGCCAGGTACCCAGCTATCGCCATCAGGAGCCGTTTGGGCCGCCCAGACCAATCAAAACATTTATTCGTCCGAACCTCCGACCAAGCTGATGAATGCGCAATCCGTACTGGCTGCGGGCGGAAGTCAGCCTCATGATAATGTCATGCCGTTTCTGGCGATCAATTTTATTATGTCGACAGCCGGTATTTATCCGCAGCAAGCATAAAAGGAGGAAAATCAAATGTCAGAATCATTTATCGGCGATATCAGGTTGTTCGGGTTCGGCTTTACTCCCCGCTACTGGCAGCCATGCATGGGCCAGACGCTGGCCATCAATCAGAACCAGGCCTTGTTCTCAATTCTGGGCACCACCTATGGCGGCGACGGTATGACCAACTTTAAGCTGCCCGATCTGAGAGGGAGAGCTCCTGTACATACCAGTAATGGGATTAGCCTGGGGCAAATGGGCGGGGAAGAAAACCATACGTTGACCATTAATGAAATGCCGGCTCATCTTCATACAGCCATGGCTAGTGAGCAGAGCTCTTCCTCCTACTCGCCAACTGGAGATACATGGGCCCCAGCCGGAAATGGCACCAACTCTTTTGCGACATCAGCCGATTCCCAAATGAGTGTGAGCGCGCTCACCACAGCCGGAAACAATCAGGCTCACACGAATATGCAGCCCTACTTAACCATGAATTATTGTATTTGCACCCAAGGCATATTCCCGTCACGCAATTAAAAAATCGTAAGGAGGCTAAACAGATGTCTGATCCGTATTTTGGTGAAATTCGTATCTTCGCAGGCAGCTTTGCGCCAAGGGGCTGGGCGCTTTGCAATGGGCAATTAATGCCGATCGCTTCAAACACGGCTTTATTCTCTATATTAGGTACGACTTATGGCGGCGACGGCAAATCGAACTTCGCTCTTCCCAATTTGTCGGGTATGGCGCCTATGCAGCAGGGTACCGGTCCTGGACTTACAGAACGCTATCTGGGAGAAACAGGCGGAAGCCAAACCGCAGCGTTATTAGCTGCCCAGATCCCCTCACACTCTCATACCCCTGCCGCGGTTGCTGCTGGCGTTGCGACTTCTCCTGCAAATGCAGTATGGGCAGGAATTGTACAGGGACGCGGGGTCTCCGCCGTCTACGGGACGACCCCCAATACGCAGATGAACCAGACTGCCCTCGGGATAAGCGGAGGCAGCCAGCCTCATAACAATATGCAGCCATATTTGGGCTTAAGCTTCATTATTTCGCTTGAAGGCGTCTTTCCTCCCAGACCCTAAACGTTAAAAGACCGGATTCCTCCAGTTAGGAGGGACCCGGCCTTTATTTTTCAGATCCGTTTACTTTCCATTATTCGATGACATGCCATCGTCCTTTGCCATGTTCCCGCTGGACATATTGTCCTTCTGGTCGGTCATAGCTCCGGCGTCCTTCTCCTTCATCATGCTGCCATCATTGTTCTGGCAGGCAGCCCGCATGAGCTTCGAGTCGGCTATGAACGCTTAGCAAGTGTACTGTGCATTGCTGTGCTGCGCCTCAGCCTTTGACCGAGCCTGCGGCGATGCCCTCCACAATCCGGTCGCTGAGGAACAGAAAGGTGACCAGAATCGGCAGAATGCTGATCATGAGCGTCGCCCCGATGGCCCCCCAATCGGTGGAATATTGCCCGATGAAGTTCTGAACGCCGACGGTCAGCGTCTTGTAGGCATCCGAGCTGATGAACGTATTGACGAAAATAAATTCGTTCCAGTTGTAGATCATATTGATGATCGCGGTCGTTGCGAGAACAGAGCTCGTCATCGGGAATACGATCTGGATGAACATCCGGTTTACCGAGCAGCCGTCAATGACCGCCGCTTCCTCCACTTCACGCGGCAATGCGTAATAGAAGCCTAACAAGATCATTATGGTGATCGGCATGTTGAATGCGACATAAGTCAAAATGAGCGATAACGGTTGATCCGTCAAGCCGATGTTGTTGAAAAGACTGAACAGCGGAATAAGCGTAGAGTGGACGGGAATCATCATGGCCACCATGAACAGGCCGAGCACGAGGGAGCTTCCTTTCCACTTCATCCTCGTAATGGCGAAGGTGACCAGACTGCCCAGGACAACGGTAAGCAGCGTAGCTGCAATCGTTATCCATACGCTGTTGAAGAAATAAACATCGATATTTCCGGCGCTCCATACCTTCTCATAATTTTCCCAGCGAAGATGCACGGGCAATGACAATGGCGGAAGGTTGAAGACTTCCTGATTATTTTTGAGCGAGAAGAAGAGCAGCCACACAAGCGGGAACAACTGCAGCACGGCCACGACGGCTAACACCGCATACAGCAAGGCGTAGCCAAGCTTGCCAACTATTCCTGCTCCAGGGCTCTTCGTTAATCCCTGCAGCTTCCCTGCGGTTCCGGAAATCATGAATGTTCCCTCCTTATGAGTATTGGATCGTATCTTTCGTAACCGTTAGCTTACGAATGACCCAAGTGACGACGAGGCAGATAACAAGCAGGAAGAAGCCAATCGCGCTGCCATAGCCAAAATCATAAGCCCGGAAAGCCTCATGATACATATAAGATGCCATGACCTCGCTCGCGCCATTGGGACCCCCATCCGTCATAACGAAAATCAGGTCAAAATATTTTAATGAACCGACAACCGCCAGCACGATAGTCACTTTGAACACTTCCATAATTAGCGGCAGCTTGATTTTCCATGCGATTTGCAGCGCGTTGGCTCCGTCGATCTTCGCCGCTTCCTCCAGAGAAGCCGGGGTATTCTTGAGCGCAGCGTAATAAATCAGAATATAGAAACCCGCATATTGCCATAAAATCGGAATAAACAAGGCAAACAAAACAAGTGAAGGTTCTGCAAGCCAGGCGGGAGGGTTCGCAATGCCGATGGATTCCAGTAAGCTGTTCACAATCCCGTTCGTCGGGTGGAAAATTCGAAGCCACAGCTGCGCAATCGCAACGGACGACAGCAGCATAGGAATCAGGTAGATTTTGCGGAACAGATTCGCACCCCTGATGCGGGCGGCCAGCACCATAGCAACAATCAGATAGAAAATAAGGCTGATGCCGGAAAATAAGGCTAGCAGAAACGAGTGCCAGGCACTGTTCCAGAACGTTTGGTCCTTGATCAAGGCTGCGTAATTGTCCAGCCCGATGAATTTCATGGCGCCTATTCCATTCCATTCGTTTAACCCGTAATAGCCCGTCAGAACAATCGGAATGTAGATAATAGCCAGAATCAGAAGCAGGGAAGGCAGCACATACAATGCGATTATTTTTTTGTTGGAAAGCACTTTATCCAAGTTGGCCAGGCTCCTTTCTTTAACAGTCATTTGGAGCCGGGCTTGAGACCGCGGTTCTGACGGGTTTCAAGTCCGGCTCCATTTGCACAATTGTCAAAAACCATTATTTGCCTTGGGAGACGGCCGTGTCATGCTCCTCCGAGAATTTCTCCGGCGTTGTCTCCTTGCCGAAGAGCGCCTGGATCATATTAAGATGCGTCTCCGCAGCGTTCGCCTGCAGTTGAACGTCTGCGAACAACGTGATGCTGCTTGCCTGATTCATTTCATTGAACAAATCGATGTACAGCTGCGGCAGCTGCAGCGAGGCCGTATCAACCTTCGTTGCCGGAATAACACCCGCTCCGGTTACGGATTGATCGCCCCATTTGGTAACGAAGTATTCCACGAATGCCTTCGCTTCTTCTTTGACCTTGGAGTTCTCGGCGACGAATAATCCTACGCCCGGACCGCCTACCCAGCTGTCGATGTTCCCTTTTCCGCCATCGACTGTCGGGAATTTGAAGAAGCCTACGCTGTCGCGGAACTCCTGCGGAATATCTTCGTTTGTCGTGAAGTTTGGAAGCTCCCATGTCCCCATCATGTACATGGCGGCTTTTTCGTTGAGGAACTCAGACTTGGCCTCCTCGTTCGACAAGCCGTTAAAGCCCTTGATGAAGGCGTTGCTGTCAACAAGCGACTGAACCTCGGCAGCGGCCTTCACGAGCCCTTCGTCTTTGAATGATCCGGCGCCGCTGAACGCTTGGGTCAAGGCCTCTTGGCCTGCGATGCGGTCAGCCAGATACATATACCAGAGCGATCCGGTCCAGCGGTCCTTGTTGCCGAGCGCAATCGGAGCGACGCCGTTGTCGGACAACGTTTTCACAACAGCCTTGAATTGATCATAGGTTTGCGGAATCTCAAGCTTATATTTTTCGAAGATAGCTTTGTTATAATAGATCGGCGCGATGTTGAACTCCAGTGGAAGCGCATACGTTTTACCGCCAATCGCATAGGCTTCTGTTGTGCCCGCTACGAATTTCCCGTTCAGCTCGCCGCTCAGCAGATCGTCTACCGGTGCGAACAGCTGTCCATCCACGTAAGGCTGCAGGAATCCCGCTGCCCAGGTTACGCCTACATCCGGCAGTTCATTGGATGCGGACAGCACCTTCAGCTTGTTCTTGTACTGCTCGTTCTCCAGCACTTCCTGCTTGATCGTTACATTCGGATGCTCGGTCTGATATTCCGTAATGATCTGATTGACGATTTTATTCTGTCCGGCGGATACGCCTTCCGGCCACAGATGCATGAAGTTGATTGTAATCTTCTCGGCGCCTTCGTTTGCGCCGCCTTGGGATTCACCGGCGCTTTCATTTCCGCCATTTCCGCCATTCCCGCCGTTCCCGCTTTGGCCGCAGCCCGCGGCAAACAGAGCAAGACTTAATGTCAGCAGCAGTACCGTCCATTTTTTGTTGAACACGTTTACAACCCCATTTCTATTGATGTCAGGCGGCTTGAAACCGCTTAATAAAAGTATAGCAAGGTCGCGGCAGCGCCATAAGGTCACAGGGATTGGGACTAATACCACTATTATTGGATTCGATCCTCCTTGGAATCCATGATGCCCTGGCGGAATTGACCGGGGCTCACTGCTTCGAGGGCACGGAAGACCTTCACGAAATATTTGGCCGTCTGGTAGCCGACCCGTTCGGCGATCTCGGCAATGGAGAGCCGCGTGTTCGCGAGCAGCTCTTTGGCCAGCTGCACCCTGCGTCTGGTCAAATATTCGCTGTACGTCAGCCCCGTCTGTTCCTTGAACAGGACGCTGAAGTAGCTGGCGTTCATATGTAGATGATCCGCCATTTCGCTCATCGATACCGACTCCGGGAGATGCTCATCCAGGTAACGGATTGCCTCGCGCACCTGTACGCTGTAGACCTTGTCCTGCTGCGCCGTTCCCATCAGCTTCGAATCGACCAGCTTCTCCATCCGCTGGATCCGATTCATATTTTCCTCGCGCGCAAGGGCCAGCTCCACCGCCTGAACCAGCTTTATTTTATCCAGCGGTTTCAGCAAATACTCCACGACGCCAAACTGCAGCGCCTTATGCGCATAATCGAATTCCGGATGGCCGGAGATTAAGATGACGACCGGCGGATGAGCCATGCCGCTGATCCTCTCTACCAGATCAAGTCCCCCGAGCTCCGGCATCCGTATATCCGTTACGAGAAGGTTCGCATCGTTCTCCTGCAGCCATGCCAGCGCTTCAACACCGCTTGATGCGGTCTCGATATGATGTCGGCCCAATGACCACGCTTTCAATGTTTTACAAACGCCTTCTCTCGTTCTTGGCTCATCATCCACGATCAATATCGTCTTCACGTCTAATATCCTCCCTGTATTCATTCGGTATTTCGAAGGAGACGGCAGTGCCTTGACCTTCCCCGCTCCGGATATCCAGTCCGCCTGACTCCGATTCATAAATGAGCTTGAGTCTCCGCTCTACGTTGGCAATGCCTATTCCTTTGCCCTTGGAGGAGCTGCTGCGGCCAGCCTGCATGGAAGCATACAAGGAACGGAGTTTATCGGCATCCATGCCCGGGCCATCGTCGGTTACCGTTACGAGCGTATATCCAGGACGAGTGGAGGGCTCGACGCGCAGGATTACGCTGCCCGGACCTACCCGCTGCTCCACTCCGTGTAAAATTGCATTCTCGACGAGCGGCTGAATCAGCAGCTTCGGCAGCGGCACGCTTCGGCTGGCGGCATCCGAATCAATCCGCCACGACAGCCTGTCGAGCATGCGCATTTTCATGATTTTCAAATACCGCTCGGCATGATCCAGCTCATCCCCGATCGTCACCCATTCGTCATCGTCCGTCCGGTTGATCACATACCGGAATAACCCCGACATGTCGACGACAATTTGCGCGAGCTCCTCTTCTCCTTTTTCATCGAGGGCCCAATAGAAGGCTTCCAGGGTGTTGAACAGAAAATGCGGATTAATCTGCGCCTGCAGCGCCTTGAGCTCGGTACGGCTCTGGATGATTTCCTTCTGATATACGACTTCAATCAATTCGTTGAGAAAAACGACCATCTGGTTATACGTATTGTTAAGCTCGTTGATTTCCATCGTCGTGGACGTTATCGTACTTGGCCTGAGCGTCCCGAACCGGGCGCCGCGCATCACCTTGATCAGATTCAGGATCGGGCGCGTAATCATGGTCGATAGAATAAAGGTAAAAACAAGAAACAGCAAGCCGCCGACAGCGCCGGATACGATAACAGCCGTGCGGAGTACGGAGATGCCTTCTGTCGCATAATCGACCGGAGTCAGGATGACCAGCTTCCACCCTGTTGCCTCCGACAGCTTCTGAACGGCAATATAATCCTCGCCGCCCACTGTAATCGTCTCTCCCCCATGATTCAGCATCACAGCCGCATCCGCCTCTGTGGTGAAATCGGAAAAGATTTGCTGCCCCGCCTCATCGAACAGCCCCATCGATTCGCGCGTCCCGCTCCCGGCAGCCGAGGCACGATCCGTAAGCTGAAAATTGCTTTTCTCAATATAAACCATGATATATCCGGCATGCGAGAACGAGCGGTCGATCAGCCGGATGCTGCGGATCGCGATAACAACATCCGGATCCCGCGGATCAAGTCCGAACCAGATAAGGCGGCCTCTTCCATCGTCCACACGGCGGATCCATTCATCCGGCACACGGCTGTTCAAACTGACGTCATCGAGCGGCAGCAGCCGCTGGTAATTGGTCGTATACAGCTCAAGCGAACGTATGCCGGTGGCATACGCCTCATACTTGCGCACTTCCTGCTGGAGCGATTGCCGCTCTTCGAAGCTGATCGGGTTCCCTTCGGTCTCCTGCGTCAGCAGCCGCTGGACCGATGCATTCGTCGCCACCTGCCCTGTGAGCGTGTCAATCTGCTGCAGCAGCACATCCAGCTTGCCCGTCGCCTGAACGGCGGTCTGTTGAATATGCTTTTCCGCACTGTTGCGCAGCAGGACAGAGACCTGATCATACATAAAAACCCCCACTGATGTCAGCACGATCACCATAACGAGCATGAAACCGAGGAAGATTTGATTGCGCAGCGTGTTTAAGCGTCCGAGGTTGATCAAATCCTGTACTCCCTTCCGTCATGTCGTTGTAGACACTACTATACATAATTACATGAGAAAAAAGAAAGCCCCGTCTGTCTAACCGTCAGGTTAGATAAGCGGGACCGCATGCAAACAAGTATAAAATTATTTTCTCCAAATTCCGCCAGGGCAGGGGATAAACCCGCCTTGCTTATAAAACTCGGCATGCTCGGGAGCATAGGTCACTGTTACAATCTCCAGCCCTCTTCGCTCCGCTTCCCTCAATAAGCCGTTTACCAGGGCCACGCCAACCCCCTGCTTCCTGTGACCCGGGTGCACCATGATGTCCTCCATATAGCCATGCTGTAATCCCGTTCCACAAATATATCCAAAAGCAATAAGGGTATCGTCTGCATCCCTCAATCCAGCCCAGAAATAACATTTTTCCAATAAAGCCGGGAAGTCTTGATCCCGTCTCTCCCAGCCGACCAGCTCTCTCAGGTCGGGCACCTCGTGGTTTTTAATGGGAGGGTTGATTAGTATCGCGTGCAATGGGTTCGCCTCTTTCCGCATTAGGTATGAAAATGTCTTTTAAAAACGATCAGAAAGGATTCCTGCCTGTTAGTTTAGAAAGGCGCCGCTGTCAAACAACCCCGGCACCTCTCCAATAAAACGGTCATAATTATCCGCCGTATACTCGCTCCAAGGGACCTCGAACCACGGATAGCCGGAAATCAGGTGAACCCGGTTCTCCCGAACGGCTTTTAGATTTCTCCAGCCATCCCTCTGGGACAGCATGCTCCATGCGGCTTGCGAGACATCGTCCCCCTCAACATGAAGCAGAATCCGGTCCGCATGGAAAGCCTCCAGCTCATGCAGTCGAATTAGCTTCTTCCAATCAAAATCAGCCACAGCTTGCGGCATGGCAAGCTGCAGATCATCATACAACACCGTTCCCGCCCTGCTTCCCCAAACATGCAGCTGGTCGCGGCTGATCAGGAGAACCAGCACGGTATCTCCGCCTACAACGGGCTTAAGCTGTTCCCGTACCGCGGCCGCTTTGCGGTTATATCGGTTCAGCCATTGGAGCGCCTCTTCCGCTCTTCCCAGAAATTCCGCTATGCGCAGCAGATGCTGGCGCCAATCCTCCTCCGAGGAAAGGAACAGGGCCGGCGCAATATGCCGAAGCTTCTCCTGCTCCTCCGGCGGAATCAGACTGTCCATAGCGATAATATAGTCCGGCTCCGCCTTGCGCAATGCCTCGCGGTTGAATTCATACTGATGGCTTAAGGGCACCTTTACTTCATATTTGTACCTGTTTCTGTAGTAATCCGTCCAGTATTGATCGAACGGCGCGGCGAAGGGAATGATCTGCAGCGCAAGCAGCTGTCCGAAATTGATCCAGCTGTAGGCGGCAATCCTGCATTTCTGGTTGCGCTGGTAGACAGCTGGGGCAATGCCGGTCTGCTTTTTGAACAGGCTGCTGAAATAGTTCTCATTCTTATAGCCGATCTGATAGGCAATGCTGCTTAACGGGAGGGCAGCCGGTCCTTCCATAAGCTGTTTGGCTTCCATGAGCCGGAGATCCGTCCGGTATTCCATAACGCCTCTGCCATAGCGTTCCTTGAATAACCGCATAAAATGATACCGGCTCAGACCGGCGATACCCGCCAACCTGTCTATGGTGATTTCGCTCCGGTAATGCCGCTCCAGTTCCAGGCGGGCGCTCTCAAGCGCAAGGGCCACCTGCTGCTCCTGATAACCCAATACAAGGCTGAGAAGCTCGAGGAGTCCCGCTTCACAGCGAAGCCTTGCCGAGGAAACCCCTTCGTTCCAATTGGAGCTTATCATGTCGAACAGCTGGATGACCAGTGAAGTCGGGCTTACCAGGGCTTCACCCAAAAAAGGGAAAGCAGCTTCCGGCGGCGGCGAGGAGATAACGGCCCCTTCTTCCGGCGGCAGGATATGTATCTGAAAATAGAGCAGCAGCAGCCCCGATTCGCCGCCTGAAAAGTTGGTCACTTCAACTAATTGGCCGGGCGAACAGACGAATACCGCTCCGGGGCGAAGGGGGCAGGGGCGTCCATCGATGACCAATTGCCCGCTGCGGGCAGTAGTGAGAATGAGCAGATGGGACTTCGTCTCTACGAAATGACGCTCCTGCAGGGGAGAACGCAAGGTGCTCCTGACGATTCCGACATTCAGCAGCTTATAGCAAATGAGACCCGCAGCAGAATGCTGCAGGTCGATTTCGCGCCTGTTATTCATGAATATCCCGTAATACATCGTCAATCATCAAGCCGTTCGCAATCGGATTGGCATTGAACCAATGCCCGGAATCCGCCTCGAAGACGCGGCCTGCTTTGACCGCAGGCAATCCCTGCCACAAGGGGTTGTCAACCGGCGGCTTGGCGCGTCCCTCGCCCGAAATCACGAAGATATAGTCGACCTCGTTTAACTGTGCAAGTGTCTCAAGAGAGTAGGTCTCGTAGTCGCCCTTAAGTACCTGAGGCTGCTTGAAGCCTAGCGCCTCATAGAGTATCGAGCCTCCATAAAATTTGGGGCCGAACAGCTTGAAGCCTTTCTCGTCGCCCGCCTGCATGAGAATGGCCGTCTTGCTGCCGGGTATGCTTCCCAGCTGCTCCTTGGCTTCTTTTAGCTTCTGATCGTAGTCGGCAATCGCCTTCTCCGCCGCTTCGTCCTGATTAAGCAAAGCGCCGAGCTTCTGAAGATTTCCTCTCCAATCAGCCTCATTGTCGGACAGCACGAAGGTTGGTGCTATTTTGGCATACTGCTCGTAGGTGCCGTTGGCCAGATAGGTTGGAGCCAGAAAAATAATGAGATCCGGATTGTAAGAAAGCGTTTCTTCCGGCTTCAAGCCTCCCGCCATGTCCAGTACCGGCACATCCGCCAGCCTGTCCTGCAAATAATGCTGCGGAACGCCCGCTGCGCCCCATTGGGCAACGGGCTTTATGCCGAGGGCTGTTAGCGGATCTTCTATGAATGGAGCAATAACGCGCTGCGGATGGGTCGGCACCTTCACTTCATGGCCCATGACATCCGTCAGCAGACGGAATGAGTCGGCATCGGCCGGAGCGCTTCCTTCCGTGTCCGCAGTATTTGCGGAGTTTGCAGTGTCTGCGGCGTTGGCAGGCTGCTCCGTATTTGCAGAGGCGGATGTCTCCGGATCGTTGACAGAGCTGCCGCATGCAGCCAGCATGCTGATGATTACAATCGTGATAGCAGTGTACATGAAACGGTTTATGACCTTCATTTTTTTCTAACTCCCTACTCGTTTTAATTGATATTGATTATCATTCTCTCTATAAACAGTATAGTAGGATACGTCCCATTTGTGAATAACCGATAATGCTCTCTTTTTCAAAATGACCGCATAGTTGCGAAGCGTCCTGCACGGGCAAACGGACAAGAGTTGAGCAATGGCCCCGCATGGGCGGCTCGGCAGCGGAGAACTCCTGATTGGAGATGGCAGTATTTAAGTACGAGAGAATAAACAAAGGCCTGGATCACCTTGCTGCAGGAGAAGCAAAACACATAACCTGATTTGATGTGGTATCAGCTGCAAAATCCAACGCTTTATTTTCTGGTTTGCCGCATGTTGCATACTTTAGAATCATATACATAAAATGTAATTATTCTAAAATATAGAAAGATTTATATTTGATGGGAGGCATAATTGATGAGTGAAGATCTAATTGCAAGAGCCGAGAATCCGGCAGAACAAGCCAAACTACTGCAGGATCAAGCAGCACCGTTGCAGGCATCCGAAAGTAACGTTTCCTATTCTGTTAATTTGGGGGTACATGAAGGAGATTTTATACTTAATTGGAGCGTAACGCCTCAAGTTTATGGAAGGTGGGACTGGGTTGGCGTTTTTGAGAATGCGGAGAATGCTCAAAACGATCCTTCCGGCACCTATAAATACGGCGGATGGCAGTGGGCGGATGCAGGCAGCCCCTATTCAACGAGCATCACCGCAAACGATGGCTGTGTAATTGCTTATATTGTATGGAACTATGGAACGAAATCCTACCAAGCGGTTGCCATATCCGCACCTTATTAATAATCGATTACAAACAAAAAAAGGAAGATGCGTCCTTTGGGATCGCATTTTCCTTTTTTTTTGCCCTTCCTATCTCGCATGCGAGAATAAATGCTGCTTCACTTTGTCAATTTCTTCGGGTCCCCGCTGCACGCTCACATTTTCATTGATATCAAATTTATTCCCATCCAGGTCGAAAAATACAAAGTTAATGCCGCAGCTGCCCCGGTCTTTGAGCTCGTCAACCTTCACGCCATTCGCCAGCAAATGATCATGCAGCACCTCGATCTGCCTGACTTCAAAGGTTAAGCGGAACATTTCGTAGCCTGCTTTGTTGACAAATCGATTATCAATATTGCCTTTCGTTTCAACCAGATGCAGCCATTGTCCGTCAGAAAGCTTCATGATCGCTTGCGCTTCCTCAGGGTTGAAAGGAACGGCAAAATCCAACCCGAAATGCTGCTGCCACCAATGGGCAGATTTGATCGGGTCTTTAACAGGCACATACACCGAGCAGATGCACTTCAAGCCATTGCCTTGCAGCTTATTACTTGACATACCTAACACCCTTTCCCTAATAGACTCACCTCTAATAAACGAGAATGCGAATGAAAACCAAACAGGGACGAAAATTATTTTATATTCCTGCTCTCTTGATTTTTCGCAGCACAACCCACTCTGTAATGACGACATTCAAGGCGATACCGGCCCAGATGTTCACGTTCAATACTTCCCCGACCATCCTTTCCCGGCCTCCCGGCAGGGAGAAATTATTCAACATATAGTAGGTCAGAAGAAGAAGGGGCACCAGGAGCCTGGCGCTCACGGCCACTAACGTGAACCCGAAGCTGCGTATCATCCATATGCGATGCTCGTCGAATTTGTGTTGAACAGCGGTCCGGTAACCTCTCCAGCATGTGAGCATCCACAGAATCGATAACACCAGGAAAGACACAGCTTTGGTGAAATCCCCGACATAGAAGACCAATACCAGGGCAAGAAGCCCGCTTGTCAAAACACTTCCTACGTAAACCCGGCCCGCATAGCGGTGCAGCTTGGGGCGGTGAAGCCGTATACGGTCCGCAAATTGAAGGAACCCTGCGATTAACGCTATACACGCAAAAGCAATATGAGCAACCAGCACCGGATACTGCACCGTCCCCGATGTAATGCTAATACGGCTGTTCGCAGGGTTCAGGGTCAAATAGGGAACCATGAACGGGATCATAATTCCAAAAGAGACCAAAATCAAAATCCACCAGCTTTTCTTCTGTTTCACGAATTCCACTCCAGGCTTCATTCTGCTGACGTTCTTATTCTTATCTTAATCCCCCGCTCTCTGCAATCTGTAAACAAACTATAAATAAAGTATAAAATCCATAAAAAGAACCGGCTGAACCCGGCCTCCCTCAGCTCTCAAGTGAAAAACCCCACGTTACCGGCCTCTAACCTCTGACGGTTCTTCCGGGCTGCCCATCACACTTCTCTGTCCGGAATCGCGATACAAAGCGGATATCTCCAGCGCTACCCTCCTGACCTCTGCCGCAATGTAAGCGGGTTCAAGAACGAGCACATCGGACTTGAAATGCAGCAAAAAACCGATCACCCACTTCTCATTCGGGAGTGTAGTCCGCACCATAATGGAATCATCAGGCAGCCTTTCCAGCTCACTCTCGTCAAAATGGTCCGCAGCCGAAGCTATAGACTCGCCTGAGCATCTGAGTACAAGGTCGATTGTCTCCGTATACCCGGGCGCTTTCCATCGTTCATTCAGATTGGAAAGCGGCACATTCCTGCGTTGGAAGGAATCTTCCAACACGCTCAGGCCCCGGATACGGGAAAGCTTGAATGTCCGATAATCCTCACGGTCCAGACAATAGCCTTGCAGGTACCAATCGTACCGCCGGAGCACCAGCCCTATCGGCTCAATGCACCGCTTCGTATTCCCCCCTTGGCTGTCGGTATACGCACAGCTGATCAACTTATAGTCCTGTACAGCCTTGAGCAGAGCGTCATATTTGTTTCGTTCGGACTCACTGTTCTTCCAGGGAGTAAAGTCAATGTGTATGTGATCGCGATCAGCCAGACGCCCTTGTTCCGCCTGTGAGACCAATGCGCCGACTTTCTGAAGCAGACGATCCATATTCAGGCGATCCATCGCTTGCGTCGACTGAAGACCCCGCAGAGCGGTGATCAAGGCAGTCAGTTCATCGTAAGTAAGCATTTGGCGGTCCAGCCGATAGCCTTCCATGATTTCAAAGCCGCCGTCCGTCCCCGTGTGCGATACAATCGGAATTCCGGAGAGACTCAATGACTCCATATCACGATAAATCGTACGCAAGGATACCTCCAGCCGATCAGCCAGCTCCTGCGCCTGCACACGTTTGCGGTTTAAAAGAAGCATCGTGATCGCCATAAGCCGTTCCAGCTTCATTGCAGCCCCTCCCACTCCGAATATTCACCCTAAGCGGCGATTCGCCCATACTCCGGCACGGTGCCGGACGCTCTCAGCACGAGGCAGCAGCAATTCGTGCAAGACACCGCCCCACGCCAAGCCGCGGCGGTTCAGTCGATCTCATTCATATGCTGGAGCAACCGTTCCATTGCTGGCTTCATCTGACTTTCTTCGAGTTGAATCTGGTCCCCGTGACGCGGCAAAACCCACTCGAACTCTTCTTTAGCCAGGCGCTCCATGGACTTCACCTGCTCAGGCCAGGAATACCAGCAGTATTCGCGGATGGCTCCAAGGGATTGGGTCCTTTTATGCCAGAAGAGATGATCTCCCGTAAACAGGAATTTTCCTTTATATAACAGTACCATATGACCTTTGGTATGTCCCGGGACGATTAGAAACCGGAAATCCGGATGCCAGTTTACCGGGGCGTTCCCTTCGATTAAATGCTCGGCTGCCTCCGGCTGTGAAGTCTTTGACTGTTCCCCGATCCTTGACTGTTCCTCGATATGAACAATACGCTCTGCTCCGAACTTTTTGGCATAAATAACGGCATCGGCATGCTCGGCGTCATCATAATGTGTGAGAAAGATCGTTCGCACCCCTCCCAGCTCTGAGAGCTTTTTGGCCAAGGCCGGAACAAAGCGGGGGGAATCAATCAGCCAGTTGCCATCCGGATGCACAATGAAGTAGCTGTGGCCCCCATAGGATTTGGCCGATGTAAAGCCGCAATCGTATACATTCTCCGCTAGCCATAGCGGAAAGTCCGTTAACGCTGTGGAGAGTCCTTCTTTCTCCCAGCTGCCTATGGCTGCTGTCGGGCAGGCCAACAATGCATGGAAAGCGCGGCGCTTATCCTCCTGCTGCTCAGGCTGCTGTGTGACGACCGCATGACTGTCTGTTACAGAAAATATATCCGGCGCTAACTGACCGCAGACTTCGCAGCCAATGCAAGCTGAATTCACAAAGAAATTTTCTGCGGAGTTTGTTATTGCCCGCTGATTTCCACCCGTATCTTGCATCTCCAACTTCCGATTCATTTCCATATCCCCTTTCATTACCAAATTTATACTTATCTTAGACCATCCTTGTTGACAACAGAGTGTCAACAAGAAGGGTTTTATTTTCAACACCATTTATGAAAAAAAGAGCTGCAGCAAGCTGCCTTGCGGCAGCCTGTCACAGCCCCTGAATAACTATTATTACTTGCAGCGCCTGCATTCCCGCTTACACTTGCCCTTCCCACTCCTGATAAAACCGCTCTACATACTGCTCCATATAGCGGTGCCGCTCCTCCGCGATCACTCTGGCCGAAGAGGTATTGATTCGGTCCTTGAGCTTAAGGAGCTTTTCATGAAAATGATTGATGGCCGAGCTTTTATCCTGGCGGTACTCCCCGGTTGTCATTGCATCGCGCGGCGGCAGGTGCGGGTCATGAATCGGATGGCCCTTCCATCCCGCGTAGAGGAACGTTCTTCCGATTGCTATGGCCCCGATCGCGTCAAGACGATCCGCATCCTGCACCACTTTTCCTTCCAACGTACGCATGGGCGGGTTTGTCCCGGCATTGTAAGACATCGTGGAGATGATCTCCATCACATGCTCTTGATCCACGGTTGATAGTGGTTGGGATTCCAGCCAATCGCTGACCTTCCGGAGTCCCGCTTCCTTGGACTCGTTGAGCTTCTCATCCGCAACATCATGCAGCAGCGCGGTCAACACACAGATAAAGCGGTCGGCTCCTTCCTCCCGCGCCAATCTTCCTGCCATATTGACGACCCGGTAGATATGCCACCAATCATGCCCCGTTGGATCGTTCTCCAGGGCCATTTTGGCAAATCGTTCCGCGGCCTCAATGACCTGCACCTGTTCTTGTTGATCGAAATTATAATCCGGACCTTTCATAATCAGCCTCCCCTTAATTATCTTATTATTCCGCCACCAAGAACCGGTTTCCATCAGGATCCTCAATATAGAAAGCAAGCTTGCCCTCTACCCAGCTTAATTTGCTGATTCTCACCCGCTGCCTGACAAGTCCCAGATACGATTTGCATATCGCTTCAGGATCTCTCCGTTTAAAGGCTTCCACAAGCGAGTCCAGATCCAGTAACCCTGAATGCGAATTCCGATCATGCGCTCCCGGCTTCATATCCATTTCCGCAAGCAGCGCCAGCTTCTTCAGCTTTGTCCGTACACGTCCCAATGTCACTTGTATGGTTCCTTCTGTGGATGAAAGGAATTCTGCCGTTTCTTTGGCTGTAAAATCAAACACATCCATCAGCAAAAGAATGACCATAGCCCGTGGCGATATCCGGTCAGCAAGAGCCTCCAGCAGCTCCCGTGTGGATAGTTCTCCATCATGGACGGCTGTATCGATCAAAGCCGCGTCGGTTATCTGCACACGATGACTATCCATCTTTATTTTATCTTTCCAGGCATTGCTGGCGATGCGATACAGATAAGCATTCGTTACCGTTCTGGAGGGGGCCGCTTCCACCGCACGAAATATCTTAATGAGAACCTCTTGCGATAAGTCCTCAGCCTCCCACTGATTTTGCGTAATCCGCAAACAATACCGGTATATTTTCTGCTTGATTTGAGGCAGATCAAGGTCGGATATCGCCATATTTATCCTTTCACACGCAAAGTGGGAATCGTTTGCTTCCATTGTCTTCTGATTCACTATATCCCTCAATAAATTCTACAAATAACTGGTATTTTCCTTGTCCGCGTTCCGTATTGCAAGGATGCGGCTGAATTGGTTCGAAATGCAAAAAAGAGCGGCTCATCCATCAGGACTGCAGCCGCTCCTCTATTACGCCATAATAGCGCAATATGGCAACTATCATTTAATTCTTCTTCAAATTCGCGATCAACAACATGAAAAATGAAGTAATTACAATCGAGATGACCCAATACCAGGCCAACATCGTTTTGCCATTATCGACAGCCACATAGATGGCGGTGGGTACCGTTTGGGTTTTGCCCGGAATGTTTCCGGCAACCATGATCGTCGCTCCGAACTCCCCCAGCCCTCTCGCAAAACCCAGGATATAGCCTGACACCAGCGCTCTGGCCGATAAAGGCAGGGTTACCCACAGGAGCACCTGCCACTCTCCCGCGCCGATGGATCGCGAGGCATCCTGCAGGTCTTTATCGATGGAGAGAAAGCCTGTCTTGATGGTCATATACACCAATGGGAAGGAAATGACAATGGAAGCCAGAACGCCAGCCCACCAGGTAAATACCAGGGTATTGTCGAAAAGCCGCTCGAATAGTTCGCCAACCCAGCCTCTTCGGCCGATCACAATGAGCAGCACGAATCCGACAACCGTCGGGGGCAGCACCAGCGGCAGCAAAAACGCGGTTTCCACCAGCGTTTTGCCATAGAACCGCTTTATCGTCATCAGCCATGCGGCGGCAGTCCCTAACAGAAACACCGCAATGCTGGAGACGAATCCGATCTTCAATGACAATAGGACAGGCGATATAAAATCATGCCAGTTGATCGTCATATCAAGATGCTGCAGGGAGTTTAAATCCGTATTTCAGGAATACCGCTGTTGCGGCCTTCCCTTGAATATAACTGTAGAAATCCGCTGCTTCTTCGAGATGCTTGGTATCTTGAATGATGCCGGCAGGGTAAACAATCGGCTGATAGGCCTTCTGGGCGATCGTAAGCACGATCTTTACTTTTTTGGAGGTCAAAGCATCGGTCCGGTATACGAATCCCGCGTCCGCGTTGCCCGTTTCAACATAAGTGAGCACCTGGCGGACATCCTTGGCCTGCACCAGCTTGGGTCCCAATTTATCGTAAATCTTCAAATATTGCAGCGTTTCCTGCGCGTATTGTCCAGCCGGAACCGTCTCGGGAATCCCGATGGCAACATGCTTGAATTCGCTTTTTGTCAATTCTGCGGAGGTTTGCTTCGCAAGCTTGATTTTGGTATTAACGGGCATGATCAGCACCAGATCATTGGAAAGAATAGTGGTCTGATCGCCCGAATCGATGAGTCCTTTATCCACCAGCGACTTCATCTGCTTGGCGCCGGCAGAGATGAAAACATCGGCAGGCGCGCCCTGCTCGATTTGTTTCTGGAGCGTTCCGGATGCGCCAAAATTAAAGGACAGCTTGACCCCCGGATGCTCCTTCTCATATTGAGGCTGGATTGCAAGCAGACTATCCTGAAGGCTGGCCGCTGCAGAGATCACCAGTTCAGTCCGGGCTTCTTTAGCGAATGCACCCGCCGGAACCAGACTCGTCACCATCATCAATACCAAACTAAAAACAATGAAATATTTCTTTTTCATCCGCTTCATCCCGCCTTATACAACTTGATAGGTATAGGAAGAATATTAGCACAGATCCTTTGCATTTTAAATATATCTAATAAGGTTTGCATATAAATAGACATAAACAGACATAAATATTCACGGAAAAATGAAAACCTGCTATCATAGAATACATCAAGCTATACATTGAGGTGGACAGCCGAATGAACAATGATTCCTATACGACCGAGGAAATCGCCGCGCTTTTGAAAATTTCCAAGCTGACGGTCTACGATCTGATTAAAAAAGGAAAGCTCCCTTCCTATCGGGTCGGCCGGCAGATGCGGGTGGATGCGGTGGATCTGGAGGCGTATAAAAAGCGGGAAAAAGGGGATTCATTCGCGCCATCAGCGGTGTCGGCCGATCATGGCTCCAGGAGTGGGGACATCCAGCATGGAGGGGTAAAATCCATGATCATCACCGGCCAGGATGCAAGTCTGGATATTCTGGCCAAGCATTTTGAAAAAACGACCAAAGCCATTCGCCCCCTACGCTCCTATGTAGGCAGCCTGGACAGCTTGATCGCCCTCTACCGGGGCGAGGTTGATCTGGTCAGCACCCACCTGCTTGACGGAGACACCGGGGAGTACAACATATCCTATATTCGCAAAATCCTTACAGGCCGCCCGCTGCTGGTCATCAACCTCGTCATGCGGTCCGCAGGCATTTATGTGCAAAAGGGAAATCCGAAAAACATAACGGCATGGGCGGATTTGAGCAGACGGGGTCTCTCCCTGGTTAATCGCGAGCCGGGATCCGGGGCGCGCATCCTGTTGGACGAGCAGCTCCGGCTTCATCATATCCTGCCTGGAGACCTGCAGGGCTATGAGACAGAGGAATCCAATCACATGGGCGTTGCCGGAAAAGTCGCTTTGGGCGAGGCCGATGTTGGCGTTGGAATCGAGAAAGCAGCCTATATGGTGGCAGGGGTTGACTTTATCCCGCTGATTACGGAAAGATATGATCTTGTAATGCTAAAACTGCCGCAAAACCTCGAATGGATCGAATATTTAAAACAAATCCTGCGGTCCGATTCCTTCAAGCATGAGCTCAAATCCATCCAGGGCTACGACTTGTCCCGCACGGGTGAAGTGATTTTTGAAACCTGAACGGGCGCAAGCGCCCTGCTGGAATTGTAAATGGGAAGCTCCACGTATTGACCTCTGCAATCTGCCCGATCATCCCCGCGCGATAACCCTGTTCGGGTCATCTGTAACGCCCGACTGGGCTCCTGCATAGAATACTCCATGTTCGAATGAATACGGAGGTCTTTGCCATGAGCTCGAAAACTACGGTTCAGCCCGAGCTGAGCCCGATCTATCAGTGTGATTCCAACCATCATGAGACGCTGCGGTCCATTAGAGACCATCTTCATCAGCTGTGCGGCCGCCACGCCAACCGGCTGGTCAGGATCGAGACCATGGACGGCGATGTCTTCGAGGGACACATCGTTCATTGCGACAGGGGAATTGTCTACATCTGCCTGTTGAACGAGGTCCACAGCCGAGGTTTCTTTCCCGTTCCCCCTAATCCTTATTACAACAGATTTGTGCTCCCTCTGGTTCTGTTTAACCTTCTCACCATCTCCCTGCTCTAAGGGTGCAGGGCAACTGACCAACCACTAAGGAGTGATTATCTTGGCCTTTACGCCTCCCTTCCAAATGCAGGGCGGGCAGCAGCCCCCCTCTTCGCCGCCGCCTCAAAACATCCCAGTGCAGCCCCTAGCGTCGACGCTTGCCATTGATCCGGGCGCGATCTCCCGCTGCATGTTCCGTTATACGTACATTTGGCCCCGCGGCGGTCCAGGCTTCTGGTTTTACCCCGTCTTCGTCGGCCGGACGTCCGTGGCCGGATTTCGCTGGAACGGTTTCTTCTGGATGTTCTCCGGCCTCGATCTTCAGCGGATCGAATCGTTTACGTGCGTCTAATACGGCCGTGAAACTTTTACATGCTATAAGGCTGACAAAAAAACCGGGAGCTCCCTTTCAGCGGGGGCTTTCCCGGTTTTATTATTTTTTACACCTGGCTGACTCCAGTCCTTTCAGCTACTCCCGGTAGTAAGAAAGCACCCAGCATACGCCGTTCCGGTCCGTGACGACGGCCAGCAATCCGTTGAACGGAGCCTCGTACACATCCGTATTAATATGGCCGCCTGCCGCGAATTGTCCGTATATGTGGCGAAACGCTTCTTCCGTCTCGATCTTCAGGAAGACCCTCACATAATCGCCCTTCAATGAAGGCCTGGCTGCCTGTGTGTCGCCAAATTTAATTGTAACGCCACCCAGATGCAGATCCGCGTTTAAGACCTCATCCCCCTGTTTTCTCAAAATGTTAATCTCGCCGCCAAGCACGTCCCGATAGTACTTGATCTCTTCTTTGCAATTTTCGACCACGATAAACGGGCAAGCCATAATCATGATTCCATCCCCCTTCTTGTCATTCGTTCGTATTTGGCACGCGCAATTTCGATTGCATGGGCAATGTCTTCCTCAGTTCTCATATAAATGGATATCCAGCCCGACTCCGGATAAATATGATGCGGCTCCGCTTTTCCCGCACGAATCCACATATCGCGCTCAGCCTTCGGCAAAAGCAGATCAAAGAGGCGATCGTCGTGAAGATGTCCGATTTCCTTGCCTTCCAGCTGAAACTCAATTCCTCCAAACCGGTGGGGCTGTACCGTCACCCCTCTCCAAGATAGCAGCTCATCGGTAAAGCCGGCCTTTTCACTCGTACTCATGGATCAACGCCTCCCCTTCTATTCGCTCACATTGCGGAGCACTTTTTTCAACAGGCTCAGCATGAACGCATACTCCTCGTCATTAATGCCCTTTCGGGCGATGTTCTTGATGCGGTTCAATCCTTCCTGAACCTTCGGAACCACCGCCCTGCCCGCTTCCGTCAGATAGAGCAGCTGGTAGCGGTTATCGGCGGGATCGGCTTCCCTCCGCACGTATCCCTCGGCTTCAAGCTTGGCGATCGCCTTCGCGGTCGTTGTCTTATCGATGAGCAGATCCTCGCTCAGCGCCTTTTGCGTGATTTTCTCCTGGCCCGAGATCGCCATCAGGAAAATATACTGCCCGCTCCCGATGCGAAAAGGCGCCAGCTCGGCTGCGATCAGAACCTGCATATGGCGATAAATGGCCGAAATGTACTTCCCGTGCGATTCAACAGCTCCCGTGGATTCATGGGCCCAATCCGCTTCCATCTCTTTCACCTTCCCCATATAGGATGTTATTGCAACTAATTTCAGTATATGCGAAATAGGAGGTTATTGCAACTATTAGGACGAAAAATTATGCAGTGAACAAAAAGGGCCGTGTTTCTTTGGCGCAAGGAGAAACACAGCCGTCTCGCCATACAGTTTAGCCGGTCGTTCCCCGATGTGCAATTCACGCGGGCAGACCGACTGTTGACATGAACCCGTCCACTCGTTCGTACACTATAACAAGGAAGCTCGTACGATGACAGATCGCCTCGGAGGGATAAAGATGAAAATTACGTCTGGAGGATTCGAAGTTGTGTATCACGGCAGAGTATTCGCCTATGGGATGAGTCCCATCGAAATCGTGTTGTCGGAAGAAAACGATCCGTTAACATTCGTCTTCTGCATCGAACACGAACCGTCGAGGGACGATTTCATGACGGATATCCGGCTTGTTCGTTACAATGAGGTCCGGATCGCGTGTGTCAACTTTCCAAGAGGCAAGCCGACCGGCAACGACGACATGGTCCATCTTGGCGTCCTGAACAACCGCAAGCTCTCTCTGCGTTACGAGGTGACCATAAATTTCGATGCGTCGTCCTGGGCGCTGACATTTACATTTTTCTCGGGCGAGGGGGTCACGGAGCATGAATAAGATCGAAATCCAGGACCCGAAAGTAGCCAGCAAGATCATAGCGGCTAACGCGGAAAGTGATAAACGCAAAGCGGAGCTCGGCTTTCTTGGCAAATTTTTCGGATCAGGAGAAAATGTACGCCTGTATATCGTAGGGACGATCGCACTCGGCGTTCTTCTCATCGCCCTTGTCTATACGTTGACGCCCGACCGGTACCGTTCGGCCGACTTTGGATTAAAGGATATGTGGACGCTCGTGGTGATCCCCGTCGAATCGACGATTATCGGCTACTTGATAGGGTCGCGGTCGAAAGATAACGTGAGCTGAGTTAGCTGCACGCGGGGATTGCCCCCATAGCTGATCCAGTCACTACGGCTGCACTACCTCACTCATTTCGGATTCACTGCACGATCTTGTGGCATTCGACAATATGCTGAATAACAGTCGCAATAGAAATGTTTTAATACAATCCCTTTCTAATTAAACAACAAAGGAAAAGTAAAGGTAACGAAAGCAGCCCACAGTCCGTAGACCGGCAAATACTTCGTAACGGCATCCTGAATAGCTGACGGTCCGGTTTTGTTTCGTAGAAAACGCACATAAGAAAGAATAATCCAAATGAGATTGGCAAAAATCAGCAGGTTTACGCCTAAAACAGCAAGTCTGTTGGGCGTAATCCCATAAGAAGAAAGCCTGAACACGATGGCCGATAAAGCAACACCGTCAATGATAAGAGCAAGGGCGATGAGGGCAATATTAATATAATCGGAAACGTTCATTTTCTCGTCCGTGCCGCGTTCGGTAATTGAGAAAATGGTGACAGCCAATACGCTAAGGAGCACTCCGTTGAAAACCAAGAGGAAATCGCGGTCCAGGAATGGATTTTTTCCAATCCAAATAACCGCTATAAAGTAGACCAGCAATGTGGCCAGTACAAGCGGACTGAAAATTTTGGCTATATAGGGCGCTATATTTTTTGCAAGCTTAATGTCCCTTGATACCAAATATGCAGCTACGATCGCCAGGGCGGCAGCACCGAATAAAACGACATTTTTGAAGTAGAATTCCGAAATATCCGTACCGACAAATCTAAATAACTGCATCGTTATTGCGGTCAGCACCATTCCGCTTATGGCCATGCAGGCGTACAGGATGCCAAATTCCCCATTAAATTTAAGATAGGCTAATCTTGCGCTGCCTCTGCCGTATTCATTTCCAGTAAATGCCAGGCCCATAACTACCCACAAGAAAATGGGAAGGTGAAGATAAGCCATGATAATGCTGTCTTTATTCTCTAGCGGGAGCATATTCAGATAAAATCCGGAGATCAGGAATAACGATGAAAGGGTATAGATCACGCTTTTATTAGAGGGGTTATTGTATACAAAATAGATAGCCATAAAAGGAAGTATGCCGAAAACAAGGTTAATCGGGGCTATTGCTTCCTGTTCGGTAAAATGAAAAAGGAGCCTCGTGCTAATCCCCGCCAGGATTGCTAAAATACCCAAGAATAAGAAATTTTTCCGGAACAAAGAGGTTTTTTCTGTATTTTCCGTCTCCTTGAAATGCAGTCTTTCCTGCCAAACGGCAAGAACCTGCGAATCGGGGTTTTGTTCCCATGCGTAGGAGAATGACTTTTTAAAGGCTTCGGGGGTTTTTCTAAACATTCTCTCCAGCTCACGGGGATTATCCATGTTTTCGGTAATGAGATTGTTATTGTCCATCGTTATGCCTCCCTTATGCTTCGGTCTCGTCGCTTTTGTATTCTAAAATATCTCCCGGCTGGCATGCTAAAGCCTTACAAATCGCCTCTAAAGTGGATAATCGAATCGCTTTTGCCTTTCCGTTCTTTAATATGGACAGGTTAGCCATTGTGATTCCAACCTTCTCCGAAAGTTCGGTTACGCTCATTTTTCGTTTAGCCAACATCACATCAATGTTGATTATGATCGCCATAATATTCACCTCAGACCGTCAGGTCATTTTCCGATTTGATATCGATAGCTTCTTTTAAGAGCTTTTGGAGAACGGCGGCAAAAACGGCAATCACCATCGAGGCAAAAATAATAGTCAATCCAATGACGATGATTCCCGGGGCATCGTCTTTCTCCGCGATGAGATAAAAGAGCGGCATGCCTGCCGCATACAAGACGCTGATTGCGATCGCGCAGTTTTTGATAGTCTTTAAAGCCCGCACGGATAATTCCGAGAACGCCGTGTTCTTGTCAATGTAGCTCAAAAGGTTAAAAGCTTGATACAGAGCGAAGTAAAAAGGGATCGCCGATGCATAAATATCGATAAACACGAGATGTTTCAAATACGTAATATCCGGATACAATTCCACCGCATAATTCGCGATCTCAGGCACCAAAAAGATGCATAAAGCAAGAACTGGGATTCCAATAAGAATAACAGCTACCTTTAAAAATAGTGTTGTTCCTCGTTTCATAAAAAAGCCCCTCACTTTAGAAGAATTAATTCGATTTTAACATATATTTATCGTTTTACAATATGTTTATGACGATATTAGATATATTTTTGTTGTTAAAAAATCCGCAGCTTAGAAAAGGATTTCCGGCCGTTCTTGTGTTTATATAAGAAGAAACGGCTTAGCCGTCCTTATGCGTAAAGTTAGTTTCTTCCTCAAAACGATCAGAAAAGATGAGGCCACATTTTGGACTTTCTGATCGTTCAAAAAAAATACAGAGCAGCGGTCGTTATCTCCCCGCGCTCTGTACCCGGAATTCATATGCCATTGAAGACTACTGAGATATTGATTTTTCACACCATTTTCTTGTTCTTGTTCGCATAAAGCTGCTATAACATCATACAGGTCACTATTTGCGTACTGAGGGATAAGAATAATTGTTGCAAGCGCATATAACCCCGGAAACTATTCGATTGTGAGGTAATCCATTCTTGAGCAAATTCCAGCTATTCTAAATCAGCGATTTCAGGATTTTTTCCGGTGACGGCTTCCATAGCTTCAAGAATCAAAGCCCTTTTTTTATCGTGCCTTAAGCGATTTGCATCCAGCAGGCCGATTATATTCATGTATACACCACCCTTGTTTTTTGAAGTGGCGAATAGCAAAAGCAGATACGTTCGCTTCTTCAGCTACTGACTCCGTGTTGACTTGAAGACATCAAAAATACAGAGCGGGCGGTCATCCCGCCACGCTCTGTATTTGCACTCCGCATAAACTATTCGTCTTTTCTCTCTTCTTCGTTCCCCGTCGCGATCGGGTTCTCACTGTAAGATATCCAATCGCTCCAGCTCCCCGGATACAGCTTCACCCGGGTAAAACCCGCCGCCTCCAATGCCATCACGTTCGGGCAGGCGGTCACGCCAGAACCGCAGTAGACGATGATCTCATCGTCCCTGGACAGATCCGCGAAGCGCTCCCGCTGCGCCTCGGCGCTCTTCCAGGCTCCGTCTGCGCCGCGGCCTTCGCCCCAGAAACGGTTGACCGCACCGGGGATATGCCCGGCTACGCGGTCAATCGGCTCCGCTTCGCCGCGGTAGCGCGGCGCTTCGCGGGAATCGACCAGCACGACACCCGGCTGGCCCAGCTTGCCGCGCACTTCCTCCACGTCCGCGGTCAGCCCCTCGCGGACCTGCAGGCTGAACGTCTGCGGATTCGGCTCAGGAACCGCCGAATCCAGCGGATAACCCGCCTTCTCCCAGCCGGTATACCCGCCATCCAGAATGTAAGCCCCGGCATCGTGTCCCATATACCTCAGCAGCCACCATAGACGCGAGGCCATAGCGCCGCCTTGGTCGTCGTAAGCCACGACCGTTGTCCCGTTGCCGATGCCAAGCGAGCCAAGCTTCGCGGCCAGCTGCGCCAGATCCGGCAGCGGATGCCGGCCCCCGTGCTCGCCCTTCGCCCCCGTAAGATCGCGGTCCAGATCCAGACGGACAGCCCCGGGAAGATGAGCCGCTTGATAGGCGCTGTCTCCCGCAGCGACATCATCCAGGCGGAATCGACAATCCGCGATGACCAAGTCCTTGTCCTGTGCATGCCCGGCCAGCCAGGCTGCCGTTACAATAGCTTTCATATAGGCTTGTCTCCTTTACGAATGAGTGGAATGAAGTCTTACATGGTTTGCAGTCTGCATGGACTGCTTTTTTGTCCTTGATACAAGCAAGGCCCAAATCACGACACCAAACATGAGAAGCGCATAGCCTGCGAACAGCCAACGCGTAGCGTCCGCACCATTTTCGTCCAGGAACCATCCCGTTAGGCGGGGCATGAACGCTCCGCCGATCCCGCCGCAGGCCATCAGCAGGCTGATGGTCCGCTCTGTCATGCCGGGCAGCGCGCGATTGGCGAACACAAGAGCAATGGCGAACATCCCCGACATCGCAAGCCCTGCCGCGAAGGTGAACAGGAACATCGCCCACGGTCCTCCGAAGCCGCCCATCAGCACGAAGAGCACAAAAGTTACGGCGCAGGTTGTGAACAGATACGCCGCGCCGCCCCATCGGTCCGCCATCTGGCCGGCTGCCAGCCTGCCCAGCACCATCGCGCCCCAGAAGGCGCTTAAGGAAAGCGAAGCCGCTTCCTCCGTAAGTCCATTACTCTGCACGAGCAGCGATGGCAGATAATGAACAAAACTCATCTCCATCCCGACATACACGATGAAGAAGGTGCAGCAAGCGGTCAGCACAGCTATGATGCGCGAACGGCTGGGCATTTGCCCGGCCTCATTCACTTCATGAGCCTGATGAACGGCTGGACGATCCAGAATAGACGGCCAGAACAGCAGCCACAGGACCAAGGTTACGATAGCCATTCCGCCTACGACGCCGAAAGCCGCGACCCAATGTCCGCTTGCAATGAGCGCCGCCCCGGCGAATGGCATCAGCAGCGCTCCAACGCCGAAGAATACCTCCACCCGGCTCATCGCCACGTTGGCATTGCCGGCAGAAGCGCCAATGATGAACGCGCTGACGATCGCTTCCATCGTTCCCAGACCATATCCGGCGAACGGCGCCGCAGACAGCATCCATCCCCAGGGCGGCTGCAGCGCGTATACCGCTTCCCCTGCCACAATGATGCCCAGGGCCAGCAGCAGCAGCGGTTTCTTGCCGATCCGTCTGATCATCCAGGGCGCCAGCAGAACGCCCACCATGCCGCCCAGGAACGAATTCATGACCAATTGTCCGCCATCTCCGTAATGAATCCCGTAAGCATGGACCATGGGCTCCATCACAGCTCCAACAACGAGCTGCCCTAACCCGACAACAAAATAAGCGACACAACCCAAAAAAACCAATCGAGCCATACGTATAATTCCCTTCCTGATTCCCATATGCAGACCCCGTTATCATACCACGCGGGGAATTTATCAAGGAAGACCTAACTATCCGGGTAAAATTTATTTATGAGACCTATATACCCCTCGTTGCGTATAGACTTCCTACAGAGACAGATTTATACAGAAATAAGATAAGGGAGGCACGTGATTGAATGGAACTTGTGGGAATGGAAAGTAAGAAGAACAAACCCGAATTGCCGCCAGGCTTGTTCAAAAAGATCGCGATCGGGGTCGTGATCCTGCTTGTCATTATTATTGGATATTCAAGCTTCTACACGGTACAGGAACAGGAAAGAGCCGCTATTCTGACTTTCGGCAAATATACAGGCGAGACAACGGCCGGGCTGCATTTCAAATGGCCCTTTCCGATTCAGCAGGTCATTATCGTACCCGCCGAGCTGACGCAGCGCATTTACATCGGCTACCGTCAAGACGGGGCGACCATTACGCCGGTTGATGAAGAAGCCATGATGATTACCGGCGATGAGAATATAGTCTCAGCCGACGCCGTCGTCCAGTGGAAAATCAGCAATATTCATGAATACCTATTCAACATTGATAATCCGGAGCAATTTCTGCGCAATGCCTCCAGCTCCTCCATCCGCTCGGTTATCGGGTCAGAGAAGCTCGACTATGCCATCACCGACGGGAAGACCGAGATCCAGGATAAGGTCCGCGAAAGACTGCTGGAGCTGCAGGGCAGATACCACACCGGCATGCAGATTATCGATATTAAATTCCAGGACATCGAACCGCCAAGCGGTCAGGTCGAAGAAGCCTTCCGCGAGGTTACCAACGCCCGCGAGGAGAAGAATACGAAGATCAACAACGCAACCAAATACGAGAATGACAAAATCCCCAAAGCTCGCGGTGAGGCGCAGGCGCTCCTCGAGAATGCGGAAGGGACGAAGAAATCCAGGATTCTGAACGCAGAGGGCGATGTCGCCCAGTTTAACGCCATTTTCACTGAATACAAGAAAAATCCAGATGTTACTCAAAGCCGTCTGATCGTCGAGACACTGGAGAAAATTTTGCCGAAGGCCAAAATCTTCATCTCTGATTCAGCCGGGGACACCGTGAAATATCTGCCAATCAATGAGCTTCTGCGCAGCGGCAGCACAACGAACACGACAACGACCACACCTTCTACCACATCATCCGGTACGACCTCGGGAGGTTCAACGCCATGAGTAAACGAATGATTCTGAGTTTAGCCGGGGCTGTCGTTGTGATCATCCTGTGCTTCACCTCCATGTTCATTGTCAAAGAAGGCGAGTACAAGGTAGTGCTCAAATTCGGCGAGGCTGTCAGGGTAGAGAAAGCACCCGGCCTGGCCTTCAAAATTCCTTTTATTGAAAATGTCTCAACCCTGCCCAAGTACCAGATGACCTATGAAAGCAATCCTACCGCCATTCTGACCAAAGACCAGAAGCCGATCATCGTTGACAACTATACGGTGTGGCGGATTGACAACCCTGAATTCTTCCTCAAGACAGCCCAGACCATATCGGTGGGTATACAGAGGATCGATGAAGCCGTATACAACTCGGTCCGGCGCAAGCTGTCGGAAATCAATTATGACAATATTATCAGCGAGAATACGGAACGCGGCAATATTAACGATGAAATTACGGCTGACGTTTCCACTGCCCTCATACGCGATAACTACGGCATTGAAATTATCGATGTCCGGATCAAACGGACCGATCTGCCGGAAGAGAACAAGCAGAGCGTATATAACCGGATGATTTCGGACCGGCAGTCAATCGCGGCCCGCTACTTGTCCGAAGGCGACGAGGAATCCCGCAAAATCACGTCCAAGGCCGATCGCACGGCAACCGAGCTTCTGGCCCAGGCAGAAGCCGACGCCAAGAAAATTATTGCCCAGGGCGAGCAGGAAGCCGCCAAAATCTATAACGAGGCGTACGGAAAAGACCCTCAGTTCTACAGCTTCTACCGTACCTTGGAAAGCTATGTGACGACACTCTCCAACGAGCCGGTTATTCTCATGCCGATTGATTCGCCTTATACCCGGATTCTGCTGGGCAAATAAACCCTGCTGCAAGCAGGAGCCGCCTTTTCTGGTTATTTTCGTGAAAAAGGGCCGTAAACCCAACGCTTGTGCGCGGGGATTACGGCCCTTTTAATATCTATTCTGACTGCTTCCAAATGGACAGCTTCACTGGTATTTTATTTAATAATAAGCACCGGTACACTCGCATGCTGGGCGACATTGTGGCTTACGCTGCCCATCATAAATTCGCGTAGTCCACCAAGTCCGCGGCTGCCGATCACAATCAGATTGCCCCCGTTTTGTTCCGTATACTGCAGAATGGCTTCAGCCGGACTGCCCTCCAGTATAACCGTATTTGCATAAGGCAGCTGTGAGATCTTCTCGTTGGCATCAGCGAGCAATTTCTGCGCCTTCTCCAGCCATTCCTGCTGTACGGAGTTCGGCACCGATACAACCGAATCCGCAATCGCCATGTAGGGAACACTGTACACATGAACCACGGTAATTCTATTCGCCTGCTTCTTTTCCACCAGCTCAATTGCGGTATTAAGTGCTTTCACAGAAGCCATAGAACCGTCATAAGCGACCACGATATGAGAAAAAAGCATGGAAATTCCTCCTTGTGTGGACATCTTCGGCAATACCTATTATTATTTAACCGTCAGGAAGACATTTCAAACCGTCAGGCGGATATTTCCTCCACTAGAATCCGTGCCAATTTGCTATAATAACAATCATCCTTTCCGTCATGATCCCCATTAGGAGGCTTGCCTAAACATGAATCTCATACGTACGGCCAATAATTCCAGCTTTACCGTAACGGCGCTCTCGCCCCAGCAGGCCGAAGAGCTCTGCAGCTGGCGTTATGAGCCTCCTTTTGATTTCTATAACTGGTCGTCATGGGAGGTCATGCTGCAATTGGGGCTGGAGTTCGGCGACCCCGAGATCCGAGAAAAACAGTACTGCGCAGTCGTGGATGCGGATGGCGATTTGATCGGATTTATCCAGTTCTTCCCTCTGCTCGGCGTTACCCGGATTGGTCTGGGCATGCGTCCGGATTTGTGCGGGCACGGGCTTGGCCTGCAATTTTTGCAAACCATCATCGCTGAAGGAATCAGCCGCGCGCCTGAGGATATATTGGATCTTGAAGTGCATGTGTGGAACCTGCGGGCGATCCGCACCTATGAGAAAGCCGGGTTTGTGATTACCGATACCTATATCAGGCGGACGGTCGACGGCCCAATTGAAGTGCATTGCATGACCTACTCTCCCGAGCCGATGAATGCCTCATAAGAATGTGGGGCACTCGCGATACGTACTAAAATTTCCCTGCCTTGCATAATCGTATTATGGGGTGTGAAGAGCGCAGCGTATCCATCAGCTTCGTTCTCGTGCTTCGCATACCATTTTCAAGGAGGCGGGTCCATTTTGAAAACGTTGAATATCATTGGCTTGATTATTCTCATCATTGGAGGGTTGAATTGGCTATCGGTCGGTCTGTTCGAGTATGATGTGGTCTCGGAAATTTTCGACGGTTCGGACACAGTCGGCGCCAAAATCGTTTACATTATCGTAGGATTGTCCGCGCTCTATGCCCTGTCCTTATTTCCTAAAGTATCCTCTGAGAATTAACATCACATTTTTATAAGAAGTGATCGCTTCGCCGTCCACTGGCGGCGCTAGCTTTAGTTTCTTCCCTCGATCATAACAAAAAGACATACCCGCTCCTCTCGCCGAGCAGCCGGTATGTCTTCTTTATTATGTCATGCCTTGAGATTGTCAGCTTTCCCCTTCAGGGTCGATCAAATCCGCAAATAACAGGCCGCGTCTGCCCACCGGCATCGAGATTGTTCGAATGCGGTCGAAGGAATCTAGATCCGTATAGGTTCTGGACACCGCGGCGCGCATCGTTCCCTCGAGCTCCACTGAAGTCGGGATAAAATAAGGCCTCCAGCTCCAATTCAGCCCTCGGAAGGCTGCCTCCCGCTTCCAGTCTTCTCCCATAATCCGATGATAGTTGGATGAGATCTGAATGCCGTCTTCCCTGCACATATAAACGCGGATACAGGATGCCTCCAGTTTGGGGAGAATTTGCTCGATAACGGTATCCTCCGCCTCTTCCGGGCACCCTCCCGCTCTTGCCTCCCAGGCCGCTTCCACAATAAGCCGCAGCTTCTCCGCCTCGGAAGTCCAATAACGCTCAGCCAGAATGATGCGCGAGCGGCGCTGTTCCAGCCCTTGTTCGATCAGTCCGGCAAAGCTGTCCGAGGGCCTGAACTCCGGCTCTGCCGGAGCAAACAAATACCCTTGCACATACCTCGCGCCAATCTCGATGGCGCGCTGCAGCTCCTGCTCCGTTTCCACACCTTCAAGCAGCAGCGAAGCGCCGATCTGGTCGGCCAGCGTGGAGAAGGAACGAAGAACGCCGTAATAGCCGCTGTGAAGTTCGCTTTTTTGGAGCATATGGATGTCGATTTTCAGAATATGGGGTTGAATCAGCGCAATCCGGTCCATATTGCTGAATCCGCTGCCTACATCGTCTATGGCAATCCGGCAGCCTTCCTTGCGGTAAACGTCGACAACAGCCCGCAGCCGCTCCATAGGATCCAGAAACGACTCCTCCGTAATCTCGATCACCACACGGCCAGGATCGACACCATACTTATCCAGCAGCCGAAGCGTCGGCAGTTCCCCGGTATCCGCATAGGTCTGAAAAATCCAGGAGGGCTTTAAATTCAGAAACAGCATCCCCCGGTCCGACGTTGCGGAATCCGCGGCAAATTTGGCCAGCGCCTGCTCCCGCAAGAGCCGGTCAACGCGAATTTGCTCCCCCATCGATATCGCCTTGTTTTCAAAAAATGGCCCGAGGCTGCGTACTCCCTGACGGGTTCGAATACGGCCAAGCGCCTCGTAGCCCATAATCAGCCTGGTATCGAGCGCAAGCACCGGCTGGTAAAACGGGATGAGTTGATCAACCGTATTCTCTTCCATTGACCACGTCATGCTGTGTGCTTCCGTCATCGCCGCCGCGCCCCTCATGATATCTTAATGTCATGTTTACTAACAATTAACACTTTTTTCTTATTGTAAAATAGTGTCGAATCGTTGTAAAGGGCCAGAACTGCCATAGGTACATGGCATTGGAGTCCACACATCCGGTTGTTTGCCTTCTATTTCCTAAAGATAAGCAAGCGAAGCCTCATTGTAGCGTTTGGCGGCCTGGATATCCAGCTCCGTCAAGCCGCCAGCATCCAGAGTGCTCAATCGAAGAATGACCTTCTTGTAATCGATGATGAAATATGGATGGTGATCCATCTCCTCGGCAATAACGGCGACCTGCTGGGCGAATGACATCGCATCCTTGAACGATCCCAGCTTGTAGCTGCCCCGCATCCATTTCTCATCCTCGCGATCCCAGTTCTCAAGTCCCGATATCGCTTCATCCACTATCGCCTTCGGCAGTTTTTCCACTCTGGCCACGATACTCACTCCTTCATCCAACGGGTTAAATCAGGCGGACAATCCGGCTTTCCTTCCCATCGACCGAAACCTCGATGCAATGGTGTTTGGAACGGTAATTGACCACTCCCTGCCCGACTTCTATGACGGAATCCTCGCCAAGCGCGTAGAACAGGTCATCCGCCAGAACCTCCATCAGCTCGGTCCGCTGCTGCGGCTCAAGCGCCATCCAGTCCGCCCGTTCCATTTCAAAAAAAGTATAACTGTCCTCAATCGACCCGATTGCCTCGGTCAGATCCTTCAAAATGTCGGTATATTCTCTAGCGTGCTTAACGCCCATCTCTTATAACCACCTTTACCCTCAAATGGAGCTTCTTCATCATCATTTTACACGAATATCACATAAAAAATAATCAATTGCTTCTAAAACATCCAAATTGCTCTAATCTACACGCTGATTTTGACGATAAATAGATATAGACTGCATTGTCGAAAGAAGTTTTATTTTGTCAGCCGGACACTCCGTGTACCGCCCTGCAATTCTAACAACGGGATCCGAGATGCCTTTAGTCGGCAGCTATCCCATTGTCAATATTTTATCGGACGAGGTGTGTCATGGAAAAATCAACGATTATTGGTATTGTGCTTGGGCTCGTGGCTGTTATTCTTGGTATGGCGCTCAAGCATGCGCCGCTCAACAGTCTGGTCAACCCCGCTGCGTTCACGATCATTATCGTGGGTACCGCAGCTTCTCTCTTCATTGCTTTTCCCATGAACGAGATCGCAAAATTCCCTAAGCTGCTCAAGATGACTTTCATCGCACAGAAGCTGCTGCCGCGTGAAGAGCTTATCAGCTTATTCATGGACTGGGCTACCATCACCCGCCGCGAAGGCCTCCTTGCACTTGAGACCCAGGTCGATGATATCCAGGATCCTTTTCTTCGCAACGGAATGCGGATGATTATAGACGGGAACGATCAGGATTTTGTACGCGACGTGCTGCTTGAGGATATATCCGCTACAGAAGAGCGCCACCGCGCCGGGGCCCTGATTTTCTCCCAGGCCGGCATGTATGCTCCTACACTCGGGGTTCTCGGCGCCGTTATCGGTCTGATTGCCGCACTGGCAGATATGAGCGACATGGAGAAGCTGGCGCATGCGATCGCAGCGGCCTTCATTGCTACCCTGCTCGGGATTTTCACCGGTTACGTGCTGTGGCATCCTATTGCCAACAAGCTCAAGCGTCTCTCCAAACGCGAAGTCGAGCTTCGCCTGATGATGGTTGAAGGCCTCCTGTCCATTCAATCCGGTGTATCGACCATCGCAATCAATCAGAAGCTGTCTGTATACTTAACACCTACTCAACGTTTGAAAATGAGTGAGAAGGGGGCGGAGGGCAATGAGCAGAAGGCATAAAAGCGAGCATCACGAAGAACATGCCGACGAGTCGTGGCTGATCCCCTATGCCGATTTGCTTACCCTCCTGCTCGCCTTGTTCATCGTATTATATGCAATGAACTCCGTTGATTCCAAGAAGTTTGAGGATATGAGCAGAGCGTTTAACGTGGCTCTCGACAGCGGTGTCGGCGTTCTGGATAATACCTCCGTCGTCAGCAATGGCGAGGATCTGGACCGGGATGACAAAAACCAGACCAAGCCGGAGGATGCCACCACCGATGCGAAGCGCAATGAGCTGATGAAGCAGGAGCAGCAGGAGCTGGAGGATCTCAAGAAGCAGATTGATAAATACATCCAGACGAACGGCCTCACAACTCAGCTTGATACAAAGCTTAATCAATCGCAGCTTATGATTACGATAAGCGACAATGCGCTCTTCCCATCCGGCAGCTCCACAGTCAAGCCGGAGGCGCGCATACTTGCGAAAGCGATCGCGAACATGCTGCAGCCTTATTCCGACTATGAAATCGTCGTATCCGGGCATACCGACAATGAGCCGATTTCGACCGCGGAATTTCAATCCAATTGGGATTTGAGCTCCTCACGTGCCATACGCTTCATGGATGTCTTATTGCTCAACAAGAACCTGAATCCGAAGCTGTTCAGCGCTATCGGCTACGGAGAGTATCGTCCCGTGGACACCAATGATACGGCGCTCGGCCGCTCCAAGAACCGCCGCGTGGAAGTATCCATTATCCGTAAATTCATGGATGCCACCAAGGCCCAGGAAATTCCGGCAACCCCAAAAGCCTAAAGACTCTTATTATTTCAAGTCTTGGTCAATCCTCCACATAACCTTATATAAATGTACCTTACAAAAAAACCAACTTATATCCGGCATATCTGCTGGAAACGTTGGTTTTTGGTTTATTCATTTATATGCGAGATTGCGGTCCAACCTCAGAGCTATGCCGCTCTCAAGAGGCACTTGCATATTCAGCTCGTTATTGCCCGCCCTCTCAACCCTGGTTCTCCAGCAGCGCCATCAGCTCCTGCAGCTCGCCTTTTGTCAGGTCACGCCACTTGCCTCTTCCGAGCTCACCAAGATGAATATTCATAATGCGGACGCGGCGAAGGCCGTGCACCTGATATCCGAAGGTTGCGCACATCCGCCGGATCTGGCGGTTTTTACCTTCTGTCAGAATAATACGAAAGACACGGTCCCCTTCCTTCGTCACTTTGCAGGGAAGCGTCATGCTGCCCAGAATCCGGACGCCCTCGCTCATCGCCTTGAGAAACCGCGGCGTAAGCGACCGGTCAACGGTTACGATATATTCTTTCTCATGCCTTCCTTCTGCCCGCAGAATACGATTCACAATATCTCCGTCATTGGTCAGCAGAATGAGTCCTTCCGAATCCTTATCCAGACGCCCAATCGGAAATATCCGCTCCTCATGACCGATAAAATCAACAATATTGCCTTCAATATGAGCTTCGGTTGTGCTTGTAATGCCAATCGGCTTGTTGAGCGCAAGATACACATGGCTCTTCTGCTCGCCTATCGGCTCCCCATCCACTCTTACATCATCCTCAAGCTCCGCCTGACTCCCGAGCTCTGCTGTTATACCGTTAATCGTCACGCGTCCCGATTCGACAAGCTTGTCTGCTTCCCGTCTGGAACAATATCCGGTTTCACTAATAAATTTGTTAATTCTCAAGCTGAAAGTTCACCCCGCACCGTTTGCTTTGTATGTCGCTGCAGCTACAGCAATTTGATCCTTCTCATATATGCGCACCGCAACCCGCAAGTTATATCTGTATGTGGCTTTGCATTTTGTTGGCCGCACGACAGTGTTGTATGATTTCACCGCCCCGTTGTTCTGCCTGTGCATCTTTTGTTCTATTGTACATGATTCGGTTGATCTTCGCTTGTCTCTTCCCGAGGCTTCTGAATAAGCGGCAGGGTGATCGTTACCGTTGTGCCGACATCGACCTTGCTCCTGATCTCCATCAAACCATGATGGCTTTCAATAATCCGCTGGCTGACCATAATCCCAAGCCCCGTGCCGCTATCCTTACCGGTAAAAAAAGGATCGCCGAGCTTCGAGATCATTTCCTCCGGGATGCCGATTCCTTCATCGATTATGGATACGGACACTTCGCTGCTTCCCTTGCTGTCGATGTTGACCTGAATTTCCCCGCCGTCCGGCATCGCCTCAATGGCGTTCTTCAGCAGGTTGATGAACACCTGCTTCAATTGATTTTCCTCACATGAGATCAGGCAGGAGTCCATGTTGAAGTTGGCAATAAATTCGATATCGCATAGATGAGCCTGGCTGTCGAGCAGGGATATGACATCCCCCAGAATAAAACGGACATCCTTCTCCTCAAACCGGGTAGCCTGGGGCTTGGCGAGGATCAGGAACTCTCCCACAATCAGATTGATCCGGTCCAGCTCGGAGAGCATGATATCGACATGCCGGGTATTCAGCTTGTTTGTCTCCAATTGGAGCTGCAGAAATCCGCGAAGCGTGGTCAACGGGTTGCGGATTTCGTGGGCGACCCCTGCCGCCAGCTGTCCGACCGTCGTGAGCTTCTCTGAGCGGCGCAGCAGCTCCTCCATTTTGTTGCGGCCCGTCATGTCGCGGGTGATGCTCGCAATCGCGTGGATCGTTCCATGCTTGTCCCTGATCGGCGATGTCGTCACACTGACGGCGATCCACTCCCCGCTTTTGTTGACCCGGATCGTTTCCCTGGCCGTCAAGTGTTTGCCCGACTTGAGCCCTTCCATCATTTGCAGCTCTTCCATATGCAAATGCTCCGGAACCAGCGGAAGGGTATGACCTGTTGCCTCATCCGCTGTATATCCGAACAGCTGCTCGAATGCCCGGTTCACCTGGGTAATGCGTCCGCTCAGATCAACCACATGGATCGCATCCGTCGTATGGTTAATGAAGGATTCCAAATATTCCTTCATTGAACGGTTCTCTTCGAATGCCAGTTTGAGCTTGGTCATATAAATCCCGAGGTTCTTGGACATGGCATTGACCCGCTGGGCCAGCTGCCCAAGCTCATCCTTGCGCTTGACTTCAATTGAATTATCAAAACGTCCATAGGAAACTTCATTGATTTTCCACAAAATCGAACGGATGGGACGTATCAGAATATCGGACAACCAATAACTGCAGAACACGACAATAATAAGAAGAATAGCGGAAATAAATATCTGGTTGTTGCGCTGTTCATCGATTTTATTCGTTAGCGGCTGTCCATCCAACACCAGGCCAATAACATAAGGGACAGGAGCGGCGACTTTGACAAAGCTTTTTATCACATCCTTGCCATGAACGGTGGTATACCGAAAAACCTTCTGGCCCCGGGATGCCGCAAGAATATTTCTCTCATCCATTTGAGGCTGCCGGTAATGATAGCTGCCGAATGAAACCGGATGCTCCGCCATCTGCTGCGCGCTGGTCATTTTCGGGATTTCACCGACGGGCTCTTTGCCGAATAATAACGGATTGAAGCCGCTGATCTCCAGAATAATCAGATTATTAGTCATGGTTTGGGATAATACGGAAGTGGGACTGTTAATTTCCCCATAGCCCTCCGTTTGATTATTTTGAATATAGCTGCCAATGATAGATTCCTGATCGTTCAGCAAATAGAATCCCCACTTGCCGGGATAGGCCATAGTCGTTGAAGCTGTATTTATTTCGATGGGTCCGGACCAGAAATAATAACCCAATCTCTGCAGCGCTTCACTTGAATGATTGGTAAGTCCCTGCTTTAGCAGCTGCTCCGGCTTCCCCAGGCTTTTCATATTAAGTCCGCTTAACTGCGAATCGGAAGATTGCTTGATGATATATTCTCCATCTATGGGTACAATGAGCGAGAGCTGAGTTACACCCAGCTGACTGGCCAGCTGTTCCAGCTGTTCACTGGTAACGGGATTTGCGCTGTCTTGCAGCCGCTTGGCTGTTTCCATTGAAGCCATCTTCAGCTTTTCGTCGAATACCGATTGCAATAATTCATACTCTCTGGTGTGCTGGGCTACCGAGGCGGCGATTTGCTCGCTGATATGGGTCATATTTGATTCAACCTCAGCCTTCATGTTGACTCTGGTCGAATATTCGTTCAAAATCACATTAACAATCAGCAGCAAAAATACGATGAACGAAATCATGAACGATAGCTTCGTTTTTACCGACAACTAACGACACACCCTTTTGCACGCTTGTGGACATCTACTTGGATCATAACATATTTGTCATAAAATGAAAGTAACTGCAGCCATGATTACAGACTGAAATTGGTCAAAAAAGTGACTATTCACATAGTTATCCACAATTTTATCCCCAAATCCACAAATTAATTTCAGCGATGTGTATAAATCTGTGCATAACGGATCAGTTATACACAATTTTATGCACATGCTGTTAACAACGAATATCTGTTCGTGGCACAATATGTCGAGTTAGACGGAGGAAACGTTCTATGGATAACTTTTATTTTCAGGACAAAGACCGGCAATGGATGCAGGAAGCGATTGAAGAAGCATTGAAAGCCGAGCAGCTCGGGGAGGTTCCCATCGGGGCGGTAATCGTACATGGCGATGAAGTCATCGGTAGAGGACATAACTTACGCGAGACCTCTATGGACCCCACCGCGCATGCCGAAATCATTGCCATACGTGAGGCCAGCCGCAAGCTCGGCGCCTGGCGTCTGCTGGATTGCACCCTGTATGTAACCTTGGAGCCTTGTCCGATGTGTGCGGGAGCCCTTATCCAAAGCCGTGTAAAAAAAGTCGTGTACGGCACAGCCGACCCGAAAGCGGGTTGTGCGGGTACGTTAATGAATTTACTGCAGGAACCGCGGTTCAATCATGAGACCCAGCTTGTCAGCGGACTCTTGCAGGAAGAATGCTCAGCTTTGCTCACGCAATTTTTTCGTCGATTAAGAGGGCGGTTGTAGGTGATGATTTGCTATGATAAAGGAGTAGGATGTCTCTGCCGGTTTAACTCTCTTTTCTGAATATATTGTAGGGTGACAATAAGCTGATCGGCTGCTTCACTGATAGCAAGAACTTCTGGGTCGGTTAAACTTCCGCGCGTCTCCGCAGCCTCCAAAAGTCTGATGCGAAGAACGTGCAACTCGTCGAGCAGCTTTTTTTTTTCGTTCATGACTCCTTGCTAATCGCTCCTATCACCTCTTGGGTTACAAACAGTAACACGTTAATTATACCCCTATCGATTACAGGATTTTGTAAAAACATGTCGAGGATTCGACAGTATTTTAGGGAATATTTCGACACAAACCAACAGGAACCCGCTTCATTCGATGAAAATCGTTCGATTGTCAGGATTATTTGTGGAGGATCAGGAAATTCTAGTTCCTTGTTCTTACTCCGGCCGTTTACCGCTGTTTAACTGTTTCCCTGCATTTGCTTCTCACTGTTCCTCGTTAAGGCTTGCACAGCCTAAAGGAAACGTGATATTATAAATGTTGCCGCGCGCCCGTAGCTCAGCAGGATAGAGCGACAGTTTCCTAAACTGCAGGTCGTACGTTCGAATCGTATCGGGCGCGCCATTTTACCCGAAGCCTCTTGCCTTGCCTCGATCTCTGCCATCGAAGCAGGGCAATTATTTTTTCATGATATCTCTAATATATGCCCAAAAAGGGAGAGTACAACCTTTATGCCGGATGAAAACAGCCGCTTGTGGGAAGAGCTTCTGGCTTCTGCCCGCTTCCAGGTGTGGACCGCAGAATATACCAAGGTACAGCGTTCCTGGCAGGAATCCGATCATGTTCCCACCTTTAACCGTTTTTATTTGATCCAGGAGGGTGCAGGTCTCATTCGAATCGAGGATGAGGAGTATTATCCCGTCAAGGGACAGGTGGTACTGATGCCTGCAGGCGTACGCCAAAGCTATTCCACCATCAGCGATGAAACCTACGGAAAGTACTGGTGTCATTTCACCGCGACCTTGGGCGATTTGAGATTGTTCGATATTATGGAAACTCCGTATATTCTCACTGTCGACGATGAAGAGCGCTGGAAGCATTGGATCTTCCTTTTCGCCTCGCTGAAGCAGTATATCCAGCGTGATACGATCGCCGCGAGCTTTCGTGTCAATTCGCTGATTATGGAGATCATGGCTTGCTTCATCGAGCAAATCGGGGAAATCAAGCTCAATCGGAGCTCTGCTGTCGTTGATAAGATCCATACCGCGATCTCTTACATGGAGCAGCGGTTTGAAGAACAGCTGACAATCGACGAATTGGCCAAGCTGGTTCATTACCATCCCAATTATTTCATCCAGGTATTTAAACAGTTCACCGGAAGTTCTCCCATTCAGTATCTCAACGCCATGCGTGTCGACAAAGCCAAACAATGGCTGTCTACCACGGACATGCCCGTCTCCGAAGTGGCAGAGCGTGTAGGGATGACCTTATTCTATTTCTCCCGCCTGTTTAAGGAGCATAGCGGCTTCACACCCTCCGGCTACCGCCAAATCAGCAAACAATAAGCAGTGTATGGTTCCATAACTCGCCTTAATAATAAAAAAGTGCGTTCTTGAGCTCTGGGCTCGAAGAACGCACTTTTTTATTATTTCAAGACAATGCGGAAAATCAACTCAACGCCCCTTCGTGGAATCCGGCAGCTCTTCTATGCCAGACATATCGCCCAATCCTTGCGGGACCAGCAGTTCCTGAAGCTGTTCCACAGGAATCGCATCTGTCGGGATTCCGTATTCGAATGTCACGTCCTTGTTGATATCCGCATACGTCATAAACATATGAGCCGCGAGCCTGGTTGTGTCGGCCTCATCAATAAAGTCCATATTCATCGTCATATCCTGATACGTCAGATAATTGTCTTTGATACCGCTCGTCAACGTGAATTCATTGACCTTAAGGGATTTCTTGACCTCAGCAATCGCATCCTTCACTTCGCCTTCTTCCTTGCCTTCCAATTCCGCTTTGGCCCGCTCCAGATCTTCCTTGCTGGCCTGGAGTGTTTTCATATATGCTTCATTGTTAAGAATAAGATCGATGATCTGGGGTGCAACTTTTTCAATTACAGTGGTGATTGCTGTCTCAAAATTTTGCGGATTAATCGAAAAGCGGACAAATTGGTCAGCTTTATAGTCCTCCGGCAGCCATTTGATATCTCCGGCTTTGGGCTCGCTGAAATAGGTCTTTTCATCAAAATTATCAAGGGTTGTTTTCATCATGTCTTGACTCATTTTTTGTATGGTTGCCGCATCCGGCATGGCAGCTCCACCCTGCTCTTCAGCGAGCTTCTTCACATCAATCTCGACAAATTTCCCGGCAATCGTTTCGGGAATGGGGAAGCCCGGGATAGTTGGCACTTTAACCCATACCTTCTCATCCGTCACGATAATCGGAATTTTCAGATTGAATTTCATATCTTCACTGCCAAGCGCCATATCCAGTGTGAACTCGGCATGCTGCGGGTCCGTCTGCATGACACCATTCATATTGATCGCAGCGCCTTTAAGAAAATTAACGACTCCAGATGCCACGGCAGCATTTGTACTGTCCATTGCGGCACTGTCCGGCAGGGTAATGTTGTCAATGCCAAAGGTTCCTTTGAAGCTCATGGATTTGGCTTCCTGCATGTTGGTTAATGCCGAAGTAACGGCTTCTTTAGGCGGCTTCCCCTTGCTGCAGCCTGCCACGACAACCATCATGACAGCCAGTAAAACAATGAATCCGGTTTTGATTCTCTTCATCTCGGATTTCCCCTCCATTTTCTAACGCAACTCTCATTCTAAACCATAATTGCCAGTTCGAAAAGACTATTGTCTGTTTTCAGGCATATAAAAAAAGCCCCTGCTTCCCGGTTAATTAACCGGAAAAAAAGGGCTATAATCATTATTTACCAAATCTTTAGCTTATCAGCCTTGAGGATTGTGATGACGTGTATGATTGAGCTGTTTCACCTTCTTGGATCCAGATAATGGCTCTTGTTGATTGTGAGTTTTTGGCTTCTCCTGATGGTCATAAGGATTAGGGACCGGAGTACTGTCTGGCTTGCTCATCGCTTTGCCCTCCTTTCTTGCTGGTTTTTAGCTGCGCGGATGCTTCAAATCGGTCGGCTCATCATGATTGAGCGCATCCTGATGGCGGCGATCGTTCTTGTCCTGCTGAAGCTGCTGGGCATGATGGCTGTTAACGGGATTGATATCAAGCGCCTCTACAACATTGCTCAAGTTTTTATCGGCGCTGCCTTTATTTTTAGTCATAAGCGGCGTAGCCTCCCTTTCAGTTGCTGACCAATCGTCTATACATGCGTCAGTACGTGAAGCGCCTGAGCGCATTCATGAATATGACGGGTGTAATCCTCTACAAGCTGCTGGATGATCGGCGTTCTCTCGTCGACCGAGCGGCCGTCTTTTTCCACATCAATCAACGTGACCTTGATTTCACGGCTGTCCACATAGGTCGCTTTAAAATCAAAGCTGTACATTTGATGGCCTGCGGTATCCAACGTAATACGCAGTGTCTGTGCATCAGCCTCATCTGCCAAAACAGACACGCGATCTGCCTCATTCACATACTCCGGAAGCGTGCGCTGCCAGGCATCAACCAACTGCTGCTGATCCATCTGAAGCTCGTCATGTTTACTCATCCCTTACCACCTCCATGCGGATAATATGCCGACATGGGGCGGTTTTTATGCAGTCCCTCCAGCGTAGAAGCGGACACAAAGAAAAAAGCGGAACCCGCTATTTTCTTATGAAATTTGGCATATCAGAGAAATCAAAAAACGCCCGGGCAAAATGCCCGGACGCTGGTTTTTTTATAGTTGGCGGAGAGGGTGGGATTCGAACCCACGTGGACTTGCGCCCTAACGGTTTTCAAGACCGCCCCGTTATGACCGCTTCGGTACCTCTCCAGATAAGACGTGACTTTAGGCCACAAGATATATTGTACCACAGGCCAAAATGGATATGCAACACCAATTTTGACCTGTGGTAACAGATCAGGTACGTGCGCCGATTACCTCTAATCCCCCCATGTAAGGACGAAGGATTTGTGGAATGATAATCGAGCCGTCAGCTTGCTGATAATTCTCCAGAATCGCAGCAACCGTACGGCCGATTGCAAGTCCGGAGCCGTTAAGGGTATGAACAAATTCCGGCTTGCTCTTGGAATCGCGGCGAAAACGGATATTGGCTCTGCGGGCCTGGAAGTCCTCGAAGTTGGAGCAGGAGGAAATTTCCCGGTATGTACCGCCGCTTGGCAGCCAGACCTCGATATCATAGGTCTTGGCCGACGAGAAGCCCATATCGCCTGTACAGAGCGTCAGGACTCGATAGGGCAGTCCTAACAGCTGAAGCACGGTCTCTGCGTTTAGAGTCAGCGATTCGAGCTCCGCATGCGACTCCTCCGGCTTGCACAGCTTTACCAGCTCCACCTTGTTGAATTGATGCTGGCGGATAAGTCCCCGGGTATCGCGGCCGGCAGCGCCAGCCTCCGAACGAAAGCACGCGCTGTAAGCGACAAAATTTTTGGGCAGATCATCCACTGACAAAATATCGTCTCGGTGAATATTGGTTACTGGTACTTCCGCCGTCGGAATCAAATAATACTCGGTATTTGCAAGCTTAAAGAGATCCTCTTCGAACTTCGGCAGCTGACCGGTCCCAACCAGACTATCCCGATTTACGATGTAAGGTGGAAGCAATTCTTCATAACCATGCTTGTCACTGTGCAAATCCATCATAAAGTTGATAAGCGCGCGCTCCAGACGGGCACCCAAGCCGCGGTAAAACACGAACCGCGAGCCTGTTACCTTGCCGGCGGCCTCAAAATCAAGAATACCAAGCTCCTGAGCAAGCTCCCAATGGGCTTTTGGCTCAAACTGTAGCTCCGTCACTTCACCAACCCGGCGAATCTCCACATTATCTGCCTCTGAAGAGCCAACAGGCACGCTTTCATGCGGAATATTCGGGATAGCCAGGGTCAACTCGGCAATTTCCGCTTCGACTACACGCACTTCCTCATCGAGCACTTTAATCCGGTCTCCGACCTCGCGCATTTCTACGATAAGGGCTCCTGCGTCGCCGCCGCTTTTCTTCAGTTTCGCCACTTCCTGGGAGACGGTGTTGCGGCGGCTTTTCAACTGCTCGCTTTCCTGCAGCAGATCGCGCCACTTGGTGTCCAGAATCGGGAATTCACTGATGAGCTCGGCAGATTTCCCGCGTTTTTTGAGCGCCAGTTCAACTTTACTAAAATCATTTCTTAGCAATTTAACATCCAACACGAAAAGGTAACCCCTCTCTAATTAAACACTCGTATCTATTGGCAAAGAGACTGCGAATTCGCAGTCTCCGGCTGTTCTAACGCGCAGACTCGGCAGCCACTTCCTTAACCATGTCCAAAAAGTACGCGTGCAGACGATAATCATCCGTAAGTTCCGGGTGGTAGGAAGATACAAGCAGATGCCCTTGTCTTGCGGTTACGATCTCGTCGTTATAAGTGGACAGCACCTCAACACCTTCGCCCACTTCCTTAATAAGCGGGGCCCGGATGAAGACGGCCCTTACCGGCTCATCAATTCCGATAACAGCCAGATCCGTCTCAAAGCTTTCCCGCTGCCGTCCGAAGGCATTGCGCGCCACCGTCATATTCATCAGCTGCAAATGCGCTTCTTCTTGACCCTCTATCCGGTCGGCCAGCACAATAAGCCCTGCGCATGTACCGAAAATCGGTTTGCCGGCATCAGAAAAGCTGCGAATAGCATCCATAAAATCATACTTGCGCATCAGCTTGCCGATCGTAGTACTTTCTCCACCAGGAATAATAAGACCGTCCAGCTCGTCCAGCTGCCCGGACTGCTTGACCGCAACAGGCTCACCGCCAGCTGCCTGAATGCTTCGCATATGCTCGGCAACAGCACCCTGCAGCGCCAATACGCCAATCTTCATTCGTTATGCCTTCTTTCTTTACCGGCTAGCTGCTCTTACAGTCCGCGATCCTGCATCCGCTGAGCTGGATCAAGCTTGGATATTTCAATGCCTTTCATCGGAGCGCCAAGATTCTTGGACACTTCCGCGATCAGCTTGTAATCAGTGAAATGGGTTGTAGCTTCTACGATCGCACGGGCAAATTTCTCCGGATTGTCGGATTTGAAAATACCCGAGCCTACAAATACGCCATCAGCGCCCAGATGCATCATGAGTGCAGCATCGGAAGGAGTTGCAATACCGCCTGCCGCGAAGTTCACAACGGGAAGCTTGCCCGTCTCGTGAACCTCTAATAACAGATCATAAGGCACTCCCAGCACTTTAGCTTCCGCATACAGCTCATCCTTGGCAAGGTTTTGCACCTTACGGATTTGACCTGTAATAATACGCATATGACGAACCGCCTCAACGATATTACCCGTTCCCGGCTCACCCTTGGTGCGCATCATAGCTGCACCTTCCTGAATGCGGCGCAGCGCCTCTCCCAGGTCCTTGGCGCCATTTACGAAGGGAACAGTGAAGTCACGTTTATCGATATGGAACACTTCGTCTGCCGGCGTAAGCACTTCACTCTCGTCAATGTAGTCAGCGCCGAGTGCCTCAAGCACTCTTGCCTCTACATAATGTCCGATACGGGCTTTGGCCATAACCGGAATGGATACGACTTTCATAACTTCTTCGAGAATCGTTGGATCGGCCATGCGGGCAACGCCGCCTGCGGCGCGAATATCGGAAGGCACACGCTCAAGCGCCATAACCGCTGTAGCTCCTGCCGCTTCAGCAATTTTGGCTTGCTCGGCGCTCATAACGTCCATGATGACGCCGCCTTTTTGCATTTCCGCCATGCCTCTTTTTACACGTGATGTTCCTGTTTCCATGTTCCCGAGTCCTCCTAAAATAATGTTCTCATCCCTCGAATATCCGAGATAGCTCTAACCATTTATTCTACATGATCCAATCAAAATCGACAACCATTTAATCCATAGTGAAATGCTTGGTATTGGCTTAAATTAGAACAAGTCCACTATCCCATTAAACAGTCCGGCAAAGAAAGTGCCGATCGCTCTGAACATCAGGCGCCACCAGCTTCCTTTATCCACATTCTCGGAAGAAATGAGGTCAACCTTCTTTTCAATGGTTTCCCCTGTATCTGCATCCTTATACGAATAGGTAGCTGTTCCGACAACCTGCCCCTGCTTGATTGGAGCTACCAGCTTATCTTCTGTCTGCAACGTTACTTTAGGAGCGGAGATCTGCGGTGCTGCACCTTTTTTGACCAGGAATGTGATATCGTTCGCTGTCACGATAGGCGCAGTCTTCGAAACGCCCTTCTTTATTTTGACCGTTTCCGCATCTTTTACCACTGTTTTTGGAGCGACTACCGTTTTCTTTTCAAAATTGTTAAAGCCATAATCGAGCAGCTTTGCTGTCTCATAAAAACGGGCTTCCTTGGTGCTTGTTCCCATAACAACACTAATCAGGCGCAAATCGCCGCGCTTGGCTGTTCCCGTAAAACAATAGCCGGCTGCTCCGATGTAGCCTGTCTTCATTCCGTCCAGACCTTCATAGGCAAATTTCTTAAAGGACGGCACATCCTTATTGCTGCCCAGCATCCAGTTCCAGTTGATCATGGGCTCTTTGTCGCGCTCACGAAATTTATAGGATTGAATTTTAGAATAGTCCAGGAATTCCGGGTGCTTCTGCAGAAGAAGCCTTGCGAACTTTGCCAGATCAGCTGCGGAAATCACCGTTGTGTCGAGCAGTCCTGTAGCCGTTGTAAAATGAGCGGAGTTCAGCCCCAGTGATTTTGCGGTATCATTCATTTTCTGAACAAATCCCTGCTCGGTGCCGCCGCCGATATGATCCGCCAGCGCGACCGTTGCGTCATTGGCTGAACCTACTGCCATGGCAATATATAAGTCTTTTACCGTATGCTTATCGCCTTCAGCCAAGTAGATTTGAGATCCATCCGCAGGCGTGGAAGCTGCTTCCTTCGTTACCGTTACAATATCATCCCATTTAATACGTTTCTGTTGTATTTCTTCCAAAACGATATATTCCGACATCATCTTCGTCATACTGGCAGGGGGGCGTACTTCATCCTGCGCTACCTGATAAAGCACTTGACCGGTATCCGCATCAATAAGTATGGCCGATTGAACCTCAAGTCCAAGTGAATTCGGTGTGAATGCATCTTTTGCAGCAGCGGCATAAGCCGACGTCGAACCTATAATCGTAGTAAAAAGCAAACCGACTAACAATGCGGATATCGCCGATACGAGACGTACCGGTCTTTTATTCCGTTCCAACGTCTTCTCTCCCTCTTCCAGTAGATTGTCTATCTATTATTGTACCACATGGAACGCGCATGAAAAAAGAGAGGCAGAAAAATGGTGATCCCACCATCTTCCTGCCTGGGCACGAACCTTCTATCTAGAATTCTATCCGATCCGTATCACGGTTTACAACAAGCGAAGCTGACAATATGATTAAATAACTCTAATGATAGATTACAGAGAATAGTTTGGTGCTTCTTTAGTGATTTGAACATCATGCGGATGGCTCTCGCGCAGACCGGCATTCGTGATGCGAACGAATTGTGTGTCATGCTTCAGCTCTTCGATGCTTTTCGTTCCGCAGTACCCCATACCCGAACGCAAACCGCCAATCAATTGATGTACCGTATCGGCAAGCGGTCCTTTGTATGCTACGCGTCCCTCAATTCCTTCAGGCACGAGCTTGTTCTCATTCTCCTGGAAGTACCGATCCTTACTGCCCTCTTTCATCGCCCCCAATGAACCCATACCCCGGTAAACCTTAAATCGCCGTCCCTGGTAAATTTCGGACTCGCCCGGGCTTTCTTCCGTTCCGGCGAACAAACTGCCGATCATAATAGCACTTGCACCCGCAGCGATTGCTTTTGTAACATCACCCGAGTATTTGATACCGCCATCGGCGATAATCGGAATATTATATTCACGTGCCACACTGGCACAGTCATAAATAGCTGTAATTTGCGGAACCCCGATGCCGGCGATAATCCGTGTTGTACAGATCGAGCCAGGTCCCATGCCCACTTTAACGACCGATGCTCCGGCTTCAATCAGATCACGCGTACCTTCACCCGTCGCCACATTGCCGGCTACGATAACAAGATTCTCATATTTCTCACGAATCTTTCTCACCATATCCAGCACGTTGATCTGATGTCCATGCGCTGTGTCCACAACAAGAACATCAACACCGGACTGTACAAGCGCCTCAGCGCGTTCCAGTGTGTCCTTGGCTATGCCTACGGCCGCTCCGCAGAGCAGCCTGCCTTGTGTATCCTTGGCAGCGTTGGGGAACTGGATCGCCTTTTCAATATCCTTGATCGTAATAAGTCCCTTAAGGGTATTGGTATCGTCAACCAGCGGAAGCTTCTCAATCTTATGCTTCTGCAGCAGACCTTCCGCCTGCTGCAGCGTAGTGCCTACAGGAGCGGTTACCAATTCCTCATGGGTCATCACTTCACTGATTTTCATCGAATAATCGTGAATAAAGCGCAAATCGCGATTAGTCAAAATACCAACCAGCTTCTGATTCTCATCTACAATCGGAACACCGGATATCCGGTATTTGCCCATCAATTCCTCAGCGTCATATACATGATGATCAGGCGTCAAGGAGAAAGGGTTCGTGATAACGCCGCTCTCGGAGCGCTTAACCCGGTCAACCTCCTCGGCCTGCTGCTGGATGGACATGTTCTTATGGATAATTCCAATACCGCCTTCACGGGCCATAGCGATCGCCAGAGCCGATTCCGTTACTGTATCCATGCCCGCACTGATCAGCGGAATATTCAACTTCACGTTGGCGCTCAGGCTGACCGAAACATCAACCTCCCGCGGCAAAATTTCCGATTTACGGGGTACAAGCAAAACGTCATCAAAGGTTAATCCTTCTTTGGCGAATTTATTTTCCCACACTGATATGATCCTCCTTCAAATGGTTTCCGAAAGAGGGAAGAAACGGCCACCGCCGTGCAAGAAAACATTGTTAACGCAGACGAGCCGAAAAGTCATTTCATCTTACGTTCGCCTTTATTCCTTTTCGGCGGTATGCCATGTTCCTTCCCTTAAAAATATAATTAAAGTATGGAGCTAATCGATACTTTCTTATATTTCAAAATCGGGGTTCTTATTGTGAATGAATTGATTCGACTCACTTATATTATTGCAATATTAGCAGAGGGGTTAGGGGCTGTCAAGGATTCGCGATGCCCTCATAATACTCCAATCATGAACGATAATCATATTTACAATTGGAGCTCCAAAGCAGGAATTCTTTTACCCCTTGCTCATTCGCAGCCTGAATTTGTTTATTGATCTGATGCACCCCATAACGCTGATGCGGGTGTACCCAGGTGGCTGTAAAGCCCTGGAGCCAAGGACGGATTTGCGCAGCCTGTTTTTTGGAGGTGGCATTCAACCCTTTATTGCGCCGCATTGCATCCGCCATGGCCTTGCGAATAACCTTGTAGGGCTGGAGATCAGGGCTGTTAATTCCATACATTCCCTGCGAATAATGGGACGGGTATGTCATGGGTGAGATCACATCGACTACGCTCGCTATGGCCGGCCATGACTGTCCAATCCCCATATCATCTTTGGATGATGTTACCAAGCCGAATACATCCGCCGAAATGCGTACTCCCGCAGAGTGAAGACGATCTTTGGCCTGCTGCAAAAATAACTGAATAACCTCAGCCTTGCTGCTGCCATTTATATCCGCATACCGCACTTCCGTGTCCACTTTTGCCCCATTGTCCGGAAAACGGACATAATCAAACTGGATCTCATCAAACCCGAGGCTGGCCGCCTCCTCTGCTATTGCGATGTTATAAGAACGGGGTTCCGGCTGATAAGGGTCGATCCATGCCTTTCCTTGACGATCAAGCCATACACCACCGTTTTTCTTTTGAAAAGCCATCTGTGGCTTCTTCCGCACATATAACGGATCATTGAATACAACAATACGGCCGATGCAGTAAATATTCCTGGATTTCAGCCTGCTGATTAAAGCATGAATATCCTTGATGGCCGGATGAGAGGCTGCTCCCATTGTACGTACCTCCGGAATATTGGAACGATACGTTAGTTCGCCATAGTCATTTTTCACGTCGATAACCATGGCATTCAGATTCGTCGTATCTATCAGGTGAATGAGGCGGTCCATGTACTTCCGGCTGCCAGCGACCCATCCGGAGACATATATCCCTCTGACGGGTTCGCTTGGCTTTCTAATATGCTCTTCACGGTCAGCATTCAAGGCAGCGGGGAGAGAAGCAGGTTCATTTCGTTGGGATTGAGAGTGAGTAGATAATGAACGGCTGGATGATTGTTCGATTGTTTGTTGTGCTTGGTTCTTTTCCGACATTTGAGCTGATGACTTGCCGCTGCGATGATTGGCGCTGCATCCTGTACACCCTGATATCATCAAACCTGATAGCACCAAAATCAAGCATCGTTTAACCCATATAGTCATAGTGATGATAAATACCCCCCATCATCCTCAATCATTGCTCTTCTATGTAGTATGAGCATAGCGATACATGGAGTTGTAAAGGAGTTATAGCCAGAAGTGGGGATCACTGGAGAGCGAGGAACAAACCGGGTGAGATACCATTCAGGGAAGATATCAACAGACAACAAAAAGCCGACCGCAGAACTGCGGTCGGCTTCTCGTGCTTGGCAACGTCCTACTCTCCCAGGACCCTGCGGTCCAAGTACCATCGGCGCTGAAGGGCTTAACGGTCGTGTTCGGGATGGGTACGCGTGGTTCCCCTTCGCCATTGCTACCAAACGGGATGGCTCGGCTATGGACCGATCATCATGAGGGTGGTTACACCCTGAAAACTGGATATGAACGTTTGCGAAACGTTTAGCGGCTCGATTCCCTCCAGCCCTTCGGCTGACGGGTGGAACAAGACTGCTCTTGTTCCGGTGTAGGATAAGCCCTCGACCGATTAGTATTCGTCAGCTGCACATCTTGCGATGCTTCC
>NZ_JBWDNP010000017.1:0-152344 GCF_056269255.1 Paenibacillus sp. JT31N17
GCGGATTTTTGAGGTAGCGCAGCTTGGCAATCATGATCAGATTTTCCCGTCCGGTCAACATTTCGTCCACGGCGGCAAATTGCCCGGTCAGACTGATTGCCTGCCGCACATTCTCGGGTTTTGCCGCAACATCGAATCCGTTTACGGTCGCGGTTCCGCTGTCTGGCTTGAGCAGCGTGGTGAGGATTTTGACAACCGTGGTCTTGCCCGCCCCGTTGGAGCCGAGCAGGGCGAAAATACAGCCCTTTTCCACCTCGAAATCGACGCCCTTTAAGACCTGAAGCTGCTTGTAGGATTTTTGCAGTCCTTTAACTTGAATGGATGTGGTTGGCATATGTTCCCCTCCTTATCGAACGGTAACCTTGGACAAATCGGCATCCATGCCTTTAAGGGCGGCATAGGTCAGCTTATCCATGACTGCCCCGTCAAAGCAGACGGTTTTGATAACACGGTAATATCTTTTAGACCAGGAAGACGTCGGAAACGACACGTTCTTGAGTGTCGCGCCCTTAAACGAAACGTCGTTCAGTGCCGACTTGTCAAACTTGACGCCGATAAAGGTTTGCCCGTCAAATCGCAGCCCGCCCAGATCGGAAGTTTTGAACTCCACGCCGTCAAAGATACAGTTTTCAAAGATGGTTTTTTTAAGGTCCGTCGAAGAGAACGTGACGTCAGTCAGTTTTACACCTGTGAATGCGGCTCCGTCCAGTCCCAACGAGCTGAAGTTCGTGCGTACAAGGATCGATTGATCGAAGCTTGCATTCGTCAGGTCAAGGGCGGATAGGCTGCAGTCCGTCAGATTCGCGCCGTCGAAATTGGCTTCACGCACGTCGCTGCCCTTAAACGAGCTGCCTCTCAAGTCTGCGCCCGCAAAGTCGGATCCGTGCAGCGCGCTGCCTTTAAACTCTCCTTTATGGGCGGTCACGCCTGCAAAGTCGCTTTTCGCCAGGTTGCTTCCGTTAAAGTTGGTCACCACCTGCCGCTCCAGCGAGCGGGAGAGGTTAGCGACTTCCAGTACCGTTTGCTCAATGTCGCCGATGCTTTCAATGGTCATTTCAAAAGCGGTTTCATCATCCTTGCCCTCGGCTTTGAGCTCCCGGAACCGCTCCTGCAAATCGGAGAGCAGGTCCGTCTTTAATTCGGTGACGCTTTTTACCTCATCGTAGGGTGCAAACACGCCGTTCAAATAGTTCGTCAATTTCTCATTCATTATATCCAGTCTCCTTTATAATAAGTTTTCTAGCACGCGCTTCGCGTATTCCCAGTTGCTTTTGTTGCGATTGTAAGCAGCCTTGCCCTTGTCGGTAATCCGAAAATATTTACGGCGTCCACCCTGGGATTCATCGCCCCAATACCACTCGATATCACCGTCCACCTCCAGCCGCTTGACGCTGGAGTACATCGTGGCTTCCTTTAATTCATACTCGCCGCCTGAACGCTCGGCAATCAATTTGACAATCTCGTACCGTAGCGGTCCGCTTCGGATAAGAGCCGTAAAATCATCGTATCGGTATGCCCGCGCAGCAGGTCGGATGTAATTTTGTTCTCGCTCATTTCATCACCCCGCATTTGTATAGTACGACATATTACTATGAGTGTCAAGGTAATATTTTAAATTAGGTACTCGGCTTGAAAAGTAAGGATTCCACATAAGTCATGCCTAATATGTAGAACCCTTTATTTTATTTGATATTTCTTTAAGTTTAGGTCTTGATAATTCTCAGTCTAATGGTTATTACTTTAACAGAAAGGCAAAAAATTAACCGTAATTTAACCAAGCTTGAGCTATCATGATCAAATTGAAATGCGGGGGATGATGGAACTGAAAGTATTGGTTGTCGAGGATGACTTATCGATGCAAAAAGCAATCTGCACGGGGCTGAGAAAATTCGGATACGCGGTCGATGCCGCACCGGACGGAGAAAAAGCCCTGCAGCTCGTCCAGGTCAATGAATACGATGCGATCGTGCTTGATTTGAATCTGCCGAAATTAGATGGCATTGATGTTCTGACGGTAATTCGTAAGAACAACCAGGAAATCAAGGTGCTCATCCTGTCCGCGCGTTCCGAGGTGGAGGACAAGATCGCGGGGCTCGACACCGGCGCCAACGATTATATGGCGAAGCCGTTTCACTTCAAGGAGCTTGAAGCGAGGCTTCGCGCGTTGCTTCGCCGAAAATTCATCCTGACGGATACGCGAATCGCACATGGAGATTTACAAATCGATACCGCGTTAAAGCAGGTATATGTTCGAAATCAGTTGATTGACTTAACCAAAAAAGAATACGGCATCCTTGAGTATCTGATGATGCACAAGGATAAAATCGTAGGCGCGGAAGAGATAATTGAACACGTGTGGGACAGTCAAACCGATTTATTTTCCAATTCCTTCAAGGTACACATCAATTCGCTCAAGAAGAAGCTTGCCGTCCACCTTGAGAAACAGGAAATCGTCAAAAACGCAAGAGGGCTCGGCTATTTCATCGTGGAGGTGCAGTATGGCCCGGTTTAACCATCTTCCGCTGCGGCTGCGGCTGACCCTATTAATGGCGTTGATATTGATTATTGCTTCCATCGTGCTGATGATGACTTCGATCTATGCCGCACGAAAGATTTATAACGCTGACTTTCCCAAATACAAAGTAAATGCATCGGAGTTTATACAGAGATCTCCGGTTGCACGGCCATTCGCATTGCCAAAAAAAGCAGTGATAGAGAGGAATAACGACTTTACAGCCGTCGGCATTATTAGCGCTGTAATGGTCATTGTTATAGGAAGCGGCTTAACCTATCTGATTGCGGGAAGAGCCTTGAAGCCTGTAACGGATTTAAGCAAGGAGATCGGGGAAATCGACGAAAACAACTTGTTCCGGCAGGTCGGGGTGCCTTCGTCCAATGACGAGGTTTCCAAGCTGAGCCGGTCCTTTAACCGGATGATCCATAAATTGGAGAAAGTGTTTGTTGCGCACAAAAATTTCTCGGCCAATGCCGCGCATGAACTCAAAACGCCGCTCGCCGCCATGATCGCAAACATCGAGGTGCTGCAGCTTGACGATCATCCTACGGTCGACGAATATAAGGAAACGCTTGAGGACACGCTTAAAAACGCCCAGCGTCTCAGCGGTTTGGTAAATGACCTGCTGAAGCTGAACGCCGGACAGAATATCGCGGAAAGCGAGAGAATCGAAGCTAAGGACATGTTCGGCAATATTATTGACGAGCTCCTGCAGCCTATTCAAAGTAAAAATCTTCGCATCGAAAACCGTACCGCCGACGTGCTGCTGCACGGCGATAAGCCTCTCTTGTACAGAGCTTTTTACAATATGATTCATAACGCAGTCAAATATAACAAGCCTAATGGAGTCATTATTATCGCTGCGGCGGATAACGCGGTCAACACCCAAATTACGATCCTTGATACGGGGATCGGCATACCGGAGGATCAGCTCGATAAAATTTTCGATCCGTTCTACTGCGTAGACAAATCGCGCTCGAGAGAGCTTGGAGGCAGTGGCTTGGGGCTTTCCATCGTGAGGATGGTCATCGAAAAGCACGGAGGTGAAATCCAGGTGCACAGCGTGGCCGATGTGTCCACGGCTATCGTAATCCGGCTGCCGAAGCCTCAAAATAAAGCGGACCGCTGATTTTCTCGGCGGGCTGTCTTCTTAACCCTGAGTTAACCTTCCTTGAATTATAGTGAGAGCATACTTTATTTCACAGGAGGGGTACAAAAGAAAAATGGTAAAAAAAAGTTCGATTCTGCTAATGCTTATCGTATTTGCAATAGGAATCTGGACAGGCTTTGCACAATTGCGGCCGCCATCACCGCCATCTGAATCCAATGCCGATTATTTGGCTTATCAACGAATGCTTGCCCATTTGCAAGCCATGACAGTCGCACCGCATCCATCCGGTTCCAAGGAGCTTGACGAAGTACGGACCTATCTATTGGCGCAAATCCGCGATATGGGGCTGGAAGCGACTGTCGATCCGGAAATATATACATCCGCGGATATGGAAGCCGAACGTCTCGCCCAAGACGGCCCGCCGATGGGAGAACGAAGCATGCGTAAGACACCGCCTTCAGGTGCTTTAGAAGGTGACAATCATAAAAGAGCCTCTTCAGAAAAGGACGGATTGGTTTTAAGCAACATATGGGTCAAACTGGATGCGCCCGGCACGGATCGCGGCATATTGATGCTCGCCCATTACGACAGCGAGGTCAACTCCCCCGGCACGGCTGACGATATGGTTTCCGTAAGCGCAATGCTTGAAGCATTGCGCGAGCAATCGAGTAGGCCCGATTTGAAAAACGATCTCTATGTTTTGTTTACGGATGGGGAGGAAGAAAGCGCGCTAGGCGCGAAAGCATTTGTGAAGTCGCATCCCGAGCTTCAAAGCAAGATCGATCTTGTCCTTAACTTCGATGCGCGCGGGAATCGCGGCGGACTGCTCATGTTTGAAACGTCTGCGTCCAACTATGATTTGTTGCGGCATTTTCAATCGGCGAGTTCACGCCCCCTGGCTTTTTCGTTCACAACCGGGTTGTACCGCAAAATGCCGAACGGCACCGATTTGACCCGTTTCCTGGAGGCGGGATATCCGGGACTTAATTTTGCCGTGGCGGAGGGCGTAGAGCATTACCATCAGCCGTCGGACACCTTTGAGAATTTGCATCGCGGAACGGCTTATAACTTTCTGCAGACCGCCTTGGAAATGGCCGACTATAGCGGGCAAGCGCAATTCCAGGACAGCGGCTCTAACCGGGATAGCGTGTTTTTCACACTGCTGACCGGCAATCTCGTGGTCATGAGCGACATTGCTGCCTATATCCTGTCGGTATGTGCGGCGTTGGCTTCATTAGCTTGGCTGATTATTCAGATTCGGCTTGGCAAGGTTACGCTTCTCCAAATCGCCGGCGGCACGGGCTGGCTGCTCGGTACGATGGTCGCGATGGGCTTGCTGAGCTGGGGGATCGTCTCATTATTAACCCAAACGATGCGGCTCGGCGAATCAACAAACAATGATGCGGTTTATCTTTGCATAGCCTTGGCGCATGGCTTGGGCGCTCTCGCAATATGGTTCTTCCGGATGCAAAAACGATCGCTTGCCGAAGGGATCGCAAGTGTGCTGCCGATTCAAGTGCTGCTGATCGTCGGGACAACGGTCTTGTTCTATGAAATCAGTTACCTGTTTACGTTACCGACGCTGGTGATGTTGATTGTCGCAGTTTTGGATCGCTATCCGGTTGGCCGGATGATCGCATCGACTGTACTCGGCGCAGGAATATTGCTGCTGTATGTACCGGTATGCTGGCTGGTCTATGTGATGTTTATGCTGCCTGCTGCACCGGTGGTTGTCGCTTTGAGTGTCGTTCCGGTTTCTATTGTAGCCGTAATTTTTGCAGCGAAGTACAGACTATCCGCTGTGTTGTTGTCCCAAGAGAGAAAGGAAACTATCCCCCGTTAATGAATAGGATGATTTTGGGCATAATAACTCAGTTGTGATGCACTAAAACACCTGCAGCGGCAAGCCGTATAATAACCTTGACTTTGAAAATTATAAAAAGTATTATTACAAATAACTTGAATATTCTGAAAAAAGCTAAGAAGAGAAAGAGTACCCTGGTGATGTCTTTTGCAGAGAGCCCCGGTTGCTGAAAAGGGGTAAAGAATAACCTTGGGAATATGGTCTCGGAGCTGCGCATCGAAGCCTCATGTGGTTGTAGGTTGCGCCGGAACCCGCACCCGTTACTGTGCTAGGGTATAAACGCAAACGCGTCGTACTTGAAGAGGTTAATGCCGCAAGGCATTGATAAAATTGGGTGGAACCACGTGAGCACAGCTCTCGTCCCTTCGGGATGAGGGTTTTTTTGTTTGTCAAAAAAGGAGGAGTCTTAATGACAAATATTTTTATTGGCGGAGCATGGCCGTATGCGAACGGTTCATTGCATCTGGGACGGTTGGCAAGCTTACTGCCAGGAGATGTACTGGCACGTTATTTTCGTTCGAAGGGAGAAAACGTGCTGTATGTTTCGGGCAGCGACTGCCATGGCACACCGGTCGCCGTTCAGGCCATTCAAGAGGGTGTCTCCCCAGGAGATATTGCGGATCGATTTCACCAGGAGTTTGCCGAGTGCTTTAAGCAGCTGGGGTTCACTTATGATTTGTACACACGTACTGACCAGGTTTTTCACCATCAAGTGGTTCAAGAAATGTTCTTGCAACTATTGAAAAATGGATATTTATACAAAAAGACATTACAGCAGACTTATTGTGAAACCGACCAACGCTTCCTGCCGGATCGATACGTTGAGGGTACCTGCCCCGTTTGCGGGAACCGCGCCAGAGGTGATCAATGTGATTATTGTTCGACTTTGTTAGATCCTGCAGACCTGTCAGACAAGACTTGCAAGATTTGTGGGAACCCCCCTATTGAGCGCCCGACAGAGCATTATTACCTTGCGCTCTCACGGTTCCAGGCTGAATTGGGCAAGTATGCACAACAAGCTCAAGGATGGAAGGAAAATGCTGTACAGTTAACTGGACGATACTTAAAAGAAGGTCTTCAAGATCGTGCTGTAACCCGTGACTTGACTTGGGGTGTTGATGTTCCGGTTGACGGGTTCGAAGAAAAAAAAATCTACGTTTGGATCGAGGCGGTCAGCGGCTACTTATCGGCAAGCAAGCAGTGGGCTGCAGAGACAGGCGGCAGCTGGGAATCATTCTGGAAGGAAGGGAAGGAGAATATAACCGCTTATTATGTACATGGGAAAGATAATATACCTTTCCATACCGTGGTCTGGCCGGCACTGCTCCTTGGAGTAGGGGGTCTCCATTTGCCGGATCGGATTATATCATGTGAGTACATGACCCTGGAAGGGAAAAAGTTTTCGACAAGCAGTAATTGGGCGGTATGGGTACCGGATATCATGCGTCGCTATCAACCAGATTCCATTCGTTATTTTTTGATCGCAAACGGTCCGGAGAACCGGGATACTGATTTTTCCTGGAGGGAGTTCATCCACAGCCATAACGGGGAATTGCTTGGCGCATTTGGAAACCTTGTTAATCGTACATTGGCTTTTATCGACAAGTCCTTTGAAGGACGCGTTCCAGAAGGTAATCTTAATGAAGAATGGAAGAATATAATGGAGGAGTTGTATCTTGAGTCCGGGGCCTTAATCGAAGAAGGCCGTCTAAAGGAAGCCATTGATCTGATTTTTACTTGCGTTCGCCGGGCAAACAAATTCTTTGATGAACAAAAGCCATGGGCACAGATTAAGGAAAACCGGAAAGCGTGTGGTTATACACTGAATATATGCGTGCAAATTATAGTGAATCTGTCCAATCTGCTGCACCCGTTCATTCCCTTCTCTTGTGAAGAAATAAGAAAGTTCCTGACACTGGAACAACCGGTTTGGAGACTGACATCAATTCCAGCCAACCGAAAAATCCAAAACCTGAAGTTATTGTTCCAGCGTATTGACGTTAGTCAGATTGAAGAAGAAACAAGTTTATTGGAAAAACAAAAATGGTAATTGTCACCCACCCGAAAAGAAGAGCTTTGCGGCCGCGCTCCAATAAATCGCCCTGTCCTTCCATCAAGGACAAGGCGATTATTTGGTGCCGAATGGCTTTCTACCATGTCAGCCACGGAGAATCCGCTTCTCCCTTCCTCTCTTCTTCCCTACGGGAAGTGAGCCTTAGCCTGCACTATTCAACATCAGTCTCGGGATCCCATTGATCCCGCATATCAACCAGATGCAGCTTCATCAGCTCCCTGGCCTGCTGGGGATTGTGCTGCACGATCGCCTGCGCGATCAGGTAATGGTAGGACGAGGCTTTCTCATGCATGCCGGGAATCCGCATCGTATGGCGCCGGCTGTCCAGCAGCACATCCCCGACCATATGAATCATATTGATCAGAATTTCATTACGCGAAGCTTTGGCAATGAGATCATGGAACTCAATATCCTCCTTGAGAAAAGGCTTGCCGGCCTTCACCTTGCGCTGCATCGCTTCGGCGCTTTTCAAGATGGCATCCCTGTCCTCCGGAGCGGCTTTCTCTGCCGCAAGAGCTGCGAGCTCCGGTTCGATAACCAGACGCGCTTCCGTCAGCTGCATCCACGAGGCCCGTTCCATCGCCGCCAGATAGCGGTTCGGATTGCCGGGAATCTGCCCGCTGATGAAGGTTCCTCTTCCCTGTTCGACGGTCAGAATCTTCTGCTTGCCGAGTATCCGCACCGCCTCGCGGACAGAGGAAATCCCCACCTGAAGTTCCTCCGAAATATCCTCCAATGTGGGAATGCGCTCGCCCGGCTTCCATATTCCCTCTTCAATCCGCCGTTTAATCTCGTCATATACCACTTCATAAATCAGCTTCTTCTTCATGATTCACGCTCTTTCATGGCTTCATCTCGTTCAATCCGTTCATAAATACCATACCGTTCAAATAGCGCCGCGCAAGCGAATGGAAGCAGGACGTATGCACGGAGATCAGCGCGACATGGAGCGCATTTTGCAAGGCTTCCTTCTGTGCATCGGTGAAAGGCTCCTTGCGGGATACGAATTCCCGGGAGAGTTCATGGATCATTTGGTCCCATTTGTACACCATATCGTTCCGCCCGCCTTCATATGTCCGGTAACGCTCGTCCAGCTCCTCGAACAGCTCGGCATAAGCGGCATAGAAATCCAACGGAGCAATCAGATGCGGATTATGTTCATTATCCCCCTGAACAGGGAACACAATCTCGAACAGCTTGCGGATCGCTTCGTAATCCAGGGCAGATCTCAAATCCTCGATAATAAAAAACAGGGAAGCCTGCTGCAGGGAGTATTTCTTCCCCTCCTCAGCCAAACCAATAAAGTCCTTAAAATCCCGCTTCACCCAGTTCTGTACCGATGTGACGGAAAAATGGGTGTACTCAATTTGCGATCCCAGGGATACGATATCATGAAGAGACAGAGCCGGGTTCATATCCGACTTGATCATCCGCTCGATTACGGGAGGAAGCGTTGTGGAGACGAAAGCCGTCATGGAGATCCCCTGGGCCTTCTCCCTCTGATAATGGGCAATCCATGTCTCCTGTAGAATAGTCAGCGGCGAACGCGCAGATTGTTTATTTATAGAAAGAAGAAGCTCAGCCATCTCCTTGCGGGTAAAAGATAATGTTTCCATACTAACACCTCAACCATTCGAATCGTTCTTCTAAAGCTCATCATAAAACTCGCGTACGGTTGTGTCAAAGTGAATTAATGGAGGAATGACCCTTGTTATATGACAATCCCGGAGGTTATCTGACCCATATCAGCAGATATGAGCCATTCATGACTTTGTAGTTTGTACGGAAACCCTGTAAAATAAGTTCATAAGAACTACTAATATGAATTGTTCAAAACGAAGGAAGGTTGTTATGGCTCTGAATTTCTTGTTGATCGCTTTATTGATTATTCTCACCGCATTCTTCGTGGCTACCGAATTCGCGATCATTAAGCTGCGCGGAAGCCGGGTCGATCAGATGGTGCTTGAGGGTAAGAAGAACGCTCTTGCCGTGCAAAAAGTAACAAGCCACCTGGACGCCTACCTGTCCGCCTGTCAGCTCGGGATTACCATTACCGCTCTGGGTCTTGGATGGCTCGGCGAGCCTACTGTGGAGGAGCTGCTCCATCCCTTTTTCGATCGTCTGGCTATCGGAGACGGCCTCAGCCACGTATTCTCCATGATTATTGCGCTTGCGGTTATGACCTATCTGCATGTCGTTATCGGCGAACTTGCGCCCAAGACACTCGCGATTCAAAAAGCGGAGCAGATCACGGTTATCGTGGCGCCGCTTATCATTTTTTTCCATAAAATCATGTATCCTTTCATTTGGCTGCTGAACGGCTCAGCTAACGGATTGGTCCGCTTATTCGGCATGAAGCCGGCCAGTGAGCATGAAGAAGCCCATTCGGAAGAAGAAATCCGCATCATTCTCTCGGACAGCTATCAGAGCGGTAAAATCAACAAAGCGGAATTCGGTTATGTGAACCGGATTTTCGCCTTCGACGAGCTGCTGGCCCGGGAAATTATGATACCGCGCACCGACATGGTCTGCTTATATGCCAACAAGACGCTTTCCGAGAATCTCGCAATTATCAAGAAAGAACAATATACCCGTTTTCCCGTTGCCATGGACAATAAGGATCATATTATCGGAACCATCAACACCAAGCAGTTTTTCCTGAAATATGACAATAATCCATCCTTTGATTTCAGCACGCTGCTTCAACCCGTCATGTCGATTCCCGAGGTCATGCCCGTGGATACCCTGCTTAAGAAAATGCAAAAAGAGCGCGTCCATATCGCCATGCTGGTGGATGAATACGGAGGCACCTCGGGATTGATTACAATTGAAGATATCATTGAAGAGATCGTGGGCGAAATCCGCGATGAATTCGACAGCGACGAGAAGAAGGAAATTGAAACTCTGGGAGAGAACCGCTTCTTGGTAGAGGGTGTGGTGCTCATAACCGAGATCAACCAGCTGCTCGGAACCGATCTTGAGCATGACGATGTCGATTCCATTGGCGGCTGGTTGTACAGCAGGCAGCCGGAGCTCAAAGAGAATGTGGAGTGGCGTTTCGACGAGCTGAGCTTCATCATCCGGGAGAAGGTAAAGAACCGGATTATGAGAATCGAGATTCATCATCACCGGGCTTATCATCATCCAGAGCTTGTGGAAGAGGCCTCGCTTTAGAATCCCCTAGAGGATTGGAATAAACCAGCCCGTCCATCAATGATGGGCGGGCTGTTGAATTTCTGGCCATCCCTTACGAATTTCACCGGGAAGCATTGTCGACAGCTTGCTGCCATGGAACGAATAATAATCGTATCCGTTTTGCTTAACGGACTAACCGGATGCAGGAGTTACAGAAAGAAATTAATAAGTTCATAAATGAAAACCGCCATGTGTTTTTTCACATGGCGGTGCTTATAATTTCGCTATAACACTGGCGGGCTCCCTATTCATTGAAGGGTTCAAATGTTTTGACGACTTCATACATGCCCGGATCAAACGAAGCTATAGTTAATGCTTCCTGAAGATACGGAAGTGGTTTAGGGTCATTTCGCATAGCTTGGTAATCTTCCGCACTTCTCCATTGAGCATACATTGTAACCTTATTCCCATCTGTGCTTCGATGGAGACTGCAAGAAATAAATCCGGCAGCGTGTCGTACGGAGACTTCTGTTGCACGGGTAAGTAACTCGACCAGACGTTCCTGATTTTCGGGATCAACTGTGAACACATTGATCAGGGTAACAACGCGATTATTCATTGATATATGAGTCATAATTAACTCCTTTATTAATATTTTCGTAAACGTATGCTCTGCTAATCTTTTGCTCCATGTCACCATTTTATACATTCTTGCTGCTGGAGCTGCGCCTTGTGATGAGTCTCCCTTCCAGATGGATGCCCGTTCGCTGTTTCAGGCAAGTCTTAGTTTGAATCCGAAAAGCCCAATTAACAGCTGAATACGAACTGATTAGGACAGAAGCCCATACAATACATGGTCAAATGTCTATTACCACATAAATGGAGGACAACAAATATGGGTATCCATGGAGGCTACGGAAATTTTGGGCAGGGAGGATTAGGAAGCCACTTCTATAATCAATTCTTTTTCCGCCAGCCTTATATGAAAATATCTTACCCCATGTCTCTTGGGCAGCCAGCCATACCTTACGCAGGATTATCCCGCCACGTATATCCGGAGCAACCAATGGCGCATTGGCGATTGAGTATGCCGACAAAACTATCCTTGCCTACAGATAAGAACGCCATTCGGGGTCCGTTTCATGTGAATGTTCCGGAAGCGGAACTTATCGAATTGCGCAGGCGCATATATGCGACAAAATGGCCTGATCGGGAAACAGTCGCGGATGCATCGCAAGGCGTGCAGCTCGCGACGATTCAGGCACTCGCGCGCTATTGGGCGTCGGATTACGATTGGCGCAAGTGCGAGGCGAAGCTGAACGCCCTGCCGCAGTTCATCACCGAGATCGATGGGCTGGACATTCATTTCATTCACGTTCGTTCGAAGCATAAAGATGCTTTGCCGCTCATCATCACGCATGGATGGCCAGGCTCGATCATCGAGATGCTGAAGATTGTCGAACCGCTTACCAATCCCACGGCATATGGCGCGAAGGCATCGGACGCTTTCCATCTGGTGATTCCGTCGATGCCCGGCTACGGGTTTTCAGGCAAGCCGACCACAACCGGCTGGGGCCCCGTCCGCATCGCACAAGCCTGGGCAGAGCTGATGAAGCGCCTGGGGTACACGAAGTATGTGGCACAGGGCGGCGACTGGGGTGCGATTATCACGGATTTGATGGGTGTACAGGCGCCTCCGGGACTGCTCGGCATTCACTCCAACATGCCTGGCGTAGTTCCGCCCGACCTTGATAAGGAGCTCCAGTGCGGCAGCCCGCTGCCCCCCGGTCTCTCAGACGACGAGAGGCGTGCGTCCCGGCAGCTGGACTTCGTATACAAGCACATCGGCTACGCCAAGATGATGGGGACGCGCCCTCAGACACTGACTGGACTTGCGGATTCGCCCGTCGGTTTGGCAGCCTTTATGCTTGACCATGACGCGCATAGTCTGGAGCTGATCTCTCAGGCCTTTGCCGGACACCCCGGAGGTCTTACGCGAGACGATGTCCTCGACAACATCACGCTCTACTGGCTGACGAATACGGCGATTTCTTCGGCTCGTCTCTATTGGGAAAACAAGTTCTCCTTCTTCGCCGTCAAGGGCGTCTGCATCCCGGTTGCCGTGAGCGTCTTTCCTTACGAGCTCTATCAGGCCCCGCTGACTTGGACGGAGAGGGCGTATCCCAAGCTCATGTATTTCAACAGGCTCGACAAGGGCGGACACTTCGCTGCGTGGGAGCAGCCACAGCTTTTCGCTGCAGAACTCCGTGCAGGGTTCAAATCACTGCGCTAATCGTAGTCAGGTGGTACACGCTCACACGGGTGCTCGTCGTCCCACGCCACACGCGACATCGATTTGAATTTCGATTGGAGAGTTGGCAAAATGCGGTCTCTTTTGCCGCTGTGAAGAAACATTGGGGCGGTTTCAGCAAAAAAACAGCGGCAGCTTCGGACATAATCGAGTCCAAAACTGCCGCTGTTCTTTAATTCAAGCATGCAAGCGGATTTCCCGTGCCTCATCTGCCATTAGCGTCATCTCATCGCTGGCATACTCACCCAGATTCTGGCGCTGCCAGGCTTCCGGTCCGGCCACATTCTGAACCCATGAGGCATACCAGCGGCCCAACATCCTCAGTATCATGGGCTGCAGCAGCACGAATATCAGGCCAACGCCCCCGGCAATCCATGAGCGCTGAGCCGACGACAACTCAATGTTCAAGCGGTCCATCATCCATGCATCGGGGAATAAATTGAAATCGAACAATCGGATGCTCACCTCATAAGCGAGCGGGGACAGCATAACTGCGAATGCCGTTACAGGCAGCACGATTGCGGTCGTGAACGCCGCTATGCCGATAGGGAGCTGAAGGATGCTGTAGACGATGCCCCGATAAGATTGTCCCTCTCTGAATGGAGACAGCAGTGCCAGCCAGCCCTTCTGCCCGGAAACAGGCTCCGTCACAGCGGGAGCGGAATGATGATCGGCCTTGTTGAGCCAGGCTTTCGTGTAGCTGGCTTCCTCTTTCATGAAGCGGCGGCACAGGACCAGCGTCGCCGACAATAGCGGCAGGCCAATCAAAATGACCAATAGCGGCAGGCCCACTGACAGACCGACAATTGCGACTACAAATGCCGCAATTCCTTTCGGGAGTGCCATGACGAGCATTTTCCAAGCCTTGACGGCGCTTTGCTTTTTCATTGTCATAACCACGCTTTCTCGTTTCGTTGCTTCCATTGTAGCCCCGAGAGCCAGCTGTGAGCATCCGCTTGCGGATGGAAAGTAGACCAGACCTAAGTCCAGTTCCGCAGCAGCAAACTGCATCTTCCATTATTTGTAATCTAGTTCATTTCCCCCGGTACTGCATTGGCGCAACCCCCTTGATCGATTTAAAGATTTCCTGGAATATTGAATATCTTCATAGCCCACGGGGATACGGTGCAAAACAAAAAGGAGCCCAAGAATTCCTGGACTCCTCGCCTTAACTCACCGCCTGGGTGAATTCTATTTGGTTGCCTCCGAAATATGCCAGCAAACACCGGATAGATCAATTAAGTTGATTTCACGCTTTCCCCAGGGATAGACTGTCGGCTCTTTTATTTTAACAGGATAATTGTTCTCGCGGACAACTGCTTGTATATGCGTCCACCAGCCATCAAGATCCTCGACAATCAGCTCTACCATGAAATTCTCCTGGAACTCCTGATTATGGAAATTCTGCAGAAAAAATTCCTGTTCCCCCATCCGGAAGATGCTCAATCCGTCATCGGAGTACACTTTCTCAAATCCAAGATCCTCAAAAAATCGCTGCGCAAGCGTATAATCCTGGCCTGATGGAATGAATGGACGAAGTTTAACGGCTTTCATGGTCATCCCTCCTGTATTTGAATGAATCTCAGCAGCGGCTCGATAACCTACAAGCGTTTGGCTGGCATCGGCAGGAACAGCATGGCGATCGGCGTATAGCTTCCTGCTGCAATCGTAAACACGATTTCAACCGATTCCTCGGAATCGCCCGTCCGGTACAGAGCAACGGCTTGACCGCTGTCCTTCAGCGCGCCATCGTTAGCCGCCTGGACGACCTGGCCGTTGACGATAAAGGCTCCGGTATATATGCCGCCCCGGGGGTTAAGCGCAATCAGGGTATGGGGAGCCACATGCTGCAGCCGCATCTTGTACAGGACGCCAAAGTTGCCGGTATTCAGCTCAAGCTGGCCCGTAATTTCGTCAATTCCATCCGTATAGGAGTCCATCGTACGGTCGCCGAGCATAATGCGCTCCGGCTCTTCGCCCAATGTATCGGACATCTCGATAGCCCGGTTTGCTTTGTTGAACGTACCGCGAACATGATGATCGTTGCGCTCCAGAATACTCAAGTTCGGTATCTCTTGAATCGGGTCCTTGGAGGATGCCACGACCACCACGCGGTAGGTCAGCTCTTTGTCCGCATACAGGTCTGCGTAAGCGGTGAAGACATCGCTCTGCTTCAAGGCAATCTTGGATATTTCCGGAAGCAGGGTGACGGATTGCCCCGGCTTGATCGTTGTAGTTGTCGGCGCCGGCCGGGCAACCAGTGAATTCATATAGCGCAGAACCGCCATCTTGCCGGATTTATCCACATAGGGATCCGGTCCGCCTATACCAACCGATCCTGTGCTAACGGTAACCGACGAGCTGTTATTATTGGTCGCGACAAGATAAATCTTTGCCGGATAACCGATTTTGTTAACGTTATGAAACATGAAGCGAACCTGCCCCGTCAACTGCGATACATAGGCTATTCCTTCTCCCGAAAGAACTTCGGGGCTGTTGCTGCGGACAAACTGGGATCCCTCATCCTGAATTTTGTAAGGCAGCGAAGGGTAATCCAGAACGTTTTTGCTCTCCATGGGAAACTTAACGCCTGGCTCCGCAAACAGCTTATAGTATTCATCCTGCGTATAGAGCACTTCATCCGTGACATTGATCGTCTGTGTAACAGAATGGGTCAGTCCCTTGGCATCCTGCACTTCCAACGTGACGGTCTTAAGCCCGGGCTCGAAAAACACGTCATCATCGCCGGTCCAGGTTCTACGGACGATTTCATTGCTGTCATCTGTGCTTAGATCCGTATAGTTGATCTTCTCGCCAAGCCGATACTCCTGCTTATCCGTCGTGAAGCTTGCGACCGGAGGCATATTCTGCGGCTGAACCTCAATCGTGACCGAGTACGGCTCGCTCCACAAGCCATTCACATCCTGAACCTGCCTTGTAATCGTATAGGAACCGGCAGCAGGGAAAACATCCATTCTTCCGGTGTAAAAGTCCTGCACGTAGGGCTGGCCGCTTGGGTTCGTGGACTTGTCGATATAGTTCACTGTCGTCTCCCCTGCGATGATTTCACCCGGCTCGACGGCAAAATCCGCCGTTGGCTGCTTGAGCACATTCCAGGAAAGCGTAATTTGCTTGCCGCTTAAGACCAATGTGCTCTCAGCCAGATTCGACCATGTCCGGACCGGAACCATCAGGGAACCGTTCAGGATATAGGGAGCAATCGCAATCTTGACAGGCAGGCCGTCTCCGTAGACAATCGTGCTGCCGATTTTGAAGATAAGATCGTGATAATCGTTAGCAGCCGTAATTTCTTTGGTGGCCGCGTTATAGGAGACCTTGTAACCGTAAAGCGCAGAGATCGAGCTCAGTGTGATGAATGTTGTGCCATTTTGCACTGTGACCGGCTGGGCCGAATTCATGGTGACGCCATTATGAACCATAACCTTGCTGTTCATTTGAAGGATAACCGTATCCGACATTTCTCCTGCAGCCGTCACGGTTGAATGGGAGATGTTCGCAAACGGCATGATCAGGAAAGATAAAATAAGCAGCCACCTTATTGATTTAAACGTTTTCATTTTTTATCTCCTTCAATTCTCTGAATTACGGATCCACCTGGGCAAAAGACACCAGCAAGCTTCCATGACATGTTTAACGCTTGCTGTCAGGTAAAAGTTGCGTAAGAAATGGAACAGCTTCCATTTTTATGATCATCATGAAGCGAATACTTGTATGATAAATGCCATAAGAACTTAATCTCATTGAATAAGCTGCTGCCGCGGCGAATCATGATAGTAACTTGTTTGGTTAATCTGCCCGTCGAATATATGACTATATATGATTACTGGTTGAGCGGCTTCTTCTAACTATGACAACACAGGAGCTGATCAATAAGGTCAGCAGCACTCCAGTAGTAAACGTGAAGAAGTTAAAAAACAGGACATTTGTATATTGATTTAACCAGCCCCACCTGTAAATCACAGAATCAGGACTTTCGGGTCCTCCCCCTAAATTCTGAATGAGTGCTTGGGCCAAACGATATTCCCCATAGATGCATATGCAGATCAACAGGAGTAAAGCCACGGGCCAGACAACCATGTTTTTTCGATCACGACAACAGGATTGACTGACTTTATAAATGAAAACCAACATGAATAAGTAAACGGGGACAGCAGGATAAACAAAGATCAATCCCAAATTACCATTGCCTGAAACGCCGTCTCCTTTATATGTAAAGGTAAAAAGATCGACCAAAAAAAATAACAAAATAGCCAGGAACAGCGAAGCAAACAGTGTCTTCAACTCGATTTTGAATTGTCTTTGCATATATAAGTCACCGCCTTCAGGGATATATGCAAAACTTATTTTTTCTTCCCGAATTCTGAATTAGCTTATTAACATAGTAAATCACATTTGATTCCATAAAAGAGTAAGCAAAAGAAAGAAGAATTAATAATGCGATCTGAACGGGCAAATGGCCCTTGGAGTAGTCCAGCACTTGAGACGATTTTGATGTAGAAAAGTTGCGGTAATTCCCATAAATTAGGACCATTCCTGTCTCTGTCATGTATATACTTGGATTTTTGAGTATATCCGACTTCACTTGGAACCGTTATTATTCAATCTTGTGAGGAAGAGGTCCACACCAAATAAACGGAATCATGGAGGAATATTAATCGTGAGAAATCTACGTAAAACAATCAAAAAGTCCGGAATTGCTTTGGCCGCTGTCGCAATGTTGAGCATTCCGGCAGCCGCAAGTGCCGCAGCTGATTCGTCGTCTGCCTTAAGAGGAGGAGGAGCTGGCCCGATCCTGACGATTCCGCATGTGCCCATTAACATTCAGTTTCATCTCGGTGACGTCAGGCTGCTTGTTTCCCCGGAATCAAGAATTCTTCCTGTTAACTTCCAGCAAAATATAACTTCGGTAACGGTGATCCCGACAATCGGCTCTGCGGGGGATTTTAAAGCGGAGATCATCAATAACGGGACACAAATTCGTTTTACAAAAAATACCTATGCAAGATACGCAAGCGCAAAAATCGTTCTGACCACTTCCAATAACCTTACCGGCTATTACAACATCACGGAAGAAACGCTTTATTAAGCCGTTTTTACTCATTTATTTCAACCCAGGCCGGCAGCGATTAAAATCGTTGCCCGGCTTTTTTTCTTTATTCCAATAATTGGATAGAAACAAACGTCCTGCGGCTGCGTTTATACATTGCAAAAGAAAACTCTGGAAGAGGAGTCTGAACATGAAGATTAGAAATTGCTTCCTTACAGGCGCTGCATCAGCGCTTATGAGTATGATGCTGGTCCATGCAGCGCCGGTCCATGCCGAGACGAATCCGCCGCCTTCTGTATTTCTGGATGGGCATCCGCTGTCCTTTCAGACTGCGCCGGTTATTGAAGGGGGCTACAGTTTCGTTCCCATGCGCTCAATTTTCGAGGCTGAAGGCGCAAAAATTTCCTGGGATGCGGGTACGCAAACGATTACTGCGGTTAAAGACGGAGCCATCCTTACATACAAAATTGGAGAAAAAACCGCTTATAAAAATCAAGTAAGGCTGGAGCTGCCCGTATCCGGCAAAATTATCGACGGATCTACCATGGTTCCCCTTCGATTTATTAGCGAAACGCTGGGGAATCTCGTAAAATGGCATGAATATTCCCGCTCGATTACGATTTCATCCGTGCATGATTATGAAACCACGATCGAATACGGCGTCAACCTGCGCGTCTCTCCCGGAAAAGATACGGATTCCCCCCTCATCCGAATGCTTTCAAAAAACGAGAGAATCCACGTCATCCGGGAAATAGACGCCGATTGGCTGGAAGTGCAGGCCCAGGATAATACAGTCGGTTTCATCTCGGCCAAACCGCTGTATACCGATTATACGAGCCCGGCGCTAGCCGATAAGCAAGCGGATGAGCTGCTCGCCTTCGGATCCAAATTTCTGGGGACCCCTTACGAGTTCGGAGCCGCCTCCGGCCAGACCGACACGTTCGATTGCTCCTCTTTCGTCCGGTATGTTTTCAGCGAAGCATTATCCATCGATCTGCCGCGAGTCTCCTACGACCAGGCCTTAGAGGGAAACAAGGTCGGGATTGACGAGCTGCGCAAAGGCGATCTTCTGTTCTTCAGTGCCCGCGGGCTCGATATCGGGCATGTGGGGATCTATGCGGGAGACGGCCGTGTTCTTCATACTTATTCAAAAGAGCAGGGCGTTCACTTCGAGGATTTCGATGAAAAGTGGAAGAAACGTTTTGTCACGGCCAGAAGATTATTCTAAACGCTTTCCTGGCTAGAAGAAATGCTTGATTACGCCATCAGAACCTGTAAATTAACTATGGCCGGGAAACGGGTAAAATCGTTTCCCGGCCTTTTTGGTTTCCGTTTGAAATGCAGCATTTCTGCCCCTCAGGTAAGCCAAGGGAAGGGCCTGCCCTGCGGCAAGCCCTTTGGAAGTTCAACGATCATATTCGTTCATATACCATGGAATATCGTACCTCAGCGGTTTTACTGGTGCCGGCAGCCGCTTGTTGTTTTATTCAAATGCTTTTCCCGGTATTGGCCCGGGGTTATGCCCTCCAGTTTGCGGAAATAGCGAATAAAGTTGGCTGGTGTGTTGTATTTCAGCTTTTCGGCGATTTCCGTTATCTTCATATCCGTTTCGGTCAGCCACTGCTGCGCCATCCTCATGCGGTATTCCGCCAAATAATCGCTGAAATTAACGCCCGTTTCCTTGCGGAATACCTTGCTCAAATAATTCGGGCTGTAGTTCATCCGCTTGGCGCAAACCTCCAGCGTTAGATCGGTGTCGAAGCCGGTTTCGATAATGTGGACGATTCCGCTGGAAATGCTCTGATACTGCTCTTCGCGCCGCTGCTCGAGGTGCTGAAGCAGCGGCCCCATCACCTCATGCCGGAACCACAGCTCCACCTCCTTGACCGTCCTCAATTGAAACAGATGAATGAACAGGGACTGCTCCGTCATGTTCAACCGGCCCGGATGCACCCCGGCTTCCTTGAAAGCCTGCAGCATCTGAAGCAGCAGACGTACAAATGACATGAAATATTCCTCATGCGTCCGGTCATCGACGGCGATTGCCTCGATCAATCGGGGCAGCAGCCCGAAAGCCTGTTCCCGGTCCGCAAGCTTCAGCGAGTCAAGCAGCTCGCGTTCGAGGGCATCGGGATAATGCTGCGGCAAGCCCTGTTCCGGCTGCACGTCGCCGATGAACAGAATGGACTCCGCGCCCAGCTTCATCCGGTATTTGAGCGCAGTAAGAGCTTCCCCGTAAGCATGCCGGATTTGCTTGATATCGGCAAAGACCCGGCTGAAACCGATGCTGATCTTCAGCCTCAGGAAGCTGTCGATCGTCTTCATGATTTGCTGCGCCAGCGAGTCGAGCTGATCCTTGAACCGCTGAGGGTCGGATTCCGTACCGCCCAGCAGCGTAATCTGGGATTCTCCCATCACCACGGGGGGCAGTCTCCGCTCCGCCGCAACCAGCTCGGCTACGATGTTGTTGACAGCGAACAGCAGCAGGTCCCGGTCCTGCTCGCGGAAACGCGTATCCGACAGCGTATCGATCTGGACCGCCATCACGCACATGCCGCTCCAGTTCAAAGGATCGCCGAACAGCAGCAGCCTGTCGCGGATTTCCGTCTTGGTCATATCGCTCTGAAACAGCTTGAATACAAAATATTCCTTCACATTGCGGGATTGTCCCTGTACCTCCTGCAGCAGGCGGGATTCCTGCTGCAGCAGTCCGCGAAACCGTTCATTGATCAGGACGAATTCATCACTTGTCGCAGTTGTCCTGTCTGTCTCCGGCAAATTCCGCACAATTTCGTACAGGTTCCGGATCGGCCGGTACATTTTTCTGGAGCCGAGATACGAAATGAGCAGAGCGGCGGCCAATATGCCCAGACACAGGTACAAGGTGAACCAGCCGATATCCCGTGCCTCTTTGTTGAGCTCGTCGATCGAAACGATAGACGTATATACCCAGCCGTTATAGGACGATTTGCGGTAGCTTACCCCTACCCGCTCCTGTCCGATGCGGGACTTATAGAACCCGTACTCCGCTCCCGGCTCATCCGGTTCCCCATCGAGGGGCGGCTCCTCCAGCTGATTGTCCGGCAGACCGCCGTCAATGCCGGAAATAACATGACGCTCTTCGTCCATCACCAGCACCTTGCCGAGCTTCGTATCGCTGCTGATCAGCTTGTTGACCTCGTAAGCCGGAACGGAGAATATAAGCAGTCCCGTAGGATCCGCGGAATAAGCGGGAATCTTTTTGATCAGCTTGACGGTCGTCGGACCGGCTATCCAGAAGGAGGTTCTCGGATCGCGGACCCAGCTCCCGTAACCCTTCAGCTCCTCCGCGGACATCCCGGACAGCCCCGTGCCGTCGACCGACCAGCCGCTCGCCAGACTGATCAGCTGCATGCTCATCATGCCGAGCTCATTGCTTTGCTGCTTGCTCATCGACTCAAGCAGTTCCTTCACCGTGCGCACCCCGCTGCTATTACTGTGCAGCTCTCCCCGCAGGGCGGACGTCACGACCGTTTGATTCATAAACTGGATGGCCGAATAATCGACGAGACGGAGCATCTGCTCGATCTGCGATTCTGTCTGCTGCAGCTGCTGCTGATTGCTCTCGTATACTTTCGTCTGCACGGTTTCAGACGCTTTGAAATAGGAAAAAGCCCCCAGTACAATGACCGGGAACGTCCCTAGCAGCAAGCTGAACCATAAGAGCTTGGATAAAAAAGAAGATGCATACAATTTCATAAATGAAGCCTCCGCCGCTCATGTCTGACGGTCTTTCCCGAGCATTCTTGCCTGCAAGGCCGCAATACCGCGGGAATGTCGGCACATGCGGCGCCTCCCGACCGGACGGGTCCGATGCAGGAGGCGCCTTGGCGGAAAGCCGCGACGTTATTATTTTTGCACGCTATTGTAGGCCTGGGTAAATTCGTCGATGATCTTGTCGCCGCCTTGTTTGCGCCATTCTTCCGTCGCTTTGGCGAAGCCGGCTTCATCGATATCGCCCATGATGAATTTGACGCGGGCATCGTTGATCACCTTGACCAGCTCTGCGCCGATCTCCGAATTAGTCGGGGAGATAAACGGCTCGATCACGCTTGGCACTGCATTCGGCACATTGTCCTTATACAGCTGCTTCACTTTCTTCATTACGTCCGATTCGGTCGGAAACGTCAGGTCCGAAGGCGCGATGCGGAGCTGGCTCAGCGTATCGACCTGATCCTTCCACAGCTGTTCGTTCGTAAACACCGGATTTCCGTTCTCCGTTTTATAATGTACGCCTTCCACCCCGAATGCAAACAGCTTCAAGACTTCCGGATCCATGTTTTTGTCGAAATACGTCAGGATCTGCTTCAGATCCTCTTCCGTCTTGACGCTGGATTTCGGGAACATGAATACGCCGGAATAGCCGGAGTTCGCAGGCAGCTTGTCGCCGCTTGGCCCCTCGAGCCCGAGCACGAAATCGATCTTGGCCTCCGGATTCAGCTTGAACAGATCCGAATGCTTGGCGTTCGCGTCGTCGATGCTGGAAATATACAACCCCGCTTTGCCCTGATTGATGTTGTCCTGAAGCTTCGTCCCCTTGACCGCGCCAAAATCCTGGTTGAGCAGCTTCTCCTCGTACATTTTTCTGAGCAGCTTAAGCGCTTCCATATATTCGTCCGTCATAAAGTCCGGCGTAACCTTGCCGTCCTTGACGCCCCACTGGTTGAAGCCGCCCATCGCCGTCTCGATCACGACGGTCGTATCCGTCATCAGGTTGTCGTCCGACAGCGACAGGCCGAACGTGTCATTCTTGCCGTTCTTGTCCGGATCGTCCAGAGTAAAAGCCTTGGCAATCGTATACAAGTCGTCGACCTTCTCCGGCTGCTGGAGTCCCAGATTGTCGAGCCAGTCCTGACGGAAAATAACTCCTTTGCGCGCCAGCGGGCGGTCGCGGTAGATGCCGTAAATTTTGCCGTCGACGGAAATATTGTTGGCGATCTGGTCGTTCCAGTATTTCTGCAAATTCGGATAATCCTTGATATACGGGCCGATCTCCCAGAAGGCCCCGGAGCGGACCGCATTAATGATGGCTGCATTCTTGTTGTCCAGTACAACCATCACCTGCGGGAGATTGCCGGAAGCGAGCATCACATTCAACTTGTCGTTATACGTCGTTCCGGGAATGAACGTCACATCCAGCTTAACGCCCAGTTTCTCCTGCAGCGCCTTGAAGGCGGCGTTGGAATCGTCCGTCGTCGGCGGCTGAGCGGAATAGAACGGCGACATCATGCTGATCCCGACCGTCTGCGGAGCTGCCTCTCCGGTTGGTGCGGCAGCGTTGTTGCCGCTGTTTCCCGCTTCTCCACCGCAAGCGCTAAGCAGGGACAGAGCCGCAATCGCGGCTACGCCGGCGCCTGCCATTTTCATTTTCAACCTTCTCGTCTTTCTCATTGAACACCCTCCGTTATTGTAATTATATAAGAAGAAACGGCTGCCGCCGACACCGGCGGCGGTGCAGCTGGTTTCTTCCTGAAACCTTATAGAAATTTATAGACCTGAAACTTGCAGATCCGATAAGGGAAGAAGAACCGGCTGCCGCCGACCGGCGGTGCAGTTCGTTTCTCCCCGCTGCATATAAGACAGCCCGTATATGCTCAGAGGCCGGTTATCCTTTTACCGAGCCGAGCAGTACGCCCTTGGCAAAATGCTTCTGCAGCAGCGGATAAAGCAGAAGGACCGGCAGCGCCGCCACCACGATAACCGAATATTTGATGCTCTCCGGCGGAACGACGACCTCCGACAACGCCCCGGCGTCGCCGAAGCCGCCCGCCGACAGCATGACAATCTGGCGCAGCCACACCTGAATCGGCCACATATTCGAATCGTTGATATAAATGACCGCGCTGAAGAATGAATTCCAGTGCCCTACGGCATAAAACAGCGCGAAGGTCGCCATCGCCGGCAGCGACAGCGGCAGCACGATAGAGAATAGAATGCGCAGCTCGTTGCAGCCGTCGATTTTGGCCGATTCCTCCAGCCCTTCGGGAAGCTGCTGGAAGAAGTTGCGCAGCAGGATCAGATTGAACGCGCTGATCGCGGACGGAATCCAGAGCGACCAGTACGTATCCAGCATGCTGAAGCTTTTGACGACGAGGTACGTCGGAATGATGCCCCCGTTGAAGAGCATCGTAAATACGACAAGCAGCATGATCTTGCTCCGCCCGCGCAGCGTTTTTTTGGAGAGCGGATAGGCCATCAGCGTCGTCATCAGGAGGTTGATGAAGGTTCCGACGACGGTGATGAGCACGGTGTTCAGCAAGCTTTGGTAAATAACTTTTGTGGCAAAAATAAACCGGTACGCATCCCATGAAATATTCGTCGGAATAAACACGATTTTTTTGACGAGCAGCTCCTCCGAGCTGACCAGCGAACCGGATATGACAAACAGAAACGGCAGGACGGTAATAAGGCCGATAACCGCCAGCAGCGTATAATTGGCCGCGTCGAACGCTCTGCCGCCCCATGTGCGATTCCCCAAGCTAATACACCCCTTCCTCGCCGAATTTCTTCACCAGCGTATTGGCTGACAGAACGAGAATGAGGCTGACGACCGATTTGAACAGTCCGACTGTGGTGCTGTAGCTGAACTGCGCATTGAGCAGGCCGGATGTATAGGCATACGTATCGAACACTTCCGCCACGTCGCGGTTTCCGGAATTCAGCATCAGGAAAATTTGCTCGAAGCCCGAATCGAGAAAGCTGCCCAGCCGCAGAATAAGGAGAATCACGATCGTCGTCTTGAGCGCGGGCAGCGTGATATGCCATAATTGCTGCCAGCGGTTGGCGCCGTCAATGCGTGCGGCTTCGTACTGCTGCAGGTCGACGCCAGCCAGCGCTGCCAGAAAAATAACCGTCCCCCAGCCCATTTCCTTCCAGATGACCTGCGAGGTGATCATCGTGCGGAACCAGTCCGGGCTCAGCAGGAAGTTGATTTTGTCCCCGCCGATGGAAGCGAGCGCTTCGTTGACGATCCCTCCTTCCGTAGTCAGCATCGTGTAGGTCAACCCGGCCACGACGACCCATGAAATAAAATGCGGAACGTAAATGACCGTCTGCACAATCCGCTTGTATGCCTGCTTCCGCACCTCGTTCAGCATAAGCGCCAATATAATAGGCAGCGGGAAGAAGAAGAGCAGATTGTACACCGCCAGCACCAGTGTATTGCGGAACAGCATCCAGAAGGCCGGATCGGCGAAGAAGCGCTGGAAATGCTTCAAGCCGACCCATTGGCTGTGCAGAATGCCCGCAAACGGCTGATAGTCCTGAAATGCAATAACGACGCCAAGCATCGGCAGATACTTGAACAACACAAAAAATAAGAGGCCGGGAAGCAGCATGGCATACAGCAGTTTCTCCTTGCCAATATCCAGCAACAGCTGCCTGAAATATCCCCGTTCGGACGGTTGCGGCCAGGTTATGCTGCCGTCCGCCCGGTTCCCCGGCTTTGAAGCCGCTGCCCTTCTCATCTTGAACCCACCTTTCCCTGAAAACGTTGACATCCCCATCGTAATGCCGTGCTTCCGTTTCCGTCGATAATCATTATGTTCCCAGTTGCCCGCATGAAAGGCAAAAGCGGTAAATAACGGGCAAGAATATTCATTTTCTGCCACTTGCTTATCATCTTCTATTCAGTCCCGCATGGGATGACGATTAATGCGGGCATGCCTTCATAGACAGTTGTCCCGTCGCAGACGATCTCGCAATGAGCCGGCTTCATATGGATGTCGATGCGGCGTCCCCTGTGCATATATCCCGTGATGGAAACCCGTCCCTCGGAGGGCGGCTGCGGAAAAACCTTAAGCGATCCGTCCGGAGCGGGCTGCAGACCTGCCATTCCGAACAAAATGGCTTCGGCGCCGGACAGGCCGGCGATGACGTTAGCCCGTTTATGAGCCGGCACCGCCGGACGGTCGCAGTAATGCTCCTGGGGAAAATACGGCAAATGCCGCCCCATCCATAGCAATCTCCTTAATACATCCCAAGCCTTCGCGGATTCGCCGGTTTCCCATAAGATAAGGGCAAGCATGGCCGCTTCTCCCGTATAGCAGCCTCCGCCCGACCAATCCGGATCGTTCAACTCATAATGCAGCGGATCTTCCGCCGAAATGCTGCTCACTCCATAAGGAGCGAGAAACGCGCCTTCCCGCAGATGCGACAACAGCGCCTCCTTCATCGATTCGGTGCACACGCCCATCCGCAGGGCATCGTATGCCTGGATCGTGTACACACGTTCCTGATGCCCGTCCGGGTAGACGCAATTGAACCACCCCGCCTCTTCATCCCACAGATGATCCCGGATCGACTGCCGGATCCGCTCAGCCTTGCCCCGCCATAACGCCGCTTGTTCGACCGCGGCTTGTCCGGTCGGCGCGTTCCCTTGAGCCTCTTCCTCCCCGGCTTCCATCTGCCCGGCTTCCATCTGCCCGGCTTTCCGGCCTGGACGGGCATTTTCGCCGCTATCCCGAACATCCGGGTGTTCGGCCAGGTCCGCCAGCAGTTCATAGCACCAGGCCCGCTCGGCGTTGGGACTTGCGACGATATGCTCATGCGCGGCGCTTCTCATTTCCAGCAAATTATGCTGGCTGCCGTAATCGAGCAGCTCCCAGCGGGCTGGAAACCTCTCCTCCTCGCTCAGCAGCAGCCTGTGCATCGTCCCGTACAGCTGGCGTCCTTCGCCGTTCTGCTGCATATTGCTCCACACCAGATTAAAGAACGACCACATATTGTAGGAATAGGGCACGTCCTTGCCAGCGCCGCTTGGCGAAAATCTTGAATGGCTCTCGATGCCGCTATTGGCCATAAGCGTCGCCAGCTCAATCATTTTGCCGCTGCCGATCATCATGGCCAGCATTCTTCCCGCGTAGCCGCCCGTATCCCACGGATAGCAGCAAACTCCCGCACCCTCCATGCCGGACACAACCGGGAAAGGCGACATGGCGAAATCCGGATGCTCCCACAGGCAGACCAATCCGCTGGCAAGGGAACGGTTATAATATTCGTCCAGCCCGGAAATATCGCTTTCCAGACGGGGCACGAACCCGCACATCCGTTCAATACGCTCCCGCCAGACATCTTCCGTCCGTTTCTCCCAATCCGCCAAGCTTCCGGGCGGACATTCCTCGCCGCAGCGCGTCAGCACAACGGACAAGCGGTATACCGCTTCCTCGCCCGGCGCCAGCAGGGATGGCTGCACGTCGTCCTGAAGCAGCGTCAGCCGCACTTCACCATTCTCCCAAATACCGGGGGCGATCATCTGCGCCGGTTCTCCCGGCTCAGGGTGCCCATAATCCCAGTCCTCCAGCGGCTGGAAGCGGAGGCGCCCCGGCGTCAGACGAGGCTTAACGCCAACCTGCATGCTCCGGTCCGTGCGGTTGACGATTGCCGCGCTCAGCACAAACCCGGCGTTGTCCGCCAGCGGTACGAGACTGCTCCGGAAGGATAAGGAGATGAGCCGGCCTTCGTGCATATAGTGATACGTGCCTCGGCGCGTAATCCGGTCCGGCCGCCACTCGCCCCCTGCGTACAGCAGCCCGCAGTCCCCCTTCCCCAAATTCCCGGTATCGCTAACCGCATGCCCGTCGGCCTCGATATCCAGCAGCAGCTGAACGTCGCGCGCCGCGAACGGCGGGGAGAACAAGCCTTTCACGCCTGCCGCCGTGTTGGCAAGGGGAGCGACCGTGCCTCTGCCGCTTCCCACCCAGATATGATTGGCTGGTGCGAGGCTCGCCCGCAAATCGAAAGCAAAGTCATCCAATTGAAAATTCATCGTCTCACCGGTCCTTACACTGCAGTTTGCATTGTCCGCGGGAATATGTTTATGGCACGGACATTGCCCTTCTTCATCGTAAGGACGGTTCCGGTTCAGGTCGATATTCATTTCCGGGGCATTTTGGGCGTTCCTCGGAGGGATGAGGCTTTTGAAGGCGCATCGTATTCAATTTCTTTTGCGGAGCATTCATTTCCGGCCTGTGAAGCGGGGGTTGAAATCAGGCGTGAGCGTTATGCGGGCTTGCACCGCGCTGATCAAGTCATGCTGCAGCCCTTTCGGCATCAAACCTTCTTCTCAAAAATTGTTCTAGACAAATTATGATCCAGATTCCCCCATACGCTCACCAAAACCCCCATTTCCCTTGAAAACAGGCACTTCATCCGGAGAAAAGGAAAAATTTATATAGACAAATTAACCGAAGCTTTACATGCAGTTAGCATTCGTCGCACTTTTCTTTATTCCCTACTAACATTCGGCACTTATGCTGAATACAGGTGATCATCCTAAGTTGTGGCCATGGCAAGGAGTGAATGGAGTCCATTATGACAAATCGTTATTCAGATATCTGCGCTACTCTCATCCGGGAAATTGATCAGGGACTCTTCAATGAAGGCGAGAGACTGCCGACGGAGAAGGAGCTGTGCAGCCGGTTCGAGGTAAGCCGGGAAACGATCCGCAGATCACTCAAGCAATTGATCGAGCTTGGGCGGATTCACGGCATCCAGGGGTCGGGTTATTATGTGCGGCGTCAGGGCCAGCATATGAAAAGCACCATCAACCGCTTTTCCAGCATCACCGAGCTGATTCGAAACGCGAATTTGACCGAGGGCGATCTGGAGGTTCAGATTTTCAAACGCAAGCCCGATGCGCAGGAGATTCAACTGCTGGATCTGAACAGCCAGGACGTTGTATTTGTCATCGACCGGATTCGAACGGCCAACCGCGAGCCGGTGGTCTATTCCAAAAACATCCTTCCCCAAAGTATTGTGGGAGCCGATTTTCCGGAGAAGTTCGAGCCCGGCTCATTGACCAAATGCCTCAGTCAGAAGTATGGCATTACGATCTCGGAGGCGCTGATGGAAATATGCGCCGTGACGGACGAGGACATGCTCCCGTATCGTCTGAAGATGAGCAATTCCCCCCTGCTGAAATTCATTCAGGTGCATTACGATGCCAAGGGGGCGCCGGTCTTTCTCTCGTACGATTTTATGCGCAACGATATGATCCGTTTTTTTGTCAGGCGCACCTGAGATTCGGCTTCGCGATTTCATCGCCTGAGCATCCGATTGTCCAAAATTCATTTGTCGAGGAGAATGCTACGTGAAAATCCAGCCCATGCTTCACTGGAAGTACACTGCCGCAATTATTGCCGTACTGACTCTGCTGCTTTCCGGATGCGGACAGGCCGTTCAGGAAACAGCCAACAATACGAAACAGGTGGAAAGCGGCCAGAACCCCAATACGGCCTCGGATATCGATACAGGCGGCACGAAGGAGAACATCGTTCAGACGACCGGAGATGTGGAAATCGTGCCGATCGAAGTCATGACACCCGACTCCTCCGCTCCGGCCCGGGCGAACAATTTCATTAAAGCTGCCGATATGCTCAATGCCCAGCTGGAAAAGGAAAACGCCAAGCAGCGGGTCAAGGTCAACGCCGTCGTTAAGCCGCTGGCGGACGAGGATTTCAAGCAAAATTTCATCTTTGCCTCCAAATCGGGCAATGCCTCCGATATCTATGCGACCACCTTTTCCAATATCGGCTGGATGGCGGACGGGGATTATCTGCTGAATCTCGACGGAATTGAGAAAGAAGACGTCTTCAAAAACCAGATTGCCGGCTACTGGGATGCGGTGACCTGGGATAAGAGCGTCTGGGGCGTCATTCAGGATACGGAAGCCCGCCCGGTCTATTTCTGGAAGCCTGCGCTGAAGAAGCTTGGCTGGACGGATGAAGAGATCACGGAGCTGCCGGGCAAGGTCGAGAAGGGCGAATTCACGATGGACGACATGGACAAGATCGCCAAGGACGCCGTCGACCAGAAGATTGTCCAGAACGGGTTTGTGCCGACTACCGGCCAGAGCGACCTGGCTCTCCTCTTCTACAGTCACAATGTGGAGATGTATGATCAGGAGAAGGCTGAATATGTGCTGGATAAAGCCCATATGACCGATACGCTGCAGTGGATCAAACAGCTGCTCGATTCCAAGGTGCTGCCTGCAGCTGCACTCGCAGCTCCCAAGGACGACAACCTGAAGGCAATGATCAACGGAGAAACGATGTTCATGGTCGCCGGCGTCTGGGATGAAGCGAAATGGAGAACGCGCGGCATGGAGAAAACGCAGGGGAACGTTTCGACGGACTTCATTATGCAAAATATCGGCGTCATGCTGATGCCTCCTACGGAGAAAGGCGGCAAGCCCGTCACCGTATCCGGACCGTGGACATACGTCGTCAGCAAGCAAACGAAGTACCCGGAGCTGGCCAAACGCCTGCTGACCTATGTCAGCGCGCCGGAGCTGCAGAAGGAGCATGATGAGCAAAGCTCGCATCTTCCGTTCACGAAGGAGGGTCAGGAGCAGATCAAGGACAATGTATGGCTGAATGCCAACAGCTATTTGATCAACTATTCGAAATTTATTCCGAATGATCCCGACCAGCCCAAATTCGCAAAAATTTATACGGATGCCATCAAAAACATCACTTCAGGCAAAAGCCCCGAAGAAACGGTGAAATGGATGGAAGAGCAAATGAAGCTGAATCTTGACAAATTTACGGTAAAGTGATGTGGTCGGCATGAACGCTATGCATAACGATACCAAACCGCAATTCCCCCAGCAGGAAGCTGGGGGATTGCGGGGCAAGCTGCGGGAATACGGCATCTCGGGAATGATGCTGAGTCCGTTTTTGTTTAATCAATTCGTCCTGTTTGCCGCGACGGCTGTCATCGTCATCCTGATCGCCTTCACCTCGATGGACTCGGCGCTGCGCTTCGATTTCAGCGGGCTGACGAATTTCCGCAAAGCGCTGATCGACCCCAAGGTCGGGCTCATTATCGCCAATACGGTCCTCTTCGTCATATCGACGCTGGTCATACAGATCGCCTGGGGATTTGTCATTGCGGTAACGACCACCCATTATGTGCGCAATCAGACGGTCGGTTCCCTGTTCAGAACGATCTGGCTGCTTCCCCGCGTATCGCCGGGCGTGGTCGAGGCGCTGCTCTGGACATGGATTCTAAGTCCCAGCAAGTACGGTGTGCTGAATACGATCATGAATGCCTGGTACGGCTGGGAGCCTGTAGCCTGGCTGGATAAATACCCGATGCTGATCAATATTCTGCTGTCGGGAGTCATGGGATCTACGCTGTCCATGATCGTATTCTCTTCTGCGCTGCAGGCCGTGGACAAATCCTATTTCTATGTAGCCCGCGTGGATGGAGCCACCGAATGGAGCATTCTATGGAAGCTGATCGTTCCTTTTCTCCGGTGGCCGCTTACCTTTCTTGCGGTATGGCAGGGGCTCGGCCTGCTCACCAGCTACGAATCCATCCTGCTGCTGACCGACGGCGGGCCCGCCAACCGTTCGGAAACCTGGGCGCTCTACGCATTCCATACGGCGTTCTTCACATTGGATTTTGGCTATGGCTCGGCAATCTCGCTGTTCATACTGCCCATCATTGTCATTGCCATGGTGGTGTCGTACCGGTTGTTCGGCTTCCGCAAATTAATGGGAGGCGCCCGCTGACGGGCGACGAAAGGAGGCTTTATACATCATGCCAGGCAAAACGGTTGAAGCCGGTACACTGCCGGTTCGTCCGGTTCGATCGGAGAGCTTTACGCCGCCGGTCCGGATCGGACGCATCAGGGGACTGCCCAATCTATTATCGATCGTCCTGTTGACCATTGTGACGGTACCGCTGCTGTTTATTTATGTATGGCTTATTCTGATTTCATTCGGCGGCGAGATGGTCAACGGCATCATGCCGCATGGCTTTACCTTTCAGAACTGGAGCTTCCTCTGGTCGGAGCTTAAGGTGGACGGCATGGTCTATCCGAGCATCTGGGGCATTTTTGCCAATACGCTGATCATTGCCGTCGGCTCCTCCGTGCTGGAGGTGTCCGCCGGCCTGATGGCGGGCTATGTCATTTCCCGCGCCAATTTCCCGGGGAAGAACGGACTGCTGCACTCCACGATGCTTACTCATGCCTTCCCTGCCGTGACGTCGCTGATCGCTTCCTTCTATATTCTCAACGAGCTGGGGCTGATCAATACGCTCGGCGGCATCATTCTGCTGAAGGGCTTTGCCGGACTCGGCATGTCGACCTGGATTATCAAGGGCTTCTTCGACGATGTGCCCAAGGAGCTCGAATGGGCCTCCAGCGTAGACGGCAGCAGCCGGATCAAGACGTTCGTGGCGGTCTATCTGCCGCTCGTCTGGCCGGGGATCGTGGCGGTCTCCCTGTTCGCTTTTCTGAGCGGCTGGGGCGAATATATCATGGTTTCGGTTTTCTTGTTTGACGACAATATCAACACGCTTTCGCTGATCGTCCGGAGTCTGTTCTCGGAGACGTCCACGGCAAGCTATGGCGTCGTGATGGCAGTGGGCAGCTTCTATATGCTGCCATGCCTGATTCTGTATTTCTTCTCCCAGCGCGCGCTGATGAGAATGAAAATGTAAAGGAGGCTTCGTCATGCGCATTGAACTGCAGCATGTTTCCAAACGCTACGAAGCGGAAGCGCCGTCCGTCAAGGACCTGAGCCTGTCGGTGCAGGACGGCGAGCTGATGACGATTCTGGGCCCCAGCGGCTGCGGCAAGTCCACCACGCTGCTGATGATTGCGGGTATCTTCCCGCCTACGCAGGGAGATATCCTGTTCGACGGGCACCGGGTGAACAACGTGCTGCCGAAGGATCGGAGAATCGGCATGGTTTTTCAGAATTCCGCCCTGTATCCGAATATGAATGTTCTGAAAAATATCGAATTCCCGCTGAAAAATATGGGCGTTGCCCGCAGAGAAAGAGTGCAGCGCTCCGAAGAGGCGGCGCGGATGGTGCAGATGAGCGATTATTTGCGGCGCAAGCCGGGCCAGCTCTCCGGCGGACAGCGCCAGCGGGTTGCCATTGCCCGGGCGGTTGTGAAACGGCCGGGGCTGCTGCTGCTCGATGAGCCCTTGTCCAGCCTGGACGCAAATCTGCGGGGAAATATGCGCGAAGAAATCAGGCGGCTGCAGAAGGAGCTGGGCATTACAACCATTATGGTCACGCATGATCAGGAGGAGGCTCTCTCCATGTCCGACAAAATTGCCGTGATGAACGCCGGGGAACTGCAGCAGATCGGCACTCCGCTTCAGCTGTACAACGCTCCTGCAAACTGGTTCGTCGCCAATTTTCTCGGCATGCCCGCAATGAATGAATTGATGTGCAGCTGGAGCGCCGACGGCTGCCTGCAGATAGCAGATACAGGCCAGACTATTCCCGTCAATGGCGGCTCCGGGCTCAGCGCTCTGCATCAGGGTCAACAGATGCGGCTTGCCTTCCGTCCCCATCAGGTCTCGCTGATCACGGCAACCGACCAATTCAGGGAAACCGATTTAAGAGGCAGAGTCGCTTCGGTTGAATTTACCGGAAGAGAGCGCCTCGTTCATATCCGGATTGGCGATACAGCCATAAAGGTGTATGCCGATATGGCCGAATCTCTTGATGAGCATCAGGAAATCGCCATTCGGCTGGACGCCGATTACTACCTGTTCGACCGGGAATCGGGCGAGAACCTCAGGCTGCCCGCCGCGGGCGGACAGCCGAAAATAAGTGAAACGGGAGACATGCCTTTTGTTAAACAAGCAGCCTATTCCCTCTAATCAACAAACCGGGCAAAGCATCCCGATCCGCTGGATCGTCTCCGATCTGGACGGTACGCTGCTTGATTCCAGACAGCAGATTCCTCCCGAGCTTGTCCGGCGCATCGCCCGCTTCACCCAATCGGGCGGACGCTTCACTTTCGCTACAGGAAGAACCTTGAGCGCGGCCATGCCGTTTATCTCGTTGCTTCAGGTGACATCACCCGTTATTTTGTTCAACGGCGCCCGCATCTATGATCCGGTCTCGGGCACCTATCTGACGGAGCACTATCTGGAACCGGCCGCAGTCCGCCATGTTATGCGCATGTACGAGGAGGCCGGTACCGCCGGTCACCTCGATCTGCTCCTGTTTCACCAGGAGGGTATATTCACTACAGCTATATCGGAGCAGGTAAAGCAGCAGATGCGCAAGGACGGCGTCGTCATCGAGAAGGCATCGCCGCTGTGGATGGAGTCCATCTCCGGCAAAGTCACCAAGCTTATGCTGCTTGGGCCAGAAGCCGAAATTATCAGCTTTCAAAAAGCCGCATCCGCAATCCCCCTTAATACCGTTCAATCCGAGCGGCAGCTGCTTGAGGTGCTGCCTTCCGGGATCAACAAGAGCATTGCCTTGTCGGCGATGATTCGTCTGGTCGGAGCGGAAGCGGACGGCTTCGCCGCTGTCGGAGATAATCTGAACGACCTGGAGATGATCGGATCGGTCCGCAACGGGTTTGCCGTTGCGAACGCCAATCCCGTCGTCAAGGCCGCCGCCGCGCATGTGCTTGCCCGCAGCAACGAGAAATCGGCGCTGCTTGATGTCATTGATTTTGCGGAGTCTACCTGGCCGTCCGGGCATGGATGGCCGGGTACCTGACAAAACAATTAAAAGGAGATGCGACAACGATGATGACCCCTACCAATCATGCGATTTTATCCAAATACGAGCTCCCGCCGGGAACGATATTCCCCAGCTCCGCTCCGCGCTACCCCAACATCTGGGTTCTGGTGCATGAGTCGCTGGCAGCCAATTACAGGGCCGCGATTACTCTGGTTATGCAGCTGCTTGAAGAATGCACCGACATGTATAATGATTTCGGCTATGCGCATACAGGCGAAGGCTGCGACGCGTTTGCCCGCAGACGGGGCCTTCAGCCCGTTCATCTGGGTCCGGACGGCGCAAGAAGCCACGATCACTGCGTGCATCTGCGGTTTTATTACTCCCCGCTTTACGCCGGAAATCCGGTCGAGACTGCTGAGGGCCGCTATTATCAAGTGGCTGCCAGCGTTCACTATGAGGTTGACCGTCCCAAGAAGTTCCATCCGTATGTCGACGAATGCCCGTATTGCGGATGCACAGGCGAATATGAGGCCTATATGGGCGGCACCATCAAGGATAAGAACGAGAAGGTTCACGATCCGCTTGGCGTAGAGCTGATTCTATACGGCACCATCCGGGGCGAAGCCCTTGTCGCCTACGACGGGTTGAAACGCCTGGACGACAAGTACGACGTCCGCATAAGCGAAATCATTCCGGGTCCGGACCGGCCGGATATCACGACCGCCAAGGTCGGCGTTGTTTTTCTGGCTCCCCGCAAGTAACGGTTCCAAGGAAATGATAGAGGGAGGAAATGAGATGAGCAAGCTTCGTTATGGAATTATCGGGATCGGCAACATGGGATCCGGTCATATCAAACTGCTGCTGGCCGGTAAAATTAAAGGCGCCATACTGACAGCCGTATGCGACTTGTTCGAGTCCAAACGCGAATTGGCCCGAAAGCATCTGCCGGATGTGAAAGTGTTTGAAAATTCTACCGCGATGATCGCTTCCGGACTCGTGGATGCGGTTATCGTGGCCACTCCGCATTACGATCATCCTTCGGAAGCGATCAAGGCTTTTGGCAAAGGCATGCATGTTCTGATCGAGAAGCCTGCAGGCGTCTATGTCAAGCAGGTGCGCGAAATGAATGAAACTGCCGCGAAGAGCGGCACCAAGTTCGGTATCGTCTACAACCAGCGGATGAATCCGCTCTATCAGAAGCTCCGCGAATTGATCTCCTCCGGAGAGCTCGGGGAAATCCGCCGGACCAACTGGATCATTACGAACTGGTACCGCTCGCAGGCTTATTACGATTCCGGAACCTGGCGTGCGACCTGGGGCGGCGAGGGCGGCGGCGTTCTGATCAATCAATGCCCGCATCAGCTTGATCTGTGGCAGTGGACCATCGGCATGATGCCGACAAGGATTCGCGCATTCTGCCAGATGGGCAAGCACCGCGACATCGAGGTGGAGAATGATGTGACCGCCTACGCGGAATATGAGAACGGCGCTACAGGCGTCTTTATTACTTCAACGTCGGAGGCTCCGGGGACCAATCGGCTGGAGGTGTCGGGCGACCGCGGCAAAATCGTCATCGAGGATGGAAAAATGACCTTCTGGCGGCTTCGTGAATCGGAGACCGAATTCAATAAACGCAATACCAGCTCCTTCGGTTCGCCGGAGGTCTGGAAGTTCGAAATCCCCGCTCAAGGTCCGAGCCCGGAGCATGCCGGCATCCTCCAGAATTTCACGGATGCGGTGCTGCATGGAGCGCAGCTGGTTGCCCCCGGCGAGGAAGGAATTGACGGGCTGACGATTTCCAATGCCATGCATCTGTCCACCTGGCTGGACGGCTGGGTCGATCTGCCATTTGACGAGAATCTGCATGAGTCCGAGCTGAATAAGCGTATCGCGAGGTCCAGCTTCCAGAAGCAGACAAGCCCGGAGACAGCAGACAAGCCTGCCGGTCTTTAGCGGTACGTTTAACCATCTATCGTCGTTTAATTGTGCTGCTCCTTTCCGCCCCGATGGACAAATTGAAACCGAGGAGTGTTTTCCATTATGAAAAAAAGCCAAATAGCCGCCCAATTATATACAGTGCGTAATTTCACGAAAACTGCCGAGGATCTGGATGCTTCCCTCAAAAAGATCAAGGAGATCGGGTATGAGGCGGTGCAGGTATCCGGTATTGGCCCCATTGAGCCGGAGGCTGTCCGGGAAATGTGCCAGCGGCACGGTTTGACGATTTGCGCAACGCATGTTCCATTTGACTGGCTGCTTCATGATCTGGAGTCCGTTATGAAGGTTCACCAATCCTGGGGCTGCCGCTACGTCGGAATTGGATCGATGCCTTCCGAATTCAGAACCGGCCTGGCAGGCTATCAGGAAATGGCCCGTACTCTGTCCGGTATCGGCGCGAAGCTGTCCGAGGCGGGACTTAAGCTTATTTATCATAATCATAAGTTCGAATTTGAGAAATTTGAAGGCAAGCCTGGTCTGGAGTGGCTGCTGGATGCATCGGATGCCGCGCATGTCGGATTTGAGCTGGATACGTATTGGGTTCAAGCAGGAGGAGCCGATCCCGTGAAATGGGTCCGCAAGGTTGAGGGGCGGATGAAGGTCGTTCATTTGAAGGATATGGCGATCGTGGACGACACGCAGGTGTTTGCAGAGATTGGCCAAGGAAATATGGACTGGCCAGCCGTTATCGAGGCATGCCGGGAGACGGGCGTAGAGTGGTATGTCGTAGAACAGGATAAATGTCCGGGAGACCCTTTCGAAAGCCTGGCGGTCAGCTATCGCACCCTCAGCAGTTGGGCTGACTAACACCGGATATATTCCATTTTCAAGCCCGAAAATGCTGATTCATAATAAAATTCGATCACCTTGATAACAGAACTTTATCAGCCGCGGGGTATTAACATGATAAGATAACAGTAATGCTACAGATCGGAAGTGTTCACTCATGACGTTCTCCTGGAAGCGCAATCTGTTGGTCTTATGGGTCGGTTCCTTCTTCGTCAGCACCGCTTACTCCGTTTCGATCCCCTTCCTTCCCATTTTCCTGCACGATCAGTTGGGCGTGCAGGATCACCTTGAAACCTGGACCGGCATTACCTTTGCCATCACCTTTCTCGCCGCCGCGCTAATTGCCCCTTTCTGGGGATCGCTTGCCGACCGCTATGGGCGGAAGCCGATGATGATCCGTGCGGGCATCTGCCTGACCGCCACCTATCTGCTCTATTTTCTCGTGCAGAATCCCTACGAGCTGATCGCCGTGCGTATTCTGGAAGGTCTGTTGGCGGGATATATTCCGGCTACCGTCGCCCTGGTCGCAACCAACACGCCGGAAAATCATGCGGGCTACGCGCTCGGTATTTTGTCCACCTCTACCGCTGCGGGAGGCATTATCGGTCCTCTTGCCGGCGGTCTGGTCAGCCAGTGGATCGGCAATCGCGAAGCTTTCATTGTCTCGTCCGGGCTTGTCTTCATTGCCTTCTTCATCGCGATCATCTGGGTGAAGGAGGTTAAAATAACGCCGTCCACCACGCGGCGGAAAATATCCGCAGACTTGAAGGAAGGCGCGTCGAACCGCGGACTGATGGTCCTTTTGGGCATCACGCTGGCTGTCTCCACGTCCGTGATGATCATCGAGCCGCTGTTGACGGCGTATGTGCTGAAGCTGGGGGCCTCCGAAGGGTCGGCCACGCTCAGCTCAGGCATTATTTTCTCATCGGTCGGTATCGCGACGTTAATCGCCGCTCCGATATGGGGCAAAATCGGGGGAAGGATCGGCTACGGGAAGGTTCTCCTCATCGGATTGGCGGGTGGAGGCATCGGCAATTTGCTGCAAATCGCGTTTCATGACCTGGTCAGCTTCGGGGTTTTACGCTTCGTCTACGGCTTCTTTTTCGCCGCCGTCTACCCGGCGATCAGCGCATCCATCGTCCGTGCGACGGATTCCGGCTTTCGCGGCCGCGCCTTCAGCCTGAATCAATCGGCTACCCAGATGGGGTTGATGCTAGGTCCGGTGACCGGCGGATTATTAGCCAATTTGATCTCCATTCCTGCCGTTTTTCTAATCAATGGCACCTGCATGCTGGTCATTGCCGTACTGGTCAGGAACCGAACATTCTCCTTCAAGCCGGTTATCCCCGGCAGCGCCGATGCCGATGCTGCCGCCAATAAAAGCAAGGCCGCGACATAACGCCGCGGCCTTGCTTTATTTTAATCCGCCTGCCCTTGGAGAATCGGCAGACGGATAACGAAGGAGGTGCCTTTGCCGGGATTGCTCAGCACCTCGACGCTGCCTTCGTGCTCATCGAGAATCCATTTGGCTATGGATAATCCAAGACCCGTACCGGGCGTAACCCCTCTTGAGGTATCGGCACGATAAAACCGTTCGAATACATGGGGAATCTCGTGAGCTGCCATGCCGATGCCGCTATCGCTGATCGTGAAGACAATATGGTCCGCTGTCGCGGAGGATTGGAGCTCAACCCAGCCTTTCAGGGTGAATTTGAATGCATTGTCAAGAAACAGGAACAGCAATTGTTGAAGATAATCCTTATCGCCTGCAAGATAAAGACCCTCCGGCACCTCCAGGTTTTCTACCCTGAAATGAACCGATTTGGGGATTAATTGCGCTTTTCTTACGACGGCTTCTACAATTGGCTTGACTTCAAAGCTGTTTTTTTGTATTTGCTGCCCCGCATCCGCTCTTGCAAGGAGCAGAAGATCATTAACCAATCTCCTCATCCGGTTGGCTTCATCTACGATGTCATTAAGCGCCTCCACAGACAGCTCCATCTCATTTTTGTCCGTCAGGCGGTTTGGCGTTCCATTGCAAGCCGTCCATATTTTCTGAAGAAACTCGGCATTTCCGCTAATCGTCGTGAGCGGAGTTCTCAATTCATGGGAGGCATCTGCCACAAAGCGGCGCTGATTCACATATAATCTGTCCAATTCGGCGTAATTCGTCTGAATGCGTTCAAGCATTCCGTTAATCGTTTTGCTTAACAGACTGACCTCATCTGCGGCGTTCTGAAATTGCACTCTTTTGCCCAAATCTTCGCTGCTTTGGATTTGCTGCGTCTCTTCTATTAAAGTGTAGATGGGTTTCAGGGACCGCCTGGCTGACAGCCACCCGATGTACGAAGCCAGGATTACAACCAGGAGCGAGAGGGAAACGAGAAGAAACCGCAAAATCGATAAAAATTTGCTTATAACGCCTATATTATAGGCCGACTGTATGACCCCAACTACGTGATCGTCAAGCATCAATGGATCATTATATATAAGGAAGAGCGAATGCTGGACTTTTGTAGTGACATAATAGCCCTGCTTCTTCTCGTCAAGCGTCTTATGGGAAAAGGGCAGCTCGACCGTTCCCAGGTTTATTGACCTTTCTTGAGCGCCATTGATCAGATTGACCGCCTGGATATACATACCTGTCTGTACTGTATCGAATTTGTCCAATCGGATGGATAGGTCCCAGCCTGAAGGGTCAACCTCCACCATATATTTCACATTTTCCTGAAAAGCATTGGTTTGAGCCTTAAGCGACGACTTCAGATCGTTAAAGATATAGAGCTGCAAGAAGCTGTATAAAGCAACGCCAAACAGGAGCAAAGTGGAAGCCAGGATGCATGAATATAATAAAGTCAACCTCAAGCGGATTGTCATAAAGTCCTCCGATTGCTTTTCCTTTATTATCCAACCCCTAACTTAAAGCAACCTTAACAGAACATAAAAAAAGAGGAGCTGCTCCGAAGCAGCCCCTCCATTCCATACATGCACCATATACTGCTCAACCGGCTCCCATGTCCATTTCGGCTTTGACCGGCGGGCCCGCCTGCGCGTGCTCCGGTGCTTTCTGGTTCATGATCGGCATCATGACCAATGCGCCGAGAAGGAACAGCAGTCCTGAGCCGGTATAGATCGATACCAGCGAGAACGCATCCTTCAACACGCCGGCAAATGACATGGAGACGACCATCATGCCGACGAACATAGGATTCAGCACCCCGTTCACCCTGCCGACAATGGAGGCGTGCGACCATTTCAGGATCATCGTGCTGATCCCGATATGAATGCATGGGAATACGAGCCCGTTCAGAAACTGCACGGCAAGCGTGATTGGCACGCTCGTCGAATACCCGACAACGACCGTGCAGACGGCGCCAACCAGCATCCCGATGGCAAGCAGGAGCTGCGGTGCGACACGCTTCGCGAAGACAGCTACGATCCCGCCGCCGATCAGCATGGCGACACCATTGACCATCAGCAGGTATTGCAGAAATTCCTCATCCCTGCCGAGCCGCTCCGTGACGATGAACAGATTGAGCGCCTGGGCAATGCCCACGGCGAGACCGGCCAGAACGAACGCCAGTCCGAGCATCCGAAGCACCTGACTCTGCCAGACATAACGGAAGCCCTCGACGAATTCTTTGCGGAACTGACCTTTTACGGCCACTGCCCGCGGCTCCGACTTATCCTGGGGCAGGCGGAACAGGACGAGAGCGGAAAGCAAAAAGACCACGCCCATAACCGCTATTGACGTTTCCAGTCCAAACGTACTGTAAGTAAAGGTACCAATCATCGGCCCAAGCACCATGAAGATTGCCATCAGCGACTGGAACAATGCCATCCCTTGCTGCAGCTGCTCTTCCGGCACATGCTGCTTGAACAGCCGCATGCCTGAAGGCTGCGAGAACTGCGAGAGAATGGCCGAGATAAATGCGACCAGGTAAACGGACTGCCAGGATCCGAAATGAATGGTCAGCAGCACGACGAACACCGATACCGCGGACAACGTGTCGCACCAGATCATGGTCAGCTTCGGCTTCCAGCGGTCGGCGAACGTGCCTCCGATGAACGAAAATACGAAAATAGGCGCGAACTCCGCTATGCTGATCAGCGATATCGCGTACGGATCGTTGTTCGTTCTATCCGCAACGTACAGGAGAATCGCGAAATTACGCACCCAAATGCCGAGCTGCAGCAGCACATTGGATAATAGAATCGTCTGCAGGAAACGATTGCCGAGAAGACTCGGCGCGGCAGCGCTTTTCTGTTGTGTATCCAAACTTATTAACCTCCTCTTTCATTCATATCCTAAAATGTATTGGAAACTCATCCAGGGATCTTGTGAATTTTTCCACATATGGTTATTTACAGCTCACTTTTTCCCCATCCCTAATTATACGTTTCTCCAGCCCGTTTTCCTCCTTCCTGGGACTGATTTGATTAATAAAAAACTTTGTCATTATTCACACCGTATCCAATTGCTCCGAAAGCGATGTCCAATTATTCTCGATCCAATGTATTTCATCGATAAACCGGCCAAGCAGCCCGCGCAGCTCGCTTTCCGCGCGAACCTCCGTACGGAGCCACCAGAGGGATTCGATCAGGTAAAGCATGCGCATCCCCCGGGTGAGCGTGCCTTGCGGCACTTCCAGTTGTTCACGGTACCCGTCCATAAACGCCCGGGCTGCCTCCATCCGCATCCGGCCGTCCAGCAAAGCCCCCGACAGGACTGCACGGGCCACATCGATTTCCTGGTACGCCATCGACATGCGGTCAAAATCGACAATGCCGGCCAATCCCTGCTCATTCAGCACCATGTTATCCACCCACAAATCCCAATGCAGCCATCCCGTCGTGCTTGATTCAAACATACGAAAATCCATTGACCATACAATGGCCTGTGACCGCCTGAGCCACTCCATCACAATCTTATCTTCCGCCGCCAGCGCCTTTTCCCAGTTGTCCTGCCATTCTCTTTGATAGGCGTCCTTGTCCGGCTTCCAGGCAGGCTTGTCCAACGGCGGTACGGACCGCAGCCACTTATGCATTCGCCCGGCCGCCGCGCCTAATTCAAACATTTGAGCGGCATTCAGGCACCCGGCTTGAGCCGTGTACCCGTCCACCCAATCCAGTACCGTATAAAACAAGCCCGAAGGCGTTTCCTGTATGAACTGCCCGTTGAAAAGGTAAACCCCTGGACATGGTATTCCGGTGGCGCTCAGCCCGTTCTGCAGCTGGAGCGTCTTCTCGATTGCGCTTCTTCTCTCGGGACGCGCATGCAGCTTGTAGCGCTCCGGATGATAATACTTGACAAATACCGGTCCTTGGTCCGTCATCATCTTCCACTTGACGTTGAGCCAGCCCTTATCGATCGGCGCCGCTTCCCTCACCGATAGTCCAAACTGGTTCTTAAGATGATCCGCGATTTCTGCTGCCCAGTTCTCTTCCACATCTTGAGTCATAAACTGCAAACCTGTCCCTTCAACCATTAGATTGTGATGCATGACGTCCCCTTGCGGCAGCCTTCCATCGATCTTCCATTGTACATGATTAAGCAGAACGATGCCGCATCCGAGTAATTGTCCAAGTCCAAAAGGTCTCCTATCGGCAAAAGCGTGAGGAGGCTGCCGCCTCAATTTCAACCTTCTCGACGCCCTGGATCCTGCAGCGCGTCGATGCCCGGGCTTGCGATCGGCGCATAGATATCGTAATCGAACCATTGGATGGAATCGGCCGGAATGTCGAACGGATTGACAGGCGCAAGACGGTTTGCCTCGAAGCCGTAAATACCCTCTGCCGTATCCCGCTTATAGCCGGATACGTTGAACCAATCGTTCAAATGGCTGTATGCGTCATCCATATCGCTGCGCCCGCCCTTCACGGCAATCCGCGCATACAAGCGGGCCGGCAGCTCCAATCTCTCCAGGCTGCCGGGCAGTCCGTCGAACGAATCGACCTTTACGCCCGTCCACAATTCCCGGACTCCTGTTGCCAGCTGCCACTCGGGTATGAACACGATTCCTTCCCCGGCTTCTTCCAATGCGGGATGATCCCCGAGTAGCTCCCGGAGCTTTGCCCATGCCAGGCGCGCACCGTGCCCGCTACACTCCGAGCGAATGACCGCCGCTCTCAGCTCCGGCTGCTCGACGATCTCGACCCGCCGGCTATCCTCCGAGGAAGCCGGAATGACGGGAATATGAATGTCCACGACCGCCTGTTCCCGATCCGTCACAGGAATCGGGTAACGCTCGAAATCGCCCATCACCCGTGGATCCATTTCAAATCCGGACGATGGCAGCCATTCCTGGTAAATATAATGAAACACGCCTGCCACCTCCGAAAGCGGACCTTCGTGACGGAACAGCGCATACGTCGCGGGAGGCACGTACCTGCTTGCCATACCTTCGGGAATATCTTCGGCCCTCCCCACCTCCAGCCCCGCCAAATAATAATATTGCGGAAACGACTCCGGAATCATCTTGAAGTCTCTTGTATAATCTTCATACCCGTACAAGACCAGCGGCTCGGCGGCATGCCGAATTTCCCCTATCCGTTCGAGGAATTCATCCCATGCCAAGCGAATCGCTTGTGGACCTGCACTCGTATAACGTTCAATCCCGACCAAATGAAACCCGTCCCTGCGCACCCATTCCGGTTTTCTCATTTCCCGCCCCCCTGCCCGTCAAAATATGGCTTATCGCCCTAATCGTCATAACCAGTAAATATACGAATATACATTCGCTTTTATTTTGTTAATTCCTGTTATCATCCGGAGATAAAGGAATTTTTATCCACGCATCTCCCAATACCGGATTATGGACTGGCTCAAATTGACTGGCGGCATTGCATGAAGCTATAATACTCAACAAAACAGATAGAAGGACGGTGTCCCACCCTTTGATTACGGGAACGAAAGTTGAATTGCGACCTGTGTCGCTGGAAGACTTTAAACGAACATACGAATGGCGCAACGACGAGGAAACCGCGAAATTAGAGTCAGGAACCAGCCTGTTTCGCTTTAGCCATATTCCCTCCGAGCAATTGGAAAGCTCTTATGAGAAAGCAATACTAAATCTGGACAAGCGCGAAGAGGGGAAATTCAGCATCTATACACGCGGGGAGCATCCGAAGCATATCGGCTTGATTGTTTACAGGGAATTGAACATTATCTCCCGGCGCTGTACGATAGGTATCGGAATAGGCGATAAAGAATATTGGAACAACGGCTACGGATCGGATGCCTTGAAGGCGCTCATCCGCTATTTGTTCCAGACCATGAATCTCAATCGTGTGCAGCTCGATACGTGGAGTGGAAATATGCGTGCAATCCGCTCCTATGAAAAATGCGGTTTTGTTGTCGAGGGGCGTTTGCGTAATGATGCCTATATTGATGGGAAATACTACGATACCGTTATCATGGGGCTGTTAAAGGAAGATTTTAAATACTGATGTTGTTTGGCGCCTGCAAGCGCTGCTGACAAATCGCGGAGGGCTGCCAAGTGGCAGCCCTTCAGCTTTTATATTGGCGGATAGCTGCTAAAGCTATATGCTCCCGGCAGTAAAATTATTGCGTTCTCCTGTCCCGTTAATATTTTCTGCGGAGTATCAGCCAATAAACAAAACCAACAACGATCGTTAAAGACATTAACGTTGTCATGCAAACCCGCAGCATCTCATAATCCAACGTTCTCCAGCCTGTATACAAAATGATGAGGGACAGACCGCCAAGCAGGAAAACAAATAAGAAGCTGTAAAGCTTATATCCTAAAAGTGCTGCACGCTCATCCTTTCCCTCTCTGGCAACTAAAATAATAAGCCCTACAAATACAAAAAAAGCAATTCCAGCCAAACCGTTGGTCAGCGTTATTATTGTATCCATCATGAATCTCCTCCATTATAGTTTGCATATTGGAACACATCGGTTATTTCCGCCTCAAGCGCATTTGCGATTTCAAAAGCCAATGTCAAGGACGGGGTATATTTTTTATTCTCAATCGATATGATGGTCTGCCTGCTTACCCCTGCCTTTTCAGCTAAATCTTTTTGGGTCATTTTGCGTTCGGATCTTAAAACGGCAATCCGGTTGGTTAATTGCCGGCTTTGTTCCCCCATTTCCAGTCTCATCTCCTTTCTTCGAGTTAAGTTTGCTTTACCTATTGTAAAACAAACTTTACCTAATGTAAAGTCTCCTTTACACTAAATTGCATTTTAAAAACCACCTGTTTTCAGGTGGTTCAGGTTTTTCATCTTTTTTAGCTGCCCGCATGCGGAGAATGCTGTCATTCGCCACGACTCCGCTATTTCTCCTCGAATGGAAATTCATCCGTGAGCCCGATACGGGTTATATCTATCGTCTCCCAGCCCAGAGCATAGGCCGGCGAATCCGCAGACAATCGGAATTCCATTCCGTCTTCGCTTTCAAGCAGCTGAGGATCGGCTTCCAACGTATGGGCATCGAATTTGCCTCCCATCACCTTCCGCCATGCCTCCCAGGGCACCGGTGAACGGCCCATCTTGTCGTCGCCGTAGATCCCCGTAACTGTCGGCTCCTGACCGCCCCTGTAAAAGATATTATAATCCGCCTCCAGCAGGCGGCTGTCGTCCCAATTCACAAAATGATACAGCTGCTCCCCGGAATCACAGGCGATGTTGCGCACTATGGCAATATCCCGGTTCGCTTCCCCCGCCATCTCCTGAGTGCCGAACGCCGCCCTGGCATCGTTGCGGACAAGCAGGTTATTCTCGATGCGGCTGCCGATGCCTTTGGCGAATATCACAAACCACAGCACGCCGCTGCCCGCGCTGAAGAGATCATGTATGACATTATGAGCGATCAAATAATCATCCGAGGCGTCGTCCAGATAGATGCAAAATCCGAACGAAAAATAAATCCCGCTGTGGTGGAACCGATTCCCGATTATCCGGTTGCCTCTGCCGGCCCCCCATGACTCGAGCATGCCGCCATCCTGGCTGTCCTTCATCACATCCGAGATGTCGTTCCAGGCAATGAGATTATTCCGGGCATGGAGGAAATCCCAATGATTGTCCCACGTAACTGCCTCGTTGTAGTAACTGCCCTCCATCAATTGATAACGGAGCCCTTTGACCGATATGCCGTAGCGGGGCATGTCATGGATGCGGTTATGGACAATAATGTTGTCTCCGCTCTGGTACAGCTGGATGCCCGAGCCGTGTCCGACCAGTTCTCCGCAGCTGCGTATCCAGTTGTTCCGGATGCTGTTAAGCTTGTTCGTGTACGACTCTCCGGCATTCTTGAACGGCCCGCCGCCCGGCTCGGCTCCAATCAGATAAATGCCATTATGTCCGATATGCCCGATCAGATTCCCCTCGATGCGGTTGTTCCGGCAGCTTCCGTTCAGCATAACCCCGCTGAAGCCGGAATGCCGCAGACGGCAGCCGAGAACGGCGATATGCTCGGCATTTTCCATATAAACAAGCCCTTCCCTCGCTTCCGGATGCTCGCAATTGTTATGGGGCATACGATACTCATCCGTAAAATCCGACCCTTCAATCGTCAAGCCTTCGAATATCAGGTTCCTTGCAGGGGCTTGACAGGAGCTTCCCTTAATCTCCAGGACCCGCTTCACCGATGGAACAACAATCCGCTGATCTTCAATCGGCAGCTTCCTGGGATAATAATATAGCTCCCCCGCCTGTTCATCGAAGTGGAATTCGCCCGGCTCGGTCAGCAGCTCAAGCGCACCCTGGAGCAGGTAGCGGGAGCCGCGGTCGATCCCCCAGGGCGCCGGCTCCTTCAGTGAAATAACGGCATCATCCCAGTCCACCGCCGCCACGGACTTCGTCTCCGTGAACCAGTTCCATTCCCCTTCTCCCGGCCAGATATGCACCTGCGCGCTGCTGCAATCGATCCGTTCAGGCAGATCCTCCGGGTGAAACGAGAAATCGCCTCCACCCTTGCCCCTGCCATTGCCTGCTGCAGCATAATAGCCGGTTTTGGGACTTCGGGCCTTATGCGATCGGACTCCGTTCTCGAACAAGGTATGAAAGGAATGTCCGGTTCCCAGATGGATGCGGTAGATTCCTTCCCTGTAGCGTGACCACCCTTCCGCTAAAATCCGGCCCCCGACCAGAACCGGATGCTCTCCAATAACATTGCGGTAAGTAATGGTGCTGCCGCCGCTGCCGGAATCCCGCTCATCAATATGAAGAGGGCGTATAAGCTCGTAATCGCCTCCGCCGATCCACACGACGGCATTTCCCGTTATGCTGCCAGCCTGTGCTCTTGAACGAAGCTCGTCGCGGGCCCGTTCAATGCTGTGGAATGGCTTATCCTTCGTGCCGGCATTGCCGTCGTCTCCATGAAGTACGGATACATATAACTCGTTAGCTCCGTCAGTCATCGCTGCTCCCCTCTCCCTTACGCGGACTGCATAACGGGTTTCACCGCAAGCCGCCTGGCTGCCAGTCAGACTCCCTCATGCTCCACGTTATCATCAACCGTCCGAATATATGCATGCTGCTGCCATCATGACATGTTTTAGCGGTTCAATCATAGAATACGATCTTCGAAAAGATGTACAATTCCCATGTACAATATTCGAATCCCTGCATATTTTCCGTCTTCCCGCGATATTGTTGATCCTTCCGATGACAGTCGGCTGGAAAGCGGTTACAATATATTTCGTACGGTAAGGGGGCTGATAATTAATGAAGATATTTGAATTTTACAGATCCAAAAAATACCTTCAGCGGGTCATGTTCTCCATTATGATCTCGATGGTGATCGTACTGACGGCCCTGTCCGTGACCAATACGTATATCCTGGAGCGATCGGTGAAGAACATCCAGGAGGAGTCCAATCTGAAGGTGCTCTCGCAAATCCAATATAATTTATCGTATATGAATGAGATCATTACCCATCTGTCCAATTTTGTTTACCGCGACAATCTGCTGATCTCCCTCATGTTCAACGATGGCCTGCCCAAGATGGACATGATCCGCAGCTACCGGCAGATGACCAATATTCTGGAGAGCTCCTCCTTCCTGCATTCCATGGTCGTCTATAACCACTCGCAATCGGAGCTGTACGGCACGACAAGCACCTTCCTGCTGGATGGCGGGATCATGAAAGCCAAAATCCGCAATTGGCTGCTCGATACCAGCCATACGCTCCCGACCTCCCGGTTGATTCCCATGAGCCTCGAGACGGAGAACGGCCAGATCGATACCTTCGCCTTCATAGTGACCGATTCCCTGAAGCCCTTCGCAAGCTCCCAGTCCGCGATTATCCTGTTTATCAAATCCGACTGGGTATTCGATAGTCTGAAGAAAATGAGCATCGTGAGCAGCCGCGAGCAGGGCCAGATTTATATCAAGGCTCAGGATGGCCGCTTGTATTCGTCGAATCATAACGAAACCTCCTCCCCCGGTGAGAATCAGACGCAAATCGGACAGCTGCTCAGCCGGGACATGGAAATCTCCAGGCAATCGTCCGGTTTCGTTATCGGAGATATCGGCGGGAGCAAGAGCATGGTTACCTATCTGGATGACAGCATCCGCGGCTGGACCATTCTCTATGTGCAGTCATACGGCAAATTGATGGAGGAGGTCACGAGCACCCGGGTCAAATCGCTGGTCATAGCCGGAATTTTTCTCCTCCTGTCCATTGGCTTGTCAATTTGGCTGTCCTATAAGCTGTATCATCCTATCGAGAATATGCTCCAGCGGATTCATCTTCACACCACGTCCGGGCGGCAGTCCAAGCACCGCTCCCGGGATGAATTCCACTTGATGAGCGACCATTATTTGCGTCTTTCCGAGAAGCTTCAGGAGATCAGCTCCGAGCAGATTGTGAGCAAATATTATATCCGCAAATTTCTGACCGACTCCCAGATGTTCTCCCATAACGATATGCAGCATCTGATCGAGAAGCATGAGCTGAATATCTCGTTGAAGGATGAGCTCCTCGTCTGCGTGCTGAGAATTGACCGGTACGCCGCTTATGACCGGAATACAAAAGGGGAATCCAAGAAGCTTTACAGCTTCGCCATGGTCAACATTGCGCAGGAAATCATGTCCGGGGTTTATCCTTGCGAAGCCGTGGAGGTGCGGGGAGATCATGTAGTCCTGATCGTGTCCAGAAGCGAAAGTGAGATTGTAGCCATCTTCGAGCGCGTCACGCCGCTGCTCCGCGATATTCAGCAGACGATCAAGCAGTACTATAATCTCTCCTTATCCTGCGGGATCAGTGAAGTTATCTCGCAGTTCCCATTTATCTCGGCGGCTTACAACCAGGCGCTGCAGCTGAGTTCATACAGCATTGTAAAGGGGAGCGGCTCCATCATCACCTCCGGGGATGTCCGCGAGAATCTTGCCGGAACGCAGAGGTCGCTGCCGGATACGATCGAGAAGAAGCTGTCCGAAGCCTTGAAGAAAGGACAGATGACCGCGGTCGGCAACGAGCTGGAGAAGGCCTTCTCTCTGATTGCGGCCTTCCCGTATGACGATATGCTCCGGGCTGTGTCCAATCTCGGCTGGATTATCAAGAATGCGACTACGGATATTATGAATAATCGCGTTGCCGCGATTCATGTGGATATGGACTATATTCAACAAATTCCGCAGGAGAGTGAAACACTGGAGGAAATGTACATCTCCCTCCTGTCCATATGCGCCAAAATATGCGAGGGCCAAAAGCCCTCTAATATGGAACGAAATGAGATGGTGCTTGAGACCATCAAGGAATTAATCGAGCAGAAATACGCCGATATCAATTTGAGCCAGCAGTCCATCGCCTCCACGGTCAAGCTGACCTCAGCCTATATCGGCAAGCTGTTCAAGGACAGCTTCAAAATATCCATCACGGAATACATGAATGAGGTGCGGCTGCGGCATGCCCAGATACTGCTGCAGAACGACAGCTTTACAATCGCGGAAGTGATGGAGAAATGCGGCTACGCCAACCAGAGCTACTTCTTCCGTTTGTTCAAAGGGAAGTTTGGCAGTACCCCCAAAGAATACCGGATGAAAAAATCAATCTCCTGATTCACTATCCTAAATCCAACGCCCTCTTGTCCTGCGCTTCCAGCAGGCAGAGGGCTTTATTTATTCAGGGGGACTGCCGGTCGCGGAGCACCCGCAGTTCGGCCAAAGCTTGATTTTCAAGGAAAATCCATGAATTCGAATATTGTACACTGCCGCCGTATAGCTTTTCGAAGATCTTATTATATATCCGCCATACCCGGCCATGCCATGATGGGAGCATGAACGGCATGAGCGACAGCTTAAACGACAGATGGAGGAGATTTACGATGGAGAAGACGCCGCCCGCCAGATGGCGATGGTTCACAAACGAGTGGAAGCATCTGAAGAAGAACCGGGAGCTCCTGCTGCTGGCGCTGCCTGGCATTTTGTTCAAATTCGTCATTGCTTACATTCCCATGATCGGACTGATTCTGGCCTTCAAATTTTACAGGTATGACCAGGGGATATTCGGCAGCAAATGGGTGGGGCTCAAAAACTTCGAATTTCTCTTCAAAGCCCAGGACGCCTGGAGGATTATCCGCAATACTCTGCTCTACAACATTTCATACATCATACTGGGAACGGTGGTCGCCCTCCTTTTCGCCCTGCTGCTTAATGAATTGTCGGGGCGGATGATCAAGATTTACCAGACGACGATGTTCCTGCCCTTCTTCATCTCCATGGTTCTGGTGGGCTATATCGCCAACGCCTTCCTGGATTCGAAGAATGGCTACCTCAATACGGTACTCGAATCCCTGGGACTGTCCACGCATAACTGGTACCTTGAAACCACGCCGTGGATCTTCATCCTGCCGCTGGTCGCCGTCTGGAAGGGCGTCGGCTTCTCGACACTGGTGTATTATGCGGGCATTACCGGCATCAACACCGACTATTACGAGGCTGCCCGGCTGGATGGCGCATCCCGCGTTCAGATGATGCTGCGCATTACGCTGCCGCTGCTGAAGCCGCTCATTATTATTTTGTTTATTTTGGGGCTGGGCAATATTTTCCGGGGCGACTTCGGATTGCATTATTTCGTGCCCAATAACGCCGGACCCAATTTTCCGACCACGGATGTCATTGACACCTATGTCTACCGGGCGCTCACCAAGCTGGGGGATATCAACTCCGGGGCGGCCGTCGGCTTCCTGCAATCGGTGGTGGGACTTATTACGGTCGTAACCGCCAATTATTTTGTCCGCCGCATCGATAAAGACAATGCGTTGTTTTAGAAGGAGCATCGACCGATATGACAAATTCAAAAACCATTAACCTGCCCAACGTCGTCATCAACAGCTTTTTCATCGTGGTCTGCTTCCTCATTGCGGTGCCGTTCGCTCTGGTCGTGGCCGTATCGATCACCTCCGAGCAAAGCCTTATCCAGCATGGCTATCAATTTATTCCCAGGCAGCTCAGCCTGGAAGCCTTCCGGATTTCCTTCGAGCAGCCGGAGGTTCTGATCAAGGGCTACGGCGTGACCATTCTGGTAACCGTTGTGGGTACGGTATTATCGCTCCTGATGACCGCCATGACCGCCTATCCCATGTCACGCCGCGATTTCCGCTACAACCGTCCGATGACCTTCTACATCTTCTTCACCATGCTATTCAGCGGCGGACTCATTCCGTACTACATCCTGATTACCCAGTATCTCCATCTCAAGAATACACTGGGTTCCCTGATTATTCCCCTGCTGCTGAATCCCTTCAACATTCTCATTATGAAGGGCTTCCTGGATAAGATCTCCAAGGAGATCATCGAATCGGCCAAGGTGGACGGCGCCGGCGAATACCGGATTTTCTTCCGGATCATCCTTCCGCTGTCGACGCCGGCGCTTGCCACCCTGGGCCTATTCATTGCTTTTGCTTATTGGAATGACTGGTATTACGCCCTGCTGTTCATCGACAACGATACGTATATCCCGCTGCAGCTGCTGCTCGTCCGCATCCTGTCGCAGATCGAGTTTCTGGCAAATTCCCCGCTCGCGGAGGCGGCCAGCAAGCTGCAGTATGCCAACTTCCCGACCTTGTCCGTGAGGATGGCGATGGCGATTCTCGCAGGCGGGCCGATGCTGGTAATCTTCCCGTTCTTCCAGAAGTATTTTGTGAAAGGAATTGCGGTCGGTTCGCTTAAGGGTTAGGACACAGAATGCCGAATGTGGCTCGTACAGTCGTCAGCAGCGCCACACCGCACGCCGGGAGCTGCAAGCGGCGCGAGATAAGGACAATACCGCTGTCGGCGCGGTGAATCCGGTACTTGAAGGGGGTGATCGGGGCAAGCAATGGCAGGTAATATTTCTGTAGCAGCAAGCGGTTGCTTTCTGCTATGCTCCAAGGAGAAACGCTCCCCCCGGAGCTATAGAGAAAGCGGGAAAAAGCACTCTTTCCTATAGGCGAACGATAACAAATGGAGGGTTAATACATGAAAAATAAAAAAAGATCAATGACTGCGCAGCTCGTCGCATTGCTTCTATGCTTCACCGTTCTGGCCGCATGCGGAAATAACAACAATTCCGGCGGGACAAATGGTGCCAATACGCCGGATACGCCAAAGAACAGCGCCAATACTCCCAATAACGCGGGCACGACAGCGGAGAAGGATGAAGAACCCGCGGCCCCTGCGCTTGATGAAGCCAAGCTGACCTTCTACTATCCGGTATCCAGCGCCCCGGGCAAGGACCAGAAGCTGGTCAACGATGAAATCAACAAATATCTCAAAGAGAAAATCAACGCGACCGTCGAGTTGAAACCGCTCACTTTTGACGAATACGAGCCCAAGCTCAACGCCATCATGGCAGCGGGCGAAGAATTCGATATTGCCTGGAGCGCAAGAGGCTGGCTCCTGAATTACCAGCCGAATATTGATAAAGGTGCCTTCCTGGAGCTGACCGATGACATGATCTCCAAATATGCACCGGAAGCCCGCGCCAACATCCCGGATAAATTCTGGCCGGATCTGAAGGCGAATGACGGCAAGGTATATGGATTTCCCATCTACCAAATTGCCGCTAAGCAAAAAAGTCTCGTCATCCAGAAGCATTACGCCGATAAATATCTGGACCTTGATGTAAACACCATTCATTCCTACAAGGATTTCGAGCCCTTCTTCAAGGCCGTGAAGGAAAATGAGCCGGATGTCATCCCGATGGGCATGGCTCAAAACTCATGGGGCCTGTACGTGGATCCCAATGTTGTGTTCAGCGATGGTCTGGGAGTCATGTACGCAAAAGACGATGCGACCTATAAAGCAATTCCGACGCTGCAATCCATTGAGGACAAGAAAGATTTCTATGCGACCATGCACGCCTGGTACCAGGCCGGCTACATCAACGAGGATGCCCCGATTCTCGGGAATATCAATGATTTGAAGAAAAAAGGCAATGTTGCGGCTGTTCTCGATTTCGTGACGAAGCCCGGCGGGGAAGTCGATGAGATGAACAATAACGGCGGCAATGAGGTCATCCGCGTCCCGCTCTCCGAATCCTACTTTACGGGAGTGGCCAGCGCCATGCATATTGTCAGCAAAACCTCCAAAAATCCGGAACGCGCCTTGATGCTGATCAATTTGCTTAATACCGATAAATATCTCTATAATCTGATCTGCAACGGTATCGAGGGCACGCACTATACCAAGAAGGACGATGCTTACATTGAGCCGATTAAGGACTCCGGCTATGCGCCCAATGTCGATTGGGTGTTCGGCAATCAATTCAACGCTTACCTTAAAGCGCCCCAGGCTCCGGACGTGTGGGAGAAAACAATCGCTCTGAACGAAAGCGCGCTGGTGCCTGCCTCCTACGGATTCTCCCGCAATGAAGATGCCATCAAATCAGAGGTTGCCAATACGGTCGCGGTCAATAACGAATACCAGGTCGCCATCGAAACCGGAGCGGTCGACCCGGCCAAGGAAGTGCCGGAATATATCAATAAGCTGAAAGCATCGGGCCAGGAAAAAATCGATCAGGAAACCGATAAACAGTGGGAAACGTTTCTGGCGGATAAAGGTCTTAAATAAGGTTAATCATTCACATGCTAAATGTCCGGTGAAAAAAATCGGGCAGCTCATGCGGAAACGTCTTATGATAGCCGCAAAGGACAAACGCGTCTTTTGATCAGGCGCATTGGCAGCCTGAAATGACTTCTGCTTAAACTTTTCATGAATAGACAATTGAATTTTGGATAAACATAACAAAGCCACCCGGGTGTTAACCGGTTGGCTTTGTTGTGATTAATAGACTGGCATTTCCTGCAGATTACGCTCCGTAACCGCCATCGATGTTCAATACCGTACCCGTAACGTAAGAAGCTTCCGGGCTAGCCAGGAATACAATGCCGGCCGCGATTTCTTCCGGCCGTGCAAAACGGCCAAGAGCTGTAGTCGCATTGAAATGGGAAGCAAACGGGCCGTCGGCAGGATTCATCTCCGTATCGACAAAACCGGCCTGCAGAATATTTATTGTAATGCCTTTCGCTGCCAAGTCGCGGGCAGCGCCTCGGCTGTAACCGGCAATTGCGGATTTCGTGGCCGTGTAGTCGGCAAGACCGGAGAAACCTGTACGTGTACCGACGCCTGAACCCATGCTGATAATACGGCCGCCTTCACCCATCACTTTAATCGCGGCGCGGATTGCGGCAACTGGACTGTTGAAGTTAATGTTCAATTGACGATCGAAGTCCGCCACATTATTCTCCGGATTATCGATCGGAGCGAATACGGTAACCCCGGCGTTGTTGACAAGGATATCGAGTCTGCCGAATCTTTCGACAACTGCCTTCACTAGCTCTTCAGCAGAAGATGGATCAGCTTGATCCGCTTTAAACGCGGCCGCCCGAACCCCTTTCGCTTGCAGTTCACGTACAACAGCTTCAGCTTGTTCAGCTGATTTACCGTAGCTGATTGCCACATCTGCGCCTTGATCAGCCAGCGCCCGAGCTGCTGCTGCTCCAATACCGCGAGTACCCCCTGTAACGATAGCAACTTTACCCGTAAGTTTGTTTGACATCCATAACCACTCCCTCAATCTAATTTTGTAGTGCTCGCTAAATATATAGCATGAGGTTTGGTTTTGTCAAACTGGAAATATATCCACTCACAAGGGGGAGGATTTAAAAGTTAGGTTGAGCATAACGGGTACGAATTATACATTCTTGACTCCTGTGGCCTAACCATTCAATATAGAGAATGAACTCTTGGAATGATTTTTGGTACTATACCGATAAGAAAAAGAAACGGAGGGGAACATCTATGGCAAGAGGACGTCCCCGTTCCTTCGATACCGAAACTGCTCTGGATTGTGCACTTCATTTGTTTTGGCAAAAAGGGTATGAAGGAACGTCTGTAGCAGATTTGACAGAAGCTATGGGGATTAACACCCCAAGCTTATATGCTGCTTTTGGCAACAAAGAGGAATTGTTTCTTAAAATTCTTGACCGGTATGCCGAAGGCCCGGCAGCTTATATGCGTGAAGCTTTCGAACAGCCGACAGCACGCCAGGTTGTGGAAAGTCTGCTGTATGGAGCCGCAAAAGCAACTACGAACCCTGCTACACCTCTGGGCTGCTTAACCGTACAGGGTGCGCTTTCCTCTGGAGAGACTGGCGACGCGGTCCGGCAGGAATTAAACGCTCGCCGTGCGGGCGGCGAAAATGCGCTTCGCGAGCGCTTTGAACAGGCGAAAAAGAATGGTGAAATCCCAGTCGAAGTTGACGCTGAGGAACTGGCCAGCTTCTATGCAACAGTATTCCAGGGAATGGCCGTTCAGGCCGGTGCCGGGGCAAGCCATGAAAAATTGCAGAGAATTACAGCAAATGCGCTACGTCTTTGGCCATCTTAAACGGGACGAATGCCAAGCATGGGACGATTACATTGAAGCCCAATTACAATAAATAAGGTCAGCCAGTAACCATGGCTGGCCTTATTTGCTTTCTTTGGCGGATGTATCTTGACTTATTGCGGCTAATGTCCCTCATTTGCGATTAATGATGAACGCAGTGGCGGGCTGAAACGAGCTTGGAAATATTTTGCTTGGATGAATGTTTGACATTTCATTCTGCGTCCTATATATTTAGTGAACGTTACAGAATTAATCACTTGCATAAAGGGAGGCATCAATTTTAAATGTCAACAACATCTGCTTCGCAAAGTATTCCTTTGTCTACGGTAATGCGCGAACGACGTGCCGTCCGAACTTTTGACCCGACAATCAAAATTTCAAGGGATGAGATCAAGGAACTATTAGGAGAAGCCATTCAAGCTCCATCCGGTACTAATTTGCAATCCTGGCGTTTTCTGGTCATCGACTCACAACCGTTGAAAGAGAAGCTGCTTCCGATTGCCTTAAATCAGAAACAGGTTGTCGAAGCTGCCGCTGTCATTGCCGTACTGGGTGATCTGGAGAACTTTAAATACACGGATACGATTTATGATCGTACGGTTCAAGCCGGATATATGACGGAGAGCGCAAAAGAAAGGAAGGTCAGAAATACATTAAACATGTATGAGGGGTTTTCTTACGAACTCAAAAGCAAATATGCCTATATTGACGGAGGCCTCGTATCCATGCAATTAATGCTTGCTGCCAAAGCGAGGGGCTACGATACTGTGCCAATGGCTGGTTATGATCTGGATAAATTCAAAGAAGCTTTCGGAATTGGCGAGCGTTACGTTTCTGTCTTGCTGATTGCGATCGGGAAAGCTGCGAAAGAAGGAATTCCATCGATTCGATTGTCAGTAGATGAAGTCACACGCTGGAATGATATGTCTTTCCCATCCTAAAAAGGGGTCCAAAGAATGAGGCAATCAATGGGATCCCGAAAAACAAATAGAGCACCTTCAGAACCACTATTGATGTGGGGAGCCGAAGGTGCTTAACGCTAGCTGCCTATTACCCTGAGCTTGCCATTACTCTCTTCAACCTCGATGAAAATCGGCCTCTCAAGAGGCGTTTTGTTCGGGGTATGGATCGTCAGCATCAGCTTGCCTTCGAAGGTGCGGAAAAGCATGCCGTGTCCGCCGTCATTGCTGTAGAGAGGCTCCGGTTCGTTCATCCATGGTCCTGTCACCTTGCCGGAAGCCGAAACGGCGATCCCGAGCGCGTAGCTGCGATGGATAAAGCTCGCCCACAGCATAATGAGCCTGCCGTCTTCGCCTTTGAACAGGTACGGGCCATCTGTCACATAATTGTCGCCCACCAGTACCTTGTCGGACGCAAGCGGTGTCGTCCAGGGAGCTTCCGAAGCGCTGAACAGCAGGACAGGATCACCCTGCGCCTGCTTCAAATCATCGCTAAGCCGGACCGCGCACACCTGTCCGTCGGTGATCTGCTGCCATTCATGGCAGAAGACCATCCATGGCTGCCCCTCTTCATCGATGTGCAGGGAACCATCGAGCGAGCTCCAATCGCTTGGCGTTACCGGTCCGTCGCTATGCGGATGGAAGGGTCCCATCATGCTGTCGGCGGCAAGAACCGCCGTTCCGAGCAGTTGATTATCCCTGCGCCGGAAGGTGGCGAACATATAATAACGGCCCTGATAGCTGTATACCTCAGGCGCCCAGAAATTATTGTCCGCGAAGAAATCGCCCGGCGGGCGGAAGACCGGAAACGGCCCCTCCCACATCTCCAGATCCCGGCTCACATAAACGTCAAACCCTGTACCCTTGCCCCAAATATTCTTGTCGGTGCTGCCATACATATAATAAGTCCCTGCCGATTCAACCGGCACAATGAACGGGTCCCGGATTTGAATATCCTCCGTCTTTAGCACGCTCTCCACTCCCTTCTGTTTTCTTATCTGTAGGTTGGCATAACGACGCCGATATCCGACACGCTTGCAAATCCGCCGTCCGTGAAATCAAGCCGCTCGTTGCCTCTTACCGCAATCGAATAATCCCGCCCCCTATAGGTGAGCGTCCCTTCAACCGTTCTGACACTCATTCCGATGATGGCCTTCAGCCTGCCCTCACGGTCCGTCACGAGCCTGATCCCGAATGGAAAACGGATATACGCTTCACCGCTGCGGTAAGCCGTGCAGCCGTTGCGGGCATTGAGCAGTTCAAATTCCGCCCCGTCGATTGTCCGCGAATAGGCCGTTTCGTTCGCCACTTCAGCTCCGTGGTCAAGCGGATAGGGCACTAGTCCAGTGAACCAAATGTCTCCGTCCGGATTTGGCAGGATGCCGCAAAGCCGCTCCACATAATCCAGCATGCACAGAATGGCCGGGGAATAGGTCTGGGTGAAGCCTTCTTCTCCGGTCCACGGGCTGAGCGCCTGGGAGAAGCGCTTCATATTGGACATGGCCGCCAGAATCGGGTAAAGCACCCAGGTCAGCTCCACATAACGCTGATGATGCTCGAAGGCATGCGCCGTGCGGATCAGGCTGAGAAAATTGGACGGGCCGCCCCAGCTGTTATAGCTGGAGAACGGATCAAATCTCGGATCGTCCATCGCAATCGAAGTGAACGGGTATTTGGCGAAGAATTTGCTTGAATTGAGCAGGTATCGCCGCAGAGCGGTATCGAACAGATCCCTGTCTCCTATCTCGCAGGCCAGAACCCGCAGCAGAACATCCGACTGCACACGGACAAATTGATCATTATTGTCCAGATCATAGAAGAATGCATCCGTCTCGTCATAGCAATACTTGAACAAGCTCGCTTTGCTTTGCTCCGCTTGGCTGATCCAATCCGCAGCGGATGTTTCTCCCAGTTCCTGTGCAATCCGCGCCAGATACATGCGCTGGCAGTAGACATTGGCCGTCAGATCCGGCGCCAACAGAGGCAGCGTCGGCGAATCGGGATTATACTGCCTCGGATCGTCCAGATGCGGCGTGTCGGGAATATGCCAGAAGCGCGGGGACAGATCATGCCCGGTATCAAAGGTCGAGAAAGCCTCCACGCAGCCGGTTCCCCGGGTGTTCCGGTAAACGGCGAGCCACTTGTCATAGCGCTGCATGGCGCCGAACATTTTACCCAGAAACTGCTTATTGCGTCCATGAAGCAGGTAATGATTCCAGACGCTTCTGGCCAGCGGCGTCACTAGCTGAATCTGTCTGTAGGCCGGGCCTTGGCCCGTAACCTTATAGGGCATCAAGCCGTCCTCCAGCTGATAATCGGCGAACAGCCGATAAGTCGATTCCGATACGGAAGGGATAAACCGCGACAACAGCTCCGCATTGATGGTTCCCGTGCTCTCCAGCCAGCAGCCCAAATATATGCCGCCCTCTTGCAGAACGGGATCAGCCCCGCCGGTTGGCACAATACAGTCCATCAGCTTGCGCAGAGCGGAGTAATAGACCTCCTCGAAGCCTTGCGACGATGCGGCGAATTTCACGCCGCTGCGGGTCCATTCCTCCATTACCGGCTGATCCGATGCTTTTCCAAGCTCCCCTGCCCGCTCCTCTGGACTGGTTGTGCGAAGCCGCTCCAGCAGCAACTCATTGTCCACAATCAAACGCCTCATTTCTTTCATTGGTTTATCCTGCTTTTTCACCGGTCTTCATAAAAAGAAAAGGCTGCAGTGCAGCAGCCCTTATCTTCTTACTATTCCGTGTTGCTGTTGAAAATTTTGACGACGCCGGTATAGAAATCATTCACGGCTTCCTCGACCTTTTTCCGGCCGAAGCCGATCTCCAGCATAGTGGAATCCGCAAGCTTGGAATATTCCGTGAAGCCAGGAGGGTTATAGCTGACCTTAACCTGCTCCTCTGCAGCCGTTACGGAAACCTTGCTCGTATAGTCATACACGATTTGATCGATCGGCGTAGCATCCTTCGAGAGCAGATCGCGCATCTTCGACGTAACCGGCACGCCGCGGTCATTGCCCAGAATGGCAGCCGCATCAGGATCATTGATCCAGAAATCCATCAGCTTCGCCACTTCCTCAGGGTGCTTGGTTTTGGCATAGCCGGACATCCCCTGGCTGGATTCGAATACGATCGCTCTGCCCTTGTCGCCTTTTGGAACCTGCAGCAGCGTCAGCGGATCCTGGATCAAATTCTGATGAGCCGCAAATTGGTTCGAGGGAATCAGCCCCATGGCAACCTTGCCGGTAACGATCAAGGATTTACTGGTGTCGCCCGGAGGATTGGATACATGAAGCTCCGCCGGCACAACGCCGCCTGTCTGATGAGCCTTGTTCCAGAAAGAGAACCAGCCTTCGGCATCCTTCTCGTCAAAGCCGAGCGTGCCGGCTTCCATATCGTACAGCTGCTTGCCTTTTTGCTTCAAAGCGATGTCCATGCCGTCAACGGTGAAATCATACGTGCCGTAATATCCCTTGCCCAGCTTATCCGACAGCTCTTTGCTGATTGCGATATATTGATCCCAGGTCCAATCATCCGTTGGAACCGGCATCCCGGCTTTCTTGAACATTTCGGTATTGACGACCACACCGCGGGCATTCGCCCCTGCCGAGATATGGATAAGCTTGCCGTTAATCGTGCCGTACTCCACCATCGCTTTATCCATGTCGTCCAGGTTCAGCTGCTTGCCGACATAGGGCTGAAGATCGAGCAGCACATTCTTGTTGGCATAATCCACGACATTGCCGCCGAGGAAGAATACGTCCGGTGCCGTTCCCGATGCGAGCTGGGTATTGAGCTTGTCGAAGTACCCGGAGGATGGGGAGAATTCGCCGACAACCTTGATGCCGGGATTCTTCTCTTCAAACTTGCGGAGCGCCTCATTGGTACGGTCGGCACGCTTCTGGTCGCCCCACCACATGATGCGCAGCTCGACCTGCTTGCCTGCAGCAGCTCCGTTGTCTGCCTTATTATCCTCACCTGTATTCGCGGCATTTCCTGTATTTCCGGTGTTACCCGCATTCCCCGTGTCGGGACCGCCTCCCGTACCGCCGGAGCAGGCCGTCAGCACGACCACCAGCAGCGCAAGCATCAATACTGATAATTGCTTCTTCATTTTGTTTATCCCCCTTCATTTGTTTAACGCTTACATTTTCATCGTAATGCAAGTTCCGGAATGAATACATGCTATTTCGTTGGCTCTTGGCATCTATTATATTTGGGTTTATTTCAGACCGGTCGTCGCGATCCCATCGACAAAATGGCGCTGGAACGACAGGAATATGGTCATGATCGGAATTAAGGAGAGCACCGACATCGCCAGCAGCGCGCCCCAATCCGATGATCCGGACGGGTCAAACATGGAGCGGATGCCGAGCTGAACGGTAAACAGCTTGACCTGGTTCAAATAAATCATCTGGCTGAAGAAGTCATCCCATGTCCAGATGAAGGTGAAGATCGCGGTTGTGATGAGCGCCGGCACCAGCAGCGGCAGAATGATTTTGAAATAAATCTGTGCCGGACCGCAGCCGTCGATGGTCGCGCTCTCATCCAGCTCAGCGGGAATGCCCCGGATGAATTGAATCATGAGCAGGATAAAGAAGGAATCCGTTGCCAGCCATTTTGGAACAATCAGCGGGAAGAACGTATTAATCCATTCAAATTGATTATACAAAACATATTGGGGCACGAGCGTAACATGATACGGAAGCATAATGGTCACGAGCATCAGACTGAACCAGAGACGCTTGCCCTTGAAGTGCAGCCGGCCAAAAGCAAAGGCAGCCAGCGAGCAGGTAACGACGTTGCCCAGTACCGACAAAACCGATATGATCGCCGAATTGGCGAAAAACCGCCCGAACGAAATCCCCTGCAGACCTTTCCAGCCGTTGATGTAATTATCGAGGGTGAACTGCTTGGGCCAGATGCCGGGGTCAGAAAAGATCAGCTGATTAGGCTTGAAGGAGCTGCTCAGCAGCCACAGCACGGGATACATCATAATCAGTCCCAGCGCAATGATCAGAACATGCCGGCTCATGCTTCCATATATTTTTTTCATTGCCATATGTGATCACCTCCTATTTTCCCTTATCGTCTCCATAAAATACCCAATACTTCGAGGTCAAGAATACGATTGCCGTGAATGCCCCGATAATGACCAGCATGATCCAGGCCAGTGCCGAAGCATAACCCATTTCGAAGAACGAGAAGCCTTTCAGGTATAGATAAAGCGTGTAATATAACGTCGAGTCGATCGGACCTCCCCGTCCGTCCCCGATCACATAACCGGGCGTGAACACCTGGAAGGAATTGATGAGCCCCATCACCAGATTAAAGAAAATAACCGGCGAGAGCATGGGCAGCGTGATCTGGAAGAACTGCCGGGTCTTGCCTGCGCCATCCACCTCGGACGCTTCGTACAAATCACCGGGAATCTGCTTCAGGCCGGCCATAAAGATGACCATCGCCGATCCGAACTGCCATACCGAGAGCGTAATAATCGTGTACATGATCGTATCCGGATTGGATATCCAGGAAGGTCCCTGAATCCCGAACCAGCCGAGAAAATGATTGAACAACCCGTCTCCTTCGAAGATTCGTCTCCATACAATCGCAATGGCCACACTGCCGCCAAGCAGCGAAGGAATGTAGTAGACAGTCCGGTAAATGCCCAATGCCCGGATTCCCTTGTTGAGCGCCATTGCCACCAGAAGTGCAAAGATCAGCTTGAGCGGCACCGAGAAGAGCACATACTTGAAGGTCAGCGATAAGGAGTTGTAGAAAGAATCGTCTTTCGTGAAAATTTCCTGATAGTTCCCGAATCCCAGCCATTTGGGAGGCGTGAGCAGATTGAACTTGGTCAAGGACAAAAACAAGGAGCCCAGCATGGGACCAAGCGTGAGACAGAAGAAGCCGATCAGCCATGGAAGCAAAAATAGATATGCGGTCCTGTTCTGACGCCAAAGGGCTGATTTACGAGTTTTTTGCATGAAAAAAGCCTCCTCCTTGCGCAGCATGGATCGAACGCGCGATCCGATGATTCAAGCATACGGATTATGGCTTCGGGATTGAATTCTAATTCTTCGGCATATCGCTATCGTTTTTTTCAGGTTGCTGCCGCAGCGCAAGAAAAAGCCCTGAAAATTGGATTGTCCGGGGCTGCTTGCTCTGTTCTATATTTTCACTTCACGGCCCGTCTGTCTCAAGGCTTACGCCCGGGGCTCCTGCCGGTCAACGATGGTGAACCTGCTCTTCAGTCACATCTGCACTTAATCCTGAACGCTTCATCATATCTTGAAAGTGATCCATTTTGTATTTCATGATTTCTAAAGTAGCGTTCATTTCCGCCAATTCCGACTCTATTCTGAGTTTGTGCTCACAGAGCACGCTGTAGCAGCCTGAGTATTTTTGATCGGATGCCATCGTCATATACCGTTCAATTTCCTTCAGCGGCATATGAGTCCGTTTAAGACGGGTAATGAAGATGAAACGGTCAAGATCGCGCTTGTCGTATTCCCGCTGCCCGTTTTCCTTGCGCTTTGCAGGCGGCTGCAGCCCGATTTTCTCATAATAACGGATCGTATCGTAACTGAGACCCGTATGTTTGGAAATATCTGCGATTGTAAATGTAGGCTCCTCCATCACTCGGCTTCCTCCTTTGCCTATTGACGCTTCCGGCTAACTTGTTCGTTTTCCCAACTGCATCTTACCCCATGGAGCTTACTCCATGTCAAGTTGATATATATTCCCCGATGCCGGTGAATTTGAGTCCGGGCATAGTGAATTAATTGACCGTTGGAACGATTGCGAACCATTTAGCATAGAAAAAAAACCGCCAGACAAAAATTGGCCGGCGAGGTTTTCGTTGTTCAATCCTTACCTCTATTGGCAATCCGGAACTCCGAAGGAGAAATCCCATACATCCGCTTGAATTTGGAGCTGAAGTAGCTTGCATTGGAGAACCCGGTCAACTCGGCAATATCCCATAAACCAAGCGTTGTCTCCTTCAGCAGCCTGACAGCCTGCTCCATGCGCACCTCCGTCACATACTGGATGAAGCTTATGCCTACCTTGGACTTGAACAGCTCGGAGAAATAAGATCGGTTGTAATTAAAGCGTTCCGCCAGCATGCTCAGATTAAGCTCGACCATATAATTCTGATGAATGAACTGCTGGGCCGCCTGCACGGCGGAGAGCTCCGCATCCTCCGAATCCGCCTGGGTCTTGTGGATTTTGCTGCCTAATGCGACAAGAAAGCTCTCCGCCTTCTCCACCGTATCGAATTCCAGCACACGGTCTGGCCGGATCCACAGCTGCTCCCTTCCCGCAAGCTCAACGCCCGCAGAGTGAGCCAGAGCATCCAGCAGAAAATAAAATTGAACAATCAACTTGACGAAACGCGCCTGGGATTGCCTGAAGGCCTCCGCCAGCTCCTTGTGGATGGTTTCCTCGAAAGCGCCCAGCTCGCCATTGATGATGTACCGGTGAATCACCTTCGACATATCCTCGGTCAGCACCGCCTTCGCATCACCCTGCTCTTCGGATTTGCGGTCCATCCGGTTCTGCGGGAGATTCCACTCCAGCAGGGAAGACATGCAGCCCTCCTTCCAGGACTGGAAGCCCGTAACCGGCTGCCCGATGCCAATCGTCGGCTCAAACGCCAGCTGCTCCGCAATGCATGCGCGTAAAGCAGCCGCGAACACGGCAATTCCATGCTCGTCATCGGGCAGGATGAAATGCATCAGGCCCGGATAATTGGCATCGCGAAATACCTGCGGCTGTTCCGGAGCCGGATACGTCTGGGCGAATTCCCGGCAGACCATTTCGAAGGGCATATGAAATTTATCCGGGGTGCGCAGCTGCGCATCATTATGCACCGACCTCTCCCGAAGGCCTGCCGTCAGGAAGCGCACGCGCCTCTCATCCCAGTCATCCAGCCCAAAGCGTCTGGAACGCTCGATCACATCATCCTTCCGCTTCAGCTCCTCCTTGACAATATAGAGGATAAAATGCTCCTTCATTTCCTTAAAATACTGGGAAAGCCGCCACTGGACCAGCTTCTGTTCATCTTCATCCTTGCGCTCGTCATCCAGCTCGCCGATTACACGCGTAAGCGCCGTCAGCAGTTCTTCCCTGGATACCGGCTTCAGCAGATAATCCCGGGCCTGATTCTTCAGGGCCGCCTTGGCGTAATGAAAATCCTCATAGCCTGTCACGACAATGACCTTAAGGGCGGGATACTGCCTGCTGCAGGCTTCCAGCAGGGAAACCCCGTTCATGACCGGCATATTCATATCGGCAATCATAATATCGATCTCTTCCTGCCGAAGCTTCTCCAGCGCTTCAGCTCCATTGGCGGCCTCCGCCGCGACTGTGGCATTCAGACTGTTCCAATCCACCTTAAGCTGCAGGCCAAGTCTGATGTCCGGTTCATCATCCACGATCAATGCTCGATACATCCGGGTTTCCCTCCTGTGCAGGCAAAATTAATGTAATGGTCGTACCTTGCCCATAATAGGATTCAATGTTGAAGCTGAAGAGCGCTCCATAATAAAGGCGGCAGCGGATCAGCACATTCCTCAGGCCGATCTGACTGGTTTCGTTGTTGAGCACATGATCAAGCTGCACCGAAGCGGATTCCGCCTGCAGCCGCTGGATGATTTCGGGCGGAATGCCCGGCCCGTTGTCTGCAACGGAAAGCGCAAGCTGCATGCCCTCCCTGCGGATTCCGATGTGGACAACAGCGCCATTCCGGTGCTGGAAGCCGTATTTGACGGCATTTTCCACCAGGGGCTGCAGAATAAACTTGATGACCTGCAAATCGTCCAGCTTCCCTTCCTTAATCATGTTAATTTCCAACCGCTCGCGGAATCGAATCTGCAGGATCGACGTGTAGTAGTTCAAGTACGTCAGCTCTTCCGTGAGCGATATCGTATCATGGTTCACTTTGAGCGAATAACGCATCATTTTGCCCAGCGACTCAATGACATGAACCGTATCATCCGTGCGCTTCTGCATCGACAGACTGGTCAGAAGCTCCAGCGTGTTGAAGATAAAATGCGGATTGATCTGCATCAGCAGCGCCTTGTACTCCGCCTGCTGCCGGAGCAGCTTGAGCTCGAATTCCGTCTTGATATGATCCCTGAGCCGTCTGACCATATTGCGGAAGGCCTCGGTCACGAAGCCCACTTCATTGCGGATGCTCTTCTCCGGCGGTATCCGGTTCTCCGCCATGTCGAAATCGCCTGATTGAATGGAACGCATGGCGGAAGCCAGCCGGGAGAGCGGCTTCGTTATGCCAACAGACAGCCAGCTTGCCACCAATATGGCAGCAATACATAATAAAGTCGTAAAAACGATAATATAAGTGCGGAGCTTGGTCAGCTTGGCATACAGCTCGCCCTCGGGAACGAAGCCAACCAGCATCCAGTCGTAACGTTCCAGCTTTTTATAAACGAGCACATCAGTAGACCCGGACTTATTGCGCAAATAAACCACGCCCTGAATCGACGGCATCTTGCGGATGTTCTCCACCTGGGCAATCGTTTCTTGATGCGTGTAATATTCATCCTGGGATAAAATAGGCTTTCCTTCCGCATCCAGCAGAAAAATTGTACCGCTTTCACCAAGATGAATGCCGTTTAAGGGCTCCAGCAAGAAGTCCGACCTTACATTGACTTTCATGAGGCTCTTCGAGAGCGAGGGCTCGAAGGTGCCGATCGGCAGCAGCAGACTGACGACCTGATAAGGCTTGATGCTGGTCTGCTCATCCGGGTCATTATGAGCCGACACCCACTGCACGCTGTGATTCTTGAAATTCTGATACCAGTCCGTGGACATGAACGTGCTGTCCTTCACCACCTGATTATCCGCGCTGATCCGAAGACCCCCCTGCCGGTAAACCGTTACGGAGGATACGCTTGTATAGCTGTTGATCGTCTTGGTCAGAAACTTGCTCAAATCGATGTTGTACAGCATCTTCTCGCCTTCGCTCAGCGTCTTGTCCGCCATCGCATCATTCCAGCCCTTCGTCGTGTCGCTGTTAAAGACGATAGAGGACAAATCATAGGTTTGCACCAGCGCCATATGGATAAAAGAACCATACTCATCCATCTTCTCCCGGGCGGAGGATTCAATATATGACCGGATAATAGAACGCGATTGATTGAACAGCAGCACCGACATCGTTCCTGCGGAGAACACAAGCAGCAGGACAAAGATGGCGATCAGCCGGTTCTTTAAGGAATAAAACAATCCCTTCAGCCCCTCTGTAAACCCGAATAAGCCTTATAATACCCATTCGGGCACAATCAAGCAATCCTCTTTCGGTACGGAGAGGTGAATTGTTCATGTTAAACAGGCTCAGTATCGTCTTTGGATACCGTGATTGACACGAAACTAAATGGTGTCATATAATGATAAAGCGAAACCAAATAGTTTCATATTTTTTTAAGTCATGGAGGTTGTGCTCATATGCAGGAGGAACTGCTGAAGAAGCTGCGCTACAAATCCGGACAAGCTCTCATTCTCAACGCTCCGGAGGGCTATACGCTTGGTATTGAGACTGGTTCGGATGCGGGTCCCGAAGCTAAATTCGAATTTGTGCAGCTCTTCGTCAACAACGCGGCTGAGGTCGATGAATGGGCGCCAAAGGCCATACCGCTCCTGAATGAGGAGGCCGTCTTCTGGATTACGTATCCGAAGCAAAGCTCTAAGGTCAAGACCGATATCAACCGGGATACCCTGGCGGAACAAATGCAAAAGAATACAGCCTACAGTCCGGTCAGCAATGTCGCCGTGGATGACAAATGGTCCGCTCTGCGTTTTCGTCTTAAAGATAAGGTGAAATCCAAAAAATAATTTCCGGGCATCGCCACTTCATGGCTGTATTCATCACAAAAAACACTATTGGAGGATTTCTCATGAATAACAATGCACAAGGATCACTGCCGGATATCCGGCAAACGCATGTATTTAACGCGCCTATTCAGAAGGTATGGGATGCCGTTGCCACATCGGAGGGAATCGCGGCCTGGTTTATGCCTAATGATTTCAAGCCGGAGGAAGGTTATGAATTTCATCTGGAGGCAGGGCCATTCGGGAGCTCTCCCTGCAAAGTAACGGAGATCGATCCTCCGAACCGCCTGTCCTTCCTGTGGGGCAAGGACTGGACGCTGACCTTCGAGCTGGCCGATCTCGCAGGGAAGACGGAAATCACCCTGATCCACAGCGGCTGGGATGTGGACAAGGTTACCGAATTCGGCCAGTCCCACACGCAGATCCGCGAGAACATGGCTCAGGGCTGGGCGGGTATTACCGCCGCATTGGGCAAATATGTCGAAGCGTGATGCGGCCGCATCCGCCCCGAAGCACGATGTATTCCAGGCGATCGCCGATCCTACCCGCCGCAGTCTGCTGATGCTGCTCGACGGGAAGGAAATGCCCGTCACCAGCATTTCCGGACATTATCCCATGTCCCGGACCGCGGTATCCAAGCATCTTCGCATCCTGACGGATGCCGGCCTGCTCCGCGAGCGGAAGGTTGGCCGCGAGACCCGCTACCGGCTCGATCCCGAGCCCCTGCTGGAGCTGAAGCGATGGCTTGCCTATTACGAGCGGTACTGGGACAACAAGATGTCCGCGCTCCGTCGGTATGTGGAGGAAGATACTGCGCAGGGCGATCTCCCGCTTCCGGGAGAATCTCAGAGCGGGGAATAACGGAAGGGCCGGTTCTCCTTCGAAGGGCTGCATCTTCTCAAAGAATGCCTGAATTCCTGAAAATCGCAGGAGTTCAGGCATTCCTTTTGGATATGGGCAAATAACGATCCGCTGCGGCTGTGGCCAGTCCCGCAAATCCCCCGGCAGCACCGGTTATATGGGCTTCATCAAGTACCGAATAATAATCGGCTCTGTTGATGAATTCTACAAGAGTTCCTGCTAAACCTGATACTGCCTAATGAAATCAATCGCTTTGCGGATATCGGCTTCCGGGTTTTCCACTTCACGCTCGACGGTCAGATAACCCTTATAGCCTATCTCGTCCAGAGCGGCAAAATAGGCCTTGAAGTCTACCTGCCCTTCACCGAGCGCGACCTCGCGGAAGTACTCCCCGGAGGAAACCAGCCTCGAAACTTCCTTCAAATCCCATGGCTCATACCCCAGCGGCACATACACATACCTTGAATCAAATTCCTTGTACCGGATGCCGTCCTTTACATGCGTATGCACGATATAATCCTTGAGAATCCTCACCCCTTCGACCGCATCATACCCATTCACCATCACTAGATTGGCGGGGTCATAGTTGACGGCTACGCCGCGGGAACCGAGCGAATCCAGAAACCGTTTGAGATTCGCCGGCGATTCCGGTCCCGTCTCAATGGCAAAATACGCATTCAGGCTGTTGGCATACCCGTTCAACTCCGCGCATGCCTTCTGCATTTCCTCGTAAACCTCGCTGTCCGTATCTTCGGGAACAGGACCGATATGCGTAGTGACGATATTCGTTCCAAGCTCGACAGCCAGGTCAAGAATACGCTTGGATTTCTCGATTTTCATGGGATTGACGATCTTGTCCTGGAAGCCGTGGCCCCCCATCTCCCCGCACAGCGCACTGATCTCCATCCCATGAGAAGCAAAATAATCACACAGCTCCCTGCGGTCAGCCGGCTTCAGATTCGCCGGGTCCATTTCCCCTTCCACCGCATAAATCTGCACGCCGTCCGCTCCAATCTCCTTTGCCCGAAGCAAACCCTTTCGAACGCCTAACCCAAAGCTATCGACAATGACACCAAGCTTATTGTTTGCTAACATACCGCTCATTCCCCCCGGTTTTGTTTCAGAATGGCCCGCCGATGTTACCTGCTCCCTGCCCATCCAATCTTCACGCTGCTCACTCGTAATAGCCCCTGTCCTGAAGCTGATTCAAGGGAAGCCGCAAAAAAATCGTCGTTCCCTGATCGATTTTACTGACAATATCGATTTGGGCCTCATTCCCGTAATAGACCTTAATCATGCTGAATACATACTGCAGCCCGATTCCGTAACCCAGGCTGCCGCCGCCCTTCGCGGGGCTTAACAGCAGGTTTACCTGCTCCTCGGTCATCCCGGCGCCGCTGTCGGATACATTGATATAGAGGTAGCTGCTATCCGCATGAATGCGGACTTCAATGGCGCCTTCTCCCGTTTCTTCGCCCATTCCATGATATAAGGCATTTTCCAATAAGGGCTGTAAAATAAAACGGGGCACATAGGCATGATGAATGCCTTCCTCGATAGTGATCCGGACATCAAAGGTGCAGTCGTACCGTATACCCTGCAGCGCAATGTAATCCTGCATCGCCTTGATCTCGTCCTGCAGCAGAACAAAGCTGCCTTCCTTGCCCAGGTTATGATGAAGAATCCGCGTAAATATGGAAATCAAACGATAAATTTCCTCCTGATTATTCATGCGTGCAATCCATTGGATCGTATTCAAGGTATTGTGAATAAAGTGGGGATTGATCTGATACAGCAGCTTTTCCACTTCCAGACGGGCTTTGTCCCTTTCCTTGCCTTCAATTTCCTTGAACAATACAAGCACGTGATCCCGCGAGCTCTGAAACTCTCTCAGCAGGGAATCAAATTCGACGATGCCTGTCATCTTGATTATGGCCGGTGAATGATCCTCATTCGTAATCGTCAGCTGCATTTGTATTTTTTTTAATGGCCGGTATACGATCCGCCATACAAGGGAGGCAAGCAGCACACTCAAAGCCAGGCACAGCAGACCGGTTCCCATATAGGTGTAGAGCCATTTGCGAAATTCAATATTAAAGGCATGACGCTCAATGGCGACCCCCAGCGTCCAGCCTTGCTCACTGGTCTTATTGAACAGGATAGTGGAATGAAGCGCGTTATCCGTTACGGCCGTTCCAAGCGGATACTTCATTTCGTCGTCGCTATAGACGATTATGCCATCCTCATTGATCAGATAATTGACAACGGGCATCCCGTATTTGGCTTTGGCCAGTATCTTTTCAAACAAGGACAGATTGGTCTCCACATAAATATAAATGGGTTTCTGATCCGAATTGGTCACATCAACCGGACGCAAAAAAGAAAACACCTGATTATTCCCGAATGTATAGGCTGTCTGATGAGGACCGTAAAATTCTCCCCCTTTAGTCCGCGCAAGCAGCGTCTGATTGAAGAGATATTCCTGATTGACGGCCATTGTCTCAAAATTTACCGTTCCGTTCTCGGAAAAATAATAAAGCATCAAGCCTAAATCCTTATTGGTAAAATTGATCAGGTTCATGCTCGCGCGGATTTCCTGCTGGCTGCGAAACTTCGCTACGATACTGGGGTTGGACAGCATCGCATACAGGTCCTGGCCTACGCTGCCCTCCGCTGACAGCTGCAAGGAGGCGTATTCCATATTGCTCAGGGTATTCTCCAGAGAGATCGATATATTTTCAAGCGTGTTGTTAATCCCGCTCTCGATTTTGTTGCGATAAATATTCTGGATCGACAGATAGGATACGATTCCCAAAAGCAGCAGCGGAATGAGCGTATAGAGAAACAGTATCGTAATCAGCCTATTCTTCAGCGAACGCCGCTTGACCTGACTCCCTCCGCCCTTCACCATGCGTCCCCGCTCTTCAGGAGATTCTTGCGGTAGTCTGTCGGATATTGTCCCGTGTGATCGCGAAACAATTTGCTGAAATATTTCTCATCCTTATAACCTACTTCCGAAGCGACCGCATACATGGGAATGCTGGTGAGCGCGAGAAGCTTCCCTGCTTTAGCCATTCGGAGTTCCTTCAAATATTTGCCGAACGGCTTCCCCGTCAGCATCTGGAAGCATTCGCTGAAATACCCGCTGCTCATGAAGACTAAAGCGGCCAGCTCGTCACGGCTGACAGAAACATGCTGCTGCATGTAACCGATCGCCTTCACGATACTGACGATCACTTCGAAGGAGTAGGGAAAGGCCTGCATGCCTTTCAGCAAATCATTGCGTATGGCCTCTAGGAAACGCACATGATCATCCCAAAAAAACAAAGCATGGCATTCTTTCATGTATTCCCGGTGGATTCCCTCAGGGAAAATCTCCTGCCATGGGCAAATGGATGAATAAATGATGTTGAGAAGATGAGTCCTGTCGGGAATAGACTGCTTGCTGTCCTGGAGCAGCTTTTCAAAGACCGCATCCTGATAAACCCAGTGCAGGGCCTCCCATTCCTGGCAAACAGACGATTCCATCCCTTCATTTCTGTCGCCACTGTGAAAATCCAGCAGCTGCTGCTGGGATATTTCATAAACAGTCTGGTTGACGGAGCCCTCAAAGAACAAGGTGGTGGAGACAGCTGCCTGAAGAGGCTTTTTATGCTGAAGCAGAGGGTTGTCCTTTAAATCCGTGACGATGACCAGGCGTAATTCTGTTGAACCCAAGAGGCTCTGATGAAGCTGTTTCAATTGGCTTTCTTCCCAATCCAGGCTAAGCCACATTCCAACGCCAACAGCCAAGAAACGGTGCGTACCGGATTCTTCGGGAAGGCTCTGTGAGGGGGAAACCGAGAGATCGACCAGAATGCTGCCAACCTTTTTCTCCCTGACCGGGGCTATCGCCCTGTGCGCTTCTTCCATGCGAATTCTGCCGGTAATGCGGGAGAGCACCTTCTCCACGCTTTCCTTCTCCAGCTGCGTCTTCACGATATAATCGATGGCACCGACACGCATGGATTCCTGAATATGCTCAAATTCCTGATGGCAGGTCAGCACAACGCTCCAGACGCTCGGGTATTGCTGCTTGACTCTTCTCATCAATTCGAGCCCACCCATAACGGGCATCGTCAAATCGGCAATAAGCAAATGGACCTCATGGTTCCTCAAATAGGCCAAAGCTGCTTTTCCATTGCTTGCCTCACCTACAATCTCAATGCCAAAGCGAGCCCACGGGGTCGTGGTGATAAGGCCCTTTCTGACTAACTTCTCGTCATCCACAATTAATGCCTTGATCATGGCTAGCTCTCACTCCTTTATGCAAATGCCCGTGAAATAGGTCGAATGGGTTGTTCTAGCTATCATAGCCACAGTCGCATTTATTTTCAAGGAGCCGCCAACTCACTCTTTTACCGAGCCCATTACAATTCCATGTACAAAATAACGCTGCAAAAAAGGATAAATGATCAGAATCGGCACCATCGCCACGACCAGCTTCGCCGCATTCAGGGTTCTCTCGGAAGTATTCATAACCTTGATCAACTGCTCGGTGGTTAAATTTTTTATCAGCTCGGGATCAATCTTGACGACCAGCTGTTGAATATAGGTCTGGAGCGGATACTGCTCCGGCCGGTTCATGAAGATCAAGCCATCCAGAAAAGCATTCCAATGATTAACGATGCTGAACAACGAAACGGTCGCCAGTGAAGGCAGCGCGAGCGGCAGGTAGATCAGTATAAGCGTTTTCCATGGGCCGGATCCATCGACCACCGCGGCCTCCTCCAATTCCTTGGGCAGGCTGCGGAAGAAATTCATCACCAGAATGACGTTGAGCACCGGCACCGCTGTCGGGAGAACCAAAGCCCAAATGCTGTTCTGCAGGCCCAATGAGGTTACAACGATGAATAATGGAATAAGCCCGGCAGTAAACAGCATGCACACAACCAGAAACCACATATAGATATTGCGCCCGGGAAACAGTTTCGGCTGCTTGGACAGCGGATAGGCCATCAGCACCGTAACGGCAAAATTGATCGCCCCGCCCAGGAGCACCCGCTTAACGGAAACGCCGAAGGCCGTAAAAAATTTCTCGTCCCCCAGCACGATCTGGTAGGAGCTCAGATTAAACCCGACAGGAAAGAAACGAACAAGTCCCGCATTAGCCGACGCTTTCTCACTGAAGGAAAGCACTACCGTGTACCAGGTCGGGTATAGACTCAGCAGGGTGACGACAGCCAGAAAGAGAAGGATTCCCGCGTCAACAAGCCGAACGGATAACGTTTGTGATCTTACCATGATCGATTCCCTTCCAACTAGAATATTCGGTATTTGGCAAATCTGGCGGCTAACAGGTACGAAACAATGATGAGAATAATGCTGACGACCGATTTCAGCAGCCCAACGGCGGTCGCAAGACCGTACTGCTGCTCCAGAAGACCGATTCGATAGACATACGTATCGATGATGTCGCTTGAAGAATAAACAAGCGGATTATATAAATTAAATACCTGGTCAAAGCCCGCATTCAATATATTTCCCAAGCTTAGGGTGGATAGCAGCACAATGGTCGGGGCAATACCCGGCAGGGTGATATGGAGCAGCCGCTGCATGCGTCCTGCGCCGTCAATAGCTACAGCCTCGTACAAAGCCGGATTAATGGCCGTAAGTGCGGCTAAATAAACGATCGTATTAAATCCGAATTCCTTCCATACATCGCTTCCAACCAGAATACCGCGGAACCAGGTATTGTCGGCCAGGAAGATCCTGGCCTCGAAGCCAAACAGGCCAAACAGCTGATTGACGACGCCATCCAGTGAAAAGATGGATGCCAGCACGCCCGACAAAATGACCCAGGACATAAAATGCGGCAGGTAAACAATCGTCTGCACCCAGCGCTTGAACCAGCTGAGGCGTACCTCATGAAGCAAAAGAGCAAAAACAATCGGGACGATCAGATTGGCAATCGTCTTGAGAACGGCAATAATCAGGGTATTCATAAATACACTGCGGATATCCTTCAGATGAAACATGAAATCAAAATTATCAAAGCCTGACCATTCCTGTTTCCAGACCGACTTGCCCGGTATGAAGTCCTGAAAAGCAATGGCAATGCCAAGCATGGGAAGAACGCTGAAAATAATCAGCAGAATCATGCCGGGAAGCAGCATCGCATGATAATGAAGATAGGTCTTTTTGTTTTTCATCGCTAACCACCGTCATCCAAATTTTGTGTAAAAAGGCGCCGATCCCGGACCTGACGCCTTTTTGCGAAATGTTATTGCTTGGCGGCCTCCTGGACCTCTTTGACAATGTCGTCTCCGCCCGCGCTCTTCCAATCGGCTACGTATTGATCAAAGGAATCGAGAGGCGCCTCGCCCACAATAATTTTCAGGAAAGCTTCGTTCTCCATTTTTTGCAGAATGGCCCATTTCTTCTCCATCGTCTTTGTTGTGCCGAAGAACTCGCTGCGGGTGATATTGATATCGCTTCCTTCTACTACCGCAGAGCCGACATACCTCGCGGTCGCTTCACTCCAGGCGCTAAGATCCTTCTTCGGCGATTCCTCATTGATTTTCCAGGCTTCATACCACTTCTGCACTTCGCCGCTGGCCTCCGATTCACCCTTGGAATCGATCAGCTCCTTCAGCTTCAAGTAACCTTGATACACGATATCTTCATAGTCGACACCCAGCGAAAAGGGAAGGGCGCTGGAATCAACCACAATGCCTTTGTACAGATCGGCAGCATCAGGATCCACATTTTTTCCTATGGCCAGCATCTCGTTCAGCACCTTCACAACCGCTTCGGGATGCTTGTAATCCTTGTTCACCACAATGAAATTAGTCGACGGATTCTGATCGTAGGTGTTGAACTTTCCGGCTTCGTCAAGCGGCGTGGTAAAAGCAACCCATTCCGCCTTGGAATCATTCTTGACGGAATCCTTCAAGGCGCCGTATGGAAACCACCAGGGCGCGAAAGCAATTCCCACCTGACCTGCTGCGACCAGCTCGTTCGGGTCCTTGCGGACGATAAACTCTTTGTCAATCAGACCATCCGCATACAGCTGATGAAGCTTGTCCAGCGCCGCTTTCATCTCTGGAAAGTTCGAGCTGTAACCGATCTGACCCGATGCATCCTTCATCCATTGACCTTTGTAAGCATGGAGGGCGCCGAGAATCGGATCAAATCCGTGATTGGTGTTCAGCCCTGCCAATGCGGGCACGCCAGTGAAGCCATACGTATCTTTCTTGCCGTTGCCATCCGGATCGTTCTCTACGAAAGCTTTGGCAATCGCTATCAGATCATCCAGTGTCTTGGGAGGCTGAAGGCCTTCTTTCTCCAGCCAGTCCGCTCTGATCCAGGTCAGGTTGAATTCGCCGCCAATATTGGTGGAGGGAAGCGCCATCAGCTTGCCGTCGAAGGTTGCTTTGGACAACACACGATCATCATAGGAATCATAGACTTCTTTGACCAGCGGACTGGCGGTCGTTTCATAACCGCTGGTCAAATCAGCAATCTGCTCCGTTTCCACGAGCTGCTTCAGCTGCTGCTCATTGACGGAAAACACGTCCGGCAAATCGCGTGTGGAGATGGCAAGCGATATTTTCTGCTGATAGGCTTCGGGCGTTTCGACCAGCCAATCATTCTCGACCTTGATATTGAATTTTTTCTCCATAAATTGGTAATAGGCATTGTCGTCGAAGGTTTCTCCGGCAGGCAGCCCGGAATTTTTGGAATTGATCACTTTGGCTACCGAGAACGTTACAGGCTCCTTGTAGGCGGTGAAAGGTCCCGCGCTTGCTTCGTCCGCCTGCGAATTTCCTGCGCTTTTGTCTGTATCCGCATTATTGTTGCTGCCGCAAGCCGTTGTTGCCACCATCATTGCTGCAATAAATAAAACAACCCATTTTCGATTCAACCTGATTGCCCCCTTAGTTAATTTATGCGTATTTAAAGGTTTCCTAACGTTAGTATAGAGGCTGGAGGGAAGGACCCGGGAGAGAATCTCGTCACAGCAGGGGGGAATTTCAACCGTTCCTTTGCCCGGTAAGGAGATGATAGCAGGCGTTATCCCAATAACCATTCTCGTCAAAGATCACTCGCTTCAGTACCTTCTGCTCCATATCTCTAATTACCAACAAACCGCAAAAAGGATGAAGTCCTGCTTCACCCTCACAAGAAAGGTCTGCCTGAGCTCCTGTAAGCCATAGGAGTTCAGGCAGACCTTTTGATTTTACAGCGTCAGCTATGAAGAAATTGCAATTATACGGGTATTCCCCTCTCCTTGTCTCCCTTATCACCTGCTTCAGTATAGGAGAAGCAAGCGGATCGTAAGGTCATAGCGGATAATGGCAAGCCACCTGTCTCTCCCCGTCTGCCGACTGGAGGAGAGGCTCCTCCACTCTGCAGCGATCCCGGGCAATGGGACAACGCGGGTGAAAACGGCAGCCGGAAGGCGGATTGGCGGGAGACGGCACATCCCCCTGCAGAATAATCCGTTCGTTCTTGCGGTGCAGCACAGCCTGAGGAATAGCGGAAAGCAGCACGGACGTATAAGGATGCAGCGGATGCGCAAACAGCGCATCCGTCGGGGCCACCTCCACCATTTTCCCCAAATACATGACACCGACGCGATTGGATATATGGCGCACCACATTAAGTCCATGGGCAATAAACAAATAAGTCAGCCCCAGCTCCTTCTGCAGCTTCATCATCAGGTTCAGCACTTGAGACTGTACGGAAACATCCAATGCGGATACCGCTTCGTCCGCTATGATGAATTTGGGATTCAGCGCGATCGCACGGGCGATTCCGATACGTTGTCGCTGTCCGCCCGAGAACTCATGCGGGTACCGGTTGCGCCGGCTGACATCCAGCCCTACCAGCTCCATCAGCTGCACGACCCGGTCATCCTTCTCCTTGGACGACATTCTCCGGTGAATGCGCAGAGGCTCGCCTATGAGATCCCGAACCAGAAAGCGCGGATTCAAGGAGCTGTACGGATCTTGAAAAATAATCTGCATTCCTTCGCGGAGCCTGCGAAGATCCTGGCTGCGTACCTCATGAATATTCTGGCCGTCAAACCGGATTTCTCCGCCGGTCGCCTTCTTCAGCTTCAACAAAACCCGGGCCAAAGTGGACTTTCCGCAGCCCGATTCACCGACCAAACCGAATGTTTCGCCGGGGCGGATTCCGAAGGAAACGTCATCGACCGCCTTCACATGGCCAACTACGCGGTTCAGCAGCCCCGTCCTGATGGGATAATACATCTTCACATGCTTGGCTTCCACCAAATACGGCTGGTTCATGGAAGGCCCACCTCCGTCCCGGTTCCATTCACAGCTTCCGTTTTCTGCTGCTCTTCTGCGGCAGTGGCCGACTGAGTGGCTCCAACCGTATCGCGGAGCCAGCAGGCGGCCTTATGTCCGGTCGCAGATTCCAGCAGAGGAGGCTCCTCTTCCCGGCAAGTCTCCATCACATACGGACAGCGGGAGTGAAAACGGCAGCCGGAAGGCAGCTTGCTGATAGGGGGAATGGCACCCTTAATCGTATATAATTCTTCTCCGCGATTCCCATCCATGCCAGGGATGGATCGCAGAAGTCCCATCGTATAGGGGTGGCGGGGATGCCCGAAAATCTCCTCTACCGTCCCCTCTTCCACAACGGTTCCCGCATACATGACCGCAATACGGTCCGCGACTTCAGCCGCTACTCCCATATCATGGGTGATGAGCAGCATCGACATCCGGAATTCCCGCTTTAATTGGAGAAGCAGCTCCAGAATCTGTGCCTGCACCGTCACATCAAGCGCCGTCGTCGGCTCATCCGCGATCAGCAATTGCGGATTGCAGGAGAGAGCCATGGCAATGACGACCCGTTGGCACATCCCGCCGGACATTTCATAGGGATACTGTTTCGCACGTATTTCAGGAGCGGGAATGCCCACCAGCCGAAGCATCTCCACACTTTTATGCCATGCTTCCTTCCGGTTTAAATGCTTATGAGCCTGAAGAACCTCCGCGATTTGGTCCCCTACCGTGAAGACGGGATTCAGCGCGGACATCGGATCCTGGAATATCATGGCGATTAAGCTGCCGCGAATCCGCAGCATTTCGCTCTGCCTTTTCTGTGCCAGATCCTCTCCGTTAAATAGGATCTGACCGTCCATGATTACCCCGCCGGCATAATCGACGAGCCGTACGACCGAGAGCGCGGTGACGCTTTTCCCGCTGCCCGATTCGCCTACCACACAGAGAGTCTGCCCTTTATCCAAAGTGAGCGAGACGCGGTCCGTTGCCTTGACCATGCCCTGGTCCGACAGAAAACCGGTTGTCAAATTCCGGATTTCAAGTATTGTTTCCGCCATTGGTCCAGCCTCCTTCGCGGGATCGTGGTCTTCCTGGGGTCCAGCCCGTCGCGGATTCCATCCCCGATAAAATTCACGGACAGCACGACTAACAGGATGCACAGGCCGGGATATACAGCTTGTATTGGATCAACAAGCATAAATTCCTGCGCGTTGCTGAGCATCAGCCCCCAGCTCGTGTCCGGCGTCTGAACGCCTAGGCCCAGGTAGGATAAGGCCGATTCGCTCAGGATGGCTCCGCCTACCATCAGCGTGGCCGTCACAATGATCGGAGCGGACGCATTGCGAAGAAGATGGCGGAAAATAATGCCCCAGCTGGTCACGCCGGTCGCCCTTGCCGCCTCCACATACTGCATTTCCCGCAGCTGGAGATAGTTGCCCCGGACAAGCCGCGCCACCCCCATCCAGCTGGTGAAGGCCAATACCATGATCATGTAGGACATTTTCGAACCAAAAACAGCCAAAATCAATATATTGAGAAACAGCGAGGGGATGGAATTCATGACGTCTACCAGACGCATGGCTATCGTATCCACCCAGCCGCCAAAATACCCGGATACCGCTCCAATCAGCGTACCGATCACGACGGACACGAAAGCAACGGCAAATCCGACCGACAGCGAGATTCGGCTGCTGTACAACAGCCGGGAGAATATGTCCCTTCCCAGCTCGTCCGTTCCCAGCAGATGATTGTCCGTACCGGCCGGCAGGTTAGGGAACATCATGTCAATCCGGGTAGGATCATAAGGAGCGATCCATTTGGCAAGCAAAGCCGCCAGGATAAACAGAAGCAGTACCGCAAGCCCCGTAACGGCAAACGGATTATGCAGAAATTTCTTCCAGGCCGCCCTCCATGGTCCCGTCGGGCGCGCTTCCACCAAGGCATCTTGAAGATCTGCCGGCGGTCTTGGCTCCGGATTCCAGTTTCCTTGCGGGAGAGGCTTCCCGTGCTCCACTTCAATCATAACGAGGCTCCTCCCTCCCGTCCCAGCTGGACCCTCGGATCTACAAGCGCATAGAGGATATCCGCAGCAAGATTGCCGATAACGACGATGACCGATACGATCAGCGTGATGGACATCAGCACGGAGTATTCCCTTGCCACCGCCATCTCGACAAACAGCCGGCCCATTCCGGGCCAATTGAACACACTTTCCGTCAGCACGGCGCCCCCGACCAGAATGGGCAGATCGAGTCCGAGGACTGTAATAATCGGAATCAGAGCATTCCGCAAGGCATGGCGGAAAATGACTCTGCGTTCTTTCAATCCCTTGGCCCTTGCCGTACGGATATAATCCTGATTCAGGACCTCCAGCATACTGGACCGGGCATACTTGGAGTAGGAGGCCAGAAATCCAAGCGCGAGTACGGTCACGGGAAGTACAAGGTGAAGGAGCAAATTGCCGAGATTGCCTTCCATCCCCATCGTCCACATATCGGACAAGGGCAGCCAATTCAGCTTAACGGCGAAATACTCCTGCAGCAGAATCCCAAACCAGAACGTCGGCATGGCGAAACCGATATACGAGATGAAGGAAGCCGTGTGATCGGACAGCCCATATTCGACCGTGCTGTTGTAAATCCCCCATGGAATGGCAATCAACAACGAAATAAACCATGCCGAGCCCATCAGTACCATCGTGTTGAGCACGGTCGGCCACAGAATATCGCCGACTGGAATATGATTTTTGAAGGTGTGCCCGAGATCCCCCTGCAGCAAATTCCCAAGCCATATAAAAAATTGGACGGGAACGGAGCGGTCAAGCCCCAGATTATGCGCCTGAATTTTTGCCGCCTCCGGCGACATTCCGGGACCGAGAAACACCTGGGTCGGTCCGCCCGGCGCCGCATGGATCATGGCGAAGGTCAGCACCGAGATCAAGAACAGCACAAGGACGGATTGCAGCAAGCGGCGTATTAAATACTCAGTCATTGAAGCGTCCCCCGATTCCTGTACAGGGGAAGGCATCATGTTACCTACCCCTGTCATTTTGGCTGCTTGGTTACTTTTTGTCAGACCACCAATTGATGGCGTGGAACAGATACCCGTAAGCCAGGGAAGATTCAGGACGATCCTCCTCGGCCCAATGAACGGTAGTGGAATCTACGCCTTGGGGAAGACCGTATTGATACAGGAACACATAAGGCAGGTCGGTGGAGATTTCTTTGCCGATTTCGTGATAAATACTTGTCCGCTCGGCCTGGTCGACCGTCAGCTGCCCTTTCACCCACAACTCATCCAGCTTCTCATTTTTGTACCAGCCGCTGTTTTGTCCGGCTGGCGGGAAATACTTGGACGAGAAGATGCTCTCCGCATCCGGATCAGGGTTGGACAGGGACCATGACAGAAGAACGGCCGGGAACTTGCCTGGCGTAACATTCTGGTCGATCCAGGTGGCAAAATCGATGCCCTTGGGCTTGACTTCAATCCCGACATCCTTCAGGTTCTGCTGAATGACTGCCGCCACCTGCTCACGACGGCTGTTGCCCGCATTATATTGCAGCTCGAAGGAGAAGCGGTGTCCGTCCTTTTCCAGTATCCCGTCTTTCCCGGCCGCCCAGCCATCCTCAGCCAGCAGACTCTTCGCCTTCTCTGCATCATACGTGTAGTTGACCGCCTCATCGCCTGGATCTGCCCATGACCCGGGCAGGAATGGCGAGTTCATCAGTCCTCCGGATCCCTTCAGCACATTATCTACCATGCCTTGACGATTAATGGCGTAGGCAATGGCCTGCCGGGTTTTTTGCCCTTTGAACGGGGAATAGTTGTCCGGGAAATTCTCGTCTTTAAAGTTAAATGACACGTATTCATACGTCGGACCCGGCTCCAGGATGATGCTCAGATTGTCATGCTCCTTGACCGCATCGATTTGAGTGACCGGAACGGCCTGCGTCATTTGGACATCGCCCTTGATCAGGGCTTGAACCTCCGTATTTTGATCCGCATAGATCTTGTATATGATCTTGGCTATATGCGGCTTCTTTTCTCCCCAATAATCCGGATTTGCTTCAAGGGTAATATATTGGCCTTGTTTCCACTCGGTCCATTTCCAGGGGCCGCTGGTGACCGTTTTGGCGGGATCGACTCCATAAGGATTCGTCTTGAGATCCTTGAGGGGAACATCTTTGAGTATGTGTGCGGGAAGAATGGAGATAAATAGCGAGAATTGAAAAGGAGCATAGACCTGCTTCAATTTAATATCGACCGTCTGATCGTCTACTTTAGTAACGGATTCAATCTTATCGTACATGCTGATTCCCGGTGATGCCGCTTCCGGATTGCGGAGCGTATCGTATGTATATACGATATCGTCGGCGGTAACCGGCTGTCCGTCGCTCCACTTTGCCGTTGTTTTCAATTTGACTGTGTATGTTTTTCCATCCTCGCTGATTTTCGGCAGCTCCGCACCAAGCGACCAAGGCTCAACCGCCAGATTGGCATTGCGGTCCAGATCGTACAGCTTGGCAAAGATCAGGGTTTCGATATCACCTGAGGACGTATCATTAATGTACAGCGGGTTTATGGAAACAATATCGGAGAACGTGCTGATTGTCAGCGTTCCTCCTTCTACAGGCGCACCCGGTGCTTCTGCGCTGTCAGCCGGGGCGGCTGGTTCGTCAGTTGTATTGGTTGCGGGGGCCGTAGTGGACGGTTCTGTTGTTTCGGAGTTTGCCGGGCTGTTGGAATCGGTGCATCCCGCCAGCAGAATACCAATAAGCGCAATAATGGACAAGCAGGACATCCATGGGGTAGCTTTCTTCATAAATTAAACCTCCTCATAGTAAATAAACTCCCGGCTTGCGCCGAGGCAAATTGGAGCCATTCCGCTCCTTAATAAGCAAAAAACAAAAACTACATACATCTAACATAAACCTAAATAAACCTATCATTTATGTAACATCAAGTATCACCTTTCCTTCCCGATACATAATGTATCACATAAAATTGACGCTGTACATAAATTTCCAATCTAGAATACGCCATATTGTGCAATTAAATTTGTCCTAATTCTAAAAACTTCCTGTCATCTCTCATAAGGTTAGTATATAAAACATTAAGATATGTTATTTTAACTAACATTTCGATTGAATCGCTTGATCCTAAAGTAAGCGCTTACTATTTTGATAACAATGCTTCCAGCAAAATCTTGCTGAGCTGTCTATTTTACTATCCGCCACCTTTCTTCCAAATAGATTTTTGTAACCAGGTTAGCTGATAATCTCTCCCTTGCCTCTTGTAAAATGGTTTACTTTCCTGAAATATACCAAATTTAACGAACGTTTACCATAGAAATAATTTAATTTTCTAAATAATCTAAAATTAACTGATTTGACTTCAGTCATTCGCCCTGTCCGTTCATTTATGACAGCTTCCACTTGCAGATCATCAGCAAATGACCGCCCTGCAGCTCGGCGTTCAGGCTTCCATTCATCTTCTCCATCAGACTTCGCGCAATGGATAAGCCAAGGCCCGTTCCCTTGCCCGATCTTGTCTGATCCGCTGTGTAGAACCGGTCGAATAACACATTCAGATCGCTGCCGGTCAGATGTCTGGCCTCATTGGCAATGGTCAATACGGCCGTACCCTGGCGCATCTCGAGAATAATTCTGACCTGGCCGCTCGTATGTTTAATGGTATTAAGGAGCAGGTTCTCGGCAACTCTCCTGACAGCCGATTCGTCCGCATACAGGATGATATCGGACTCCGGCAGCTGAAGAACCGGCGTTATATGATATTCATTGAACTGGTCGTACAAGCCCGTGACGATATCCGGGAGCAGAATGTTTAATCTCAGCCGTTCATGCTTCATCGGGTAATCCGGGGATTCAATAACCGACAGCTCAAAAAAATCATTCAACAGCACCTGCAGACGCTTCGTTCTGTTTTTGACGATGCCGACATATTCCTGCTTTTCCTCTCCGGTTATTTCATCCGACTCCAACAGCTGAATATAACCGAAAATCGACGTAAGCGGGGTCCGGATATCATGTGAAATATTGGCCACCGCCTGCCTCAGCTCATTCTCGGTACGCCTTCGCTGCGCGTCCGCCTCCACGACGAGATCCGACTGCCGGTTTATCTCCGCCGCGAGGGATTCAATATGCCGATCGAAGAAAGTCAAATCCAGTTTTTTTCCTGTCCGCCCATCATTGTATGCTTTGAGCTTGCTTGTCATCCTTTTCATTTCCCGCTTCACAAACAAAAGGCGGATTAAACAGGCAGCCGCCGCTATAACCGAGATGATCGTGATATAGAGCATGCCCTTCATCCGCCTTTCCGCCTGCTATTTGATTTCTTTTCTCCGGTAAACCAGAACGCCAAGCGCCCCGAATGCCGCAATTGTCAGAACTGGGACCAGCAGGATCTCCAGCAGCTCACCGCTCCCGAAATGAAATTTTGTGATTTCGAGCAGCAGCTTGAACACCGAATGGTCATAGATGGTGCCCAGGAAATGAACAAATTGGCCCAAACCGGGGAGAATGGAATCGATCATCAGAAATAAAAATATCAGGAAACCGACCGTCTTGCCGCTGTCCGTGAAGATCGTCGCGAACAATGCGGCTATAGCGGCAAAAGCAGCCGCATAAAGAAGCGTCAATCCTATGGTGACCGGGATATAACCGGCGGCAGCTTCCGCCGGCAGCTCGCCGAAGCCGGACAACACAGTGGTGATCAAGGTGCTGACAATCGGGAAAATGATGGAGATGACCAGAGTCCCGACCGTAAAGCCAAACAGCTTGGCTATAAAAATCCGGATCCGGCTGCTGCCCGACGATGCGATGGTTTTCATGACACCGGTTGAGTATTCGCTGGAGATGAAGAATCCGGCCAGAATGGCCGTTCCGAATTTGATAAAATAGGTATTCCCCGCCATGCTCTCCAGGAAGAAATCTGCTCCATGAACGACTCCGCCGTCTGACTGATTATCGATATAGATAATAATCGGGTAAGCTGCCGCGATGAAGAGCAGCAGGTAAACCAGCATCCGGAAGGCACGGTCTTTGCGCAGCTTGAACAATTCCGCCATAATCAGGTTGCTCATGTCCGCGCACCCCCGATCCGCTTCGTGAAGAAGCTCTCCAGATCCTCACCCATCGGCATGAACTCTTCTATTTCCAGACCCGAAGCCGCGAGTGCAGTCGAGATTCTCCCGGGATGTTCGAGAAGCGCGTACAACCGGATAACACCGCCAGGCATCACTTCAAAATCCGTCGTCGCAAGCTTGTTCTGAATAACCGAGGCCGCCTTGGCCGGATCATTCACCTTAATGTGCACATACTGCTGGCATTTCTCGTTCAATTCCTTCGCCGTCAGCTGTTCCAGCAGCTGCCCGTGATGAATAATCCCATAATGGCTAGCCAGCAGATACAGCTCGCTGAGAATATGGCTGGAAATCAGAATCGTGATGCCTCTTTCACTGTTCAGCCGTTTGAGCAGTTCCCTCATTTCAACCACGCCCATAGGGTCCAGACCATTGGTCGGCTCGTCAAGAATAAGGAACTCCGGGTCGCCCAGAAGCGCTATCGCCAGACCCAGCCGCTGCTTCATCCCCAGCGAGAAATTTTTCGCTTTTTTCCTGCCGGTGCCCTCAAGCCCGACAATTTCAAGCGTTTTGCGGACATTTTCTTTGCCCGGAATGCCCCGCAGCAGTCGGTTCGCTTCGACATTCTCATGCGCCGTCATTTGGGGGAACAACGCCGGACTTTCAATGATCGACCCGATCCGCTTGCGCGCGGCCACAAGCCCGCTTCCGCCGGTCTCCCCGAACAGCTCGAGCGTGCCTTCAGTGGGAAAAGCAAGCCCTGCCACGATGCGGATCAGCGTCGATTTGCCAGCTCCGTTCTGGCCGATAAAACCGTATATGGACCCTTTCCTGATCGACAGGTTCACTTTGTCCAAGGCATTGCTGCCCTTGAAGCTCTTGGTCAAATTATGGGTTTGAAGCAAATATGGACTCATTCCTCCTGGCCTCCTCTTATGTGATAGCTCAAGTATAGAAACGAAAACATAAGAGGAGCTAAAGACAATCCTTAAGAAAGTCTTAAGCTGCTTAATGGATGAACCACTCAGGGCTTAAGCCGGTATCCCATTCCCCATACCGTCTCGATAAATTCTTCGTTCGGACTTGCTTTGGCCAGCTTGCTCCGCAGATTGCTCATATGGACGTTAATCGTATTATCATCGCCGAAAAACTCTTCTCCCCATACGCTTTCATACACGTTCGCCTTGGTAAATACCTTCTTGGGCGAGGACATGAGGAGGGCCAGTATCTCATATTCCCTTGCCGTCAAAGACAGCAGCTCAGCGCCAAGAGTGACCGATTTTGCTTCCGGATCGAGAATAATCGACTTATAGGCCAGTTGACGGCTTCGTTCATCCGATGTTGAATCGCGCCTGTATCTGCGCAGATGGGAGTCAATCCGGGCCGATACCTCCTCGATGTCGAAGGGCTTCGTGATGTAATCGTCCGCGCCGGTCCGCAGCATGGCAACCTTCGTCCGCTGCTCCTCCTTGGCCGAAATCACGATTACCGGCACAGGGCCAAGCTCATGAATCCGGGCCAGCAGCTCCTCGCCGCTCATGCCGGGGAGCATCAGATCAAGCAGCACCATATGCCATGCCTGCTTGTCCAGATAGAGCAGAGCTTCCGTTCCGGAGTAGGCCGGCTGGGGCAGATAACCGCTTTTTTTTATAATATTGCACAGCAGCTGGTTGATGTCGTTATCATCCTCCACCACCAGGATTTGTATCATTTTGTCCATAGGAATCCGTTCACCTTCAGAGGGAGAGATTGTTGGAGACGTCCTTCAAGCGCAGGGAAGCAAGTTTTCTCTTGATCCCTTTACTAATCAAAGGAGGTGAAAAATACATCATTGAGAATCGTTTTTGCTTTTTTCAGGCTGCGGGTATCCAGTTGTTTAAGCATGTTTACGATCGCATTCATTTCCCCGTCTTCCTCTGACTCATGCCGGGTCGTTGAGCGTGTTTTCTCAAGCTCTGATTCCCCGGGTTCCGAATTTACCCACGATGCTTGCAGGGTATCCTCAAAGCCCCGGATAAGAAATATCAATTCGGCCTCGTCATATTTCTGGAGAAATCGGGTTATCCCTATATTCATCTGCTTATGCAGGGCTTGATGCAGTTGAAATATTTCTTTGCCCAAGGGAGTCGTGTGGAAGAGCACTTCTTTCTTATTATCCAGAAGATATTCCGTGCGGATAATTTGCTGCTGCACTAATTTTCTGGTGATCTTGGACACGCTGCCTTTGGGGATTCCAAACTGTCTGGAAATGGAAGCTCCATTTACCGGCTCAAGATGTCCAATGGCATCGATTACGTGAAGCATCATAACCGTGGAATCCTGAAGGAAATCAATGATCGCGGGATTATCGCAGTTCCGGATCAACCACTCCTTTTCTTCGTCATCCTCCGATTGAAACCGCTTATGCAATTTGGGAATTGTCTCGATCAATTTCTTTATTAGAATATCCTTGTCAGGCAGATGACCGGCAGAATGGAACATGGAAGGTCTCCTCGCAAGCTTTTCTTATGCCCAGTTTAACAAACAGCCAGCAATAAATAAAGTTTCCCGGAAACAATATTGACAGCAAAGAAATATAAACGTATTATTGTTTCCGTGATACAATTTTATATACTGGAAACAATAATTCAAAGAGGAGATTTGTATATGAATGTCGTCATTATCTTCGATCATCCGTACGGAGCGTCCGCATCCGGGAATATTCCCCATCGCAGAAGCTATTCCGCGGCTCTCTTGGCCGCCGTTATGCGGGGCCTTGCCGCCAAGGGCCACAAGATTGATCTTATCGATCTGGCTACAGACGGATTTAATCCCGTCATGTCCGCCGAAGAGCTTGCCTCCTGGCGGCAAAAGAAGACCAGTGACCCCCTCGCTGCCGATTACCAGCGGCGTCTTATTGCCGCGGATCATATTGTCTTCATTTTCCCCGTCTGGTGGGAGACGATGCCGGCTCTTACCAAAGGATTCCACGATAAGGTATTCGTAGAGGGCACGATCTATAAGGAAACCAAACCGGGAAGACCATTCCACAGCCTGCTTCCCAATGTTAAAGGAGTTTCCCTCTTGACCGTAATGAGCACGCCCGACTTTATCTACCGGTGGTTATTCGGAAATCCCGTTACCAAGATTCTATTCCGGGGTACTTTCCGCAAAATAGGTATCCGCAAGCTTCGCTGGTACAACTATACGGGCATGAACAACCGCAGCCCGGAGACGAGGCGGCAGTATCTGATAAAAACAGAGCAGCGGTTCGCTCAATTGTAATTCATTTTAACAGGAGATGCCTGTCGGGGCCCCGTCCCTTGACAAAGGAAGAAGTTTTTTCACCCTAGTAGTTTCCGGGATCCCGGCAGCTTCCTCCTGTTACTCTATCTTAAAGAAAACTTTATGCAAGCAAGCATTAACACGATAAAGTACTGCGCGAAAACAAAAAAACTACCCTCCCTATAGACTGGAGGATAGCTGTGAAGCAGAAGTCAGGCTGATCTTCTCAATTTCATAAATTGCAGACAAGCGACAATAAGCAATTCGCTTAACGCCATGGCAATCAACAGGATACCCACGGAAAAGATCGCAATAAATCCTGTAAACAACAGTAAAGCGGCAGAGGTCATATAACCGGGAATGTATTTCCTCACTGACGAGAACAGTCCGACGACGGCGCCGAGCACAATCAGAAACCAATAAAAGACTGCAGGAATGGCCGTAATGATTCTCTCATCCTGAACATAGTAAACCAGAAAAACGAGGAGGAAAAAAAGAAAGACCCCATTTACCGAAATAAGAAAATTCGGGGAAACAGGATCTCTCTCCTCTTTGCTCCGGACGGAAATAAACATGGAGGCCATGACGAGAAGTAAAGAGGCAACAGGAAGCAGCCACACAAAGATCATCCTTTCGTAAGGTGCCTTGGTAACACATATGCTGCAGCACTGGAATTCAATACCATTAGTGTAACACGAATATGTCATTATTTCCGATAAGAAAAAACAACTTTTACAGGCCTTTGGCGGCAAACCGGGCTTTCATAAATCTTATAGGCATCGATTGAAATAAAGGGCAGGCGTTCCCCTGGGGAAACGGCCTGCCCTCCAATATCCTTTATCGTTAGATGCCGGTGAAAATCCGGCAGCACGGCACCACAGTTATATACCAGCCGGGCCGGTATCATTTACAAAACCGTACTCCCGCCTTTTGACTTCCTCCCGGCGCTGCTTCTCGATCGCCTTGAGGCCGATTTCACCGGCATCGCGGGGGTTCACGACGAACAGGCCGTCATCGTCGCCGACGACCAAATCTCCGGGCTGCACACTTACGCCGGCTACGCTGACCGTTGTGTTGACCTCGCCTTCAAGCTCCATTGCGCGCGTCGTCTTGGGGCTGATGCCCTTGGAATAGACGGGGAAGCCGAGCTTCGTAATGGCGCGCACATCGGTGACGCAGCCGGATACGACCACGCCGGCAATTTGCTTCGCCATGGCCGCATAGGTTCTGAATTCCCCCCAGCACGCCCGGTCGTCATCGCCGGACATGTCGACGACCAGAACGTCGCCCGGCCTGGCTAGCTCCAGCGCGTGTCGAATCGCGGTGGAATCCAGATGCGGAATACGCACCGTGACCGCATTGCCCAGAAGCTGAATCGGCCGAAACAAGGGCTGCAGTCCATGGATGAAACCAAAATCGGTAAAGTGTCCGATGGTGGACGGACTGACCGCCTCATACATTTCCAACAGCTCCGGGGTTACGCCCTGGACCCTAGGTTCGATACGGAACATGAATACACATCCTTTCTTTCCAATCCATCTTGTATAACTCCCTCACCGTGTTCGCCGTCATAATCTCACCGGACTGGACGAATCGGAACCGATCAGCTGACTGGTCTTATCCAGCAGCAAATCATGGGACAGCGACGTATAGCAGGTGTAGAGATGCCTGGTGTTGTAAATATCATAAACCTTCCCGCCGCGCACTGCTTTGAGCTCCTTCCAGCGCCTGCTGGCAAACAGCGCCTCTGCCTGCCGGCGGATCGCCTCATCCATTTTCCGGGTGCCGTCATGCTTATGGCTGGTCAACAGAATCCGATCCGCGTCATATCCCGCAAGCTCCTCCGGAGTTATTTCCCTGTAGTGCCTGATCTCGGCTACGCCCTTGGGCATATTCAACTGCAAATCCCCATACAGCACCGTGCCCAGATTGCGCTGGCCGTAAATGCAGAGGGAATCCTCCCCGACACCGACGATCAGCATCGTTTCGTCGCCGACTTTGCGGCTCACCTGCTTGCGGGTTCTCTCGGCCTTGTAATCGTAGCGCTCCAGCCACTCCTCCGCTTCCTTCTCCTTGCCCACAATTCTTGCGACTGATTGAAAATGGATCCGCCAGTCCTGGAAGAACGGCAGGGTGATAGTCGGAGCGATCTGGTCAAACATTTTCTCTTTTTGCGATTTCTCAAAATCCCGGAATTCGCAGGTAACGATCAAATCCGGCTGGGCTGTCATCAGCTTCTCCAGATCCGGCTTATAGCCGCCAATAGCGATCGTATTGCGGAACTGGGTCGTCACGGGATATCCGTTATTGATCACAGCGGCGTAGGGCTCAATGCCGAGCGCCACGAGGTGGCCTGTCAATAAATGCTTCAGCGAGGCTATTTTCTCCGAATATTTGATCTTGTTCACATACGCGGAGGGCGAGCGTCCCGTCGCCGCTTTGAATTTGCGGCTGAAATAAAATTCATCGCTGAAGCCGACGCTGTGGGCAATCGTCCGGAAGGAATCGCGGGAAAGCACCAGCGACTGCTTCGCCTGATTGATACGGATGTCCGTGAGATATTCCATCGGACTTTTGCCGACCTTCTTCTTGAACGCGCGCGAATAATAATCCGCGCTCATCCCGGCCATAACCGCGAGTTTATTGCGGGTAATCCCCTCATGGTAATGCTGTTCCATATAATCGAGCGTCAGGTCCAATGTCTGGTTCGGGCTAGGGCTTTGCTCGCGCAGCGTATCCTTGAACAAGACGCAGATCATTTCCTGGAAGAGGATGTTGGCCTTCATCCGGTCCCAGGAATCCTTGCTGCGCAGCTTGCGCTCTATCTCCCCGGCCTTATCGGACAGAAATTCAAAAATAGCAATAGCCAGCTCAATCGGACCGTCCAGCGCCACAGGCACGAAACGATTCTCCGCAGCCTGCACCGCGCGAAACCGTATTTGATAATAATCCGTGCTCCGCCCCGGGTCGACGACCAGCTTCAGGCTTGCTCCGGGAGCCGCAAGAAATACCTTCTGCCGGTGCAAAGCGCAGATTTGACCGTCGACGATAATCTCCCCGGCTGCTTCCTTGAACAGCAGCAGGGTATGCATCGAGGCTTCACGCTGAAAAAAAGATTGCCCCGCACTGACATGCTCTATCTCTTCCAGCTTGTATAAATAGGAGGCGAACAATTCGAAACGGTCGTGATCCTTTTTCATGATTTAAGCCTCACACTCCACCAAATGAGAATAATTCTCAATTTAACGAGAATTATTCTCATTATATAGAAGAGGTGCCGATTTATCCAGATGATGAAAAGGATTTTGCACAATTCCTTTCCCCGAAGGCATGCTGCCGGGAACGCCCTCCTGTTCCAGCAGCGGCTTCACGATTAGCTTGAGCGGCCATTCGTGGCGGGCAAATAAAATCTCTTCCATTTGTGAGCGGACCTCCTCCTGGAACGGGAGAGACCGCATGGCTGCTTTCAGACTCTCCTGCAGCGTATGCCACAATGCTCTCTCTTCCACGGAGTAGATGGCGGTCAGCATATCGATAATGGAATACAAATTGACCTGGATGCCCAATGTCTGCATGTAAAACAGCAGCTTCTCCGGCGTTTCGTTATACAGGCTGTTGGAGTATCCCGGTCTGATCCGGTATTCCGGATCGCCAATACCCTGCGCCGCAAGCCACGGCAGATGAAGACGGACGGAGTCGTGATCGCGGAGCAGCATCCCTTCGATTCTCCCGTCCTTCCAGACCAGGACACTGTTCTGCCCATGGATCTCCGGAAGCAAGCCGATCCGGTACAAGCGCAAATTGATATCGAAGAAGGCATCGCATACTTCGCCGAACAGCTTTCTGACGGAAGCCTCATTGGCCTCCAGGCCGCGGACCTTCATCCAGACATCGAAGAAATGCCGGTCAGCGCCAGTCATCCGTGCCGCCAGCGCGGACATCGGCACCAGACGCACTCCGGAATCGGCGGCAAGCTCCGGCGGATAGGTCCGGATCATGGCCCCCAGATGCCGCGGGGGATCGTCGAACAGACTTCCGCCTTGGGGCATATACCCCCACCACTTGGTCTCCTCGCACAGGAACAGCCGTTTCCCCAGCACATCGTCGCGCTCCTTCGCCTGCGCCAGCAGCCCCTGTCCCCGCTCTCCGTTCATCAGCTTGACGGCCGGAAGATAGCGGGAAGCGCCCAATGAAAACACGCTGAGCGGGAGTTTCACATAGTGATGGCCTCCGTCCTTCGGCGCAAGCGACCTGACAGAGGAGGTCGCCTGGAATATGCCCGCTTCCGCATCCAGCGGGATACAGCTGCCCGTTTCGAATGCCGGCGAAAGCTGCTGCGGAAGGATGTTCATTTGCCAGGGATGAACGGGAAGGGCGATAAAGCTCTCCGGCGGCAGCCCCCTTTGGGCCATTTCCCGGTATACAAGTCCGCGTTCCGCCTCTGAGAGCAGCAGCTCTGCGGGAGCGGCCGCGGGATCATCGGCCGCGGCACCCGAACCGGCCACGATGCACTCCCGCCTTACGGCGACCCAGCGCATGGGGATATCCCCGCCGAATTCCGCGATATACCTGCGGTAATCCTCCTGAGCAAGGCCCGTCTTGGCTTTGGCCACAGGATGGAACGGCCTGTCCCGCAGCGAAGCATACCGCTCCAGCTGCTGGAAGAAGGCCGCCGGGGGCAGGCTCAGCAGATCCTGCCCCGGAATGCTGCTGCCCAGGGACCATGAGAGCTGGCGGACGGTTACCTCAAGCAGCTGCAGAAAACGGCCCACGCCTGCCTGCTCCCGCTTGTCCTTCTCCAGGCACAGCCTTACGACCAGCTCCATCAGCCGAACGGGCTTCAGGAGCTCTATAGCTGCTCCGGAACCATCCGCATTCAGCCCAATCCGGTACACGCCGCCCGTTTTGACATAACGGTAGGGCTGAACGACTGCGGCCCGGATCGGAAAGCAGACATATTCGCCCTTTTCTCTGCCGGTCCACCAGCGGTACATCAGCGGATCATCCGGTCCCGCCTGCGCTGTTGCCGCCGGCATCCCGGCGCTCCAGACACTCCCGCCGCGCCCAGTGTGCAAGGCAGTCCCGGTATTTTCGGCGGTCCCGATGTACCCGGCGTTTCCGACGTTTTCGGACCCGGGCAGGACGAATAATGCGGAATCCTTCCCGGCGACCGCCTCCCACTGCCTGCGGGAGAGCACCTCCGCGTCCGCTTGATCCCAGAAGCCTTCCGCCAGCAGACTGTTGATCAGATCGGTCATTACCTGCTCCTCGGCGTCATTTGCCTCCTTGACGTCTGTATCCAATGCCTTCTCCTCTGTGCTTGTCGATTTCATTCGCTTATCTTTCCCCCTTCATATTCATTGTCGAGATACAGCCTCCCGGGATGGGGGTGGCTGAGAAAATCATGATGCGAGATCGTCCAGCCATACGCTCCGGCAATCGTGAACAGCAGGACATCCCCGATCCGCAACCGCTCCACCGGAACATCCCCGGCAAGAATATCCTTGGGCGTACACAGCTCCCCGGCAATCGTTACCCCGCTTCGCACCAGCTCAGGCCTTGAAAAAGGATAATCCCAGCGTTCCACCGGAACTACTTTAAAGGGATGATTATGCTTCCAGGACGCCGGCAGCCGGAAATGGTGGGTTCCGCCCCGGATTATGCCATAATGCCTGCCATGGCTGGTTTTCAAATCAATAACCTCGGCCGCATAATAACCGCATTCCGCAACCATATAACGGCCGGGCTCGAACAGCAGCCGGACGCCCGGAATGCGGTGTGCGTCCAGCACCACCCGAAGCTCGCTCATGAACGTCTCCCATGCAAAATGGCGGAAGGGCTCGGTATAGGAAACCCCGAAGCCGCCGCCAGCATTGACATACTTGATTGACAGCCCAAACTGCGCGATCCAGCCCTTGACCCGCTGCAAATAGGTGGCAACGAGCCTTGCATGCAGCACCGCATCCAGGTTATTGGATATCGAATGCATATGGAAGCCTTCCAGCTTCACATGCGGCAGCGTCCCCAGCAGCGCGATCGCTTCAGGCACCTGCGCTTCGTCCATGCCGAACTGCGTGGCGCGGCCGGCCATCGTCACGGTCGCCAGCGGAACCTCCTCATGCAGATTGATCCGCAGCAGCACCGACACCGTCTGCCCCCTCCGCTCCGCAATCCAGGCAATCCGGCGCAGCTCATGCAGGCTTTCCGCATGGATCAGCATTACGCCGAGCTCCAATGCCTCCTCAAGCTCCGCGTCCTTCTTCCCCGGCCCGCCGAACAGCACCGGAATATCCGCGGAAACCTCGCGGATCATGCGGACTTCGCCGATCGAGGCCGCCTCGAAGCCGTTCACCACAGGCGCCAGGCATTCCAGAATCCGGCGGTCGGGATTGGCTTTAATGGCATAAAACAAGCTGGCCTCCTGCTGCGGAATATCCCGGACTATTCCCTGCACATGCCGGCGCAGCGCGTTCAAATCGTAGATAAAGGAGCATACAGGACCGCTCCCCCCATGAATCAGCTCTCTGAGGCCGGCTTCCACCCCGCTGTCCAATACCGCATTGCTCATGATTTCTCCCCCTGTCCAATCGGGTTGCTGCTGGCTTTGACCCCGTTCAGCCTTGATTGCAGCGCCCGGAAAGCAATGCCCCGCTCATCCCCCAATACAAACGCCGATGCTCCTCTATCCAGCCAATACTCGTAATCCTCCTCAGCCCGGGGAATGGCGCAGTAGGCAACGCCCTGATCCCGGGCAGCACGCAAAATCCGGTTCAGCCCTTCTCTCACTTCCCGGGCGCCGGTCTGCCAGGGAACGCCGAGGGATTGCGACAGATCGGCCGCACCCTCCAGCACCATATCGATGCCGGGAACAGCCAGAATTTCGGCTGCGCGCTCAACGCCCTCACGGCTTTCAATCATGGGAACAAGCATAATCTCCCCGTTCGCGCGGCGCATATAATCGACGAGATCAACCTTGCCGAACATGCCGGGTCTGCCGCTGTTCATGCTGCGGCTGCCTTCGGGGCAGTATTTGGCGGCCCGAACGAGCCGCTCCGCCTGTCCGGCGCTCTCCATATGCGGCACGACAATTCCCTGCGCTCCGCTGTCCAGCACCTGCAGAATCAGCTTCGGGTGCACCTCGGGAACGCGCACCAATGCGGTAATTCCGGCCGATTCCGCAGCCCGTATCATATTTTCCAGCGTCTCCGGATTGACCATGACATGCTCCATATCGATAATGACAAAATCAAATCCGGCATAGCCGATCATCTCCACCGCAACCGGAGCCGGAATGGAAGCGAACAGCCCGAATGCCTGTTCACCCGCGCGCAATTTGGCCTTTAACCGGTTGGACCTCAGCATGAGGACGGCCTGAACGGGTAAAGCGGGTTGCGGCCCGCTCTGAACCGGAATTCCCCATCGCCGAACAGCCGTCTTTTGGTCAGCTCCTCGATCTGCACCGTTTCTTCGAATAGGTCGAACAAGCGGTATCTCTCCTTATGCTGCGGATGCTTTTGCTGATAGTCGACAATGATTTTTGCCGTTGCGGCCCAGAAGCGGTCCTCCCCCAGCTGATAGTGCTCCTCCAGAAACATCGCCAGCTCCGACAAGCAGATGAAGAAGAAAGCATCGTAGGAGAAATCCCTGACATCCGCAGGGCTGGTGGTCTTAATGAAGGAATTGGGATTGACCAAAGCATGGCTCGCCGGCTCCGGGTTCAGATCGGGACAACGCTCCGGCTCAGTCAGATGCGAGACCGAGAACCGGACGCCATCGTGAAAATCCTTCAGCGCCACGCGCTGCGGCAGCCCCTGTTTATGGAGAAGAATGATATTCTGTCCATGCGATTCCATGCCGATGCCATGTGCATAGAGCATATGAATGATCGGAGAAACGGCAGCCCGGAGCATCTGCTCCGTCCAGTTCTCCACGCCGTAGGCCCGGATCCAGGGATCGATCAACGGCACGCCGGACGGCTCCACATGGCACAGCCCGTTGAAAGGAATGCCATCCTCATCCTTTTGCAGATAATGATGGAGGCTTTCTCTCCATACTGCGCCAAGCGTGCCGTAAGCCTTGTTCCGGTTATGCCCGGGCAGCCGCCCATAATCGTAGGTGACGCCCAGCACTTCCCGCAAAATAACGAAATTCAGCTGTCCGGCATAAGCGTCGTTCTGAATCAGGCCGTGCAGCCAATCGGTAATAAGCGGACCATTCAGCACAGTATGGCCTGCCATGATGCGGCTGGTGGACGTGTTGGTAATGCTCAGCGACAGCTTGAGATAGGCTCTGCTCCTGGAAGTAAAGTTGGCGAGCGTCCGGATCGACTGCTGCGGACGGTAGAGGTCGCTGCTTTCCCCCAGCATGATGATCTCCTGCCCGGCGAGCGCCCTGTGAAACTGCGGGATAACGATATTCGCCCACTGCCAGGGGTGGACGGGCATAAAGTAATAATCCTCCGCCTGTCTTCCTTGACCGGCAATTATGGAGCCAAAAAGGGCATATTGCTCGCGGCCCAGTTCCTGCCCGATATATTCTCCATAGCCGATGCCCTCCGAATGGGCCATGCGGCTGCTGCTGCGGTCGACGGCAATCCAGACGGGTCTGTGCAGCCTCTTGAATTCAGGGCCATAAGCGGCATTATCGCCTAGCGTGAAGCCGATTCTGGATTTGTAGCAGGGATGATAGGGATGGCCGTCCTTGATGTTTCCCTCCAGCTCGTCATAGCTTCGCTGCTCCCCCTCCAGCTTCATGACCGGTTCAAAGGCCTGGGCCTGCACATCCTTAAGCAGCGTTTGCACAAGCTCTTCCATGAAACGCTCCAGCCGCTCCCCCTGCTGAACCTGCGCAAGCACCTCGGTGACGAAGAGGCCGAGCTGCGCATTCATGGCTGCACCTTCCCCCGGCACCCGTCTTACCGGAACGCCGTCCAGCCGGACCCGCCCGAAGCTGGCCATGCGCCGGCCATGCGCTTCATACGTCACAGCTTCGCCTTCCTCTGTTCTGCCCGGAAGCCTGAACACGCTCCGGCTGCCTTCTGCGGGCAGGCCGCTGCTGTCGCTGGCCACAATTTCCTCATAGATCACAATCTCTTCATAGATCAGAGCCTGGATCAATTGGCGGATTATCCGCTGCTCGACATGAAGCAGGTGCCCGGAGCCCAATGCCCGAACCAGATCTCCCCCCGCTGCACCATGCAATTTATCTATCGTTTCGGTTGTTATCATGCCTGCACCCCGCTTATATTCATTGGATTCGGTATCGGGACAAACAGGGGGCGTTCTCCCCTGGACTTGAAACAGCTCGTAAAATTAGCTTTGGCCGGCAGATGGGAACTGAGCAGCAGATCGTTCAGATAGTACAGCAGTTCCCGGCTTGCCGTCTGCTTCTCCTGCTGCAGCAGCTCCTGCACAATTCCCCAATAACGACCTTCATCGGCCTGCCCGTAAGCGGCAAGGGTATGAATAAGCGAGCCAAGATGATTCACGAAATAATAATATTTGGTTCTCATCCAGGCCTCGGATTGTTCATACAGCACAGGACTGTCCTCCGGGATAAGCGTCCCGATCCACCCTGCCTCCGCTGCCTTGGCGCGGTGAATGCTCACGCCTTCGAGATCCCGCACGTAATAGCAGGCCGGCATCCCGTCCACTATCGCAAGCAGCGAATTTTGCAAATGCGCCTCAAAGCTGATGCCCTCATCCGCAAGCAGCCGGAGCAGCGGCAGCATCGATATGCGCAAGCAGGCTTCCAGCCATAACCCCAGATCGGGCAGCTGTCCATGCGCGGTCTGCCGGATGGCGGCGATCAGCATGGGCTCGGCTTCGCCGGGACAGGTCTCAAGCAGCGCTGCCATAACATAGGTATGCGACTGCTGGAGCTCCATCGGGCGGTAGAGGACGTTGAAGCCCGCTTCCGCTTGCGCGCGCATCGCGGCTCCCTGCTCCGATTGTTCGAACAGGGACTCATCGAGCAGCACGCTGCTGTATCCGGTTTCCGTCAGCACCTTGAAGCCGTCCGACTCTATCCTCCCGCGGATAAAACGAATCACCCGCGCAGCGTCCATCGTCCGCATGCACTGCTCCTGTGTATTGTCCCGGACCAGATTGGTAATCCGGACATGAAGAGGCAGCTTGAAGCCTCTGCCGCTGTTCTTATCCCATACTGTTCTTACCGATGAAGTCGGATATACAGCAGGGCCCAGCACGCCAAAATCAATCAAATCTCCCCGCTGCATCAATTGCTCCGCAAACGGCTGCCGGAGCAAATATTTGGCCTGCCAGGGATGCATGGGCAGCAGCCTGTACCTGTCCCATTCAGCGCCCAGCCACTGCCTGGCATGAAGATTCACCGCCGGGTCCACCATCTCCTCTTCTCCGGCAAGCCGCTGCTCCTGAACATAATCGCAGCGCAGTGCTATATAGTTCAGCTGGAAGGAAGCGCCCATCTCAGGGCTGAAATACAGAAGCTCATCATCTCCGAAGCCTTCCGAGCTTTTCGGGAAAGGATGGAAGGGATGGCCCAGCAGCAGCGACTGCTCGGAGCGGATGAAATCCCATTTTGCTCCCGCTGTCTGCTCGGCTGGCGTATGCTTCATCGCATATTCGATATAGATTGTCATTTTGTGAATGCTGTTATCGATCCGCGCCTTCATCTGTCCGCGCTCCGGCCCTGAGGCATCACGGCTCATTTCGTCCAGCAATAAGGCGATCAGGCTTTTGGCATCGAGGCTTCTGGATGTACGATCCCCGTGCATCTCATAGAAAGACGAGCCGTAGACATGCTGCCCCATGACGGAGAAGTATGTCAAATAGCCCCTGATTCCCTTCCCCAATACGGGGAGTCTTATGATCATCTCTTCGACGTCCTGTCTGCTGCCCTGCTGTTCCGGCACCGGTTCCGCTATCCGCGGATCATAGGCGCCGGTTTCCCTCAAATAGCTGTTCAGCAGCACGCGTACCGCCGTCCGTTCCGCCAGCTCCTCGCTGACCGATGAGGCGGATGCGGCACCGGATGCGGCAGCTGAGGCAAGTGTTGAGTGTTGCGGCATTATTGGTGCTCTCCCTTCCTGTCAGGTTTTCGTTGTGGATACGGCAGAGTGCTTCTCCTTAGCAGCGGCAGGCTTTCTCATGAAGAAGGCGGCCGGCAGGGTCAGAAAAACAAGAATGCTGAGCGCAATAAATCCCTCGTTAATCGCCTGCAGCGTGCCTTCCGCGGGTGAATAGCCGCTGGTCAGCAGCTGCGCCTTGCGCACCTCGTAATAGATCGATACCAGCACGATCCCGAGTGAAGATACCATTCTTCTCGACACATTATTGATCGCAGAGCCCTGCGATACCAGATGATCCGGAATCGCGCTCAGACCTGCCGTCGTGATTGGCATATTGGACAAGCCCAGCCCCACGCCCCGCAGCAGCATGAGCACAAACACCACCCAAATCGGTGAGCTCAGCTTCAGCATCCCGAGCATCGCCGTCGCGACGCATGTTGTCGCGAGGCCTGCGAGCGCAATGCCTCTTGGCCCCTTGAGGTCGAGCCGTTTGCCTCCGACGTTGACGAACAGGCCGGTCGTAATCGCCGACGGCAGAAAAACAAGACCGGTCATAATGGAGTCATACCCGTACACATTTTGCACAAGCAGGGGAATCAGGAAAATGCCTGCGAACATGGCGAGCGCCTGGACGCATGCCACAATCACGCTGAGGCTGTACATCGGCACCTTGAATATCCGTATATTCAAGAGCGGCTGCTGCTGGCTGAGCTCGATGCGGACAAACAGGATCAGCAGGCACACTCCGGCAGCCAGCAGTGCCAGCTGGAAAGGAGCGGTCAAATCCGCCAGATCGGAAATCCTCCCAAGCGCCAGCAGGATGGCGCCTACGCCCAGAGTGACGGCGGCAAAGCCGAGCCGGTCGAACATGCGCGACGGGTCAGGCGGCTTTTGCTTCAAATAACGCATCCCCAGCAGCAGGCCAAGCAGGCCCGTCGGCACATTCATCAGAAAAAGCCACGGCCAGCTGCCAAATCCAAGCGCTATTCCGCCGACTGTCGGTCCTATCACCGGAGCGACCATAACGGCGATGCCCCAGACACCCGTCACCCTGCCCCGTTCCTCTTTGGGGGAAGCCTCGAAAATCATCGCGAGCGACAAGGGGATCATCAGCCCGCCCGCTATCCCCTGCATCCCCCGGGATATAATGACGGGAAGAAGTCCCCAGGATACTGCCCCCAGCAACGAGCCGGCCACGAATAAACCCAGACCCAGCAGATAGATTCTTTTTTTGCCGAACCGGTCTCCCAGATAGCCCGTGAGCGGCATCGTGATGCCCATGGCGAGGAGGAAGATCGTAATAATCCAGCTGGCTGATACGGCATTAATATGGAAAACCTCCATAAATTCGGGTATCGCCGGATTCAGAGAGCTGTTGTTCAGAATAACCGTGAAGGTTCCAAGCAGAACAGCGAGCAGAACCTTCCCCTGTTCAGATTTCAGGCTGATTCCCATTCTATCCGCTCCCGCTCATTCCAAAGAGAGAGCCGCAGAGGCTTCCAGAACGGCTTCCCCGAAGATGCGGGTAATGTCGTCGATCTGCTCCTCCGTTACGATCAGCGGCGGCAGGAAACGCATAACCGAGGAATGCCTGCCTCCCACCTCCAGGATCAGGCCCCGCTTGAGGCATTCCTGCTGAATGCGGCTTGCCAGCTTCGGATAGGCCGGATAATGGCCCAGCTGGTCCAGCCCGCCGTTCTCGTTGACCACTTCCACGCCGACCATCAATCCTCTTCCGCGGACATCGCCGATACAGGCGGCCTTCTCCTTCAGCCCGTTCAGCCGGCTCATCAGCTGCTTGCCCCGTTCTTCCGCTTTGGCCGGTATGTCGTTTTCCTTGACATACTTCAGCGTAGCCAGCCCTGCCGCCATGGCCATCTGGTTGCCCCGGAAGGTTCCGATATGTGCCCCCGGCTTCCATACATCCAGCTGATCATTGTAAATCATCACCGACAACGGCAGGCTTCCGCCAATCGCTTTGGAGAGGACCAGCACATCCGGAATGATGCCCGCGTGTTCAAAAGCAAACAGCTTTCCCGTTCTCCCGATTCCGGTCTGCACCTCGTCTATAATAAGCGGAATATTATGCTCCCTGGTAATCCGGCGCATCTCACGGATCCATTCGACCGGCGCCGGGATCGAGCCTCCTTCTCCCTGCACCACTTCAAAAATCATCGCGCATGGAGGCAATATCCCGCTTTCCGGATCGTTCAGCAAATTCTCGATGTAGCGGCTGCTGAGCAGATGGGTCTGATCGCCGCCGGCCCCGAACGGGCACCGGTAGGCATAGGGATACGGCAGAAAATGAACATCCGGCATCAGGCCCTGCACCTTCTCCTTCTGTCCCGGCGTGCCGCTCAGGCTCATGGTCGCATGCGTCGAACCATGGTATCCGCCCTGGAAGGACAGGATGCTTCGTCTCCCGGTTGCGGTCTTCACCAGCTTTATTGCCGCTTCAATGGCATCCCCGCCGGTCGGTCCGCAGAACTGGATGCGCGCGGACCGGGCGAATTCCTCCGGCAGGCTGGCAAACAGCTCGTCCACAAAATGCTCCTTCAGCGGCGTCGTCAGATCCAGTGTATGAAGCGGCCTCTTGTTGTCGATCAGCTGTCTGATCGCCTCGATGACGACCGGGTGATTGTGGCCAAGCGCCAGCGTCCCGGCTCCGGCAAGGCAATCGTAATAGATTTTGCCGTCCATATCCTTGATGTGGATGCCCTCCGCTTCAAGAATGGCAATCGGAAGCCTCCGGGGATAGGACCGGGCGCTGGATTCGCGGGCCTCCTGACTTTCCAGATACATCTTGTTTTTCGATTGTTCCATAACGGATGCTTCAACCATCATAATCTCTCCTTCCAATTTGTATGATTCTTAGAATTTGGCGCAAAGCTTCAGCAGCTGTAAATTTTGATATTGATTATCATTATCAATATGGTTTTGCCACGACTCCCCTCCGGAATTGATTTATCCTGATTTCTTCTTTCAATTGAGATTCATTCTCATTACCTATTATATGGGATAAATCTCCATTAGCCATGGACATTTAAGACCTCTATTTGGACAATAGCAGACTATAGAAGGCCCGATTTATTTCTAAAGCCCCGCGTTTCAGGCAGTTGGGAGAATACGGGGACCATTAAAATTACCCCGCCCTGAACGCAAAAATAAAGCTGATACGAAATCAGCTTTGGCCGTTATTCTGTCATTTGGTTGTGATGAGGCTATAGCGGTTTTTGGAAGGACAAGGTGAATGTTGTCTCAAATTCCGTTGAACTGAACATAATGTCCCCGTTGTTGCGAAGCATGATTTCTTTGCAGATGGCCAGGCCAAGACCTGTCCCGTATTCTTTATTCGTTACAAAGGGCAGGAACATTTCACTTTTCATTTTCTCCGGTATTTCAGGACCATTATTCCAGATAATCATATAAAAATGATCAGCATCCTCACTGCATACGATACTTATTTCTTTGCCCTGCTCGATCGAAAAAAGTGCATCGATCGCGTTATTGATAATATTCGATAATACCTGCTGGATGGCCGTTTTCTGAACGTTGAAGATGAAGTCATTCTCATACGTGGTGGTGAAGCTGATATCTTCACTGATGATTCGGGGATTTAATAAAGAAAGGGTTGTTGCCACTACCGCGGACACGGGGAAGTCCATCATCTCTTCTTCGATTTTGCGATTTCTTGAGAAGCTTAAGAAGCCTGTAATTTGCATATTTATCGATTCAAATTCATTTTCGATAATGCCGATATAGTGACCTATTTTATTCGATATTTCCGTCGAGATATTCGACCGGATTAATTTCAGGAACCCCCGGATAGCTGTCAAAGGGTTTCTTATTTCATGAGCCATGCTGGATGCCATCTTCCCGATCAGCTGAATCCGGTCCTCATGAATTTCGTTGATCTTGGCATCCTTGTCCGTGATGATTTTCTTGGAAAGCTGCCAGAACTCTTCACTTACTTTCTTATCGAAGGCATCCTGTCTGGTCAGCAGCAAAATAATAAGCTCCAATGCAGCATTGGAACCGTCATAAGTATATAAAATTTTGATAATCGCGTTTCTCCAGCAGTGGGAGCTGATCAGAACATGGGAAATGGGAAGGTCCTCGTGAATGGATTTCCTGCACCACTCCGGGATCGTATCGAATAAAGCATGGTTTTCAATAGGATGCTCAAGCTCCGTACTGAATTGAAAAAATAAATTCACCTGCGTATTCAGATCGGAAAAAGAATAAAAATCCGGACAATTCTCGTGGATGGAGCCGAACCAGTTGGAAAATAATTTTTCCTTTTGCTCGAAGAGATAGGTTAACTCCTTCTCAAAACTCATGATAAACCCTTCTCCCGCCCGTATAATCACCTTTTTTTTCAGTATATCAGACTGCATAACTACGAGTCACCCAGATATTGTATAATATTACAGTTTATTTTCAGAGAGATTAATAATAGCGCAATGGGCAAGCTTTTGCGACAAAAAGTAAGGAATGTCGCCATCCATTGGCAGAACAGCAAGCATCCCCCCAAAATTTATCGTCCTATAAAGGCGTGAAACTTAATGACGCTAAAAGTTTAAAACAGGGCTCCCACGTTTTGTTTGCCAGGTAAAAGGAAATGCTAATCCGTAAGAAGAATTTGACATGCGCCAATCTCTTTGACGGCTTCGTCATTCAGTGGCGCAGCAAGTTTCTTCCCTCAGAAATATAAGCAAAGTATGGAGGCGTTTTATACTTTCTTATATTTCAAGAAGAAACGGCTGTCGCCGTCATTCGGTGGCGCAGCAAGTTTCTTCCCTCAGAAATATAAGCAAAGTATGGAGGAGTTTTATACTTTCTTATATTTTCAAAAAAACCAGCATCCAGGAGGACAAAAATCAATGAAAAAAATCATCGTGTCAGTCTGTATGAATTTGCTTGGCATCCTTCTGATCGGATCCGTAATCCTTGTCCCGGAGGCCAATGCAGATCACATGGAAGCGAAAGTGACCGTACAATTGATCAACACCAAGGGAGAAGCCGTCGGCACCGCCATACTTACCCAGAAAGGCGAGGGAGTCCTGTTTCATATCGAAGCCAAGAATCTCCCGCCGGGCGTCCATGGCATTCACTTCCATGAAACCGGAAAATGCGAGACCCCGGACTTCACTTCCTCAGGCGCACATCTGAACCCGCGGAATAAGGAGCATGGATTTAATAATCCCAAAGGATTTCATGACGGCGACCTGCTGAACATAACAGTTGGAGCAGATGGAACGGTTAAGGCCGATATGGAGAGCAAAAACGTTACCCTGGCCAAGGACGCAGCCAACTCTCTGCGCAAACCGGGCGGGACAGCGATCATCATTCACGAGAAAGCCGATGACTATGTGACCGATCCTTCCGGCAATTCCGGCGACCGGATTGCTTGCGGGCCTATCCAATAGCATATACAGCATGTGAAGCCAATTTCCTTTTGGGGATTTGGCTTTTTTGCTGTTTCCGTTCTTATTTGGGAAGCCGGGATTCCGGCGCTGCTCAAACAAAGGAATGAAATATTCCAGCTGTAAAATATTCGAATACGGTCGACAGATCACCGGGCTTGCGCCAAGCACAGCCTTTACCTTCACCGTAAAAGCAAAGGATGCGTCGAACAACCTGTCGGCCGCCAGCAATTCGGTTAGCGTAACGACCAGTCCAGCCGCCAACTGGGTTAACTGCGCAGGCGAAAACAATCCGTGCAGCTTCACTGGCACCAAAGAAGTGCGCTACGGCGCGCCAGGCAGCTACGTTTACGGCACTTATACGAATACTGTCATGTGCTCCAACAACGCCTTCGGCGTCGATCCGGCACCGGGACAATATAAAACCTGCGATGTGAATATGGCGGGCAGCGGAAGCAGCGACACGCAGGCGCCTGCAGCTCCGGCTAGTCTGACATCGCCTTCGAAGACCACGACAAGCGTCAATCTGTCCTGGTCGGCCTCGACCGACAATGTCGGCGTAACGGGCTACAACATCTATAACGGCGGCACGCTGGCCGGTTCCACGACAGGCGCGCTGACTTTCACCGTGTCCGGCCTTACGGCGAACACCGCTTACAGCTTCACCGTCAAAGCCAAGGATGCCGCGAACAATCTGTCGGGAGCGAGCAATACGCTGAATGTGACGACGAATTCATCAGCAGATACGCAAGCTCCTTCCGCGCCGGCAAGCCTGACCTCGCCATCGAAAACGAATACGAGCGTCAGCCTGTCCTGGACGGCATCGACCGACAATATCGGCGTCACCGGCTATGACATTTATAAAGACGGGACGCTGGCCGGCTCCACCACCGGCGCATTGACCTTCACGGTGTCAGGTTTGACGGCGAGCACGCCGTACAGCTTCATGGTGAAAGCCAAAGACGCGGCAGGAAATGTGTCGGCGGCGAGCAATACGCTGAATGTGATGACCACGGGCTCAGCAACAGCCAACTGGGTCAACTGCGCAGGCGAGAACAATCCGTGCAACTTTACAGGCACGAAGGAAGTCCGCTACGGCGCCAACGGCAGCTATGTCTACGGTACATTTACGAATACCGTCATGTGCTCCAATCATGATTTCGGCACGGATCCGGCCGTCGGCTACTACAAAACATGCGATGTCAATATGGCGAGCCGGCTGAGCATGGCAAATCACCCTGGCCTGGCTTTATTCGAAGCGTCCGTCGTATCTGCGGACACCGCTGCGCTGATCCCGTCCATTGGCTCGGTCACAAATTCCGCAAGCCGGAATTGGCGACAAACCGATAACCTATTCGGATGAATTTAAGCAGTTATTCATAGACCAGTACATGATGGACAGAATCCAAGAGAAATCTTTGAGGCTCATGGATTTGATGTAAGTGGTCCGAGTGGATGAACGCATCTTTATGCAATTTCAAGCGTTTTTGTCAATAAACCGTTCTAATCCCTTGATATGACTATGTCCATATGGATTGTGTCACAATCAGACGATTTCTTGTCTTCAAGAATTTTTTAACTTCATTTTTTTCTCCAATCAAATAAATGGGCTGCTGAAAATTCAGCAGCCCATTGCGCTATAGAATGAGTTCTTCGAATATGCCGTTGTGAGTCCAGTTCCTCGTATTAACCCGCACACGAATCAGCAAGGCTTCGCTTCCGATGGCAGCCGATGCTTGTATTATATACGGCTTAAGTCCATTCCGGTGCCTTCCAAAAAGCATTGCATGAAGAATGTTGCCGCGGCATCCAGATCCTGCACGCTCTGTATGGCGACAGACGTGAAATTTTGCCCTTCGCCAGTTAATTGCACGCTTCCCAGTTCCGTTCCAGCAATTTAAAGCGGGTCTCCTCTTCCAGCTTGCTCAGCCGGATCAAGAAAGAGTTTTCCAGATTCATTTACGCATCACCGTCGACTCTGCCTGTATCCGGGTACGTATTTCTCAATCATTTACGGGACTGGGAAGCATCGGTGGCCCGATTATTAATGTGTCATTTTCGGCTGCAAACTGAACAATTTCCTCAAGCGAATATTTGCTTATTTCGCAGAAGAAGTCGTCGATTCCGCCAGGTGCGAAAGTAAATAATATGCGTCCCGTTTCGGCACCGACATTAGCCCAAACATGAGGAACGCCACGCGGAACTACGACACTTGTCCCCGGCGTAGCCTCGAATTCCTCATCTCCACATTGAAAGCGGAAAACACCTTCAAGAATTTCGAAGATTTCTTCCCGCTCGTTATGAATATGCTTTGGTGGGCCAATTAAAGATGGCACTCGCGCTTCAATTACAGTTACCTTTCCGCCTACTTGATTGCTGTGGATACGGATGGTCATCTGCTCTCCGGGCATCGTATCAAACCATTTGAGATCCTTGGCAAAAGTAACGGCTGCTCCAGTTACGGTTTCATTTGTCTGTTTCATCTCTCATTCTCCTTTAATCCATTTCGTTCATGTTGTACGACACCTAATACATGTGCTAGCACCGTTTGATCCAGTCCTCTAGAGCGGTAGGCTTCTACCGCTGCGGTGAAACGTATTTCCTGTTTGTATTGAATCCGAATATTGGGCTAATGGCTTAAAGGGTTAGTTGCGTCATAAAGCCTTTGTCATAGCGGTCACCAGATGTGACTCCGACGGGGGCGACTTCGTCGAGCTTGGCCAACTCTTCTTTAGACAGAATGATATCCGCAGCGGCGACATTTTCCTCCAGATACTTAATCCGTCTGGTACCGGGGATCGGGACGCCACCCTGTGCGATCGTCCAAGCCAAGGCCAATTGTGAGGGCTTAATTCCCTTCTCTTTAGCGATTAGACTGATCGCCTCGACGATACGCATGTTGGACGCTAAGTTCTTTCCGCTTAGCCGAGGGTCAAAGTTACGGAAGTCGGTAGGTTCGAGTTGATCGATTTTAAGTTGACCGGTCAAAAACCCGCGTCCTAGCGGCGAATAAGGAACAAAGCCAATGCCTAACTCACGCACCGTCTCTAACACGCCGTTTGACTCCACACCGCGCTCGAATAGGGAATACTCGGTCTGAACGGCAGTAATGGGGTGAACAGCGTGAGCTCGTCGGATGGTGTCTGCAGATGCCTCTGACAGACCGATATGGCCAATCTTACCGTCCGTGACCAGTTTGCTCATCGCCGTAATTGTTTGCTCGATTGGTGTCTTCGGATCGATGCGGTGAAGATATACGAGGTCGATGTACTCTGTCTTCAACCGGCGCAGTGACCCCTCGATTGCCCCGATGATGTACTCTGGTTTGCCATTCACGACAGGTATGCCGTCGATGATTTTGAGCTGTCCGTCATCAGTGTAGCCGAATCCGACCTTGGTCGAAATGACTACACGGTCACGAATGCTTGCGAATGCGCGTCCAAGTAGTTCCTCGTTGTGGAAAGGCCCATAAACCTCTGCTGTGTCGAAGTAAGTGATACCGAGCTCGATGGCTCGGCGAAGCGTAGCCAGGCTCTCCTCGTCATTACTCGAGCCATAGGTCGTACTCATGCCCATGCAGCCCAAGCCTTCTATACTCACTTTTAAACCCGCTGTTCCCAATTCTACTGATTTCATTTTTAGTCTCCTTACGTTTCTCAAAATTAGTAATCATTTTTTTTAACAACGGGAGTCAATCACGACTCCGGGGAATTGATTGTCCATGAGGAATGTGCAGAAGATCCTCACTGGTCGTCCAAAGCCTTTCGGCCAACGCAGGATCGATGGCCCACGAACGTACCCCACGCTGCAGCGGGCTGTCAGGCGGTATGACCTCCGCGATATCGCCGTCTTCGCAATAGACGCCACCTTTTCCGTTCAGCATCGGACTGACTGCGCACCATACGGATGTCGCGGCGCCTTGCTCAGCGGTTTTGAAGCCTCCGGAAGACGTATAGGTGCCGTCCTCGTTCCGTATTACGCCCCAAGCAGCCAATTCCTCATCGCTCAAGTGTCGGGTCAAACCCGAGAGGATGGCGCCGGGATGAACCGCAAAAGCGCGCACTCCGTGCTCTCGTCCTCGTTTATCGAGCTCAACGGCAAACAACGAGCACGCGGTCTTCGACTCGCCGTAGGAGACAACCTTGTCATACGGCCTCTTGGTGAAATGCAGATCATCAAAATCGATCGGTCCTGTCATATGGCCGATTGACGAAAGTGCGACGACTCGAGCGTTCCCCGAGCGCTTCAGCGCTTCCCATAAGCCTACCGTCAGTTGAAAATGCCCTAGATAATTCGTCGCGAAATGGGTATCAAATCCTCGTGAATCTTTAATTGTCGGAGGAAAGCTGACGCCAGCATTCAAAATCAAGACATCGAGCGCACGATTGGAACTCCGGAAGACGGCGGCGAACTCGTCGATTGAGGAAGGATCCGCAAGATCGAGCCGGATCACCTCGACATTTTTCAGTGGAGCGAGCACTTTCTGCGCTTTAATGACATCACGGGCACCGACAATGACGGTGGCGCCGGCGCCGGCAAGCGAGCGTGTCGTTTCCAACCCGATTCCTCCGTATCCGCCTGTGACGATGGCCACTTTTCCGCTGAGGTCTTGTCCAGCCAGTACTTCTTGAGCGGTGGTTTCAGGTCCGTATCCCGATTGCAACGGCTTTTGTTCGGTCGTCATATATTCTCTTTGCTCCTTTAAAGTGGAATTAGACATAAAACATAAAATGTCTATGTGTATATAATAGACCACTGGACAAAGTTTGTAAAGTGTATAAAATGGAGATATGGATGATAATAAGAAGATGCATATTGTTGCGACGGCATTAGAGGTGTTCTTCAAATACGGTTACAAGCGCGTATCGATGAACGACATTGCGGAGACCGCTGGCATTTCCCGTGCAGGTCTCTACTTGTACTTTAAGAATAAGGAGGAAATATTTAACGCCGCGATTGTTCACCATGGCAACCTCCTCATTGAGGAGATCAAGGAAGGGCTGTTGTCACATAAAACGAAGGAGGACAAAATCTTATACGCCTTTGAAGTATGGGCGATCCGTAACTTTGACGATTCACAGCACTCGCCTGAATATAAAGAAATAACGGACAGCTCTTACCAATTTGCTCGGGAGGCGCTGGACGTGAGCTATGGAAAATTGGAAGCATTGCTGGCCACTTTGCTGGAAGTGTACCCTACCGCCGCGAGCGGCATTCCGCCAATGAGATTGGCACATCTGTTAACAGGCGCATTGCGCGGCTTTAAATCGGTTGCTACCAGCTCGGATGAGCTTCGTAATCTGATTCATGACTTGCTCCGTATTGTCTCTACCGGTCAATAACGATCCGCTCTACCGAGATGCGTTTGAAACCGCACTGCTCCTGATGGCAAAAACGTCGATCTGAACGAGCTGGCGGACAAAGGCGGATGTTCAAGCTATCAACCGCCTTCATAGGTAAAGCGTTCGTTTTCTTGCTTCTTTTTTTCAGTTCCGTTTGGACTTCCGTCAGGTTATCGAGCAAAGGAAGAATAACTTACGTTCAGATTGTAAATACTTCCGTTAAAGTGCATTGAAGCACGCCGGGAGAATAATCACGCGCGGATACAATCACGGTCCTACCTCCTCCTTGTCCGTCTCAGCGACGCCTGTAAGAAGCCTTCCCGCCCGCGCGGCAAACGAAATCCTTGTCGTTAAAATAAAAATTCCGCCAATCCGGTGGTACGCTATATATTCTTGGTATAATTGTCGGTTGGACAATCAAGATATCTATACCGTAAAATAAAGAACCGCCAGGATTCCTGACGGTTCTTTCTATTTTATCGCAAGATATAAGATTTACTGAGGGAAAGAGTTCGCTACCGGACCCCCGATGTCTCCGGAGATGGTAACATCCGCCTATCTCTCGATGTTGCTGTATAGCAAGCCGATCTTATCCTTGGCATCCAGGACTCGATGAAACGGCGGGCTCCCGGTCTCAACAAGCTTATTCCTTATATCCGCCGCATGTTCCGTGTCCCCCGGTTGAGCACCGTCCACGCCAGTTAGCCAGCTGCGAACTCCGACGGAGGATTCGCTGTAAGCTGCCGTTGCGGCGAGTGCTTTCTCGCCGGTAAGGCAGCGCGAGTACATTCATCAAACCGAATACATTCGTATTAAATTGATTACGGATTGGTTCATCAGTTTCTTCTTGAAATGCTCCGAGGCGGCTGCTCATCAGCAGTAATGAGACTCCGGCATATTCTATCCAATACAGATAAATGAATAAATACCAATGTTTATAATTATAAGACAGATTCTCAAACTTACGATTCTGACAAGTGTAATGAACTGCGTTGATGTTCTTTGTCTTGGCTACAATTTCAGTCTTACATCTACGTATGAAGTTTAGCAACATCTTTACTCTTGATTTATGCCATATTTACTGTACCAGATAAATGACTTCTTAATCCGGAGGAAAATTTCGATCTGGAATCAGTGCGCTAAGTAGCCGCCATCTACGGGCAAGCCAATACCGGTGACGAAACTCGATTTGTTGGAGCACAGCCAAACGATCGCGTCGGCGATCTCTTCCGGTTCGGCAATCCTGCCGAGTGGATGCGCGGCGATCAACGCTTCGCTCCAATCAGGGTTGTCCTTGAGCATGTTTGCGATGAGCGGCGTGTTCACCAAGCCCGGACAGACTGCATTGACGCGGACGCCGGAGCTGGCGTAGTCGAGAGCGGCGCTCTTAGTCAGGCCGATTTCGGCATGCTTGGACGCGACATATCCGGAATACCCCGGGACTCCCGCGAGACCAGCCCCTGAGGAGATATTCACGATCGATCCGTGACCCTGAGCGCTCATGAGTTCCAGCTCGTACTTCATGGAGTAGAACATCCCGCGTACGTTCGTGGAGAGCATCAGATCGAGGGTATCGGTGGAATAGTCGATGAGTGGACGGGCGTAATCGCCGCCGTCGACGCCTGCACTATTAACAGCAAAGTCGAGACGCCCTGTATCGCCGGCAGCAACCTCTACCGCACGGCGCACCGCATCCTCGTCACGTACGTCAGTGACGACGTACCTGGCGTTACCACCGGCAGTCTCAACGAGTTTGACCGTTTCTTCCAGAGTCGCAGCAGTGCGACCTGCTACGGTAACGGTGCATCCTTCTGCTGCCAGCGCGATTGCAGCAGCCCGGCCGATACCGGAGCCTCCACCAGTGACGAGAGCAGTCTTTCCAGCGAACTGTTGTGTGGTTGTCTGTTTCAAAATCTTGTCCTCCTAATTTCGATTAGACAATTATCATAAATCATCTATCTGTACATATTATACAAGTAGACAAAGTTTGTAAAGTGTATAAAATGGAAATATGGACAATAAAAAAGAACCTCCATATTATTGAGACGATGTTAGAGGTGTTCTTCAAGTACTTGCGTTCCGATAGTCGAATCCGTTTGGAGCGATCCGTCCTTCTCATCCCAGCCGCTCCTGTGAATTTGCCCCCACTACCACCAAATAAAATGGCTGCTGAAAATTCAGCAGCCATTTGTAATTGACTCAAATAATGAGAGATATAATTGTGACACAATCCAATGAGCGTTTCTAATTAATTGGTTTTTTCGATGATTCATTTAAGTAGAGCTTATAAAGTATTTTGTTCATATGTACAAATCGCATCCAACCAGCTCTACACTTATTCAAATCATTAACAATTTCCAATGCCTGTTCTTTAAATGTACTCATTCTTAATTCACCCCAATATTGAATCAGAATAATTATATAAACTATAAATAATGAAAAGCCGGTTCCTGTACATCAGGAACCGGCTCCTCATAAGCCTGAAATATGGATTAGCCCCGCTTAAGCGCCTCAAGACCAAGCGCCACCGAGCCGCATAATCCGGCATTGTCGCCAAGTCCTGGCGGCACGATATATTCCGCGATGCCTTCCTTGACGCTGGGGTGATTCACATAGCCGTTCAAATTGCGCTGCACTTCCGCGTGAATGAGCGGGAACAGCTGCAGCTGATGCATGACGCCGCCGCCCAGAATGATCTTCTTGGGCGATAACAGGAGTATCGCGCCTGCTACGGCTTGTCCGATATAGAATGCCTCCATCGCCCATGCCGGGTGATCCACCGGAAGCTCGCTCGCCTTCACCTTCCAGCGCTTCTCGATGGCCGGACCTGCCGCCATGCCTTCCAGACAATCGCCGTGGTACGGGCAGAAGCCCTCGTAAGCATCCTCCGGGTGACGGCGCACCAGCACATGACCGCCTTCCGGATGCACAAGTCCATGCACCAGGCGGCCCTCCGTATAGACGCCTACGCCTACGCCGGTTCCGATCGTGTAGTAGATGCAGCTGTCAAGGCCTTTGGCTGCGCCCCAGGTGGCCTCTCCAAGCGCCGCGGCGTTCACATCCGTGTCCCAGCCGAACGGAACGTCGAACTCCTTCTTCAGCGTTCCCAGAAAATCATAGCCGCCCCAGCCTGGCTTGGGGGTAGTCGTTACATGGCCGTATGTCGGGCTGGATGGATCGATATCGATCGGCCCGAAAGTGCCGACTCCGATCGCCTCAACCTGTTTATCGCGGAAATAATTAATGACATTAGCAAGCGTAACCTCAGGCTGCTCCGTCGGAAAGCTGACCCGATCCTCCACATCGCCATGCTCATTGCCGATTCCGCATACAAATTTGGTTCCGCCCGCTTCTATTGCTCCGATACGCATTCAATTGTCCTCCATTATAGGGTAAGGATAGATTCTTCACTGGTTCGATGCACAAGTACCATAATAAAGGACAAGCTACCCTTTGACAATGAGGCGGGGCTTTTTGAAAATCCGGCTAATGGATCTCGCGCAGCGTCTGGCGGTACAGCTCGCGGAACTCGCCGGGCGTCACGCCCGCATATTTCTTGAACACGGTAAAAAAATGGCGGACATTCTCATACCCGACCTCCTCCGAAATCGTCTGAAAGGAGATATCCTCGTCGGAGAGCATCAGCTGCTTGGCCTTCCTGATCCGGCATAAATGCAGGTAATGAATGAAGGTAAGACCCGTTTCCTTCCTGAATAAGCCGCTGATATAGTTCGGATGCAGCTCGACATGAACCGCGATCATATCGAGGGACAGGTCCTGAGTGAAGTGCCGGTCAATGTACTCGACGACTCTGCGGATATTGCGCGACATCTGGCATCTTTTTCCCTCCGGGAGCAGCGGGCTCTCCTCGGCCAGAGCCGCCTTCGGACGGTTCGCGCTCTGCTCATGCACAATTTCCAGGCACACCTCCGACAGCAGATTAAGAAACTCCGCTTTATTGATCGGCTTGAGCAGATAGTCGATCACCTTGCGCCGGATCGCTTCCCGCAAATAAATTTTCTCTTCATATCCCGTAAGGATAATGAAGCGCTTGCACAGCTGCTTGTCCTGCGCCTCGCGGATCAGGTCGAGCCCGTTCATTTCGGCCATCTCGATATCCGTAATGATCAGATCGGGCTTGAACGCGGCCATTTTCTCCAGCGCATCCAGCCCGTCGCAGGCATTGACGATTTCCTTGAACGGGATATTGGATTTCTCCACGATATTGGTGAGTCCCTTGATGATAATCGGTTCATCGTCCACGATCATGAGATTCAGCATGGGAATCCCTCCTGATTTGGAAAATAAGCGTGAAGCACGTACCTTCGCCGGTCCTGCTCTCAATCTCGAAGATGCTGTCCTCGCCGAAATAGGCCTTCATTCGCTCGCTTACGTTATACAGTCCCATACCTGACCCGGTCGACTGCAGCAGATCCTTGTTTATGCGCCTCGCCAGCACGCCGCGAATCATCTCCAGCCGGTCATGCGGCATCCCCGCCCCGTCGTCGGCAATGGCGATATGAATGCGTTCATTCTCCTGCCAAATATGGACATCGATCGTTCCGCCCCTGCGGGTTTTGCTCAAGCCGTGCACAATGCAATCCTCGACGAGAGGCTGCAAAATAAACCGCGGACAGCGCACCGTCAGGACTTCGGCTTCCACCCGGAACCGGAAATGCAGCTTATCCTCCATGCGTATCTTGTGCACCTGCAAATAATGCTTGATGTTCTCGATCTCCTCCTCCAGCGGCGTGTCGTTCTCGCCGGAGGACAGGCTGTAGCGCAGCAGCCGCCCGAATGTATAGATGGCCTCCACGACTTCCTCGTCATCGTTCAGCTCGGCCAGCATCCGGATCGATTCCAGTGTGTTGTAGAGAAAATGCGGCTTGATTTGCGCCTGAAGCACCTGATAGTCGGCTTCCTTCTTCATCAGCTCGGCGCGGTGGACCCGGTTGAGCAGATCGTCGATCCGCCGGATCATCGAATTATACGAAACCGTAAGCAGGCCGACCTCGTCCTGATCCACTCTTCCCGCATACTCCATCAAATTATTCTGATCGACCCTGCGCATATGCTTGGCCAGACGAACGATCCGCTTGGTCAGCATCGACACGGTCAGATAGTAAATAAGAGACAAGAGCGCCAAGAGCCCGATAATGATGACGGCAAATCCGACCGTCTTCTCCCTCATATCCGAGAAGGCCTCGTCAATTCCGTTAATCAGCAAAATGCGGAAGGGCAGACCCTGTACGGCTACCGAATTGACGAAGAGCTTGTGCTCGCTCCAGTAATAAAATCCCGGCTGCTTCTGCAGCCGATCCAGAATCGCGGTCGTCTGCCCCTCGGAGAGCATCATATTCATGTCGCGGTAAAGAATCCGGTCCTCCTGGAAAAACATAATATTGCGGTCCGGAACCGAGGAGACCGAATTGAAAAAATCCTGTGTAATGCCGGGCTTCACATTGACTTCCATAATGCCAAGCTCAATAGAGAAGCTGCTGTCGTATATTTTCTGGTAATACGTCATGGATGGGATCGTATCCGTCTGATGGGTTTCGACGATCCATAAGCCCTTGTTCATGGGAAGCGTTTTCAGTCTGCTGATCACATCGGTATTTTTCAAATCGCTGTAGTACCCCACCTCGCTTGCAACCGGCAGCACATGCTCGTTATACATATAGAGCCGCACCGAGTTGATGGAGGAATTGCCGGAATAAGCGAAGTTGAATACGGGACGGATGCTTTTGAGATAATTGTACACCTGATCCGCGTCGGACATGTAGTGACCGCCGATATAATCGATAACCTCCGGATTGTATTGAAACAAATTATAAATGGATTCCGTCTGCGCAAGGCTGACCTCAAGGCTGCCCGCCGCCTGCTCGATCAGATGCTGCTTGCTTTGAGAATAATCCTTGAAAATATTGGTGTAAAACTGATTGTAAAAAATCGAGCTGAAGGCGATCGTCGGCAGCAGGACGAGCACGAAATAACCGGCAAACATTTTGCTCGCGATCCGCATATCGCGGAAGCGCTGCATCATTTTATGAAAAAGCGTCAAAAGCGCTCACTACTTTTCCCTTGAATTGACTAGCTGTGATTTTCATCTTACATGGTTTTCACAGTCGAAACAATCGCAAATGGCCGAAGGAAAGTTATTCCTTGACCTGGAGAACAAAAAGCAATAAAGGGCAGAGCTCAAGCATGGCATGCTTGTCTCCGCCTTTATTTATGATTCTTATTGATTCGTATCGATTCTGCTTTGGGCTTCCCCGTAACGCTTGACCGCCCATTCGTTCAGTTTGTCCAAACCGATTTTACGTGCTTGATCCATCATTTCATTATAGGCCTTAACCGCCTCCTCCTTGGATTTGGCCAGATAAATTTTCGCTTCCGCCGTCTTGATCATATTGTCGATATTGGATTGAATGACCGCTTCCTCCGACCCGACTTCAGGCACAAGCGTACCGAGCAGCGGATCGGATTGATACACCTTGGTCATCGCTTCCATCGCGGCGGTGGATTGCGGCTGATTCTCCGGCTGGTAACGGGCCAGCCCTTGCGTAATGTAGGTATCCGCCAGGAGACCCCAATACACAAATCCGTTCTTCTTCACAACATCCAAATCGTTGGTATTGTAGCTGAATACCGGATAGCCGCCATCCGCCATCTTGTAATCCTCGCCTTCGATGCCCCAGTCGCCAAGACGCGTACCCTCGTCGCTGCGCATGTATTCAATGAACTTGATCGCCGCTTCCGGATCCTTGCTGCTCTTCGTCACGAATACTCCTGCCCATCCGGGATTGTTGTTAATCAGCGCGGCCTTGTCCGTAAGCATGGGCGTAAGCTGCGTAAACGTGAACGCCGCCCCGTTCTTCGCAAGCTCGGCGTTAAGCGTTTCTGCCGCCGTTTCGGTATATTCCCAGGCAAACGCCTTCCCAGTCAGCGCCAGCTGCTTGGACTGATTCGGATCCTTCCAGGTATACTGGTCGGCGGTAATGAATCCTCTCGTATATAATTCATTCATAAATTGATAGTATTCCAGCTGGCGGGGTTCGCTGATGAAATAAGCCGGTTTGCCTTCGACCTCCGTGAAGCCGAAACGCGGCAGTCCGAGCTGCAGACGGAAATAAGAATCAATCTGTCCGGGCGTAAGCGCAAGCGGCGTCATATCCGGGTATTTCTCCTTGACCGTGCCGAGCACATTCAGAAAATCATCCAGCGTCTTGATCTCGGGATTGCCGATTTCCTCCATGATGTCCGTACGCAGCGCCATGCCGCCTCCCCGGAACAGAGCTTTGGGATATTTGGCCAGTTCGCCTGGCGGAGAGAATCCATCGCGCACCGTATAATAATTGCCGTCGGACACCGTGTTGACGGCCTTGGTCAGGTCGTCGATCTTGAAATCAGGCGTATACTTGTCGATCAGCTCCTGCCAGGGGTAGGAAACCTTGGAATCCGACATTTTGGAAATATGGTCGTACGTAAACACCAGATCCGGCAGCTCGCCGGATGCGATCATCAGCGGCAGCTGATTGGCGTCGGAGGCCACCTGAACATGGATTGTGACACCCGTTGCCGTCGTGATGGCTTCCGGGATTTTTCCGCTCCAATCGCTCATCGGCCACCACGGAAAATCGACAAACATGGTTAATGTCTTCTGAGCCTGCGGGCTGTCTTCCCCATTACCGGATGCCGGCGCATTGCTGCTCACCGGCGGCTCATTGCCGCTGCCGGCATTGCCAGCGCCATTATTGCCGCCGCCGCAAGCGGCGAGCGATAGTGACAGACAGAGTACAACGAGAACGCCAAGCCATCTCTTTGTGGTAAACATTTTATTTCCTCCCTTTATCGGTTAAGAAGAGCCGGCTCCGCCGTCTTCCGGCGGCTGAGGCAGGCTTCTTCCCTCAGCCTTTATAGAGATTTAATGGCGTAACCCTTTATTATCTCTATAAAGTTAAAAATCTATATCGATGGAATGGATGAATCAGTGAATGCCATTCCATTTAATATACCAGCTTAGTTCGTTCAACCTTTGACGGCTCCGATTGTCGTGCCTTTCACAAAATATTTCTGCAGGAACGGATACACGCATATGATAGGCGCAACCGCGATGACCATCGCCGTAACCTGCAGGGAAAACGGGGTAACCTGGGCTACCTGGGACGCATATTCCGCACTGCGGCTGTCCAGCGGAATATTGCCCTTGTTGATGATTTCAATCATCCGGAAGGTCAGCGTCCGCAAATTGTCGCTCGATACAAAGTAGGCCGAATCCAGCCATGAGTTCCATTGCGACACGCCCAGAAACAAGGCCATCGTGGCCAGGAGCGGCTTCGATACCGGCAAAATAATCCGGTTGAAAATCGTCCATTCGCTGGCTCCGTCGATTTTGGCCGATTCCTCCATCTCGGGCGGCAGATCCCTGAAGAACGAAACGGCGATAATCAGGAAGAAGATGTTCAGCATCGTCGGGATCACAAAGACATAGAACGTATTCAGCAGATGGAGCTGGCGGAGAACCACGTAGTAGGGAATCAAGCCTCCCGATACGTACATCCCGACGATAAACAGCATGTAGTAGAATTTTTTGAACAGCAGCTGCCTGGCGGACAAGCCGTAAGCGACCAGCGAGGTGACGAACAACCCGAGAGCTGCGCCGACGGCCGTTCTTGCTGCGCTGACGAAGAATGCCTTGATCCAGTCGGGATCATTCAGAAATGTGCTGTAATTCTCCAGGGTAAAGGCCCGCGGCCAAAAATAAACGCCGCCGAGGGCCGTATCCATCCCCTTGTTGAAGGAAACGACAAGCAGGTAGAAAAACGGATAGAAGGTGATGAGAAAAACAAGGACCATCAATATATAGTTAACGCTGTCAACCAGCCAGTCCTCCAAGGTGCGTTTAGCCAAGATGCTGCCTCCTTTCTCGTTAGCGGTCAGAACAGACCCGATTGCGTCGTTTTCTTCGCGATGAAGTTGCTGGAGAGAATCAATACTATCGAAATAACGGATTGGATCAGATCAATGGCGGTTGCGAAGGAATAACGCCCCTGCGCAAGCCCCATCCGAAACGCGTACGTCTGCAAAATTTCCGATTTGTCGGCATTAAGCGGATTCCCCAGCAGAAACGCCTGTTCGAAATTCGAACCGACCAGCCCTCCACCGAGCAGGCTGCCCAGGGCAAGAATCAAGACGACGACGATTGTTCCCTTAATGCCGGGGAGGGTTACATGCCAAATCCGCGATAACCGGCCAGCCCCGTCAATCTGCGCCGCCTCGTACAGGGAAGGATCGATTCCCGATACCGCAGCGAGAAAAATAATCGTCCACCAGCCCATTTCCTTCCAGATCGCGCTTCCCACCGCCAAGCCCCAAAAATGATCCGGGTTGGTCAGAAAGCCGATCGGTTCATCGATAATGCCCACCGACATGAGAAAATGATTGACCATGCCGGATTCTCCGGAAAGGAAAACGACGATAAACCCGTATACGACAACCCAGGAAATAAAATGCGGCAGATAGCTGACAGTCTGTATAGTCCGCTTGAACCAGTGAATCCTGACCTCATTGAGCATCAGCGCAAACAGGATCGGGACCGGGAAAGTAAAAACCAATTTGAGCAGGCTAAGGGCCAATGTGTTGCGCACGATATTGTGAAACTGGTAGTCGTTATAAAACTCCTCGAAATATTTGAACCCGACCCACGGACTTGTGAAAATGCCGCGGATGCCATCCGTGACCGAATAATCCTTGAAGGCCATCAGAATTCCGAACAGAGGCAGGAAGTGAAAAATGACAAGCAGGAGAATCCCGATCCAAACGAAGATCTGCGGATATTTCTCTTTTTTCAAACGCCTCCAGACCGAACCGGAGGAAGCCGATTGCGAGGAGGCGGTTATCAAGGGGGATTGTTTTAATTCTGCGCTCAAGGCCTTCCTCTCCTTTCCGAAGCCACAATAAAGTTGAAACCGCTGCCATGCTGTATCTCTATCTTACAGAGGCTGGCTTTGATGCGAAATTGAACAAAAATAAGAAAAGCATGTCGATTTTTAAGAAACCGCTTCCAGTGTGAGATAACCTGCGCAAGGAGCGAAGCGAGCCTGTAAATAGACTAGTTTAAGGATCACCGCTGGCGTGCCGTTTGCAGCCTGATTGACCCAGGCTCAGGGCCGCAGCACGGTTTTTCCCGCTTACAGGGGCAAATCCCGAGGGCAGCATGCTTAGTAGCAGGATTTTCCTTGCTGGCGTGCCGCCTGCTGCCTGACTGGCCCGGGCTCAGGGCCGCAGCGCGGTTTTTCCCGCTTACAGGGTCATATCCCGAGGGCAGCGTGCTTAGAAGCAGGATTTTCCTTGCTGGCGTGCCGCCTGCTGCCTGATTGGCCCGGGCTCAGGGCCGCAGCGCGGTTTTTCCCGCTTACAGGGTAATATCCCGAGGGCAGCATGCTTAGTAGCAGGATTTTCCTTGCTGGCGTGCCGTTTGCTGCCTGACTGGCCCGGGCTCAGGACCGCAGCGCGGTTTTTCCCGCTTACAGGGTCATATCCCGAGGGCAGCGTGCTTAGAAGCAGGATTTTCCTTGCTGGCGTGCCGCTCCTTCATGATTTGGCGCCGAATTTGTCGACGGCGCGCTGCAGAACGGAATGTCTGGCCGCATACGCAGCCAACGACTCGCCTTTGACAGCCGCCTCCCACCCGAGCTTCATGCTTTCCACTCCCGCCGTGGGTCCGTCCGGATGCGCCAGAATGCCTCCGCCCGCCAAATGCATTACATCGACGGTGCCAGTCGCTGCGTAAGTATCAACCGCCATCCCGGCCCACTGCCCGGAAGAAATAACCGGCATAGGCAGCCGGGTATCCCCAAGCGGCGTCAGACAGGAGCGGATCGAATGAATGACGGACTGGTCGCTCTCGTAAAACTTGCTGCGCAAGCCGTTCACATGGATATGATCGGCTCCGGCAAGGCGGGCCAGCTTCTGGTAGACGCAAAAATCCATACCCAGCTGAGGACAGCGCGTCAGCATCCCCCACTGATTGCGGTGCCCATGAATGGGCACCTCGCTGTACCGGCTCAGCTCGGTCAGGGCCGTGAAGCCGATGCTGTTGATGCTTGCCATCACGCAGCTGCCTCCCGATTGAACCACCTGGTCGTGATTGCGTCGCATCTGGTCCATATCCCCCGTAATGTTGAAGGCGTACATAACCTGCTTGCCCGTCCGGTCCGCCGCGCGGCGGACCGCCTTCATCACCGCCTCCACCTTCAGCGCGAACGGCGCATAAGGAGGGTCCGCGTTCAGCTCATCGTCCTTGATGAAATCCAGTCCGGATAAGGCAAGCTCTGTAATCAGCCGGCCGAGCGCCTCCATCGGCAGCCCGACAGAGGGTTTGACGATGGTCCCGATAATCGGCCTGCCCGATACGCCGCACAATTCCCTTGTCCCTTCAATGCCGAACCGGGGTCCGCGGTAGGCATGGACGAAGGCTTCGGGCAGCTCGAGATCGAGAAGACGAAGCCCGGACAATTCCTGCAGCTCATACAGGTTTCCGGCCACCGCCGTCATCAGATTGGGGATGGACGGCCCGAAATTATGGAGCGGGAAGGAAATCCTCACTTCTCCCCTGCGGTAGCCGCCGCCGTGACCGGCCGGAACACTCGCGCCCGGCAGTGACGGCACATCCACAATTTCGAGCGGACGGATGCCTTCCACTACTGCGCCAAATTCGCGCTTCAGATCATCCGTTTCTCCCGGCACCTCCGTGAAGGTGCCCGTCGACTGCTCGCCTGCCAATATCCCGGCGGCGTGCTCCAGGGAATACGGCGTTTCCACCAGATAAACCGCGACTACGCGTTCCTGATTTTGCTTCAATGACAGACTCTCCTCTCTTCCTAATCGTTGGATGGGAGCGGCGGAGAGCAGGCACCGCTCCCGGGACATCTCAAATTATCCCGCTACTCACTGATCCTCACCGGTCCATACAACCCTCCGGACGGGAAGATCGGCTGCCATGCGGATTCATCCTTACGGGTCCAGTACATGATGGCGTTGTTCGCTCCGACTACGCTGGATGGCCGGCCGGTTTCATAGTGGGTGCCAAGCGTGTTGGTCACGCGTATGCGAAGCCGGTGCGGACCCGCTTCCAGACTGCCGCAGGCATACCGGTATGGCCGCCATAAACGAACGCCGGCAGGCCTGCCGTCAATCCACACCTCCGCCGTTCCCCGGACATGTCCGAGGTCAAGGATGAAAACGCCCTGCTTGTCCGTACGGAAGGCATGCTCATATTCCACAACACCGCTATGATGCGGCAAACAAAGCGCTGTGCGCCAGTCCCCCAGCTCGCCGCGCACCTGCGAGGTGCGGAAGCGGATCGGCGCTGTCAGCACCGCCGCTTCGGATTCGGCGCCGTCCGGCTCGATGCGGACGGCAATGCATGCTCCGGCAGACTGCGGGGCGAATACCGCTTTGCCGCCGCGCAGCGCAATCTCTGAGCCGTTCAGCCAAATCCGCGCCCGTCCGGTATGGCGCAGCTCCATTTGGTCCGCTCCCGCCGGAAGAGGGAAGCGGATCCATACCGGTCTGCCGATCGCGGAGGAATCGGCATGGAACGGCAGGGGCTCGCTCACCGGAACGGAATCCGGCATCAGCCAGCCCACGCCTTTAAGCGGATGAGGACGCGGCGCGATCCAGAGCGTCTCCGTCTCGGCGAACTGCAGCACCGCTTCATGGTAGACAAGCGGCGGCTGTCCTTGTTCGTCGCGCCAGTCCGGCCCGGTGCAGAATACCGTCCTTCCCCCGTCCTCATAATCGATAATGCCGTCTATCAGCACTTCCCCGCGCCCCTCGGGCAGCGTTATTCCGACCTCATTGAGTCCGCTGAGCCACCACCGGGTGACATCCAATTCCTCTTGCCCCTGGCGGATATACGGATTGAAATCGCCATGCTCGGTAATGATGCTGCCGTTCACATAGAGAGCGGCCCGGCCCCGTGCCGCGAACTCGATCCGGACCTGCCGTACTGGACGATCGGGCGGGCAGTTCAATCGGGTGGCCAGCGCCGATTTCAAATTCGGGCTCTGCACATAGACATATTTGGGCAATGGCTGCCCCGCCTGCCTGTTCACTTCAATTCCGGCCCGGATCAATCCTGAAGAAAGCGCCGCTGCCCGGATCAGCAGCTCATTGCTGCCTGAGTCCAGCTCAACCCAGGCCGTCTGCTCCTCGGGGCCGCCGGCAAGTTCAGTGACCAGGCCGTTCACGCGGCAGGTCAATTCCGCATTGCTCTCCGCCCGAATCCAGTACCGTCCGGCTTCCGGCGCAATGACATGCGTCCGCGCCCAGACGATCTCGCCCTTCCCGGCCCGTCCAAGATTCAGATAGCGGCGCGGAACTCTGCCCATTCTTCCGGCCCAGGTACGGAAGGACAGATCGCCGAATGTTTGGCTGTAGACCACAGGCCAGGCGGAATCCTCCCGGAAGCGGTCTCCTTTGCAAGCCAGCCAGTAGGCCGATTCGCTCCACAGCCTGTCGAGCCATGCCGAGTCGTCGTATTCCGGCCGCTGCCAGCCCGCCTGCTCGCCTTCAGATCCGCCGCGCTCCAGACTGACCCTGAACTGACGGCGCTCAATGCCAAGAAGTGCCGTCTGCCCGTCATGCAGGTCGAAATCGCCATAGCGGTTATCCAGCGTCGGTACGGCCGTAACGTTCCAAGGGCCGTCCAGCTCCCAGCCTGTTCCATCCGGTATCGCTTCGGCGGGATCAGCGGCCCCCAGGCTTACGGAACGGGCCGGCTGGCCGCCCGGTTCCGCACGATTTTCCTGAATCGTCCGGGAACCCTTCTCCAGCATCGCAACAATCAGAGCAGCAGGCCAATCAGCGAATGGAATATCCAGCTCGACCCATTCTCCGGCGCGTTTATGGGGAAGCGGCCGGCGTCTGCCGGTCACCGGATCCCACAGCTCGGGCTCACCGGCTGTGCGCAGCCGATATGGCGCCGTACCCGGCATGACCGCGTCCGGCCCGGCCGGTTGATGCATCGCCAGCAGGCCTTCCGGCGGCAGCAGCAGGAAAATATCCGCATCGTCCGTTTGCCGCTGCAGCGTCATGCCGTCCCCTATAATCCGCCTGGGCAGTCGCTCATCGATCAGCAAAGCCGCCTCTTCCGGCGTATCCACATAATCCGCGCCCGCAAGCTGCCTCTCCCCTTCGGGGACGTCAACCGCAACGACCCAGCCGCCCTGGACGATCCATTCCTCCAGCTTCCGCTTGGCTTCTTCATCCATTACGGTCGTTCCGCACAGCATAACGACCGAGAAGCGTTCTCCGGCTATGGCAAGCTGATTCCCGTCGCAGGATCCCTTGGCAAGCGCGGAATCGTCGACGATATCGTAATCCCGGCGGATTCTGCGAAGCTCTCCCGCATCGTCAAGCTCCTTGCGGTTCCACCTGCCGGTCAGCTTCTTGTACACCTGATCGATGCGGCCGACCGCGTCATTCGGAACCCGGTTGGATACAGCCATCGGATGCTCATCCCTGCCGCCATCCTCCAGCGTCATCAGCCCGCATACCGCATAGGAAGGATAGTGGACCGCCACATCCGCTATATGCGTCCCTTCGCTGAGCAGGCCGCATATCCGGCTGACGGTATCGGCGAATACGGGGTAATGCTCATAATACGGCTGCCTCCAGCCCGTATCCGGCGGCGCCCACTCCCACCAGCCGCCCCGCGTACTGTAATACACAGCATGCGGACTGTACAGCGTGGCGCCGGCCTGGAACCATGGGACAAGCCAATGCATCGTCTCTTCGAGCGTGCCGCCCCATCCGCTGGAATGAAACGCCTCCAGCCATACCCGCTTGCCGCCATGCAGGTGGACCATCGAGGAATGCGGCTTGATCTCGCCGTCCATGTCCGCTCCGGCCGAGTTGTACCAGCGGTGCGTCCGAAAATAATCCAGGTACAGCCGCTGCGCGCCATGGACCTCGACGCGTCTGGCCGGGCCCGCCTGATCGCAGCCGATAAGCATATTATGCTTCTCATGCCAGGAACCGACCGGGATGAAGAACGACTGCTCCGCAAGCTCCGCGGCCAGGCGGTAGACCCTTCTGCGCACCGTTTCCGCTCCTGGTGCATCTTCGAACAACGCCGGAATAAAAGGCGTAAGCTCTTCTCCATACCGCTTGCGGTAGGCTTCGGATACTTCCGGCGTCCACAGCGGCAGCGGCGGCAGCTCATCCTGAAAGCTTCCGGCCAGCGTCCTGCCGAGGTCATGCGGGAAACGCCGCTCGAATTCCCCGTGAATGCGGTCAATAAGCAGGCCCGCCGCCTCCGGATCGAGCCAGTTGAAGCCCTGCCTGACCGCCGCATAAATATAGCCGCCCTGCTCGGTCAATTGCATAGAGCCTTCGGGAATCTCATCGGCCGACTGGAACCGGCGCAGCTGATAGCCGGCAAGCTGCGGCTGATCGGCTACGATGCGGGCCAGCAGATTGGCGCCGGAGAACCCGATCTGATCGTAGAACCACAAATACATGCCCAGGCGCTCCGCTTCCCGCAGCGCCACCTCGAACAACCTCCACCAGCCTTCGCTGAAGAAAACCGGCTGATCGCCGACGGAGCCGTACTGCGGGCCAGTCGGGGCAAGCTGAATAATCCCGATATTTCTCATGCCCCCGGCATGAAATTTCTGAAGCTGCCAACGCACTCTCTCCTCGGTTATCTCCTCGCCGCTCCACCACCAGAACGGCACAGGCCCATAACGGGGATCAGCCTTGGCAAAACGCTGCTGCATCTGCTCTAAACTCATCGATAGAAGCCTCGCTTTCCATAGTTAACTATTTATTATGTTAGCGCTTCCCAAAAGGAGATTATAGAGAACGATTTTCATATTCGCATGCTGATTTTTAATGAGGAGACCGGTATTGAATTGGTGGAAATCCTATCTTACAAACTAAAAGGGAGAATAACTGCAAAAAAAAATGGCTGATCAGGTCTCTAACACCCTGATCAGCCACTTTGAAACCTGCTGAAGATTAAACTTTATTTTTGAAAACACCATTCAGGCTTGGCACTTTATCGGCAGCATTATCGCTTGTCAGCGTCTGATTATCTTCAGTGGCATTATCTTCATTCTGTTGATTGTCATGCTTATCCGTACGATTATCTGCTCGCTGTGTTTTTGGATCGGCGTTATTGTCATTCATATCATTCACCTCCATTTTCTCCCTTAGTATGAGAAGATGGCTTGCATTTTATTCCAGCGGCCCGATAAGCTGCCGATACTGACGTGTACATTTCATCAAGTGCGGGAATTCATACGGATGCACCGACTTCTTTTTGCTACCTGCCTTGCAGGACCATTAATAGGGTTTCCATCATAGACTCCATAGCAAAGGATAGAATTTTCTATTGATGCAACGACCAACTCCTTGGCGATACCTTGAACCTAATAAGAATTCTTACTGAGGAAACTGTGTATTAATTCTATATCCAAATAATTCTTCGTGGTACAGATAGTAAATCCATCATCGTTTGTCCAAAGTGTTTTTTCATCTTCTTGCATTCTATTCCCTCCTTTACTTGATATTTTATTAGTACATCAACGGAACTAATTATTCAATATTTATGTCGTTGAATTTTTCAAGTATGATGTCTGTCTACTTGATGTGAAGGCAGCTTCTTCCTTTTGTTTATTAAGCTATCGTACCCGTCGTAATGGCACCTATTTTCTCCAACCCCGTGAATGGGGCTTTTTCAGTTGATAAAACGGTAAAATCCGCGGCATCCGTGTGATTATAGCCCCCGCAGTTGCCAGGTGGTTTAGTCACTCAGCGGGCGTTTGAAGTACGCAATCACTTTTCCTCCAGCTGGAACGACAGATACAATTTCCCTTCCGTATCGCCACCAATGGCTCGGCGCATCGTCCAACTTCCAACTGCACATCTGACCAAAATGCTTCTCGATGCGGCCCATAGCTGGAGCATCCGATCTTGTCGTTGTCGATCTATCCCTTGACAAGCTTCAACTGGCGAAGCAATGGGGTGCGACAAAGATTTTCCTGAGCCATGAAATCGAACAGCAATTGAGCACCGAGCACTATCCACACGGCTTCGGTATGGTTGTTGACGTTACAGGCATCCCTCCTGTCATTGAACAGGCCTTCCGCTATCTCGGATCTAAGGGAAATATTTGCAGTTCGGCATAACCGCACAGGATAGCAAAATCTTGTGAATTTGGACGATTTTTCCTTCGGAAAAGAACGTACGTACAATACCGGCAATCACAACCTGCGCGGCGAATGCTTCTGCTGCTGCTGCTCAATCATTCGCTTTTGCTGCGCAATGCGTGGGGATGGAAGAAAGCCTTTTCGGTTTGGTACAACTCTTCTGCGGTCGCTTTGATTTCTCTGTAAGCAAGGCGATTGATCCCATGAAAATTTATATTGTTGCAATAAAAAAATGAATGCCTATGGAAAAAACATTTGAAGATTGACTTAATAAATCCTCTCATGATATATTGTGCATACACGAAATACACAATTTGATTAAGGAGACACGTAATGCTGGCCTTAGACATTCGAAGCTTACCCAATTTTCAGTTAAGAGACGTATCGCTTCAGCTCCCTAGACGAAGTTATTTCGCTGTTGAAAAAGATTTATTAACAGCCTCTCTAATTCTAAAAAGAACGCTGCTGCCGATTGGTCAGTAGGAGACGTACTATTTTAAAATTTCACAAAGGAGTTGCATAGCCATGAAAGGTTTAGACAGAATATTTCTTATCGGAGCGATGCTGCTGGTTGTCGGAGTCGTGTGGGCGCTTACGATAAAAGACATTGGAACGAAAGAGTGGATTTTGCTATTGTTGATAATTGTATTGGGCTTCATATCCGGGTTAATTCAAGGGTGGGTAATACATCTTAACAAAAGCGGAAAAATGGGAAATGGCAAAATGAAATTCTGGATAGTTGGAACACTTATAGTGTTTGTTGCTCTGAAAGTCGCAATGAATATAGTGATTCCATCGTATTTAGCTACGGATGGGATTGGGATCTTGGAATCTATCATTTTTGTCATTGGGGGACTTTTCATCGGACGTTCTTACTACTCCCGGCTTCATCCGGTGAATGTAGCCGATAGACCATTATGAGGATTGGAATATTGGGTTTGGCCTATAAGGGCTTACAGAACAATATATCTAATGATATAAAATTAAAGGAGAAAAATAGAAATGACTGATAAATTTAAATTCTTATACGTAATTACAGCAATTTTGGTAGTTGTTTGGCTATTTATTTTACCGTGGTATACCTTTCCAGCTTATTTGGAAGTTATAGTAAATGTCGTAGCTATTGTATACTTTGCGATTACCATCAATTACGTCAAAAATCATAAAAAGCAATTCCTCAAATAACACGCAAGTTTTTATTAATTAATAAAACTGCTATACAGTTGAAAATTTCTATTTAAGGATAAACAGTGACTTATACCGATGACCAATTTTTGTCGAGTTATTCAACTTAAGAGGATCGTTGCCCTTAAATTAAACACAATGGCAGCCGACCAGAGCCAGCTACGTATCCGGAGCGTCTACAATGAATGAAATTAAGTCAAGCAGCGTTTTACGACGAGCTGTAAAATACAAACGGATAAAGTACACAATATAACGTCTCTCAGAACAGCAATGAAATTACTAGTGCGTGCGCCGATCGCGCCGAACCGGTGCCTTCGGGAAGAATAACCATGAGCGCATGCTTCTGCTTCCCCGCGCAGCTGGTCCCAGTGTCTTCGAAGTGTGCCGATGGCGTTGAACCGATGCCCCCGGACTACGATCAGTCTACAACTTTATTTTCCTAACCTAGTACTTTATTAAAAATTATCAAGACCTAATCATAAGAAAATCAAATAAAATAAAGGGTTCCACATATTATGCATGACTAATATGTGGAACCCTTTATGATTAACTATCGTTCGCGGTTAGTTCAATAGCAAACGACCAAAGAACCGCAATCCGTTATTGAAGGCTTGATCTGTTGAATCTTTTATCGACGTCCTCGGAAGGTTCGGCGCAAATCCTCAACCCACTTGTCTGGAATTTCCCAAGGGATGAAGTGTCCTCCCTGCTCATGAGCGGAAATGTTGACGTGGTTGTACCAAGGAGCGCGATCGCTGTCGAGAAAATTCGGTACGCGATTTTCGGTCGTGATACCCGGCGGATTTTCGTAGCCCACAAAGGTTATCCCGGTTGGTGCCTCAATAACAGGCGAGCGGCTATGATCGGGTGTCCATGGATATCGGTTATTGTTCGCATAGACGCGCATCGAGGTTTCGATGGCGTTGTTTACCCAGAAGATTGTTGCGTGTGTAAGGATGTCGTCCTTAGTAAAGACATTCTCGACGTTGCCTTTATTGTCACTCCACTTCACCCATCGTTCCAAGATCCATGCAAGCATTCCAACTGGCGAGTCGCACAGTCCGAATGCGAGTGTGCTGGGATCAAGAACGTGTACGGCGAGATGCGATGCAAAGCGGCGATCAAATTCCATTATCTTAGATCGAATACTCTCAGGGATATTATCAGGCAGAGGACGGCCTCCGGCAAAATCCCAGGCGCGATCCCCGTTAAAAAAATTCAGCTTTAGCGCAGACCCGATATGTATTGCGTAGAGCTCGTCACTATATTTGTGTCCCAGTTGCCCGGTCACGAGAGCACCTACATCGCATCCCCCTGCCGCGTATTTCGCATAGCCGAGAGTATCGGTCATGAGCGTATGCCAGAGATCGGCAATTTTCCAAAAGTTCATGTCTGGGTTGTTTGGCAGTGGCGTCGAGAATCCAAAGCCAGGAAGTGAGGGCACGATTACGTCGAATGCTTCAGCCGGATCTCCCCCGAATGCGCCAGGGTCCGCTAGTGGATCAATGACCTTGGACCAATGCCAGAACGTCCATGGCCAGCCATGGGACAGGATCAATGGTACAGGTTTAGGCCCCACGCCAGGTTTACGCATAAAGTGCACAGGAACTCCGTCAACATTTACTTTATAGTGTTCGTAGGCGTTGATCGCCTTCTCGGATTTGCGCCAGTCAAACTCGTTAATCCAGTAGTCGACGAGTTGCTCAAGGTAGTTCCGACTAACACCATAAAACCAGTCATCATTACCGGCATCGAGAGGCCATCTGGTGGATTTTAAACGATTTTGAAGATCAGCAAGTAACTCATCGGATACGTAGATCGGACTCGGTTCAAGCACGAAAGGAGCTGTTGTCATAAGTGTTCCTCCATGTATTCGTTTGTCGTTTGTTTCGTCCGTCACTCGGGTATGAACAACGGAAATGCAACCGCGACTGAGACTACGAATCGGTTCCCAGTTCGACCAGACGCCTCAATGCGGGAATTGCGGATGCAATTGCCTGTTTTTCCTCCTGAGTGAGCCCTTCACTGAATTTCGAGAGCTGCGTTATGCGATTCAAACGACGCGAATCAATAACATTTGCCCCCAGCGCGGTAATATGCACTTGAACGACTCGGCCATCATTTGGATTTGGCCGGCGCTCGACGAGCCCGTCTCGTTCAAGTCGGGTCACCAACTGTGTGATTGCCGACTGCGTAACTTGCTCATTAACTGTCAACTCAGTAAGCCGCATGGGACTCTTGAGGGACAACGTGTGCAAGACGGAAAGTGTAGTAAAGCTTAGTTTTTCAATTGACGGCAACCGAATGAAAATCCTCGTTAAATCCTCGAACACCATAGCGAAGTCGCTAACGTTCAACTCAGTCAGGTTATTTTTAGGTTCCATGAATAAAACTATATCACAAACTTATATAAGTTTCTAATATGAATTCAGTTCACCAAGACTCCAAACCAGCTTAAAGACGTTGGGTTCACGCCCCCATTTCAATGAAATCATGTTTTCTACTTGCGTCACCCAGTGCTTTGATTTTGCTTTTTAACGTTTCGACGAGTACATCCTTATTCGCATCGTTCATCTCACGCTTTATTTGCTTCGGAGTAGGTGCTTGTGATTATTGACAGCGTAAGTATTCGATCCTCTGGTGGATATCTGAATGGTTATATAAACTCGCTTTCGAGACACCCGAAATGACGCCTAATGCTTGGGGGCATCAGGCGTCTGCCAGGAACGGGCAGTAAAGCGGCTTTTCTGTTGCTTTACCGGTCAAACCTATGGGATAATTTTATTAGAGGTGGATGCTATGAAACGAAGAATATTCATGGGTTTAGCCATAATAACCGTCATGGCAGCCATTGCCGGCTGCGGCCATAGGGAGCCGGACAGCAGCCAAAGCTCTAACCATCAAGGTATGGGCTGGACGGTCTTCCGCCCCGTCAATCCGTCTTCCGAAGAGCGTTAGCGTTAAGGAGCTTGCAGCGATGCGGATTACCTGTCAAATAAATCATAGAGACTGCGGAGTGATTTTTTATGGAGATTAAACCGGATGACCTGACCGGGAACGAAGTGGCTGCATTAATCGGGGAGCATCTTCAGAGCATGACGCTTCATTCCCCGCCCGAGAGCATCCATGCCCTGAATCTTGAAGGATTGAAGAAACCGGATATCACCTTCTGGAGCGCATGGGAAGACAACGAATTGCTTGGCTGCGGGGCGCTTAAGGAGCTGGATGGCCGGCATGGAGAGATAAAATCAATGCGGACCTCTGCGGCGCATCTGAGAAAGGGCGTGGCAAGAAGAATCCTTGAACATATCATTGAAGAAGCCAGGCGGCGCGGCTATCAGCGGCTAAGTCTGGAAACGGGCTCAATGGATGCTTTCGACCCGGCCAGAAGACTCTATGAAAGTTTGGAATTTCAATATTGCGGGCCATTCTCTGATTACACGGAAGATCCGTACAGCGTATTTATGACAAAGGAATTATAAGTGCCAAGTGGAGCAATCTTAGTGGTGATCGACGAGTTGCTCCTGCAATCCGATTATTCTTAAATCTGTCTGCTGCAGGGTGTCCAGGTTTATTCCTCATAAAAAATCATGTGCGATTTATCGTTTTTGTAATAGGAAAGCCTGTCGTGCAGCGTACCCGTATGGAATTCAAATTTATGTCCATCAGGGTCAGTGAAATAAACTGACCTTTTATCCCTCTCATCCCGTTTGCGCCCTGCGAGAATATGTACACCCAGATCTTCAAGTTTTTTTACCACGGTATCAAAATCTTCGCTTTCCACGCTAAAAGCTATATGCGTATAGGAGTACTGGATTTCATTTCGCGGAATATCGTCCTCCACATTTAATGCCAACCATAGTCCATTCAAGTCAAAATAAGCCAGCTTGCTGCCTTTGACCAATAACTTTGCACCAAATACATCCTTGTAAAACTGAATGGATTGATCTAAATCGGCAACAGAAAAAAGCAAATGATTCATGCTTCCAATTTTCAACATTGTCCACTCCTTCGCACTTCGTATTCGCTGGAGTCACTATCATGATGTTTGTTTGTTACCTGGCATATAAGTGAATCCAGGCTGGCCAAAAGCCTAAACCAACTGCCAACTGACTGGACTTGAGATTGCTAATCTCGGTTGAATAATAGGGTAGTATACCCTCATTTAATATCGCCTTGGTCAAGGTGCCGACAATGGCTTTGCCAATCCCCAGACCTTGGTATTCGGGTACGACATCAACACCGATCTGCCACATTCGCTCACAATCCCCTGACGCTCCGGCGATGCCTACAATCTTTCCGTCGCACTCGGCAGTCGATGCAAGCATATCAGGACGGGAGCTGTCCGCTTGATAGGAGAGCGCATTTCTAAAATTCTGATGCTCATAGAGATTTGTGATGTTGTTGCGGTCATAAGTTGAAACGGTTATTCCCTGCGGAATATTAAACCCTGTAAAATCAGCGCTGGAACAAACATATTTCTGAACTGGTCCGGCTATATACTGATGATCTTTTTGCACATAATCATCCATTTTGGCAATGGATTGTGTGGAAAATATCTGCCCGCGTGCGAGCTGCATAAAACTTTGTCTTGCCCATTCTAATCGTTCAGGGTTCGTTGAAACAACGACCCCTCTGCCCATTGTTACAATGCTTAACACATGTTCGCGAATTGGAAAATGAAACCTTCCCTCTCTTATCTCAGCTTTGTGAACGGATACGCCGTCAGCAAGAAAATCCGACTCGCTGCAAGAAAGATCTGCTGACAGCACAGTTTGAATGGTTTGTAGGGCTGATTCCCTATAGGAAGCGGTCATATTGCACCCCTTTTCATCTTCATTCCGCAATAGCAGCTTCGTTGCCTATAGCTTTTATTGTAGATTCAATAATCTTGAATGCATAGGTGGTGCCATGCAATTGGTTTCATTTTATTCCCATTTTGTCATGAAACACACCATAAATTAATCATGCAGGCTCTATCGCCCCTTGGCAGCTCGTAGAGGATACGACAGCGGACGTGCAGCCGTTTGGGACAAAGCCCGAAAACTCTAAATTCCAATTTTACCATTGTAAGGAATACCCCTCCGTGGTAAATTAAACTGACGTTATCCAGAGGGGTGGAGGTTCAATGATCAGCAAATTTAAAGCTATCTGCATCGTTATGATCATAAGCTTACTGGCGCTGTCGATATCAGGCTGTGCGCAAGGGGTAGAAGCTGAAACGCCCGACCCCACAGGACCTGCTGAAATAACAATGACTCCTGTTGATCTGTTCAAGGGCGAGGGAGCAAAATTTCAGCCCTTTCTGGGCTACATGTCCGGAGCATTTAAATTACGCTATGAAGGAAATAAACCACATGCAAAACTGGATATCGATATATGGAAAAATGGCAGGAAAGCCGCTTCTGCCGGCTCTATCGGTGATTTGTTCTTCAGTTCGGATGCCCGAAAGAGCGGCGAGATCGAAGTCATAATTTCAGTCGACAACGTTTCCATCGAGGGACAGAATGATTTTAACACGATTAAAGTCGGTACTCTATACGATTCCGGATCTGGCCTCGTTACCTATACCATCCCCTGGGAAAAGCAGTTGACTGCACGGGGACTAATCTTTAATAATGAACCGCGTACATACGTTGCCGGCGAACCTGTTCATCTATGGGGCATGCAGGCATCGAGCAGCAACGTAATACAATCCACGGATCTCTCGCCGGAATCGTTAAGCAAACTCGAATGGGCACTCATTTTTACTTTGCGATATGAAGATGAATGATCTCAAACAACATGAGGAGATAGCAGACCGTTCCTTGGGACTCATGGAAAATGACATAAAGCCGGCCGCCGTCGTGCGACCTATTGCTGGTTTCCGGCTGTAAGAATTCCCGTGGAGCGAATAAATCGCTGTCTTCCGGCAAAAAAACAAGCGTCCCCGCATGATGCGAAAACGCTCTCCATCCAAGGCGGCTTGCAGCGAATATGCAGGGGCCAGACGGTTAATATTTTATGGCCTAAATGAATGCCCGCTTTGGTCAATCCGATGCGGCTGTGCCGCTGTTATGATGCTCTCGAATATATATGTACCCGACCCGACGGCATACAAGGCGTATCCGTCTTCGTAGCTGATCTGCTTAACTTCATGCGCAGCAGGATCTCCGTCCCTTCCCGTCTCCCTGGCGGATTCGGCGGAAACAGCCGGCACATAGACCAGCGCATCCGTGTTCGCGGGAATGTCCACGGTCATCCGGAACCCGTTCTCTCCGCAGCGTTCCCACCGTACTGCAGTCTGGCCGGCTGGCGTAAAGCAGTGTCCGCTGACATGGCTCAAATCTCCCACTACGGCAGGCTTCACCGTGATCCGGAACGCTTGCTCCTCATGGTCGAACCTGGTCGTGATTCCTGCCAGCCCTTGATAGAACCATTCCTCAATATGTCCGAGCATAAAATGGTTCTGCGATTTGCCGACCGTCGGACCGTCCCAAGCCTCTGTCAGCGTCGTCGCCCCGTTCGCGATCTGATAGCCATAGCTCGGATGGCCGGTCTGCCTGGTCATCCGGTAGATAACATCGGAACGCCCATTGTCCGACAGCGCCTTGAGCACGTAGCGGTGGCCGACATCCCCGGCATTGGTATGCCAGCCCCTCTCCTCGATATCCTCTACAATAGCGCCCAGTATCCCTTCGCGTTTATCCGCTTCGGCCAGCCCGAGAACAAGCGGCAGAGCGTTCGCCGTCTGGCTGCCGCCGGCATAATGGCCGGTGTCCGGCTTAAAATATTCCGCATTGAATGCCTGCGCGAGCGAAAGCTTCAATTGTTGGAAATATGCGCCATCCTCCTGCTGATCCAATATGCCCGCCATCTCCTCCAGGATCGCAGCCATTTGATAGAAAATGGCCGTCTCGACAAGCGGCACCGGCGTATTTTGGGCAAATCCCGGCCCGTCCTCCCCGACATCGTACCAATCGCCCAGGCCATGCATAATCAGGCCATCCGCCATTTTTGAAGCCATATACTCGGCATAACGCTTCATGCCGGGGTAATGCGTCCGCATGCTTTCCGGATTGCCGTATTGAAGCAGCAGATCCCAGTTCGAGATAATATAAGCCGCCCCCCAGGAGACGGAATCTCTGAACATATCCCACGGCGGCTGAAAAACGATATATTCGGGAGCGGTGGTCGGAATCATGCCGCTTGGCTGCTGCGCATCGCGAATATCCTCCATCACCTTGGAGAAGATGGTCTCCACATCATAGTTGTACATGACAGACGGCCCCATCAGGTGCAGCTGTTCCAGCCAGCCCAGCTTCTCGCGGTGTGGACAATCCGTAAATACGCTCTTCATATTGCTTAGAACAGCCCAATTGATAATCTCGTGAATCCGGTTGATCATATGATCTGAACATTCGAAGCCGCCCGTTTCGGCGATATCCGGATATATCATCTGCCCCTCGATTCCAAGCAGCACAGCCCTCCCCGATGCCAGCGCCGTTCCGCGCTGCAATGCCTGATCCATGCCCGGTTCCGCAGCATCCGCCAAGCCAGTAACTGTTCCGGTGTCTTCGGTACCGCCCGGGAGCGGCTCTGCGCCCTCTATCTGCACGTAACGAAACCCGTAATAGGTAAAACGCGGCCGCCATACTTCCACGCCCTCCCCCTTCAGGGTATACGTCAGTCTGTAAGGAGCTCCGGACATCCGCTGATCCGGCCCGCTGCCCTCCAGACGTTCGCATGGCGTCAAGATGATCTCTGCTCCGGCCGGGCCGGAGACGGCAATCTCGGTCCAGCCTGAGAAATTCTGGCCCAGATCGATCAGCCACACGCCGGGCGCTGTCTGCGTCGCCTTCTCAGGCCGAAAACGGCGCTTGACCTTCAGCGGCTGCGCCTGCTGTACCCGCAATGTCCCGAGCGGTGCGGCCGTTTCCGCCGCCGCTGCCCAGTCCTTGCCACCGGCGGCGGCGAAGCCGGGACGATCCCAGCCCGGCTGCTCGCGGCGGGCGTCGTAGTCTTCACCCCCGTATATGCAGGCGAAGGTGATTGGTCCCTCGCATGCGCTCCAGCTCCCGTCGCTGACCACGGTATCGTTCGTGCCATCGGTATAATACAGCTCCAGCTGGACGAGGCATTTGGGCAGGCCGAACGATTTCTTGAACTTCGTGTAACGTCCGCCGCTGACGTTGTAGAAGCCATTGCCCAGCATCATCCCCGCCGCATTGACGCCTATGGCGAGCTGGTCGGTAATATCGTATACCGAGTACAAGCAGGTTCTGTCGTAATGCGTCCAACCCGGCTCCAGCTCGCGGTCGCCAATCTTCGCACCGTTCAGCCGCAGCTCGTAATGGCCAAGTCCGCTTACATAAGCCCTTGCCCTTCTCAGCGGCTTGCGGACGGCGAATTCCCGCCGCAGCAGAGGCAGCGGAGAGTCTGGCGCCGCCATACCCTCAGGCGCTCCGATCCAGCGGGCCTTCCAGTCATGCGCGTGAAGCAGGCCGGTTTCCCACCAGGAGAGAGCGCTCTCCCACAGGTTGCCCTCCCGGTCCCACACATTTACCCGCCAATAATACCGTGTCGCGGATTCCAGCGGAGCTCCCGAATACGCAATACAGGAATGCCGGCGGCCGGGCTGCCTGCCCGAATCCCAGACCTCGGCTTCTTCCTGCTCCTGAATCTTATAGACGCGTATCCGGTAGGCCGACTGAATCACAGAGCGCTCTTCCTGGCTCCTGTAAGACCACCCGAAGCCCGGTGTCAAACAATCGACGCCAAGCGGATGCTCCCTGCCTTCAACCTTTAATCCCACAATATTCATCGAACCGTTCCTTCCCCTGTCATTCGTTTCGTTTCAGCGTTTCCCTGGCTTGGCCAACCTTCTAGCCGGGCGTAATTTCATAGGATTCTCCAGCCCTGGTATTGAAAACAAGGGGGACCCCCGTACGGTCCCATGGCTGCTGCGATTCCGCATATTGACCGGACAGTGCGGTGCGTCCCGACTCCGAGAACTTCCCAGGCTCTGCGGGCTGTCCAGTCACTGCTATGTGCCCCGACTCCGCAGACTGGCCGGACTCTGTGTACTGTTCTGACAATGCGGTGCGTCCCAACTCCGCAAACTGCCCGGAATCTGCGCGTTGTCTCGATTCCGCAGCAGCTTCTGACCGGTCAGGTCCTCCCGATTCGGCCGCCGGTCCTGCTCCCGCCAGCCTGAGCGGCATATTCGCCCGGATGCGGCATTCTCCGCCGGAGCGTGAACGGACCGCTGCCCGGGTCAAGCGGCCGCCGGCCCATTCGATGTCCAGCTCGAAGCCGCCGCGGGCGCGAAGCCCGGTGATCCGGCCTGCCGGCCATGCCTTCGGAAGCGCGGGAAGCAGATCGATGCTGCCGTCATGGCTTTGCAGCAGCAGCTCGGCAATGCCGGCCGCCGCGCCGTAATTGGCCTCCAGCGTAGTGGGATACCAGCTCAGCTTCGGATGACGGTGGGCGTTGAGCAGATTGGGAAACGGGTTCTTCAGCAGCTTGACCAGATAGCCGTGCGCTTTCTCGCCGTCCTCCAGACGGGCATATTGATTTATCAGCCAGGCGAAGCACCAGCCGATCGTATCTTCCCCTTCATAAACCGCGCGGCGCTCCAGGGTGACGCGGCAGGCTTCCGCCAGCTCCGGCCGGCCGTGCGGCGTAATTTCGCTTCCCGGATGAAGCCCGTACAGATGGGCCGTATGGCGGTGCCCCGGCTCTGCTTCCTCGAAATCCTCCAGCCATTCCTGGAGCTGGCCGTGACGGCCGATTCGCAGCGGATGAAGCCTGCCGCAGGCCTCCTTCAGCAACTCGCGGAAGTCTTCGTCGGTATCCAGCGCAATGCTGGCCCCGATGCAGTTCGTGAACAGCTCCCGGATCAGCGAACGATCCATCGTCGAGCTCATGCTTACCGCCGACTTGCGGCCGTCCGGACCGATGAAGGAATTTTCCGGCGAGGTGGACGGGCTGCTCACCAGATGTCCTCCGCTGTCCTCGACAAGCCAATCCAGACAAAAGCGGGCCGCGCCTTTCATAAGGGGATAAGCCTGGTTCTCCAGAAAAGCAAGGTCCCCGCCGAATTTGTAATGCTCCCACAGATGCTGACAAAGCCAGGGACCGGCCATCGGCCAGAACGCCCAGCTTGCCGAGCCCTTGGTCGGACCGCCGGAAGGGGCAGCCGACCGCCACAAATCGATGCCGTGATTGGATGCCCAGCCCCCGCAATTATAGTGGACCTGCGCCGTTCTGCTTCCCGTCACAGCGAGCTCCCCGATCATATCGAACAGCGGTGTGTGGCATTCGCTGAGATTGCCGGTTTCAGCCAGCCAGTAGTTCATCTGCACATTAATATTCGCCGTGTAATTGCAGGTCCAGGGCGGGCGGGTCATCGGGTTCCAGATCCCCTGAAGCGTGGCTGCCTGCGTGCCGGGACGGGAGCTTGCGATCAGCAGATACCGCCCGTAGCGGAAGAACAAGGCGGCCAGCTGCTCATCTGCTCCCCCCGCCCGGAGCGCCTTGATCCGCTCATCCGTCGGCAGATCGCTCCGGCCGGGAGCATCCAGCATCAGATCGGCGCGGTCGTAATAACGCCGGTGCTCCCTGATGTGGCGGCTGCGCAGCTCCGCATAGGGAAGCTGCGCAGCTGCGTCCAGCCACCGGCTGCAGCGGATGCCGGGATCCCGCCCCTCCTTTACCGGGTCCCTGTCAAAGCCGTTGTAGCTCGTATCCGCCGTCAGCAGCAGCGTGACACAATGGGCATCCCGGATGAAGATGCGTCCGCCATGCACCTCCAGCCTGCCGCCCTCGTTCAGTGCCTGCAGATGAATTTCGAAAGTCATCCCCTCGCCGCTGCGGTCGAATACCACTTCATCCGCCTGGATGAAGTTCGGCTCCACATGGTCCGGGGCCTGTCCCCCGAGCAGGATGCCGCCCTGGCTTCTCCTGCTCACCCGGAAGGGCAGCGGACTGTTCAGCGAAGCCTCCAGGCTGAGCTTGCCCGGCTTATCCGCCTCAAGCCGCACAACCATAACCTGATCGTCGGCCGACACGAAGGTTTCGCGGGTGTAAGTGACACCGCTGCATTCATAGCTGGTGCGGCAGACCGCTTCTTTCAAATCCAGTTCCCGCCTGTATGCCTCCACCTGGACGCCGTGTCCCAACTCGATCTCCAGATGGCCCATGGCCTGGTACGATTCACCCCATGGGCCGAGCATATGCTCCTCGATCAGCGTTTGCGCATCGGCATACCGCTCCTCAAAGATCAATCGCCGGGCCTCGTCCAGATAGCGCGAAGCTTCGGCATTGTTGCCGTCGGTGGGATGTCCGGACCATAATGTGTCCTCATTAAGCTGGATGCGTTCCCGTTTGATGCCGCCGTATACCATGCCGCCCAGCCGACCGTTGCCGACCGGCAGCGCTTCTTCCCACTCCCCCGCAGGCGTGCGGTACCATAGCTTCGAATTTAATGCGTCCATCGGTTCCATTGCCTCCTAATCAGTCTCTCACTCTCGGGTATTACAGAGCCGAACCTTCCAGAATCAGCACATCCTTCGGCTGAAGCGTGACCGTGCCGTTCATCGTTGTTCCGCTTAGCAGCTCAGTTTGCTCCAGAGGGCCCAGATCGACGGCGGCAGCGGCATCGTTATGATTCAAAATGAACAGAAATGCCCGTCCATCCTTCACCCTGCGGCTGACCTCGATCCCTTCGGCCGCCTCCAGAAGCGGTTTGATTCCCCGCATCGCGCATAAGCTCCCCGCCAGATCCCGCAGGAAGGGTGCATCCGGACTGCTCGCCACATACCAGGCTTCTCCCTGCCCGTACCGGTTGCGGGTCAGAACCGGCATTCCCCGGTAAAATTCTTCTCCGTATTCGGCCAATACCTCGGCTCCTTCCGGGTGCAGCAGATCGCATAAGAGACCGCATGCATACTCCCCGCCGAGACTGCCGAGCGGCTCTTTCATTACGATCCGGTTGCGCTGCTCCGGGAACAGGGCGTCGATCTCCTCCACCCAGAGGCCGAGCAGCTCCCTCAGCTCCCCGGGATAACCGCCTGCGGCAACCAGATCGCTTTCCCCGACAATGCCGCTGAAAAAGGTCGTGACGAAGATTCCGCCTTCCTCTGTGTACCGCTTCAGCTTGTCCGCGACACCCGGCTTGACCATATACAGCACCGGCGCAATGACGAGCCCGTACCGGCTCAAGTCCGCATCCGTGCCGACCAGATCGACCTGAATGTTCTGTTCATAGAACGCATCATAATAGCTCTGCATTTCGTTCAAATATTTCAATCCGGCGCTCGGACCGCTGGAATGCTCAAGCGCCCACCAGTTTTCCCAATCGAACAGGAGAGCCGCCCCGGCCTCCACACGGGCTCCGAGCAGCTTGCCGCCGAGCTCCTGCAGCTCGCCGCCCAGCTCCGCGCATTCGCGGAAGACGCGCGTATGCTCATGGCCCGCATGGTCGATCACCGCGCCATGGAACTTCTCGAACGCGCCGGCCGAGCGGCGCATCTGGAAGAACATCACGCTGTCCGCGCCGCGCGCGATCGCCTGATAGCTCCACAGCCTCATGACGCCGGGACGCTTAAGCGCGTTGTACGGCTTCCAGTTCAATTGGCTCGGGCTCTGCTCCATCAGCAGATAAGGATCGCCGTTCTTCAAGCCGCGCATCAGATCATGCCGCATCGCCACGACGCTCATCGGCATATCGTTCGCCGGGTAGCAGTCCAGCGCGGCGATATCCAGATGAGGTGCCCATTTAAAGTAATCCAGCGGCTTGTAGGCCCCGTTGCTCTGCAGATTCGTCGTCACGACCGCGTCCGGAATGATCGTTTTGATTGCATGATATTCATCCAGATAAGTGCCCAGCAAGCTGTCGGACATGAATCGGTCATAGTCGAGCGAGATGCCCTGGAATGCCGTTTGGTCCACATCCCTTGCGCTCAGATGCTCGCTCAGCAGGCTGGGCAGCACGATTTCATCCCAGTCATAGAAGGTGTGGCCCCAGAAACGGGTATTCCATGCGGCGTTCAGCGCATCAAGAGAGCCGTAGCGCCGCTTGAGCCATACGCGGAACGCCTGCTCGCAGTTGCCGCAATAGCAGCGGAGCCCATATTCATTATTGACATGCCACAGCAGCAGCGCCGGATGATTCTTGTACCGTTCGGCCAGCTTGCTCGCCATTCTCGTGGAGTATTGGCGGTAAGTGGGGCTGTTCGGACATGAATTGTGGCGTCTGCCGAATTTTCGCTTCCTGCCTTCAAAATCGACCAGCAGCACGTCCGGATAGCGCTTGGCCATCCAGGCGGGATGGGCGGCCGTGCCTGTAGCCAGGCATGCCCATACGCCATTGAGGTGAAGCATATCCATCACGTCATCGAGCCAATCGAAGCAATACGTTTCCTCATCCGGCTGATTGAGCGCCCAGGAGAAGACATTCACCGTAGCGATATCAACACCGGCCAGCTTGAACAGCCGCATATCCTCATCCCAAACTTCCCTGGGCCACTGCTCGGGGTTATAATCCCCTCCGTAGAGGATTTTGTTTATTTTGCCCTTGAACAAACGCAGATCACATCCTTATCTGGAGATTGCCCTCTTTAGACGGGCTCTGTCCTGCTCAGCCGCATGGGAGACGACTCGTTCATGGAGAAAGGCTTCAGACGGAGCTTGAACGCCATAGGCTCCGGTCTGATCAAGTACTGCTCCAGAGTCGGCGCATACCCGCAGCTGTGATTGCCGATTCCGCTTTGCGCCGCGTCCAGCTTTACGATCGTCTCATCCAGACGGGTCAGCTTATGCCGATGCTTCGTCATGCTGAAATCCCCGGTCGAATAATGATGCACGCTCGTATCGAACAGCGTCCCGCCGGCGAACAGCAGACCCGTGCCGCTCCTGTCCGTGACGGCGGACCAGCGGACATCGGATTTGTTGCCGTTCTCCTGTGGCTTGATGTAAGGTACGTACTGCTCCTCTACCGTTCCGCTGTAAACACCAAGCTTGCCGCTCTCCTTACGGTCGGAATAGCATTCATGCGGGCCTCTTCCGAACCACGAGAACTGCCCGAATCCGGACGGCATGGCAAGCTCCAGGCCGAAGCGCGGCAGCGGCGGAAGCCCCTCCCGCGGATCGATCGACGCTTCGATCTGCAGGTCGCCGCTGCCGTGGACCGTATAGACCATGCGCGTGCGAAAGGCGACTGATTCCCCTCTCGCCCCGGCCGCGGCATCCGTCACAATGCGAACGGTATGCCCGCCGGTCGTCTCCACCGTCATATTCCTGAACATCGTGACGAGCCTGTCGTAGCCCGCTTTGCGCCACGCCTTCGCAAGGTTGACGTCGTTGTCGATCGGCGCGCGCCACAGATTGATCCTGGGTCCCGACAGCAGCAGCGGCATATTTCGGAAGGTCCAGGAGTCCAATCCGCCTGTCAGCTTGTTGAAAACGAGGGAGAAATCCGCTCCCTGCACCGACACCGCTTGATCCGAGGGTGTCAGGCGCAGCGGCGTACGGCCAACGGACAGCGGCGGTGCGGCTGTCGGCCGTGCCTCCTGGACCGTCGCTGCCGCCGCATACCGGGCATGATCCGACTTGGCCGCGCTCACTGTTCCGATCGGCAGATCGGCCCAGGCCACCTCATGGCCGGGTTCCGCCCATACGCTATTAGCCGCAAGCGAGAAACGGATATGCAGCCAATATTCGCCGTCAGCCGCCATAAACGCCGGGTTCAGCGGTACGGATATGTCCTCTTCCTCTCCTGCCGCTGTTTTGAGAACAGGCAGGGAGCCCTGTTCCATTATTTCGCCGTCGCGCATCAGCTGCCACTGACCGTGCAGATGCTCCAGGGTCAGAAAGTCATAACGGTTAATCACCTTGAATTGACCGGACCCCGCGTCGGCGGCTTTGATTTTCACAGGCTCGATCGCCTTCTTGTACTCCAGAATCGACGCCTTCAGCTCGCGGTCCGGAAAGACCAGACCGTCGATGCAGAAATGCCCGCTGTGCGGCTCCTCTCCGAAATCTCCGCCGTAGGCGGTCCACTCCCCGCCGGATTCTGTCTGCCTGACGATCCCATGGTCCTGCCATTCCCAGATCAGACCTCCGATCAGGCGCGGATAGGCGTAAACGGCCTCCCAATATTCCTGCATATTGCCGACGGCATTGCCCATGGCGTGACCGAACTCGCACATCAGAAAAGGGCGGCTGTCGCTTTTTTGCCCTTCCTTGATGATCGTCTCCACGGCAGGATACATGGAGCTTACGATATCCACCATCGGCGCTTCATAAGCCCGTTCATAGTGAATCGGCCGGGTGGGATCGGCCTGTCTGACCCATTCGGCCATCGCATCGTGGTTCGGCCCATAGCCGGACTCATTGCCCAGCGACCAGATGATGACCGACGGATGGTTCTTGTCCTTCTCCACCATCCGTCTGGCCCGCTGCACATACGCCTCCCGCCACTCCGGCTGCTTCGACAGCCAGCTCTCGCCGGCAAAGAATTCAGCGGCGCTCGATTCCTTATAGGCCGTATTCCCGATGAAGCGGATGCCGTGCGTCTCCAGATCCGTTTCGTCAATCGCATACATGCCGTAGCGGTCGCACAGATCCAGCCACCGCCGGTCGTTGGGGTAATGGGACAAGCGGACGGTATTGATGTTGTGGCGCTTCATCAGCGTAATGTCCTGCACCATCGCTTCCCATGTCGTCACGAACCCGAGACGGGGATCGAATTCATTGCGGTTAACGCCCTTAATAATAACGGACCTCCCGTTGACGAGCAGACGGCCGTCCCTGGTCTGCACATCCCGGAATCCAACGGCAACCCGCTTCACTTCCTGCAGCCGGTTCTCCCCGTCATACAGCGTGAGCAGCAGCGTATACAGATTCGGCGTTTCCGCCGTCCACTGCAGCGGCGACTTCACGGTCTCCTCGACATGGAACCGGCACCGGCCGCCTCCGGATGACGGCAGCGGCAGGGGACTGCTGCGGTCAAAAACAACCCCGCGGCCCGCATCAAGCAAGGTCGCCCGCAGCTCATAACCGTCGGCGGAAACGCCGGTTAAGTTCTCCGCATCGATCCGTATATCCAGTACGGCATCCTCGTAACGGTCGTCGAACCGGGTCTGCACATAAGCATCCGAGACGCGCACAGCCGGCAGCGCCATCAGATAAACGTCGCGGAAAATCCCGCTCATCCGCCACTTGTCCTGACTTTCCAGATAGCTGCCGTCCGACCATTGATAGACGCGCACCGCAAGCGCATTCTCCCCCTGACGGAGCAGCTCCGTGATATCGAATTCGGAGTGCAGATGGCTCCCCTGGCTGTAGCCGGCTTCCTCCCCGTTCACCCATAGGTGAAAAGCGGAATCCACGCCTTCGAACACCAGATGGATGCGCCGCCCGTCCCAGCCGTCCGGCCGTATAAATCCCGTGCGGTAGCAGCCGACGGGATTTTCCTGCGGCACATGCGGCGGATCGACCGGGAACGGATAGGGGCAGCTGCTGTAGTGAGGGTGTCCGTATCCATGCAGCTGCCAGTTGCCCGGCACGGGAATCGTACCCCATCCCGCTGCGTCATAGCCGTCGGCCTCAAAGCCGTCCGGCGCAGCCTGCGGCGATTCCGCATAACGGAACTGCCAATTCCCGTTAAGCAGCCGCACATACGGCGTTATCCCGCGGTCAGGCTCAAGCGCCGACTCCCAGTCGGCATAGGGAAGCAGATCGGCGTGCGGAGCGACTGTATTTCGTTCCAGGACATTCAGATTGGACCAGTCAGGCTGCCTGTTTGCCGCTGCCGGTTCAGTTGTCATGGCTTTGGCACCTCCAGAAGCTTCTTAACCGCAAGTACGCCGCGCAGCGGGCTTGACAGCACCGGAATGCCGATTGCGCCAAGCTCCTTCTCCATCCGCGCCATCGAGCCCTGCGCCAGCACCAGGACGTCCGCCTGTCCGGCGACCCTTCTTGCGGTATCCAGCAGAATGGCATCATGCCGCTCCGGCTCTCCGCTTACCAGCGCGTCATAAGCGCCGTCCGCCAGACCGTCGATAATGGCGACGTCTCTGCCCAGAAGCTCCGCCTGCCTGCGGATCAGCCGCTTCGTCGGCTCAAGCGTCGTCGGCAGCGTGGCGAGCACGCCGATTCGTTCATACTTCGCCGCCGCTTCAAGCGTCATCGCGTCATCGATCTTGACGATCGGCACATCTATCATGCCGCGGGCGAGATCGGCCACCTCCCCCACGGACGAGCAGGTATTAAAAATGACGTCAGCGCCCATCTCCGCTCCATTCTGGTAATATTGAATCAGCCGCCGGGTGACCGCAGGAGTTACTCCTCCCGCCTGGACAACATCGTAGATCAGACTGTCATCAACGATGGTCACGACTCTGCACCCCGGCAACTGCTCCTCATAGATCCGTTTCATCGGCTCGGCCAATCCCTGACCGGTATATACCGCCACCACTGTCTTCAAAATAGTCCCTCCCTTAAGTCCTTCACGGTCAGCGGACGACATGCATTCCGCATGATTCTGGTACCGGTTCATACGATTCAACTCCCGTTATTCCCGCCCATTCCTGACCTTGACGAAGAAATCCTCGCCGCCCATCTGGCCGCCCTTCAAGGCCAGCTCCAATCCGGCGAATGGTGAGTTATGGGAATAGGTCCGGCAGAGCGGCACGCCCGGAGCGATCTGCCCCGTCATTTCCAGCGCGCAGATGTCGAGCTGCTTCATTACATAACCGGATGTGTCCCCTCCCGCCACCGCGATACGCCGCAGCCGCTTCCCCATCATGACGGCCCGGCAGATGCGTCCCAGCGCCTCGCCGATCATCGTTCCGGTATCCCGGCTGCTTCTGCCGGCGGCATGCAGGCCGGATTTCGTCCGGGCGATGCTGGCATCCCCGGGACCTTTGGCGGAATAAATGATCACGCTCGTTCCCTGGCGCAGGAGACGGAGCGCCTCTGACGCAATGCGCGAGGATGCCGCCCCGCTTCCTCCGCCGGCTATCCATTCGCCCGGATCGATCCTGATGCCGGCAAAGCCGGATGCCAGCGCATAATCGATCTGCATTTGCGTCATCGACGAGCAGCTGCCGGAGACAACGAGGATCGGTTCCGCCGCTTCAGGAGCCACCGGTTCCGGTCCGGCGGACGTCCCGTCGACCGCTCCAACAGGCGCCGATCCCGCCGATCCGGCAGACTCCGCGCCCGACGTACATTGCGGCGCTTGATGGGGGACGGAGCCGCCTGCAACCCCGGCAGAGAAGGCTTTCTCCCCGTATGCCGTTCCCGAAGCCTGCCAATAGGCGGACAGCGCATATTCCACGCCGGACGAGCCAGCCGCAAACAGCGGTCCGCGGGCGGCATCCTTCCACATCAGCCCGCCGACCCGGGCCAGACGCTCCTGATCCAGCACATCGAACAAAATTATCTCCGGGTGCTCCTCCAGCTTCTTTTCGACCGCCTCCTCCAGGGCATCCGCAGAATCCCCTTGCTCCAGAATATTTACGAGTGCGCTGCGCGCCGTTGTCTGCGCGGCGAGATGCCGGAGCAGATCGGCTTCATCCATCGGCGTTACCGGATGCCGGGACATTACGGGATGACGGTCCAGCCGGTGCGCGATGCCATGCACCGTTGCAAAATGCTGGCCGAACACGGTATACCGCTTCAATGCCGGAACACCGACGACAAGCGGCACATACCGCTGGGCGCAGAAGGTCCGGCGAGCCAGCTCCACCGCTTTGCCGATGCTGCCGATTCCGGGAGAGGAATCGAAGGTCGAGCAGGTCTTGTAATGGCAGACAGCGGCACCCGATTCCGCCATGAAGCGGAATATATCCGGCAGCTCCGCCTCCATCTGCTCCGGAGTGAGCGCACGCGCGGTGCCGGCAATGCCGAATGCCTCAATATCCGCAAACTCCTGGTCCAGCATCTCACGCGTCGGAAGATCAAGAAACAGCACAGTCCGCAATCCCGCCAGCGTCAGCGCTTCCAGCGCGTCGGTCGAGCCTGTAAAATCATCGCCGTAATAGGCCAGTCTGACCGCTTTCTCCCGCGCAGGACTTACCATACCAATTCGGTGTCCGGCCGGCGGTAGTCGCCTTCCCGCATCGGAGCCTTGTCATGGATTTTCCGGTGATTATACAGTGGGTGGTAGCTGCCCTCCGGCGAAATATGGATGACATCGTCTCCCTGCCACTGCACCTCGAACTGCTGGCCTACAGCATGCTCGGTCGTGCGATAGCGGCTGAGCGGGAAGGTGATGACGATGGTATCCCCGGTACTTGCCCTGCCCAGACGGAAGAAGCAATCCTTGATCCAGACTCCCGGCTGATTGCCTGCTGTCATGCGGCTCTCCCCGCTTCCGGACCACTCCGCCTTCACCTGGTTGTAGCCGGCCCATTCGGGAATCCGCACTTCCAGATTGGCGATATCCTGATGAATCTTAAGCTCGAGCCGGCCTTCGTGGGGAAGATAGCTGCTCACATCAAGGAGACGGGACCCGCGGCTGAGCAGCAGATTGACCCGTACGGTGCCTTTATCCTCGGTAATGATATTGCTCCAGCCCATGAACAGTCCTCTTGTGCCCGATCCGATGCAGCACAGCTGCAGATCGCTGGTGTGGCCCCGGCCGTGATTGACGTCGCAGCAGAAATCGTTGGGCGCCGAATAGCCGGCGAACGCGCCGCGCGTGCGCTGCGCGACTTTGTAGAAGGTCTTTTTCCCAAGTATGTCGCCATCCTTGTTGTCCGCTTCCTCCACCCAATCGAGGTCAAGCAGCTGGGATTCCGTCAGATGATTGCGGATGAACCGTTCCACCACTCCCCAGTAATGGGTGTAGCCGCAGTGCGCAAGCGTAATGCCGGTGGAAATCAAATCAACCAGCGAGCAGGTTTCATGCTCATAGGCCTGCTCCTGCATATCGCCAGGCGTCCATCCGAAGCGCGTGCATTTGGTCAAGGCCCAATCGTAGCTCTTCTTTACAAAAGCGATGATCGAAGCATCCCCGGTATAACGGCCGAAGCGCGCCAGCGCGTCAAGCGTTCCGATCCGGGTATGAAAATGCCCGCTGCGGTAGGCAAGCGAAGAATTGAAGCTTCCGTCCTCGTTATAGACGCCGCTGCGCTTAATGATTAAGGCCGTGAAATATTCACATAGCTCAAGGGCGTCCGGATTTCCGGTTACCTCGTGGTATTTCAGCAAGGGCATCATCAGCCGCCCGCAGAATGAAGCCGGGTCCGGCGCAAGACGGATCTGCACCGCATTTCTCGAAGGCCAGCCGGTCTCCAGGTGCTCGGATGCCGGGTAATACCAGACATCCTTCTCCTTGACGGCAATCCGTTTCAATGCGGCAACATGCTTGTCCGCCGCTTCCTTCACCGCTGGATCGCCTGTCGCCATATACCATGTCGTCAAGGACAGAATGACGGCCCGCTGGTCGATCAGATTGGCCGCTTCTCCCCAGTTCCCCTGCCTATTGACCTGACGGTAGCTGAGCCCGTCCTCCTTGAAGAAGCTGAGCAGATTTTCTTTATAGTGACGCTCCACGTCCTCGCCGAACATCTCTCCGGTCATATGCCGCGCAAGCGTAACCGAGTCGATCAGACGCCCGTGGCTGGAGCCGTAGTCCCAGTCGCCATGGGTCATAAAAGCCGGTTTGGATACAAAATCCGCATTAAAGAACGGAATATAGTTATAATCTTCATCCGCCATTCCGATAATGGCGTTCAATACATGCCTGGCCCGCTCTTCCAGCAGCAGCGTGTCCGGTATTTGGTGTTGGCTTGGTTGACTCATCCCGCATGCCCCTTCCGCATTTTTGATGATAGCGATTACATTTTAATCGTAACGCAACCCGCATCGTAAAAAAATAGATCAAAATTAAGGTTTTTATGCTCATTCTTAACGAAGCGGCGAATGCTTCGCGTTCAGGATAGGGAAGGCAATACGGCATCAGGGACGAGCCGGTCCCAGCCGGGGAGCATCACGGGGAATCCCGGCAGCATACTCTGCCGCCATCAATAGAGAAATCCAATCACTTATCCCCATTTTATACACAACTTATCCACAAATTGAGGAACCACGGTTCCTGAAGAATCAAGAAGGCTGCCCCAATAGCCACTTGAAGCTCCGCCTCTACCGCGTTGGAATGGACAATAAGACAAAGCGCCCCGGGCTCATGAACCCGGGGCGCTCGTCTTGCGGAAATATGGCGGACGTTCGAAGCGGTCCGCTGTTCCGCTCATGCCGGCCTGAAAGCCGGCTGCCCCAAATTGGCGGCCTTAGTTTTTCTGCTTCGTCAAGCTGCTTGCTGCTGGTCTTCCTCCGGCGCCTTCGTGCGTTTGAGGAAGAATCCCAGCACCAATGCGATCAGGGCGACAATGAAGCCCACCAGGAAGGCAGTCTGCAGCCCCGCAACCAGGCCTTGTGCGGCTGCGTCCGGTGCGGTCGCATCGTGGGAGCCCAGATACTTCTTCGTTCCCGATGCCAGGATGCTGATAAACAAGGCCGTACCGACAGCCCCGGCAACCTGCTGCAGCGTGTTGAGAATCGCCGTTCCGTGAGGATAGAGATGGCGCGGCAGCTGGTTGAGGCCCGTTGTCTGTGCAGGCATCATCACAAGTGAAATACCGACCAGCATAATAATATGGCTCAATATAATATAGCCTGTCGACGTTCCCGTATGGATGCCCATAAACAGCGCCAGAGACGCGACAACGAGCACAAGACCCGGCACAACAAGCAATCTTGGTCCGTATTTGTCAAACAGCACCCCCGAGACCGGCGCCATGATGCCATTGAGAATACTGCCCGGCATCATGACAAGCCCCGATGTCAAGGCAGTCATGGCCAGAACGCTTTGCAGGAACTGCGGCAGCAGCGTCAGCGTGGAGAACATCGTCATCATCAGCACAAGCAGCAGGACGACAACCAATGAAAACATGGGGAATTTGAAAGCCCGCAAATCCAGCAGCGGTTCCTTCATGGTCAATTGACGCCAGACGAACAGCGCGAGCGCGACACATCCGATAATGATTGTCCAGTAGACTTCAGGATCGGACCATGAGCCGCCGCCCGCTTTACTAAAGCCATACACAAGCCCGCCGAAGCCGATGGTGGAGATAATAATGGAGAGAATATCCACCTTGGGCTTGGTTATATCCGATACATTCTTCAAATACACCGCAGCGAACACGATGGAGAAAGCCGTCAACGGAAGGACGAGATAGAACAGCCAGCGCCAATTCAGAGAATCGATGATCAGCCCGGACAGTGTCGGTCCGATCGCGGGCGCTGACATGATTACAAGACCCATGAGCCCCATAGCCCCTCCCCGTTTATCCGGGGGATAGATTGCTAGAATCGTATTCATCATAATCGGAAGCAGCAGGCCCGTCCCCATCGCCTGAATAACCCGCCCTACCAGAAGCACCCCGAAGGTAGACGATATCGAACAAACCAGGGTACCCAGAAGAAATAAAATCATCGCCGACAAAAACATCTGCCTGGTCGTAAACCACTGCTGCAGCAGCGCAGTAACCGGTACCAGCACGCCGATTACGAGCATATAAGCCGTGGACAGCCATTGAATGGTTGACAGCTCAATGCCAAATTCCCGCATCAGATCGGGAAGGGCGTTGCTCAGCAGCGTCTCGTTCAAAATCGCCACAAACGCACCGATAATGAGGGCGGTTATAATCGGCCCCCTCCTGATTCCGCTCAGATCCACGGAAGCCGGTTTTGACTCCAAACCTGACGAGTTCAATACAGTTCCTCCTCTATATATACATCTATCCAACCCAATCCTTAATATTATAACCTTTCCATTATTTACTCAACAACCGCTCCCGGGCTGATTTGATAAAGTTTTACAAGTCCGGACCTCCGGCTGTAGAAGCTCCCTTTTTGAGAGCTTCGGGGAGACGAGAACAGCAGCACTTACGCTCCTCTATGCGGTTCATCCCAGGTACAGCTGCAGCAGTAATCCGAATTTATTATTTTTGTCCAAATGCTTACTCGTCAGCTTCACACCAGCCGGAAGATGGACGCTTTCATTAGGTGTCATAACCTTGACTGCCAGGACATCTCCAGGATAAACATTTCTTATTGTTGCCGTCTTCGCCATTCACAATCAGCCTTTCATCGTCAAATTTACCGTTCGCGGAGAAACAACTATCCTATACGAATGTAATCCTGCGAGGTAAACAGAGGTAAAATAGAAATAAAAAAGAAGAGCCCCTGAAAGCATAATGATCTGGACCCCATGTCAAGAACACTTTAAAAAAGAAGGCTCTTAGGCAGCCGACAAAAGATGATTCCTGTATTGAACAGGAGTCATCTTTTTTAATCCCCATTGATACCTGTGGTTGTTGTAATAGTTTATATAACGATTTATTTCATGCTGAAGTTCACGAAGAGATGAACAACTACGGCTTTAACGTGGTCTTTCATATGACCGAAAAATGATTCCTGGGGAGCGTTATCCCAGCAGTTCCCCCGCCTAGACATGGACTGGCCTAAACCCTTCTGCTTTAATAGCTCCTGGTACCTGGGACTTGTATAATGACTTCCTTGGTCAGAGTGAAT
>NZ_JBWDNP010000032.1:0-15323 GCF_056269255.1 Paenibacillus sp. JT31N17
GGATGTAATTTTGTTCTCGCTCATTTCATCACCCCGCATTTGTATAGTACGACATATTACTATGAGTGTCAAGGTAATATTTTAAATTAGGTACTCGGCTTGAAAAGTAAGCTATAAGGCAGCCCGTGTACAGAACATAAATATACCGATGCCCACTCCGGCTTATATATCGGTGTAGGCATCGGTATGAAAGTAGTAAGCTGCGCTATTTAACCCACAACTGCCGAGCGAGTCCTTAATCCTGGATACCAGCTTGCTTGTCCGACATGACTGTGACGTATCAACCGCCACCGCCCACAGACGCTCGTCGAACTCTTTAACGATCAGTGGCAGCGGGATTAGATTTCATGTAATGAAGGTTTCGAGTATCAGGTTGCTTTAGCAATCAGAAACCGCCGGCAAAGGCATTACCCGTGATCTGGAGATTAATCGCCTGTCCATTGCTACCTTCGACTTTCCAGGTTTTGTAATGAACCTGACGGGTACGATAGTTAAAAATAAAGGGCTCCACATATTAATCATGCATAATATGTAGAACCCTTTATTTTATTTGATATTTCTTAAAGATAAATTTTCAGTCCAAAACTTTATTTTCACTGAACACAAGATCAAAAACTATGTTGTTGCCCTCTACTCCACAGTCACACTCTTCGCCAAATTCCTCGGCTTATCAACGTCATTTCCGCGCGCAAGCGAAGCATAATAAGCCAGGAGCTGCAGCGGTACAACTGACAGCGCCGGCGACAGCAGCGGCAGTGTCCGGGGAATCGCGAACAGCTCATCGATCGATTTTCCGACCTCGACCTCGGTTCCTTCGTTAACCAGACCAAGTACATGAGCGCCGCGCGCTTTTACTTCTTTAATATTGCTGAGAGTCTTCTCGTACAGATCCTCCTGGGTGATCAGCGCAATAACCGGAATGCCTTCTTCGATCAACGCGAGAGTACCGTGCTTCAGCTCGCCTGCCGGGTATGCCTCCGAGTGAATGTAAGAAATTTCCTTAAGCTTGAGCGAGCCTTCCTGAGCAACTGCGAAGTCAATGCCGCGGCCGATGAAGAACAGATTGTCGTGCTTTGCCAGTGATTCCGCTACCTGCTTCAGTACTTGTGCTCTCTCCAGGATGCTCTCTACCTGGTCCGGCAGCTTCTGCATAGCGGCAAGCACATCAGCGATCCAATCCTTATCACGCGTTCCAAGCGTATCCGCCAGGAATAAACCATACAGCATAAAAGCAATCAGCTGCGAGGTATACGCTTTTGTCGATGCAACTGCAATCTCAGGACCCGCCTGCGTAATCATCACATCGTTCGCTTCACGCGACACTGAACTGCCCACAACATTCGTAATAGCCAGCACGCGCGCACCGCAGCGTTTTGCTTCACGCAGGGCAGCCAGCGTATCCGCTGTTTCACCGGATTGACTCACAACTATGACAAGCGTTTCAGGCGTTATAATCGGAGAACGATAGCGGTATTCCGAAGCGACATCAATCTCAACCGGAATACGGGCCAGACTTTCAATAAGCGACTTGCCAACCATGCCTGCATGGTAAGCCGTTCCACAGGCGACAATATGCACATTGCGAATCCCGCGGATCTGCTCCGGCGTCATGCCGATTTCCTTCAGCTCCACCGATCGCCCGTCTGCCGAAATTCTGCCCATCATCGTGTCACGATAAGCTTTAGGCTGCTCATGTATTTCTTTCAGCATAAAATGATCAAAACCGGCTTTTTCCGCCGTTGTCAAATCCCAATCGACATGAAATACTTCCTTGGAAATAACCTCGCCATCAATCGACCTTAATTCGACATTATTATTCGTCAGAATAGCCATCTCACCGTCATCTAAAATGTAAACATTGCGTGTATGCTCCAAGATAGCCGGAATGTCTGAGCCAATGAAATTCTCGCCTTCCCCGATGCCGATCACAAGCGGACTTGCATAACGCACGGCGACCAGCCGGTCCGGCTCGAATTCCGTTAACACGCCCAGCGCAAAAGCGCCACGCATCCGTTTCACGGCACGTTGAACGGCTTTAACGATATCTCCGTCATACTCCTCCGCAACCAGGTGAGAAATCACCTCGGTATCCGTTTCCGACAGAAAATGATGCCCTTTTGCAATCAATTCATCCTTCAGATCGAGATAGTTCTCAATAATGCCGTTATGCACGACCGAGAATTTGAACGAATTGTCGGTATGAGGATGGGAATTCTCATCGGATGGCTTGCCGTGCGTCGCCCAGCGTGTATGTCCGATCCCTACTGAACCGCGAAGCTCGTCTCCAACAAGCTTTTCTTCCAATACAGCCAACCGGCCTTTGGATTTGCGTACTTCCAATCCCTTATCCGTGAAAACGGCAATACCCGCGGAATCATAACCGCGATATTCCAGTTTTTTCAATCCATCAATCAAAATTTGCTGCGAATCCCGTTTACCGATATATCCTACGATTCCACACATTTTAATAGACCTCCGTTTGGGGTAGTATTCCCGAAAGAAACGGATGCCAACACATTTGTGGGACAGCACAGTCTATGGTTGCTGTCGATTTCAGGAAAGCATACGATTGGACCGTATACCAGCTGATATTTCAAGAAACCGTTCGTCTTATGCCGCCCTCTTCAGTTTGGCATCGTAAGCAAACGGGTACAAATAGCAAGATTCAAACATACTTAAAGATGAGCGCACAACAGCCTCCGTTGCTGCTTGCGCCTTCAATCGTCACTATCGCATCTTACCGACCCTTTGTACGACTGGTCGCCCTGTCGTTTTGGGAATCGGCTTTCGGTCAAATGCATAACCGGGAGGTCCCCGCCGAACAATCCGAACACCTCCACCTCGTCAGCTTGCCGCTGTCCACCGCAGGAACGTGTACAATAACCGTTCTGCAGCAAGACGATCACGCGCAAGCTCTGGCGCTTGTAAAGCTAATTGGCCGCTATCCTCGCTTTCATTTCTGGAATCATACTTCTTATCATATTCATTTTAACCGAACGGTGCAACTGCAAAATTTTCAACACATTTACATTCACAACATTTTCCTCTAAAATGCTTCCACTTCTATCAAGTATCGGCCCACTATTCTCCAACCATCGGAGCAAAGGAGGATATACGGTTGATGCGCAAGGTCCCGCTTCAAGGCGCTTGCCTTAACAAAATAAAAAGGCGGTTCTAATGGCGCCTTTAATCTTCTGCGCCCTTGGAACCGCCGTTCGAAACTTTATAATTAATTATTCCATGAGGCTAATTATTCATTCCATTAATCCGTAAGGCCGTGAATAATAAATCTTATACTCCGCCAAGCTCGGCTCTTACCGTATCTGCGATCTGCCTCACATACGCTTCCACCTGGCTTTTATCCGGACCTTCCGCCATGACGCGGATCAGATGCTCTGTGCCCGAAGCACGTACAAGCACGCGCCCATTGTCACCCAGCTCCTGCTCCGTTTCCGCGATAATAGCAGCAATAGCGGCATTGTCCTTGTACATCGTCTTATCGGCTACACGCACATTGACCAGCACCTGCGGGAACTTGCGCATCAGGTTCTTCTGCTGACTCAATTTCTGTCCGGAGCCCACCAATGTATTAACAAGCTGAAGAGCCGTAAGAATGCCGTCTCCAGTCGTGTTATGGTCGAGAAAAATAACATGGCCGGACTGCTCTCCGCCCAGATTGAAGCCGTTACGGCGCATTTCCTCCATCACATAACGGTCGCCAACCGCCGTCTGTGCGGTCTTGAGACCATGCTTCTGGGCAGCTTTAAAAAATCCGATATTGCTCATTACGGTCGTTACAACCGTATCGCCCTTCAGCGTACCTTCGCGCTTCATCGCATCAGCGCATATACAAAGAATAAAGTCGCCATCGACCTCTTCGCCATTTTCATCCACTGCAATCAGGCGGTCCGCGTCGCCATCAAAGGATAATCCAAGATCGGCGCCATGCTTCAGCACTTCCCCTCGCAAATATTCAGGATGCGTGGAGCCAACGCCGTCGTTAATATTAAGCCCGTTAGGTTCAGCGCCGACTGTGATGACCTCCGCTCCAAGCTCGCGGAATACCGTCGGAGCGAGCGAGTAGGCAGCTCCGTTGGCGCAATCCAGGAGAACCTTAAGACCCATGAATGAATGCTTCACTGTTGTTTTTAGAAAATCAAGATACAATCGCTGCGCATGCACATCCTCGGTCACGGAGCCAATCCCTCCGCCTTCCGGACGAGGCAACTGGTCTGTCTCTGCATCCATCAGCCGTTCAATCTCGAGCTCCGTCTCATCCGAGAGCTTGAAGCCGTCACCGCCAAAAAATTTAATTCCATTATCCTCAACCGGATTATGTGAAGCCGAGATCATAACGCCCGCATCCGCGCCCATGATGCGCGTCAAATAAGCGACGGCCGGCGTAGACACCACTCCCAAACGTACGACGCTTGCTCCGATAGACAGCAACCCTGCGATCAGGGCCGCTTCAAGCATAGGGCCGGAAATCCGGGTATCAAGTCCGATATAAACCTTTGGTCTCTCAGCCTTGCCGGCAAGAACATAACCGCCGCAGCGGCCGATTTTATAAGCGAGCTCCGGCGTTAATTCGCGGTTGGCAACCCCGCGCACACCGTCTGTTCCAAAATATTTTCCCATTGTAGAGTATCCCCTTTTAACCTTGAATTCTATATCTTTATGAATAATGACATTATTTCCTATGGTATAAGATATAGCAGCATTCTGTTTCTATGTATAGGTGAATACTGCTCAAAGAGCATCACGAATGATCAATGTATAGGTTTATGGATTAGTTCCACTACCAGCGCTGCTTTCCCCACTATCGGGCTGCCCGCTATTCGTTCCGTTACTGCTGCTGTTATTACTACTGCTACTGCCGCTGTCATTGGGATTTGTGCCTGGAGCTGCACCTGTATCCGCATCCGTTTCTGAATCCGGGGAATCTTCATTCCCATCCACAGAGCCGGGGTCGACTGTTCCCGAGGAACCGTCGACTCCACCACCTGAACTGTTCTCCGGAGTATTGCCTGAATCTGCATTGCTTGTCCCTGCCGGACTACCTGGATCTTCATTAGCCCCAGTATTCCCTGTACCTGTATTCCCTGTACCTCCATTGGTTCCTGTATCCCCGGGATTCACCGTATTTCCTGTCCCGGCGTCCCCTGTTTCATTCCCAGTCGTATCCGTAGAACCGTCTCCTGTCCCGGGATCCGATCCGCCAGCGGGCGGATCGGTTGTTGCCGCTTCATCCGTAATCTCAACTGTGACCGTAATCGGAATGGAGCTTGTCTGCTCAACAAAGCTGGGCAAATGCACATCCAGAGGCACAATATGGCTTCCCGGGCCCAAGCCATTCAAGTCGGCGATGAGCTGAACATCGCTGGCTCCAACACCAGCCAGCACGCTTGTTGCCCCTCTTACAGGCAGATCGATGGTTCCCGTCTCCGGAATAGTAATCTTGGCCTTCAATCCGTCAGAGAGTGAGATGAAGGTCACCTTCAGCTGCGTGAGTGTTTTAACAGATATCGGTACTAAAGTGTATTTTATCGTCACCTTCGAAGGATCGACTGACACAATCCCTTCTTTAGGAGGGATATTGAGCTCAATCGTACCTGATTGAGACAGCTTCGACAAGTCCACATTAATTCCATCGTAAAAATCATACTTATCGAGCTCGTCCTGGGGCCCATATATCGATACCTGATCCACGCTTGGGACGAATGTGTCCATAGCCAGGCCATCCGGCAGCTTGCCGGTCAATCCAATTTGCAGAGGCACCCTTTTGAATGGCATCGTAATCGGAATCTCTACCTCGACAACATTTGGAGTGGCAATGGCTTCGGGCATTTCCTGGCCTTCTTTGTCCAGCACAACGACCTTGACCTTCTTCTCGCTAATTGTCGATTCTTCATCTTCCACGGATACCTTGCCCCCGACAAAACCGACATCCTCCATGATACCCTCCGGCAGCGTGACATGAACGCGGTTGTTCGGCTTCACGATCGGCTGACCGAGCTTATATCCGTTGGCAGGCGTTCCCTCCGTCTGCACCTGGAACTCAAATTCCTTCGTAATCAACCGCTCCAATACGACCGTAACCGTACTCGGCTGCTTGGACACAATCTCCATGCCCTTGGGCTTGCTGATCGAGATAGGAAGCACCTGGCTTCCTTCCTTGGCCTCGCTCACGTCTACAGTTACTTGAAAGTCATCCGGCGTCGTTTGCAGCAGGCTCGATCTGGGCGCCCGAACCGTCAGCTGCACAGCCGTCGGCTCGACCAGACGAAGCGAATAATTATTCTCATCAAGTCCAACTGCTTTCACCTGCACCGCCTCATAATCCTTGACCTCCGTTAGGGAGGCGACTGAATTTGGAGACCGTTCGGAATCAAAATGGACGACTGCCCACAGCAGAATGCCAAGCGCGAGCGAAATGATTTTCAGGGCCGTTGGATGACTGAGCCATTTATCCATTCTCTTCGCCCCCTTTCCGTCTCCAGAAAGGCCGTTTCGATCCAGTATTTTCTTGTGCCTTGGGATTCGGATTAAGCTCCTCAAACAGCTTGGAAATCAATGACTCTTCCTTGATATCGCGGACAATCATGCCCCCCACAGCCAGCGAGACCTGTCCCGTTTCCTCCGACACGATAACCGAAACCGCATCGCACACTTCCGTAATGCCGATGCCGGCACGATGCCTTGTTCCAAGCTCCTTGCTGATAAAAGGATTCTCCGATAAAGGCAAATAACAGCCAGCCGCCATGATCTGATTGCCGCGCACAATAACCGCACCGTCGTGAAGCGGCGCATTAGGGATAAAAATATTAATCAGCAGCTCGGAGCTGACCATCGATTCCATTCGAATACCCGACTCAATATAGTCGGAGAGGCCTGTGCTGCGTTCGAATACAATCAATGCCCCGATTTTGCGTTTCGCCATATAGTTGACGGCTTTAATCATTTCCCCGATACGCTCGCTCACATCACGTTCAACTACGGAAGAGCGGGCAAATAGCTTGCCTCGCCCCAGCTGCTCCAGCGCACGCCTGAGCTCCGGCTGAAAAATAATCAGCACCGTCACGACCCCAAAGGTAAACATTTGGTTCATTAACCATTTAAGTGTATATAAATTAAACCAGGTACTAATGGCCCATGTACCAACGAGAACGAATATTCCTTTGAGAAGCTGGACCGCCTTGGTGCCGCGTACGAGCAGAATCAATTTGTAAATAATATAACTGACAATGGAAATGTCGATAATGTCCTTGATCCAATCTTTCCAGGTCAAATCTGCGAAATAGCTCATATGTCAGCCCCCAACACCAATTGCACAGGTCCTCTATCACATATATCGGATACTTAACCTTATTATCTTCTAGAAAAGAGGATATAAACCCTTTTTTTACGCTAAGAATTTATCAGAATTTTAATATTCTCCTGTTTGCCTTGGCAGGCAAACTCTATGCACCTCCTATAGCTATCCTTTAAGCAAGCTTTGGGCACAAAAAAACCTCCCGCATGAGGGAGGCAGTGGAATCAATAAGCCAAGCTGCTGATTGAATGTGAAACTTTGTACCAAAACCAGTCAAGCGCTTGGTCGATTGTTTTCACTTTCCCCGAGATATGGGCCGTCGACGCTTGGTACAGCGAGCCCTCGATAACCGTCACATCTCCATTCACTTCGCCGAGTACGTTGGCTTTTCCATTCTCTATAATTAAATTGCCGTTCACATGCGCGCCTGCTGGAACAGTCACGGTATCCCCATTGATAACAACGTGGGAAAGATCCGTTCCGCGCACCGTCAAATCCGTATTCTCTTCCCACATGGCAAGTGTGCTTGAGAACATCACAAGAGCAAAGACTGCCGCTACCGCGATAGCAGGGTGATTGCGAAGCCAGCCGGCCCAGCTTGGGCGGTTCCGCTTGACAGGCAGCGCGCTCATGATCCGCAGTTTAAGATCATCGGCTTGTGTTTCCTCAGCTTGTGGTCGAAAATCAATCAATTTATGGGTGAGCGCTTCTGTTCGCTCCAACTGCTCGAATCGTGCTCTACATGCCGGGCAGGAGAGCAAATGGTTCTTTAGCTGTAAGACATCTTCGCGGGGAAGCTCGTCGTCTAGATAATCATGCATCCATACAATGGCGACATTGCAATTCATAGCAGCCATTCCTTTCTTCAGTGTAACTCACAGCAGTATACGATACGTATGGTCGACGATGATGTTTCACTTTTTTTGAGAATCCGCTACGGTCATATCTTATCCTGACCCTTGATTATAACTTATGCTCGAGCTTCTTGCGGAGGAACTCCCGGCCGCGGTGCACACGTGTTTTCACCGTCGTAACCGGCATTTCCAGCACATCGCCAATCTCCTGCAGGGACATCTCCTGAAGATATCGCAGCACCATCACAGATTTATACTTTGCCGGCAGCGTCTCTATAGCCTGATGGATAATACGCTGCGTATCCGACAGCAGCAGCTCGCTCTCCGGCGTCTTGTCGTCGCTTGGGATCATCGCGTAACCATCCAGACCTTCGTGCTCACTGGATTCGGCATCCAACGAATAAACCGGCTTCCGCTTACGAAGCCGATCAATGCACAGATTGGTCGCAATCCGGTAAATCCAGGTCGAGAATTTCATTGTATCATCATAGCGGTCCAGATTTTTGTATACCCGCAGAAAAGCCTCCTGAACGACATCCTCCGCTTCCTGGCGGTTATACAGCATCCGGTATGCCATATGGTACAGCTTATCCTGATACATATCGACGATCTCCGCAAAAGCCCGCTGATCGCCTCTTAGTGCCAATTGCGCTAACCGCGCCTCAACTGATTTCACTGTTTCTCCTCCAGACACGCGCATGCACCAACTCCCGTCCGGTTGAACGTGCGGCTGCACCGATCCTGGCAAGGATCGAACCGATACCTGACGCTCATGCAAAAGCATTATGATACTTATTTGAATCCTGATTAACTCTGGAGTATACGTCAAAGGACCGGACGTAAGCGGAGGGACTCCTGCCGCCGGGCGTCCGGCCCTTGAAATAAACGTATCAGTTATTGGTCAGCCCGTATTGCGAAGGCCGGCTGCAATGCCATTGATAGTCAGCAGCACCTCACGCAGCAGCTCCGGATCATCCTCTTCACCGCGCGCTCGCGCCTCGCGCAGCTCCAGAAGAAGCTGTACCTGCATGTAGCTCAGCGGATCCACGTACGGATTGCGCAGGCGGATTGATTCTTGAATAACCGGCACATTATCCAGAATTTCGGCTTGACCTGTTATTTGTAGAATGAACGAAGACGTCCGTTCATATTCCTCTTTAATTTGTGTGAAAATGCGCTCCCGGATCGTGCTGTCCGTAATCATATCCGCGTATTCCGCGGCGATCTGCAGATCCGCTTTGGCCAGCGCCATCTGCAAATTATCGATCAGAGACGTAAAGAACGGAAACTGCTCATACATTGCGCGCAGTGTTTCCAACCGTTTCTCATCATCCTGCACATATTCCTGCAGCGCCGTACCGGCCGCATACCAGGCTGGCAGCAAATAACGGCTCTGCGTCCAGGCGAATACCCATGGAATCGCCCGCAGATCCTCGAAACGGTCACTGTTCTTCCGCTTTGATGGACGGGAACCGATATTAAGCTCGCCGATCTCCGGCAGCGGAGTAGATTCCTTGAAGAAGGTCAGGAAGTCGGGATCACGGAAAATCAGATCCTGATATTTGCGCAGCGCAGTTTCCGATATCCCTTTGGAGATTTCATCCCACTGGGCTACATCTGCAGCTTCCTGCTCCGGATAATTCGCCAGCCGCGCCGCGGTTATCAGCGCCCAGGTTGCTTGCTCCAGACTGCGGTAAGCAATGCCTTTCATGGAATAGCGGGACGAGAGCACTTCGCCCTGCTCCGTAATTTTTATTCCTCCGCCCACCGTATGGGGCGGCTGTGCCAGAATACTGCGGTTCAACGGCATGCCCCCTCGTCCAAGCGCACCGCCGCGACCGTGGAAGAATTTCAGCTTCACGTCGAATTTCTTCGCCGCGCTTGTAATGGCATTCAATGCCACCCGCAGCTCCCAGTTGGCCGTAACAGCTCCGCCGTCTTTATTGCTGTCAGAGTATCCCAGCATAATTTCATGCAGGTTTCCTCTGGCTTCAATCGCCTTGCGGTATACCGGCAGTTCAAACAATTTCTCCATAATTGCCGGGGCTTCATGCAGATCGTCAATGGTTTCGAACAAAGGAACAGCCTGCAGTGTGCAGCGGACATGCCCGCCGGTCTCCTGGCGGAACAACCCGACTTCCTTCGCAAACACCATCACTTCCAGCATATCGCTAGCGCCCTGTGTCATACTGATCAGATAGCTGGAAATACAGTTCTCGCCAAACTCCTGTTGGGCGCGATAAATCGTACGATACACATCCAGACACTCCTGCGTTCCTTCCGAATATTCAAAATGAGGGGAAGTCAGCGGACGCGGATCATTCAGCAAGCGATGAAGCAGCTCGATTTTCTCTTTTTCATCCAGCGAGCCGTAATTCTCCACGATGTTCATATTGGCTAGCACTTCAGTCATCGCATTCTCATGCTCTTGGCTGTGTTGACGCACATCAAGTGCGGCAAGATGGAAGCCGAACAATTCCACTTGGCGAATCAGCTTACGGATATGCGTATCAGCCACATAATCGGCAAAGTGATGGCGCAGACTGCGGTCGATAACAAGGAGGTCTTCCTTCAACTCATCTGCGCTGTTGTAACGCAGCGGCGAGTTTTTCAGCGTATCGTTATGCGTATTGACAAGCTTCTCAATCATATAGCAGAGTTTAATTTTATATGGCTCATTCTCATTGCGCCACAGCTCGATAGTGCGAAGCTCCACATGCTGACGGTCCTTTTGAATGGAATTCACCAATTCTTCAGAGATTGTTACGATATTCGTGCTGAAGCTCAGCTGCCCCATCAATTCACGAAGCAATTCATCATATTTCTCAAGCACAAGCTCACGTTGAAGCGTCAGGGTCTCCCAGGTAATCTTTGCCGTAACCGATGGATTGCCGTCACGGTCGCCGCCGATCCAGGAGCCAAATCTCAGGTAAGCAGGCACATGCCAGCGCTCATCCGGATAATACTTGTCCAGGCAGCGTTCGAGCTCTTCATATACGCTTGGGAGCACTTCGAAGAGAGTCTCGTCAAAATAATACATGCCATTGCGCACTTCATCGATAACGGTCGGCTTACGATCGCGCAGCTCATCCGTTTGCCAAAGCGTAAGTACCTCGTTCAGCAGCTTCTCACGAAGCTTCTCGCGTTCACGGTAGGTGAGCGACGGATTGTCGAGCTCCATAACTTCATGGGCGATGCGCTGATGGATGTCCAGCACGGCACGACGAGTGGCTTCCGTAGGATGGGCAGTCATGACCAATTCCAGAGAAATCCCCTCAATCATCGTCTTGACCTCATCAACGGCTATTCCCTGCTCCCTCAGTACCTGAACAGCGCTTTCGATGGAACCGGGCTGAACAGTTTCTCCTGCAGAGCGTTCATAGTCCCGTTTGCGCCGTATGCGGTGATTCTGCTCGGCAATGTTGACAAGCTGAAAATAAATCGCAAAGGCCCGGATGACTTGATGGCGAATTTCAGGGCTTAGCGCATCAATAACTTTTTTAAATTCATCAAAAAGCTCCGGAAGAAACTCAGCCCGCAGCGCCTTGCTCATTTCACGAATTTTCTCAACGATCTCAAGCAGTTCATGCCCGCCTTGGTGAACGAGTACATCGCCCAATATGTTCCCCAGAAAGCGGACATCGCGCCGTAGTAAATTGTTTGAGTGCGGCCGGTTGGCCGTCACAGCAGATGATTCTTGTTCCGACATCTTGATCCTCCTCAGATTCTGCTTAAAGCAAAACCTTTCCATAACGTATTTAAATCCGACAGATAAAAGTAACCAGAGAAGGTCCAAAGGTTAGCATTCCATTGCATCACCGATTACCGTCAGCAGAGCTTCGCAGACGGTTTTTTCACTTTTATTATCATACTACAAATTACGGAGCGGTTGAAGCTTTTTCATGGATGTACCTAAAAATCCCGTCGAATCCTGTAATACTCTGAAATGTAAAAAAAAGAAACCCTGAGATCAGAGTTTCCGGTTATTTGTTTAATGGAGCGGGTGATGGGAATCGAACCCACGCTATCAGCTTGGAAGGCTGAAGTTCTACCATTGAACTACACCCGCGCAGAAATGGTCGGGACGACACGATTTGAACATGCGACCCCCTGGTCCCAAACCAGGTGCTCTACCAAGCTGAGCTACGTCCCGTCAATGATTTCTGCAATTTTGTGAAAATGGCGTGCCCAGAGAGATTCGAACTCCCGACCTTTTGATTCGTAGTCAAACGCTCTATCCAGCTGAGCTATGGGCACTAATTATGGAGCGGAAGACGGGAATCGAACCCGCGACCCTCGCCTTGGCAAGGCGATGCTCTACCGCTGAGCCACTTCCGCATGTTTTGTGTCAGTCGCTTTATCTCAAGCGCGACAAGTAATAATATATCACGCTAACTGGGAGAATGCAAATGTTTTTTCAAAATAAAAATATTCAGATTATTTAAACGCATATTTCTAATTATTCCCAAGTAAACGCAACTTAATCCTGCTCTTTATAATTTATATCGCTTTATAAATCTCATGCTTATTGCTTTGTACCATTCAGAATCACCAACAGTAGTATACAGAGAATTGCAGGTAGTCCCTATGTATAAAAAGGACAGCCTGATGCGTTTAACGGCATCAGCTGTCCGAGTTTCTCAGTTATGGCCGCATAGAAGCGCCTCAGAGCTGTTTTAAAGCATCGGAACATCTTATGCTCCCGCAATAGCCATTAATGGCAAATTAACCTCTTCCTGCTCGTGATTCGCGTCTGCTGAAAGTCTATCCTGCCCTGCCAGGGAGTATGGCAGGCAAAGCGGCAGGCCAGTCCGGGGATCGGGAATAATATCCGCTTCAATGCCAAAAACATCACGCAGCACATCGGGGGTCATGACAGCACTAGGCGCCCCTTCACCCGATACTTTACCCGCCTTGATCGCGATCATATGATGCGCATAGCGGGAAGCGTGATTCAGATCATGCACCACCATTATGATTGTGCGGCCTGAGCTTGCATTGAGCTCCTGCAGCAATTCCAGCACCTCAAGCTGATGAGCCATATCTAGGAAGGTCGTAGGCTCATCAAGGAACAAAATATCAGTCTGCTGGGCGAGCGCCATTGCGATCCATGCTCTCTGGCGTTGACCACCGGACAATTGATCAATAGGACGATCCACAAATTCAGTCATTCTTGTTGATTCAATCGACCATTGAATAATGGACCGGTCTTCGCGGGTTAAGGAACCGAAGCCTTTTTGGTAGGGGAATCTGCCGTAAGAAACGAGTTCAGATACAGTCAAGCCATCGGGAGCGGTCGGGTTTTGAGGTAAAATAGCAAGTTGCTTTGCTACCTCACGCGTCGATTGTTTGTGAATGGATTTGCCGTCAAGCATAACTGCTCCGTTAACCGGAGACATGATTCGCGCCATGGTTTTCAATATCGTGGATTTGCCCGAACCATTGGCACCCACCAGGGCTGTTATTTTACCTTGTGGGATGGCCACGTTGAGATTATCCACAATAAGTCTGTTTTCATAGGCGATGTTTAATTGCGATGTCGTCAACCGAATCACTAAAATCCGCTCCCTTCAAAACCCTTGCATTTATTTGATAGTGATAATTATTCTCATATTATATAAGAATGATAACCATTCTCAAGTCATTCGTCAAGAGATGTTTTAGATTTCCCTCGAAATATTATAGACGATGTTACATTTTCTAGAACTCCATACTCAGCTCATGCACGAAGCCTTGTTTCCTCAATCATGCGGCATAGAGATTAATACTTCACTATCCATCCTTCGGGAGGGTATTGTTACGCCCCAGGAGATGTATGACGGCGTTCTGCATCGTTATTCGAGGTACTCCCAGCAAATTGTCGTTGAACAACGCCTGTAGGAATCTTGGATCTACAATATAACGGGTCCCCAATTAAGCCGCTGCCGCTAACTTCAAAATGCCCATCGGCTAGGAGTCTCAAAAGTGGCCAAGTCCGATCGATCGGATTGGCTGAACTCGCTCCTATTGTCGAATTTCCAAAGCCACGGCTTGCAGCTACCGGGGAAATCGTTGCAGCCGGCATGAATATAGGGTTTGATCAGTTGCGCAGAGCATACAGGGGTGAAAGCTTCATTGCTGATGTTGCAGCTTTATGGAGAAGCGTCAGCAAGTGAAATTAAACCGACATTCTTCGATAGATCCCATTTGGTTTATTATCGAACTCGTCTAAAAACATAAAAATCCGACTGTTCCTGAAAGAACAATCGGATTTTCGTGTTTGGGTACTTAACTCACCTAATTATTTAGGTGGTCAATTTACAGAACATAGGCCTGCTTCTGAAAATAAAAAACCCTTGAAATATCAAGGGGTTGAATTCAATATGGTGCGCGTAGAGGGACTTGAACCCCCACGTCGTGAAACGCCAGATCCTAAGTCTGGTGCGTCTGCCAATTCCGCCATACGCGCACGTTTGTTGCAAGTCCATTTTCAGCAGGCAGAAAATGGTGAGCCATGAAGGACTCGAACCTTCGACACCCTGATTAAAAGTCAGGTGCTCTACCAACTGAGCTAATGGCTCAAAATAAATGGCTGGGGATTCAGGGATCGAACCTGAGAATGACGGAGTCAAAGTCCGTTGCCTTACCGCTTGGCTAATCCCCAGCATTATGGTGGAGGCTGACGGGATCGAACCGCCGACCCTCTGCTTGTAAGGCAGATGCTCTCCCAGCTGAGCTAAGCCTCCAAATATGCAGTGGTGACCCGTAGGGGAATCGAACCCCTGTTACCTCCGTGAAAGGGAGGTGTCTTAACCGCTTGACCAACGGGCCGCGATAGCTGGCACTCCGAATTCCTTTCGGAGCCTGCTCATAAAACCTTACCCATTAAAATGGAGCTCTCAACCGGATTCGAACCGGTGACCTCATCCTTACCATGGATGCACTCTACCTACTGAGCTATGAGAGCAAGAATGGCTCCCCGAACAGGACTCGAACCTGTGACAACTCGATTAACAGTCGAGTGCTCTACCAACTGAGCTATCAGGGAACGGTAATACTGCGGGTGGTTACACCCTGAAAACTGGATACGAACGTTTGCGAAACGTTTAGCGGCTTGATTCCCTCCAGCCCTTCGGCTGACGGGTGGAACAAGACTGCTCTTGTTCCGGTGTAGGATA
>NZ_JBWDNP010000016.1:0-181744 GCF_056269255.1 Paenibacillus sp. JT31N17
GCAGCTCAGTCGGAATTACGACAAGACCGCGCCAACGGTGACGCTCAGCACGACGGCGTTGAATCCGACGAATGCGGCGTTTACGGTGACGGCGGAGTTCAGCGAGAACGTGACGGGCTTTGCCGCCAGTGATATAACGGTAGGGAACGGAACGGCAGGCGGCTTCAACGCGTTGAGCGGAACAAAGTATACCTTTGTGGTGACGCCAAGTGCAGACGGGCAGGTTACGGTCGACGTGGCCGGTGGTGTCGCAGTCGACGCGGCGGGGAACGGGAATACGGAGGCGGCGCAGCTCAGCCTGGTGTATGACAAGACGGCACCGACAGTGACGCTCAGCACAACGGCGGTGAATCCGACGAATGCGGTGTTTACGGTAACAGCGGAGTTCAGCGAAACTGTGACGGGCTTTGCCGCCGGTGATGTAACGGTAGGGAACGGAACGGTGAACAGCTTCAACGCGTTGAGTGGAACGAAGTATACCTTCGTGGTGACGCCGACGGCAGACGGTCTGGTTAGAGTCGATGTGGCCGGTGGTGTCGCAGTCGACGCGGCGGGGAACGGGAATACAGCGGCGGCGCAGCTCAGCCGGAATTACGACAAGACGGCGCCGACGTTGACGTTAAGTACAACAGCGGTGAATCCGACGAATGCGGTGTTTACAGTAACGGCGGAGTTTAGCGAAACTGTGACGGGCTTTGCCGCCGGTGATATAACGGTAGGGAACGGAACGGTAGGCAGCTTCAACGCTGTAAGCGGAACGAAGTATACCTTCGTGGTGACGCCGACGGCAGACGGTCTAGTTAGAGTCGATGTGGCCGGCGGTGTTGCAGTCGACGCGGCAGGCAATGGAAATACAGCGGCGGCGCAGCTCAGCCTGAATTACGACGGGACCTCGCCGACAGTGACGCTCAGCACAACAGAGGCGAATCCGACGAATGCGGCGTTTACGGTGACAGCGGAGTTCAGCGAGAACGTGACGGGCTTTGCCGTCGGTGATGTAACAGTAGGAAACGGAACGGCAGGCAGCTTCAACGCGGAGAGAGGAACGAAGTATACCTTTGTGGTGACGCCGACGGGAGACGGGCCGGTAACGGTCGATGTGGCTGACGATGTCGCAGTCGACGCGGCAGGAAATGGAAATACAGCGGCGACGCAGCTTAACCTGGTGTATGACAAGACGGCGCCGACAGTGACGCTCAGCACGACGGCGTTGAATCCGACGAATGCGGCGTTTACGGTGACGGCGGAGTTCAGCGAAACCGTGACGGGCTTTGCCGCCGGTGATGTAACGGTGGGCAATGGAACGGCAGGTAGCTTTAATGCGTTGAGCGGAACGAAGTATACCTTCGTGGTGACGCCGACGGGAGATGGTCTGGTTACGGTCGATGTGGCCGGCGGTGTCGCAGTCGACGCGGCAGGAAATGGAAACACAGCGGCGACGCAGCTTAACCTGGTATATGACAAGACGGTGCCGACGGTGACGCTCAGCACGACGGCGTTGAATCCGGCGAATGCGGCGTTTACGGTGACAGCGGAGTTCAGCGAGAACGTGACGGGCTTTGCTGCCAGCGATGTAACGGTAGGGAACGGAACGGTAGGCAGCTCCAACGCGGAGAGCGGAACGAAGTATACCTTTGTGGTGACGCCGACGGCAGAAGGGCCGGTTACGGTTGACGTGGCTGGAGGAGTCGCAGTCGACGCGGCAGGCAATGGAAATTTAGTGGCGGCGCAGCTCAGCCTGAATTATGACAAGACCGCGCCAACGGTGACGCTCAGCACGACGGCGGTGAATCCGACGAATGCAGCGTTTACGGTGACAGCGGAGTTCAGTAAAACCGTGACGGGCTTTGCCACCGGTGACGTAACAGTAGGGAATGGAACGGCGAGCAGCTTCAACGCAGAGAGTGGAACGAAGTATACCTTTGTGGTGACGCCGAGTTCAGACGGACTGGTTACGATCGATGTGGCCGGCGGTGTCGCAGTCGATGCGGCGGGGAACGGGAATACGGCGGCGACGCAGCTCAGCCGGAATTACGACAAGACCGCACCAACGGTGACACTCGGCACAACGGCGGTGAATCCAACGAATGCGGTGTTTACCGTAACAGCGGAGTTCGACGAAGCCGTAACGGGATTCACGGTGGTAGACGTTACGGTAGGGAACGGAACGGCGGATAGCTTCAGCGCTGTAAGCGGAACGAAGTATACCTTTGTAGTGACGCCGATGGGAGACGGGCTGGTCACGGTCGATGTGGCCAACGGCATCGCGATAGACGCGGCGGGGAATGGGAATACGGAGGCGGCGCAGCTCAGCCTGAATTACGACGGTAACTCTCCGGCCGTAACACTCAGCACAACAGCGGTCAGTCCGACGAAGGAGGAGTTTGCCGTAACGGCGGAATTCAGCGAGAACGTAACGGGATTCACGGTGGAAGACATTACGGTGGGTAACGGAACGGTGGGTAGCTTCGATCCGATAAGCGGAACGAAGTATACTTTCGTGGTGATGCCGACGGGGGACGGACCGGTCACCGTCGATGTGGACGGAGGCGTCGCAGTCGACGCGGCAGGGAACGGGAATACGGAGGCGGAGCAGCTCAGCCGAGTTTACGACAAGACCTCGCCGTCCGTGACCTTGTCAACGATGGCAGGAAGTCCGACGAATGCGGCGTTTACGGTGACGGCGGAGTTCGACGAGAATGTAACGGGATTTACGGTGGAAGACGTTACGGTAGATAACGGAATGGTGGACAGCTTCGACCCGATAAATGGAACGAGGTATACATTCATGGTGACGCCGACGGCAGAAGGGCGGGTCACGGTCGATGTGGCCGAAGCCGTTGCGCAAGATGCGGCGGGGAACGAAAATACGGCGGCGGCGGCGTTAAGCCTGACGTATGACGCCAGCGCGCCGTCTATCATTTTTAGCCCTGCCGGCAGCGCCGATCCGAAGCAACGGGTGGAAACGACCGTGACGGTGACGGATGCGGTCTATCTGCCCACGCTATCTTATGTATGGACACCAAGCGAGGCTTCCCCTACAGTTGAAGCATTGGAGTGGCAGCCCTTCTCAAACGGCGGCACGCTGATCCAGAGCGGTGGAAACGGAGATTGGTACCTGCATGTTCACACCATCGACCAATCGGGAAATGCCGCCGATGCGACATCCGGTCCGTATTTGCTGGACAATACCGCACCGGTCATTGTTCCGGTCGGTGACAATCCGTTTTACGTGCCGGCGGGAGCGCCATATGCGGAACCGGGTGCGGAGGCGACGGACAACATCGACGGGGCGCTGGATGCAAATGCGATTGCATTTAGCGGGGATGTGGATACAAACCGTCTGGGCCGCTTTGAGGTCCGGTACGAGGCGGGCGACCGGGCGGGAAATGTCGCGACGGTAACTCGAAGCGTTTATGTATACGATGGCGATCAGCCGTTGATACGTCTGAACGGCGGCAGTCCGATGGTCATCGCGCTGGACAGTATGTTCACAGATCCGGGAGCAACGGCACATGACGCGCAGGAAGGCAATCTGACGGATGCGATCACGGTTACTGGAGCGGTCTATACGAATACGGTGAATACTTATTACCTGACTTACGATGTGATGGACGGTGCAGGGAACGTGGCGCCGACGGTAACACGCTCGGTGTATGTCATTGCGCCACCGGTCGTTATGCTGCTGGGACTGCCTGCGATTACGATCGAGGCAGGCGAATCGTTTGCCGATCCGGGGGCGACGGCGACGGATGGCTATTACGGAGACCTGACCGGCCACATCACGGTGAGCGGAGCGGTCGATACGGACACGCCCGGCGTGTACACGCTGCATTACGAGGTGCGCAATCCAATCGGCCAATCGGCGGAAACGGTTAGAACGGTGACGGTGAATAGTGTCCCACTCCCCCCTTGGGGTCCCGGTGGCGGTGGAGGTAGCGGTGGCGGCGAAGGAGCGGTAATCGTTCCTCCTGCCGTCATTAACCCTGCAAACCGCTTGAGCATTACGATCAACGGAGTCGGCAATTTGGTAGAAGCAATATCGGAAACGGCAAGCGACGGCCGGACCGTGACGCGGCTGCGGCTTACGGTTGAGCAGACAGAGGAACTGTTCGCTGCTTTGGATGAGGCGGTCATCGAGGTCGCCGGGCTCGGTGATACGGTAACGGTCGAGTTGCCGGCAAAACCGCTTCTTGACGCGCTGAACTCGTATCCGAACGCGCAACTGCAAGTCATCGTGGACGGCAGCGGCCTGCCCATTCCGCTTACTGCCGTGGAAGCCGTGCAGGCGGATGCTATTGTGGAAGTGTCGATCGGAAAAGCTGCGTCGGCAAGAAGCGAAGCGCTTCGCAGCTCGATTGGCCGATCGGGGGCGGAAGCGCTGCTCAAGCACCCGATCGAATTTACGCTGCAAGCGGACCATCGGGCCATTGAAGGTTGGGACGATTCTTACCGGGAACGGACAATGGTGCTGACCGTACCGGCCGTTACGAATCACGCAACGGCCGTATGGATTGACGAGAACGATACGCTGCATTTCGTCCCGGCCGTATTCGCCGACGACGGCATGACGGTGACGACTCAATCGACGCAAGACGGCCTGTATACGATTATTGAGTCGGATCGGACATTTGCGGATGTGCAAACGCACTGGGCCGAGAATGATATCGAGCTGATGGCGGACAAGCTGATCGTTAACGGCCTGCCGGACGGCGGATTTGCACCGGACGCTTCTATCACTCGAGCCGAATTCGCAGCGCTGCTCGTGCGTGCGCTCGGCTTGCCCGAGGAGGGCGAAGATGGATTTTTCGCGGATGTGGATGCGGCGGATTGGTATGGCGGGGCGATCGGGACTGCGCAGCAAGCAGGCCTGATCGGAGGGTTCGAGGACGGAACATTCCGGCCGAATGCCACCATCACCCGCGAGCAGATGGTGACGATGATTGAGAGAGCGATGGCATACGCAGGGAAATCACCGAAGGCGGACGCCGACTCGGTATCGTTCGCCGACACAACGGACATCGCAGGCTGGGCCCGGGATGCCGTTGCGCAACTGGCCGGGACGGGAATCGTGCGGGGGATGACCGAGCATACTTTTGCGCCGAAAAAGAATGCCTCCCGCGCAGAAAGTGCAGTCATGCTAAAACGATTGCTGGAGTATATGCAGTTTATCAATTCATAGTCTGTTAAGCTGCTTCAGTTCGTGGCATTGCGTCCTGTCGCAGCTGCGCAAAAATGAACAGCGACAAGCGCCGCGCATCCTGGATAGACGGATGCGCGGCGCTTTGTTTGTCCCGGCCATGCAGCTGATTCGATAAAGTCGTGTGCGGCTCGGAGCGCGAGCCGGCGGGATGGGCAAGCCGCCTGCAGTCAAAAGAAAATTCCTTTCTCTGATATACAACCTTGGACGATTGTTCGCAGCGAGAGCGGAGTTTACCGCCATGCTCGTCCGGACTTTGGGACGGGGCACCTCCACCGGCAGTATAGAACTTTATAACGATGTAGATCCAGAGCATGGTATTTTGGAGTCGTGGCAGCAGCGAAGGAGCTTGGACTGTTAGGTTTCGCGAGCGGGAACAGCTTCAAGCCGGATCAACCGCTCACCCGCGAGGAAATGGCGAGTATGCTGGCCGCCGCGATTGCCCTTTAAGAGGTGCTGATCACTAAAGAATGGGTGAGCTTGGACGGCTACAAGGATATCGGAAGTGTGGACGCGTCCTATCTGGAGAACGTTCGTTTGATGGTGAAGCTTCAGATCATGACAGGCATAGGAGAGGATACTTTTAGTCCCAAGGGCGTGACGACACGCGCTCAGGCGGCGGTCGTATTCATTCGTACGCTGCATCAGCTTGGAATGATCGACTGATCCAATCGTCATATGCAGTTCAATCCCGCCTGAGTGGATAGCTTCATTCGGGCGGGATCTGGTATCTTCGGCGGTCGTGGGCCGGCAATTCAAGTAAATGGCTGAAGAATGCAGGCGATGGCTCAGTGGGGTTAGTTCATCGCGAACGTTTCGTTTGATTCGTTAAGTATTTAATGTAAAATTGATGTAACAAAGTAAGAACAATAAGGGGGAAACTAACATGACCAAGAAAAGTGAAGTCAGCAATAAACAAAAGTTGTCACCAGAACAACAAGAAGAACTACTCCGAACATTGAAAACCCGTTTTGATAAATACATGAACCGCCATAAAAGTCTTGAATGGACAAAAATACTAGTAAAGCTTGAAGCTAATATTGAAAAATTGTGGTCGCTCAATGAAATGGAAAAAACTGGCGGAGAACCGGATGTTGTTGGTCATGATAATGAGACAGGCGAATACATTTTTTGTGATTGTTCAGCGGAAAGTCCCAAAGGCCGCAGAAGTGTTTGTTACGACCGTGAAGGGCTGGAGTCAAGGAAAGAACATAAACCGGAAAACAACGCGATTGATATGGCTGCTGCCATGGGCATTGAGCTTTTAACGGAAGAACAATACCGGGAGCTGCAGAAGCTTGGAATTTTCGATACGAAAACATCGAGTTGGGTGAAAACGCCTGCCAATATTAGAAAACTCGGCGGGGCCATTTTTTGTGATCGTCGCTATGATACTGTCTTTGTATACCACAACGGAGCAGATTCCTACTATGCTGCAAGGGGGGTTCGTGGCTCGCTAAGGGTCTGACAGATAGTGCCAACATTCTATATAATTGTAAAGAGCTTAAGCGGCCCAAGAGCTCGTCATATCAAGGTTCCAGCGGATTGCAACAAATAACATCCCAGGTCAGAATGTTTCAGCATACGTGCTTAATATTGATGGTTCGAAAATGAGATGTGACAGTATCGCTCAAATGCATTGATTTTAATGTCTCTGTACACTTAGATGTATTATTTGACTAACGAGCAGTTAAGGTAAATCGCGGTGAACCTTGCCACAAGTGATGGCAAGGTTTTGGTGAACAGCATTAAGTTTCAAGGGGGGCAGCCAATGAACAAAACAGACCGTTTATTAGCCATCGTGCTGGAGCTGCAAAGCAGAGAAATGGTAAAGGGCGAAGAATTGGCGGACCTATTCGAAACCAGCGTGCGGACCATCTATCGTGACATTCAGGCACTTAGTGAAACGGGCGTGCCGATTATAGGTGCCCCAGGCACAGGATATTCTTTGATGAAAGGCTATTTCCTGCCGCCGATCAGTTTCACGGTAGAAGAAGCCGTAACCTTGCTTATAGGAACGGACTTTATCGAGCAACGATTTGATGATGAGTATCGCTTCAGGGCTCAAGCCGCTCGGAGGAAAATCGAGGCCATTCTATCGGAGGGCGTTCGCAATGAGACCTCTCGTGTGCGCAAGGCGCTGCGCCTGATCACTCCCGGTAAACGGGTCGCGCTGTCAAAAGAAAGGGAATATTTCAAAAAGATCCGTCGAGCGATATTAGATGAACGAAAGATCAGATTTCATTATTCGAAAGGGCTTGGAGATTCCAAGGGGAATCACCATAGTAATCGTACCGTCGCTCCCTATGGCCTGGTACTCGTTGAAGGATCTTGGATGCTCGTGGCCCATTGCGATCTACGCCAAGACATTCGCCATTTCCGTTTGTCCCGAATGACCGAACTTATCGATCTGGAAGAACGATTCGAACTACCGGCGCATTTTAACTTAAGGGAATATACCCCTCCGGATGATCGCCATTTGCGAGTTCGCCTTCGATTTAACCATGACATCGCAGATAAGGTGAAGGAATCGAACTATCATTACATGGAGGATATGGAAGAGCATCAAGATGGATTGCATGTGGTCTTACGCGTTCGTCAACTGGATGAATTGCTGCAATGGGTGCTTGGCTGGGGAGCGGGTGTGATCGTATTGGAACCTGAATCATTCCGAATTCGGATTCGTGAGGAGGCTCAAAAAATGTTAAGACGCTACTGACATAACGTTGTCAGTAGCGTTGTTTTATAATCGGGTATGTAAACGTAAAGGAGTGGTGAGAATAAATGCGAAGTACGTCTTGCATCGGTTGGGAGACATAGCCAATCTATTTTTTACAGCTACTATGCCCCTTAAGGAAGCTTCGCTGGTTCTGGCCCGCGATATGATAAGGTATTGTATCATTTATTATAGGAAGGATGATATCTTGTGAATTTCGCTTCTGTGCGCATCATTACCGACGACGTGGATCGTCTCGTCGAGTTCTATGAGAAAGTCTTGGGTGCTTCGGCGGAGCGCCCCGCGCCCGTTTTTGCCGAACTCGTTGTGCCATCATGCACCCTGGCAATCGGCCACTCCCAGACGGCGCAACTATTCGGCGCTGGTTCCGTAGTGGCGGCCAACAATCACACTGTCATCATCGAGTTCCGCGTCGACGATGTCGAAGCCGAATACGCGCGCTTGAAGCCATTTGTCGATGATTGGGTAAAGGAACCGACCACAATGCCGTGGGGGAACCGTTCTGTGCTTTTCCGCGATCCCGACGGCAACCTCGTTAACCTCTTCGAGCCGGTGACCGAGGAAGCGATCACACGGTTCAGCGGTAGGCGTTGACGGACAGTTAAAGTGAGTGAGGCCTCAATTTAGGGAGCGGCAACGATTCGTAAAATATATGGCCATCTAGTGCAGATTGTCTTAAAACGAGCAAATGTGAAAATTACGCATGCTAAAGAGGAATTGAATGAGGTAAATAAGAAGCTGAGGCATTTAAACGAAGTCCATACATGCGTTCCAAACACCTATCTTCCTCCTCATCGGGAGGTTTTTTTCATGCGAACATATACTAAGAGATAGGGGGTCGAATTCAGAAGAAAAATGAGAAACGCAAGGTGCTTGTATTTAGTATGATCGATGTGTTGGTTATTGTATTATGGATAATAGAGCGGCTGCCTCAATAGAGGTATTTTTATAATATAGAACATAGGAGGATACATGTCCTGGAGCAAATTGAAGCAACAACTGGAGAGTTTTCTCTGTCCTGCGTTATATGGGAGGGTCGAATACCGTTCAACCAGCTACCGTTATTTACCCGATAAAGCCGGACTTTGTTATATTACGGTAGATAAAAAGAACGTACTCAATATGAGTGACATAACTACCTTAATCAGATGGTATCAGACGGAGCTGGAAATTAAGAATGATTCAGATATCCAAATTCCTATCAACAATGAAGAAATTGAAGCGGTCAGAAAAGATACCAAGGGGATAGTTCCGGAGGAACGTCTAAAAGTAATTGCAAGAAGTAGAAAAATATCAGAATATGCAAAGGAGCTTTTGTCAGCACAGTCATCATTAAGCAAATCAAATTTTATCGTTGTAGCTAATAAGTTTTTATCCACTTCTATTGAGGAAAGCTTAGAGAGCAATGATATCTTATTGAATATTCTAGCTTTGGTGGATAGACGAGTGGGAAAAAAGCGAATTTTAAACATGACAGAGAAGATGAAGTTAAAGCATCCCATTGTGCAGTATTTTTATGAACTACGGCTTAGTACGTTATGAAAATAAATAACTCATTCACCTCCAATCTGGAGGTTTTTTCATGCCAGTTAGCGCTCGTTTGAGGCGTTTCCAGGATAACCTTTTTTCTATATAACGATTTGAAATCTATGCAATCAGCTGGCAACAGTGTACAGCACACTGGAGATCGCGGAGCATTCGTCAATTTGGCTACGAGATAATAGCATATGGTAAGATATTCAATAAATGAGAGGAGCTAAAGATATGGAAATTGAAAATCGAATCCAGGCATTGGGACTGTATCTGCCGGAGCCTGCTAAAGTTCCGCCGGATGTCCGCATCCACTTTGCATGGGCACGTGTCCACGGCAATAGGGTGTATATATCGGGACATGGCCCGCAAGCGGCTGACGGCAGTGTAATCGGTCCGTTCGGCCGGGTAGGAGCCGAGGTTACGCCGGAGCAAGCTACAGAGGCCGCGAGACTTGCAACACTGGCCATGCTGGGGAGCGTTAAACGCGCAATTGGCGATTTGGACCGTATTGCCGCTTGGCTCCGGGTTGACGGTTTTGTCCTGTCTGCACCGGGCTTTGATCGAACGACCAATGTGGTGAATGGCAGCTCCATGCTGCTCACCGAATTATTCGGCGAGGATATAGCCAGGCACGCACGCACCGCAATGGGAGTTGCGGCCACGCCTCTGAATTGCCCAGTGGTGATCGCGGCGGAGCTTGCGCTGCGCTAATAATATTCAGGAGGATGAGGAACGCCGTATCCTGCGACATTCCCTTCTCATATAAATAATGGCCGGTCGCCTTGATTTTTCAGAGCAGCCGGCTTTTTGCATGAAGGGGGAGATGGCAAAAAACCAGAGTGATCGCCATGCCAATTCACTCGTCCAGAGTGCAGCGGATTGGATCGGGCTGACCGGAGCGCTGCCGGCCGCTGTGCGATCATGCCCGGCGCCGTTACCTACTCGTTTGAAGTTTGGGCTATATGATTCAAATGAGAGGTTAGAACCTCCGGCTGCGAGAAGAACGGCGAGTGAGCCGTATCCATGGTGATGACTTCTTTGCAAGGAGACTGGGCGTACATTTGTCTTTGCAAACCAATCGAAATCGCTTTATCTTTGAGGGTTTCAATATATACCCGGGGAATCGATCCGAAATTATCGTCCGTTAGATGGACAGGCGTGATGAAAGGCCCCATCGGATCAGGGCAAATCCTTTCTTTGGCAAAAAGAACATCCTCATCGGAGCAATCGTCATAAAAGCTCGCCTTGACAAGATCTCCGTTGAGTGTCATGTATGTTTGATCGTCGCTTAGCACAACGGCAGAAGGCGTATCGGTGGTTGTATCTCTTTGCTCACTTTGAGCGATTTGAAGTACGGTCTGCCCATTTTTCGGAAGATATGCGCATAGATACACAAGCGTTTGAATTTTTTCCGGGCGGTACTCGGCTGTCTGTGAGATGGCGTGTCCACCCGAACTGTGCCCTACCAAAATCACCTTTTCAGACTCGTTGTCTAAAACGCTGCAAAGGCGGTCCGTGTAGTCCTTAAAGGTAACCTCTTGTACCGGTGTTGTATCTAACCCATGTCCAGGCAAGTCTATGGCGATGACTCGATGTCCTGCATTTTGCAGCGAAGGGGTAATTTTATCCCAGCACCATGCTCCGTGCCATGATCCATGAACCAATACGAAAGTACTCATGAAACAGTAATCCCCTTCCAATAATAAACATATTTCATGTTTATATAATTAAATCCGAATATAACCTTAAAAGAATTTAATTTTTTTGTCAATAAGACGGTGAGTGATTGCGCCGTATGGTTCTATTTTCCAGATTTTTAAACAAAGTAATAAAGTCAAGAAAAATGGGCTTATCCAAATTCCCGAAACTAACTGATGAAGCAGGATATGGGGTCTAGTCGTCCCTGCATTTGCTTATCCTATGTGTCGGAGCTGCCTATTCGACAAAACGTGGAGGCGGTTGCTGCACGGGTGAGGGATTAAACAGGATGCTTGTTTTTTCTTTAGGGAAAAGTTTGGTAATCTTATAGAGATCCCGATAACCGGACTCTGAGGTATTGTGAATAATAGACGACGGGACGATGTGAAACTCAGAAGAAAATCTTAACATTACCTACCATTAATGCTATTAAAGGCAGGGTGACATGAATGAAATATGGAAAAATAATGGGTGAAGGCAATACAGCAACTGTGTATGAATGGGAAGAAGGTACAGTGCTTAAGCTTTTCGTTCAGGGCTATCCAAAAAATGCAGTAGAAAGAGAATTCCAAAACGCCAAGGCAATTAATGATATGAACTTTGCAAAACCAAGGGCATATGAAATTATTAGCTGCGAAGAGCGAACGGGTATTGTCTATGACAGAGTGGAGGGCGAATCCCTGCGGGATTGGGTTTTGAAAACAGGCGACCTTCAGGGCTGTGCAGAATATATGGCGAGGCTGCATAAGACAATCGTTCAGAACAATGCCCGCAATGTACCGGATTACAAGGAATTTTTAAGATCCAATATATTAAACGCGCAGCCGCCTCATTTAATGGAACAGGAAGGAGCATTAGAAATCCTGGATAAATTGAAAGAAGGAAATACGCTTTGTCATGGAGATTTTCATCCGGGTAATATATTGCTGTCTAATGGGGATACCGTGGTGATAGACTTCATGAATGTGTGCCGCGGAGATTTTTTGTACGATGTTGCAAGAACTGTTTTTTTGGTGGAATATACGCCTGTACCTGCAGAAGCGAATGATCGGGAAACCCTTCTGCAGTTTAAGAAAACACTGGCAGACTTATATCTGATCGAAATGAATGTTACCCGGGAAATGATCAAGGATTATTTATCCGTCATTATTGCAGCCAGAGCGGGTGAATGTCCCAACGAATAAGGTCGGGCTTTTCTAAGAAGCGACTGTAGAGCCTGTCCAAAGAAGAAATGCTGGAAAACAGCCTTTTGGTGAATGGCGAGCAGTTACGGGAACAACATATGCCGCATATTCTGGTCAATCGTACAGACATGAAGGACGTATTGGAGAAAAACCGGATCATGTCCTTCATGTTTGGAAAACATCTCATCGACTGCTGACTTCATTACCTGTCCGCCCGCTGTAGGCATGCGAATGGGGACGACTGCCGTCGATTGTCGTAAACCCTTCAAATAAGTGATAATGCCCACCGCCGGGAAGAGCAATGGCAGGGCCGGTAGTTCCCTGGATGTGGTGGGTATGGCCTTGATTCATGGAAGTAACGGTATTATAGCCGTGTACGTGAGGAACACCGGTTGAGGCAGGGGCAGTCCAGCTTGCATATTGATGGGAATGTCCGTTATTTATAGAAGTTATACCGGACAAGGAATGAACATGAACAGGATTTCCGTTCCAAGACGTTATATAAAGCTTGTGTGAATGATGAGTGTCATCATCATCATCTCCGGAGTTCAATACGAATCCGGATACAGGAATTTTCATAAGAGGCTCCTTTCATTAAAAGGGTAAAGTACAGATTAGTGTATGGTGAATAATGTTGGGGGAAACGGCTTAAGCCTATGATAGTAAGACTTTCAGCGGTACGGATTGCTATAGCGTCATGAAGAAGGCTGCCGATGACCGGCAGCCTTCGCTGCAGCGTTACCGCAGGCGGCTTAAATAAAGTGTTATAAGACATTGAACTGGCATGCGTGCGAAGATCCTGTCGGGCAGCAAAAGACCCCGTTGAACCAGTTCAATGGGGTAATTTTAATATTGAGTAACAGGTCTCCATTCGGGGTTGGAAAATTAAATAAGCAATAATCCCTTGCTGGTTTTTTTCATCAGACATGAGAAAATCTACTAAAGGAGAAGATGTTATGAATATTGGTGAAAAGCTAAAGGCAAGAAGAAAAAAAGCAGGATATACCCAGGAAGAAATAGCAGAAAAGATGAATATTACAAGACAAACGCTGTCGAATTGGGAAGTCGGTAAAAACTATCCCGACATTGATTCCATCATTAAGCTAAGCCATATTTATGAGCTCTCCTTAGACGAATTGCTGTTAGGAAAAATCTTTTTTAAAGGAGCGTTTCCAATGATAAAGAAGTTGGCTGAAGTGGAAATTGGGGCTTTGATCAAAAAGCATTATCCCGCTGCATTAAATATTAGAGAGCTTCACGGCGGGCTGGTTTCACAAACCTACTCCTTTCAGGAAGGCGAGAATCGCTTGATTTTCCAGGCAGGAAATAGCTTGGAAGCATATGAAAAGGAAAAATGGATCGATAAAAATATTCATACCATTCTCCCGGTGCGCAAAGTGTTAGAGGTACACGTGACTGAGAACGAGCTTGTTTACTCCTTTTCAAAATTTATAGAAGGAAACAAATTGTTTGATTTAAACAGTCAGGAGTTACTTGATATTGTTCCTGCCGTAATAAAAACCTTGGAAGCCCTGGAGAAAATTGACGTCACTGATTCAGAAGGATATGGACGTTTTGATAAAACGGGACATGCGGCTTATCCCTCGTGGTTAGATTTTATTAAGGTAGTCTATAACGAAAATATTTATAATTGGTCGGCCTTGGAGAATAATGGATTAGACCCGGAAGTAGTGAAAAATGCCATTCAAGAACTAAAGGCACATATTAGCAGTGTCACATTAAAGAAAAAAAATATGGTTCATGGGGATCTGGGCTCATTCAACCTGTTGGCAAAAGACGATCAAATTACAGGAATTATAGATTGGAGTCTTGCGTTATATGGAGACCATTTGTATGAAAAGGCGAATATCTTGTTCTGGAATGAAGATAAGCTTCAGCCGCTTGTTCAACAAATTACTCAACGGTATATTGCTTCTCCCGAATCCAAAGAAAAGATCTATTGCTATATGCTCCGCATAGGATTAGAAGAAATCTACAATACCGTGATTCTTAAAGAAGTGGGCTATGACATTGAATGGGTTGCCAATCGATTGCAAAAAATTATGGACAATGATTAACACAATGTACAAGATGGAGGGAAAAGTGATTTTCAAGGTATAGGTTTAAGATCCTATTCAGAGGAAATATAAAAGCTAAATTGAAAATCATATTCACGAAAGTATGAATGCTGTAAAGCCAGGGGAGATCTAACGTGAGTTACGCATAAACGCCGAACCCCCAAAAAGCCCTCCCCGATAATATTTTCGGGAGGGCTTTTGCGCTTGCTTTTATCTTCAGGCAGTCGGTCCCGCGGTGGTGATCATCCACATGATGCCGTATTTGTCTTCGATTTGTCCGAACAAGGCTCCCCAGAACGCCGGCTCAAGCGGGCACTTCACATTGCCGCCCTCAGCCAGTTTATCGAAGGCTTCGCGGGCTTCGGCTTCTGTTGCGAACTCGAGACTCAAATTTATGGCGTTTCCCCGAACGATCGGCTCAAATACGGAATCGGACATTAAGAAATTAATTCCTCCTGCCATCAGACTCAAGTTAACGACTTTGTCCTTGAGCTCTTCCCTTGCTTCAGGAAGCTGCCCATGCGTCATAACGGACAGAATCTCTCCACCGAGCGCATGAGTGTAGAACTCGGCTTGAGCTCTTGCGTCCTCCGACATAATATAAGTGGTGTGTTTTGCCATCTCATAACTTCCTTTCATCCCTTGGTTTGTGGACTGTCTTGTCAGCCTCTATGAAGACAACGTATGAGATAGGATAAAATCGACAGATTCCAAAAAAAAGTTTGAGATATCCGGGAATATGATTATTCCAACTATAAAGGGTCATGGAAACAATCATTTAAATTAAGAATTCCTGCAGAAGAAATTGATGTATTTTTTGGTAGAGCCGCAATGCTCCGCTTAACAAAAACTTAAAAATGAGCGGCATTATGACAGGAGGATGCATGGTATCCATAGAATAACCAGAAAGACGCTGCAGCAGCTACATGCCATACAAGTGAGGAAGCGGTTGCGCGGAACAAGGCGTGCCTGCTTTTTTTTTGAATAAAAGAACAGGGGGGAAAAATAATGAAAGCGATGATACGGATAATCATGAGTTCGATCTTCGCCAAGCTTGTCGGCGGCTTCCTGCTCGCTATTGTTCCGATGTACATCGCCGGTATCTTCATGAATGAGCTGGGATCGCAAAGTGTAAAGCATGAAATCTCACAGTCATTAAGCGCACGCTCGAATTTCTTCATGCACACCTTCGAGCAGGAGCTACGCAGCACGGATCTGCTGATCCATGACTTATCGCAGGACAGCGACATGCAGAAGCTCAGTACGATTGCGCCGGCCATGTCCCGTCTGGAATATTACCAGGCCTTTGACCGGATTCAAAACAAGATGCGTCTCCTGAAAAGCTCCAATCAATATATCACCACGGCGGAGGCCTACATCCCGTTAATCGAGAAGACGATCCAGGAGACCTCCTATCTAACGGCGCTCCCGCGGGAGCAGATCGATGCCTTGGAGCGTAAATCGGATGGTATTCTCGCGGAATGGAATGGCAGGCTCCAGATGGGGACGGTCTATCCGGATTACCCCCGTAAAAATAAAGCGCCGAATTTTGCGATATTAACCGAGCTTAATAGGGGCAAACTGCAGGATTCGCTGGACAAACTGGTTGGCGCTGGCGGAGGCGGTGCTGCTCTGGTGGGGATCGACTCTAGCCTGTCGGTGTGGAACGATGGGTCAGAAGCATCGGCAAGGCAGATTGCGGCTGAGCTGCACGGGAAAATGTCGACAGACTTTTCCTCCTATGAAACCCAGCTGGAGTTTGAGGGAACGCGTTATTGGATCAATATGGAGAAATCCGTTTATCTGGATACCGTTCTTATTGTCTATGTGCCTGCCCATGAATTTTTGGGACCGCTTTCCAAGCATCGGGTCATCTTCTTTGGTCTATCAGGATTCTCTTTGCTCGTCATTATTATTTTTTCCTACTGGATCTACAACCGCATTCATCAACCGCTGCATCGGATGGTGAGGACGTTCCGCAAGATGGATCTGAATAACCTGCAGCAGATTGAGCTTCACCACAGTCACGAGGATGAATTTCGCTATCTGTATGAACAGTTCAACCAGATGGTTCGGCGCATTCGGATTCTCATACAGGAAGCCTATGAGCAGAAAATCCGTTCGCAGCGCTCGGAGCTCAAACAGCTGCAGGCGCAGATCAACCCGCATTTCCTGTACAACAGCTTCTTCACCCTTCATCAGATGGCACAGATGTATGATTTTGACCATATTGTGCTGTTTACGAAGCATCTGGGCTCTTATTTCAAATTCATCACCAGGAATGCCTCGGACGAGGTATCCCTCTCTGCCGAAGTGGAGCATGCCAAGTCCTATGCAGATATTCAGTCCATCCGGTTTCAGAGACGGATTGCCGCCAGCTGGGATGCCGTCCCTCCCGGATGGGAGCATCGCGAGGTGCCACTGCTCATTCTCCAGCCCCTGCTGGAAAATGCCTATGGACATGGGCTCGAAGAGAAGGAGAGGGGAGGAGAAATTGCCATCGGGATGACAGAGATCGACGGGCAGCTGCATATCTCCATTGATGACAACGGCGAGCGATTAACGGATGAGACATTGAGCCTCATGATAGAAAAGCTGGAGCAGCCAGTGGATGTGGGTGAAACGACGGGACTGTATAATGTCCATCGCCGGCTGCAGCTGAAGTATGGCCGCACTGGAGGCCTGGCATTCTCGAGGAGTCCAATTGGAGGCTTGCAAGTCACAATAATTCTGCCCGGAGGTGCGTGATGTATAGAATATTGATCGTGGATGACGAACCCTTCATCGTTGGAGGTTTGGCCAGCTTATGCACAGACGCGGAGCATCTGGAGCTTGAAATCTACACGGCGGCCTCTTCGGCCCAGGCCATGGAATGGCTCAGAAGAGTCAAGATCGATATTGTTCTCTCGGACATCAAGATGCCAGGGCTGAATGGACTTATGCTGCAGAAGGAGATTGAGAAGCAGTGGCCGCACTGCAAAGTGATTTTTCTGACGGGCTATGATGACTTTGACTATATTCAGGAAGCGTTCCGCGCAGGAAGCGTGGATTATATTTTGAAGACCGAGGGGAATGATACCGTTCTTCTGGCCCTCGAGAGGACACTGCAGCTGCTTGATGAGGAGAGGGCGATGGACAGCGTTCTCGAGAGAGCCGCAGAGCAAACGAAAAAAGCCTTGCCTTATCTGCAGAAGCAGTATCTGATGGATCTGCTCGAAGGGGATTCCGTTGCCTTGAAGGATCTGAAGAGATGGTTTGCCGAAGTGGAGATGGAGCTGCGTTTTGACCGTCCCTGTATGCTGCTGATTTGCCGCGTCGATCAGTTTAGGGAGAATACGCCTACATCCCGTTCTCTGTATCTCTACATGATTCAGAATGTTGTGGAGGAGCTGCTTAGTCCAAGCATTTCATTAATGCATCTCGAATATGATCGTTCCAAGATCGTGTGGCTGCTGCAGGTCAAGCATGATCACTCTCTGGAAGAAGACTCGAAGGAGCAGGTGCAGGAACGGGCGATGCGCTTCATTCACGGTACGCTGGAGCAGATCCAGCAGGTCTGCAAAACGCTGGATCACCTCAAAATCTCATTGGCTGCCGCCAGCGAATGGGTGGATTGGGGGCAGCTCCCTTACACGTTTGAGAGGCTCAAGCTGCTGCTCAGCAGCGGTCTTGGTATTGGGGAGGAATCCCTTCTCACCGGGAATCCGCAGCAGCAAACGGTGAATGAGAAGGACAAGCCGGAGCGTATGCAATTATCGGAGAAGAGGATGAATATGCTGCGCTCCTGCCTGGACAACGGGGAGAGAGACGATTTCGACCACACGCTGTCCCATATGCTGAGCACCTCCTTTCGGGCAGAGCAGACCGATCATCTGTTTAATATGATGCTCTATTATCGTCTGGTCTCCTTATACCTCCCCTATATATCATCGATAGAGGCAAGCAGCGCAAGAGAGTATGGACATCTCGTTGATCTGGACAAGCTGACGCGCCATGACGGGCATGGCTCATGGAGCGAGGCTGCGGATTATTTGCAGGAGCTGACGGCTGTCATATTCGCTACGCAGGAGAAAGGGAAGGATGAGCAGCAGCATGAGGTTATCAAGAAGGTGAAGCTGTTAATCGATGAGCATCTCTCCGGAGACTTGTCCCTGACTCATATCGGGGAGGCCGTAGGCCACAACCCGTCTTACTTGTCCAGACTCTATAAGCAAGTTACCGGTGAAGGATTATCCGAAGCGATAAACAGCGCGCGTCTTGGCAAGGCGAAGCAGCTGCTGCAGGAGACGAATGATAAGGTTCATGAGATCGCTGCGGCTGTCGGCTTCGTCTCACCTCCGTATTTTTATCGTTTTTTTAAGAAAGCGACCGGGATTACCCCTCAGGAATACCGGGAGATGATAAACACGTAAACAAAAGATAGTAAAGTCAAAAGATTAAAGTAGATGCCTCAACTTTCCGTCATCTATACTTTTTATAGAAATAGCAGTTATAAATTCGGGAGGGTGACGCGAATGAACAGGAAGAAGTCAGGTATCATGATGCTGCTTGTTTACACAGTCATGTTCGCTCTTATTCTTGGCGCCTGCAGCTCAAACAACGGAAACGGGAGCGGGGGAGAGGCGGCGAAGCCGGCTGGTAATCAGCCGTCAGGTCAGGAAGAAGCCGGAGCGGACACGAGTCCTCTTGGAGCTTATGATCCGCCGATTACCATTGATGCGGTTCGATATGTGGGAGAAGAGGTCAAGTTTCCGCAGGGTGATGATATTGAAAGCAATGTATGGAGCAAATTGTATAAGGAAATGGGCATCAACGTGAACTATAAATGGATCGTAACGGGCAGTGAGCAGTACGATTCCAAGCTCAATATTGCAATTGCATCCAACGACTTGCCGGACTTCATGCAGGTCAATGAGATTCAACTGCGCCAGCTCGCAGATGCGGACCAGCTGGCTGATTTGACCGGAGCGTTCGATCAGTATGCCAGTGATGATCTTAAGGCCGTCATGAACATCGATGCCAATGCCTTGTCATCGGCTACCTTTGATGGCAAGCTGCTGGCCATTCCATCCACCCAGCCTGTAATTGGAGGCTCGGCTCCGCTGCTGTGGGTGAGGCAGGATTGGATGGAGAAGCTGAAGCTGGAAGCTCCAAAATCCATGGATGATGTGGTGAAAATTGCTGAGGCCTTCGCCAAAGAAGGTAAGTATGGGATTGCCTTGACCAAGGATATAGGCAGTAACGCCAGCTCCATCGGACTGTTCAATGGATACGGCGGTTATCCGCGGATCTGGGTGGAGGACGGCTCCGGCAGGCTGCAGTACGGCAGTATCCAGCCAGAGATGAAGGATGCGCTGGTCAAGCTTCAGGAGATGTACAAAGCCAAGCTGATCGATCCCGAGTTTGGCGTCAAGGATACCGTCAAGGTATTCGAATCGATCACGAGCAATCAGATCGGGATGATCATTGGACCAAGCTGGTACCCGGCCTGGCCATTCTGGGACATGGTGAAGGAGAATGAGGCCGTGGATTGGGTATCCTATCCGATCCCTTCTGTAGACGGAGGGGAAGCCACGGTGCAGATGCCGTTCTCGGTCTCCCATTACTATGTCATGAAGAAAGATTACAGCAATCCTGAGGTCATCGTGAAGCTGGCCAACCTGTATTATGAGAAATTATACAGTGAGCAAGCAGAGTTTGATAAATACGGACAGGTCGTTACGGCTGACGAATCCATTGGCGTCAATAAATACTCCCTGGTAGAGGTTGTGAATCCAAACAAGGATTTGATTCGTCAGGAGGAGCTGGAGAAGGCCCTGGAGAGCGGCAGCGATGCAGATATTTCAAGTGCCGAAACCAAAATCATGTTCAAGGAATTTCAAGGTTATCTGGATGGCAGCAATCCCGCAGGATGGTCCGGCTACAAAGCAAGCGGGCCGGAGGGCTCCATGAAGCAGCTGCGGACGCTTAATGACAACCACAAGGTGCTCAGCAATGGCTTTGTAGGCGCGCCAACCGAGACGATGGCTGAGAAGAAAGCCACGCTGGACCGGATGGAGGAGGAGACGTTCACCAAGATTATTATCGGAGAGGCTCCCATTGAGGCATTCGACAAGTTTGTAGCGGACTGGAAGAAGCTTGGCGGAGATACGATTACGGAGGAAGTCAATGAATGGAAGGCAGGCAAGTAACCCGATATTCAAGAAGAGAGGCTCCATTAGGAGCTTTTCTTTCTTATAGCGGCCGGCTGGATTGTTCAACAAAGGAAGGACGCCATCAGCGAAGAGAGCAGAATTCGCACAGCTAGGAGGATTGCCATGCTTGGACAAAGCCTGAAGCGGCAGTGGCCGCTCTATCTTATGATTCTACCTGGATGCATAATCGTATTTATCTATGCTTACTGGCCCATGGCGGGGATTGTTATGGCCTTCCAGAAGTTTACGCCCTTCAAAGGCCTGTTCGGATCCGAGTGGGTGGGGCTGGATAATTTCACATACTTATTTGCCCTCCCTGACATCTGGCAGGTCATCTGGAATACCGTGTTTATTGCCTTTATGAAAATTGGCGGGGGACTCATCGTTCCTGTAGTGATCGCGCTTCTGTTAAATGAAGTACGCGGCACATTCGTGAAACGCGGTGTGCAAACATTGATTTACCTGCCGCATTTCTTGTCCTGGGTCATTCTGGGCGGGATATTTATCGATATTCTCTCGCCTGCGACAGGGATTTTCAATCAGATCTTAGGGCTGCTCGGGATCGAGCCAATCTTCTTCCTCGGCAGTAATGCATGGTTTCCCTATACGCTTGTAGTGACAGATATCTGGAAGGAATTCGGCTTCAGCACCATTGTATATCTCGCCGCCCTGACTTCGATTGATCCTTCACTGTATGAAGCGGCGACCGTAGATGGGGCGGGGAGATGGAAGCAGACATGGCATGTAACGCTGCCGGGTATGCTGCCGATTATTATTCTGCTGTCGACACTGAGCTTGGGCAATGTCCTGAATGCCGGCTTCGATCAGGTTTTTAATATGTACAGCCCGATGGTCTACGAGAGCGGGGATATCCTGGATACTTTCATCTACCGTATTGGTCTGCAAGGCGCGCAGTACAGCGTGGGGACGGCAATCGGGTTATTCAAATCAGTCATTTCCCTGGTCTTTATTTTGACATCGTATGCGCTGGCATCGCGATTAGCCAACTACCGGATATTTTGATAGGGGGGAGCATTATGCATCACGACACACCAGGACGCAAACTGTTTCTCACTATCAATAATGTGATGCTGATTGGGCTGGCGCTGTTGTGTTTTCTGCCCATCATTCATATATTGGCGGTTTCTTTAAGCTCCAAAGGCGCGGCTACTGCGGGGCTGGTGAAGCTGTGGCCGATTCAATTCACGCTGAGCTCTTACGAGTATGTATTAAATAAACCGCAATTCCTCATATCGATGTGGGTGACGGTGCAGCGGGTGGTGCTTGGAACGTCAATCAGTATGCTCCTGACCCTGCTGGTGGCGTATCCGTTGTCCAAGGAAAACCACCAGTTCAGATTTCGTACCGCCTTTGCCTGGTATTTTGTATTTACGACGCTTTTCTCCGGCGGCTTGATTCCCTGGTATATGACGATTCGGGATACGGGACTCATCGACCATATCTGGGCACTCGTTATTCCTGGCGCGGTGCCGGTGTTTAATGTCATCCTGCTGCTGAACTTCTTCAGGGGCTTGCCCCGTGAGCTTGAGGAGTCCTGCTTCATGGATGGCGGGAATTACTGGACCAGCCTGTGGCGCATCTATGCGCCATTGTCTCTGCCGGCGATGGCCACCGTTACGCTGTTCACGATTGTGGGCCACTGGAATTCCTGGTTCGACGGCTTGATCCTGATGAATTCACCGGACAATTACCCGTTATCCAGTTACCTGCAGACCGTCATTGTACAGGAGAACCTGTCGAATATGACGGCTGACCAGGCTGCCGCGATGGCGGACGTGTCCAACCGTACCTTCAAGGCGGCACAGATCTTCATCGGCTCGCTGCCGATCTTACTCGTCTATCCCTTCCTCCAGAGGTATTTTGTGAAAGGGATCGTCCTGGGCAGTGTGAAAGGCTGAAATGGATAGGGGACCAATAAGAGTGCATGTGTCACGTATCTGTGGCATATGCACTCTTTATTCAGCTTTGACCATGGAAAAACTTCAGTACATCCGCAAGCTCAAGTTGAATTACAAGAGAAAATCGGGGGAAAAAGTGTTTGTCAATGCGCAACCCAACTGATAATCTTAATAATTAATCCATACACAACAGAGAAGGTGCCATCTGTGTCCGAAGGACTCCATCATTCAAGTTTCAGGAATTCCTCACCGCTGCTCAGGCGGCTCTCCATCAAGCACCGGCTGCTTGCGGCTTTTCTGATTACCTCCCTTTTGCCGGTTTTATTCGTTGCCCTGTATTCCAATATGAAGTATGAAGCATCGATTTCGGGCAAGCTCAGCGCCTCCTCCGTGCAAGTACTCACGGAACTGGCCCAGAACGCCAAGCGTGAGCTGGAGCAGTATGAAACCTTGAGCGAAGGCATTATTATCAACGGATCGATTCAAAGCGGCCTGCCGGCATTCGGGACAATGACCGACTATGAGAAAAACGGGCTTCAGACCCGGATTAAAAATGAGTTGGGTCAGCAAATTTTCCGTCTGAGCAATTTATCCAACGTGGTCATCCTCACGAACGACGGACAAACGGTATTCGATTTGGGCTACGAATGGTACCCGGACAATCAGCTGAACAAGCTGGCGGAAGCTGTCGACACGTCGCCCGGCAATGCATATTGGACATATATCCGCTCAAATCGGGGGACGAATAGGATTGCGCTCAGCCGGATGATTTACGCGGAAGACAATATGAATGAACGGCTCGGATTTCTCATTATTCTGATCGATGAGAAGGTGTTCACCAGAAATACATATAGACAAGTCGATTTGGGAGCGGGCAGCAGCATCTACATTTCCAATGCGAACGGAATGGTCGTATCCTCCGTATCCCCGGAAATTCCCCAGGGCACCTTGTTCGAGAAGAGCGAAGTATTCGACAAGGTGACCGGGCAATTCAAGGAGCAAGCCTTCTACGCCCGCGTTGACGGGAAGAAGACGCTGGTGGTGAGCAGCTACATCCGGTCTGCGGACTGGTACCTGATCGGATTGGTTCCCCACGCTTTTCTCGTGTCGGAATTATCCGAAATGCGGGGTGACATCGTATTTATCTGCCTGCTCACGCTGCTGCTCTCCGGCATGCTGGCCTTGTGGATTTACTTCAGCATCAGCAGTCCCATGCGGTCCCTTCTGCAGTATGCGAACCAGATTCGCCTTGGCCAGCTGGAGACCAAGATCGGGACGTCGCACCCCGACGAAATGGGCAAGCTGACAGAGACGATCAACAGGATGGTTGAGCAGCTCAAGCTCCTGATCTATCAGGTCAAGACCGGGCAGCAGGCCAAGCGGGATGCCGAGCTTAAGATGCTCCAGGCGCAGATCAATCCGCACTTCCTGTTCAACACGCTGAATTCGTTAAAGTGGAGCGCCATGATGAGCGGCAACGAATCCGTCAAGCAGGGAATCGAATCCTTGTCCGAGCTGCTGCGCAATACGATTCTCGTCAAGGAGGAGTTTATTCCTCTGGAGAGCGAGATAGAGAACCTGCTTCATTACGCAACGATTCAGCGCATCCGATATGGGGATTCGTTCAAGCTTTCCTGCGGGATGAGCCATGAAGAGCTGTACACCTGTCTGGTACCCAAATTCATTTTGCAGCCCATCGTCGAGAATTCCATTCTTCACGCGGGAAGCGAAGACGGACGAAGAGTAGGTATTAAGGTAGAGGGCTTCAAGGATGGGCCCTTCCTTCGGATAAGGATTGAGGATGACGGTAAAGGCTTTGACATGAAAGATGTACAGGCCCGGGAAAAGTCGCATGCCAAGCTGTCCGGGATAGGAATGGCCAATGTGGATGAACGGATCCGCATCCATTTCGGAACCGCATACGGATTGATCACACGGAGCGAGGTCAACACAGGAACGGAAACCATTATTACGCTGCCTATTCTGACGAAGGAAGGTCAGGAACATGTATAAGATACTTATTGTGGATGACGAAATGATCGTCCGCCATGCCGTCAAAACGTTAATCCAATGGGAGAGCTTCGCCTATGCCGGTTCTGCCGCCAACGGCTTGACCGCCCTGGAGATGGCCCATAAGACGGGCGCGAATATTATCATTACGGATATCAAGATGCCGGAAATGGATGGACTGGAGCTAATCAAACGGCTGTCGGCCGAAGGGTTCGACGGGGAAGTGCTCGTACTGAGCAACTATAACGATTTTGATCTCGTGCGGGAGGCTCTGAAACGCGGGGCGCACGACTACATGCTCAAGCTGACGCTGAAGACGGAGAGCTTCATGCAGACGCTGGAGGAGATGGCCTCGAAGCTGGATGGCAGAAGGGCGAAGCGTCAAGCCGCGCCGGAAGCTTCCGCGAGCCATTCCGGGATACAGGATCGGATCCGCGCGATGCTGCAGGAAATGGATTCGGTTCAAGCCGGGCAGCCGCAGCGGCTGCCCGCCCATGCGAAAGAGGATTTTCCTCTGGAACAGGGGCTGCGCATCTATTCGTTCGTCGTCCTGCTGCACGGCGATGAACGGGGGCTCCGCCAGTCGGGCGGCTTTCAGGAGACATTGGTCAAGCTGGCGGACGGCTTGTTTCCGGGCAACCGTTGGACGAATGTCATTCGCACCGGTCAGCTGCGGTTCCTCCTGGTCACCGCTTATCAGACAGACCAGCTCTCCGCCGATCCGCAAGAGCTGGCACGCCGGATGATGAGTCTGGTAACGATGTATTACAATGTGCGGATCGGCGTGGTTTATGCCGCGGTGGCAGCGGGAGTGGAGGAGCTCTCTCAAGAAATGAGCCGGAACCGGCAGGCGGAGGGCTTGCTCTTCTATTCGCAGCCGAGAATAGGGGGCATTTCGAACCGCTTGGCCACGATAGAAGATGACGAGGAATTCCGGGTCGCGGAGGCCAGGCTGCGCGACAGCCTGCGAAAGCCGAATAGCGGCGCGATCGATCTATGGACGGAGAGCGCAATGAGACTTGTCGAGACTGCAGCCGAGCGGCATATCCATCCCCGCGTGCTGAAACGGGCTTTGAGTGGAGGCATATGGAGCGTGGCCAACGCGGAGGAGCTCGGAATCCGTCATGCCTGGGATGAGAAGCCGTGGCTTGAGAAGGTGGAAGCGGCGGATACGGACGTACAGCTGATGGAAACGATCCGGGAGCTTGCCGAGGAAGTCTCCGAATCCATTGGGAAGTTTCCTGCGCTGCCTGGCGCACGGGAAGAAGTGAGAGAAGCGCTTCTCTATCTGGAGAAGCATTATTCGGATCGGGTTTCCATTGCGGACGTTGCCGCCCATGTCAACTTGTCCGGGCCGTATTTGTGCCAGGTATTCAAAGCAGAGACGGGTCAGAGCATACTGACCACCCTTAACGAAATTCGCATGGTCAAAGCTTACGAAATGCTCGCATCCGGCAAATATCTGGTCAAACAGGCGGCCATCGAGGTCGGAATTCCCGATCCGTTCTACTTTAACCGCCTGTTTAAAAAGCGTTACGGAATCGCGCCGAAACATGTGAAATAGGAAGCGGGCCGGGAACCGGAATCCTGTACGATCCTATAATGCCATCGACAAAATGTCCAGTTCCTGTCTTCACGATGGGGAGTCAGGATGAAAATTATCCATGAACATCATGTCTTTTGTTCATTTGTCCGAAATCCCCTGGAGCTTATAATAATACCAACACAGGATGAGGGGGTCATAAAAATAAAACACAAAAAATGGTTAATGACGATTGCTGCATTCATCACGGCATTCTCGATATTGGCGGGATGCGGTTCGAACAACGGCAATTCGAGTGGCGGGTCTTCCACAGCTAATGAGCCATCCACGGCGAACAGTCCTTCGGAAGGCGGGAAGCAATTCGAAAATACCGAATTGAACGTTGCCGTGTTCCAGGGTGGTTACGGACGGGAATACTGGGATACGATTGCAGAGGACTTCATGAGCGACTATCCGGGTACGAAGATTACCATTACCGCAAGCCCGAAAATCGCCGAGCTTGTCCGGCCGAAGATCGTAGCGGGCAACCCGCCCGATTTCATGTACATTGCGGGCAGCGATAATACTCCGATCCTTGACGGATTAATTAAAGACAACGCGCTTACCGATCTTAGCGACGTATTCAACAGCCCTGGAGAAGACGGAGGAGCGCCGCTCAAGGACAAGATCCTGCCGGGCGTCCTGGAATCCAGGTCGAGCTCTCCATACGGCGACGGAAAAGTGTACATGGCGCCTTACAACTATGGCGTTATGGGCCTGTGGTACAACAAAGCCTTATTCGACCAAAAAGGCATCGCGGCTCCAAAGACGTGGGACGAGTTTTTCGCGCTTAATGCCACTGCCCGGGAAAACGGCCGCGAGCTCTTTACTTATCAAGGCTTATACCCCGGTTATCTTGAAGAGATGATCGTTCCTACTATCTACAGCGTCGGAGGTCAGGAAGCGCTCGACCAGTTCTACAACTTCGATCCCGAGTTTTGGAAAAGCGACACCTTCAAGCAGGTTTGGGGTGTGCTCGAGAAAATCGCCAATGAGGATAACGCGCTGATGAAGGGTACGATCGCGTTGAATCATACGCAGTCGCAGACGGCGTTCATGCAGGGCAAATCCATGTTCATTCCGAACGGAACCTGGTTTGAGGATGAAATGAAAGACGCGCCACGCGAGGACGGCTTCCAGTTCGGCTTCCTCGGAGTTCCGGCCTTCCAGGCGGATAAGCCCGTAATCGCATTGACTAACGTTGAGCAGCTGGTCATTCCGGCAAAAGCGAAAAACCCTGAACTGGCTAAAGAGTTCCTGAAATACCTGTACAGCGACAAAAGCGTCAAGCTGAACGCCGAGAAATCGAAAGGGGTGCTGGCCGTCAAAGGCGCTCCGGACATGGCGAAGGCATTTATTTCCGAATCGACTTACAATGTATATAAAGCGGTCGATAGCGGAATGGGGACGGTTAACGGTGCGTTCAAATCGGTAGCCAAAGGAAGCAAATACAACCCCAGCGACGAAATCTACAAGCCGATCTCATCCATTATGAACAAGCAGCTTAGCCTTGATGAGTACAGTGACCAGCTGTACAAGGTCTACACCAACATTCAAACTGAGTTGAAAGAAAACGGAGATCAATAATAAGGCTCCTATTTTTCCGGAAACCTGCCGCGCGTTCGGATGAACCCGGCAGGTTTTCCTGCATCTTGAGGGCAGAAAGGAAGGCTTTTAATCCATGAATATGAGCATGAAAACGAGACGGGGACTTTTCATCGCAGCCTGCCTGATTCCGGGACTGGCGCTATTTTCTCTGTTCAAAGTATATCCGGCCATTCAGATCTTCCATAAATCATTGTTTCGTTGGACCGGCGTCGGCGACGATATGAAATTCATCGGCATGAAAAATTTCGCGGATATGTTTCACGACGATACCTTCCTGCTCGCGCTCCGCAACACGGGCTTCCTGATGCTTATCGTGCCGGTGCTCACGCTTCTTATTGCGCTAGTCAACGCCTCCTTGCTGACGCAATCGAAGCTGAAGGAGATCAGCTTCTACCGTACGGTCTTTTTCTTCCCGAGCATTCTATCGTTCGTCGTCATCGCCATTCTGTGGTCGTTCATCTATCATCCCACGATGGGATTCGTCAACTCCGGTCTTGAAATCCTCGGCCTGGGCGATTGGGCGATGGCATGGCTTGGCGACTCCCGCACGGTGCTCTGGGCATTGGCAGTTACGCTCATCTGGCAGGCGGCCGGTTATTACATGGTCATGTACATGGCCGGGATTGACAGCATCTCTCCCGACTTATATGAAGCAGCGGACCTTGACGGTGCGACCCGAATCCAGCAATTTTTCTATATCACCATTCCGATGCTTTGGGAGATCATTCGCGTTACGATTGTCTTCAGCATCAACGGCGTTCTCTCGATCAGCTTCGTCATCGTGTCCATTATGACGGCCGGAGGTCCGGACCGCCATTCGGAGGTTGTGATGACCTACTTGTACAGCCAGGCGTTTACGAACTCGAATTTCGGCTATGCCATGGCAATCGGCGTGTTTATTTTCGTTATTTCCCTTCTGCTTGCCATGATCAGCAACAAATTAACGGAAAGGGGATCCACCTGACATGTCCGCTTATCCTTCGACCGTCCAGGCAAGAAGTCAATCATCCAGAGGTATCGGCAGGCTTGTGCTGCGTGTCTTCCTGATCCTGCAGGCCTTGATCGTTTTATACCCTTTAGTCTGGAACGTGCTCGCCTCATTCAAGACGAATGCCGAGGTCATGGAAAGTCCATGGTCCCTTCCTTCCGCCCTTCATTTCGGTAATTACGCAAGGGCGTTCACAACGGCCAGGATTGGCGACTATATGGTCAACTCCGTGCTCGTCGTCGTCATGTCGATGGCAGTGCTGCTGTTTACGGCTGTTCCGACGGCATACGTGCTCGGAAGGATGAATTTCCGCGGCCGTTCTTTCCTGACCAACTTCTACATGGCTGGCTTGTTCATCGGCGGCGTGTACATTATCGTACCGCTCTTCCTGATGATGAATGATCTTAATATGCTTAACAACCGTTTTTGGCTCAGCGCCGTCTACGCGACGGGCAGTCTGCCTTTCTCCGTCTTCCTGCTGACGGGATTCATGAAATCCATTCCGCATGATTATGAAGAAGCGGCCATGATCGATGGCTGCGGCTATTTTGGCACACTGTTCAAGGTCATTATCCCGATGGCCCGCCCGGGAATCATTACCTTGATCGTATTCAGTTTTTTCGATTTCTGGAACGAATACGTGCTGGCCATGACCTTCATAACGGACGACGTCAAGAAAACAATCCCGATCGGCCTGTCCAATCTGATGCAGATCCAGCAGTATGCCACGGACTGGGGTTCTTTGTTCGCCGGGCTGGTCATCGTCCTCGTACCGACGATACTGGTATACGCGCTGCTCCAGAAGAGGCTCACGCAGGGCATGATGCTGGGTGGCGTGAAAGGATAATAAAGAACAGATAAGAGGGAAGGGTGTGCTGAATTGGCTGTTTTCGGAGTAGAAGGGAATCAATTTGTCCTCGACGGCAAGGCAATCCGTCTCTTGTCGGGGGCAATCCATTATTTTCGCGTTGTTCCCGAGTATTGGCGGGACCGGCTGCTCAAGCTGAAGGCCTGCGGATTGAACACGGTGGAAACCTACGTGCCGTGGAATCTGCATGAGCCGAAGGAAGGCCAATTCCAATTCGAAGGCATCGCCGGCATCGGGAATTTCATCAGGCTTGCGGGAGAGCTGGGGCTGCATGTGATCGTGCGGCCAAGCCCCTATATATGCGCGGAATGGGAGTTCGGCGGCTTGCCTGCCTGGCTGCTGGCGGACGCCGGCATGCGGCTGCGCTGCTTTGACAAGGCTTATCTGGACAAGGTGGATGCTTATTTCGACGAGCTTCTGCCCCGCCTAAAGCCGTTGTTAAGTACGAACGGCGGGCCGATTATCGCGATGCAGGTCGAGAATGAGTACGGAAGCTACGGCAACGACAAGAAGTACCTGGAATATATCCGGGATGCCATGCGCAAGCGCGGCATGGACGTGCTGCTGTTCACATCGGACGGACCGGAGGACCACATGCTGCAGGGCGGAATGGTCGAGGGCGTGCTCGGGATGGTCAATTTCGGCTCCCGGGCGGGGGAAGCCTTCCGCAAGCTGCGCGAGTACCAACCGGATGGCCCCTTGATGTGCATGGAATTCTGGATCGGCTGGTTCGATCATTGGATGGAGAAGCATCAGTCCCGCCCGGCTCCGGAGGTGACGGAGGTATTCGAGGACATTATGCGGGAGGGAGCTTCGGTTAACTTCTATATGTTCCATGGCGGCACGAATTTCGGCTTCTACAATGGCGCCAACCATATCAAGCAGTATGAGCCGACGGTGAACAGCTACGATTACGACGCCCTTCTGGACGAGTCGGGGGAGCCGACGGAAAAATTTTATGCCGTGCGAAAAGTGCTGGAGCGCTATGTGAATCTGCCCAAGCTGCAATTGCCCGAGCCTGTCCCCAAGCGGGCCTATGGAGAAGTCCGCTTGGACCAAACAGCCGGATTGTTCGATCAGCTGGACCGCCTGTCATCCCCGATTGGGCGGACATGCCCGGACCCGATGGAGACGGTTGGTCAAGAATACGGTTTTATCTTATATTCAACGCGCATAACCGGGCCGAGAAGCGGGATGCAGCTGACGCTTCAAGAGGTGCGCGATCGGGCGCTCGTATTCGCGGACGGCATGTATGCCGGTACGGTGGAGCGTTGGAATCCGCTCGCCCTCCCGCTCGAAGTTCCGCCGGACGGCGTCCGGCTTGACATCCTGGTTGAAAATATGGGACGGGTTAATTATGGCCCCCTGATGCGTGATATCAAAGGCATCACCGAGGGCGTGAGGCTGGACAACCAGTTTCTATACGATTGGACGATCTATCCGCTGCCTCTGGATTCGTTGGAGGGACTTGCCTTCGAAATGATAACCGGACAGAGGCAGCCCGGAACAGATCGGCTTCCGGCTTTCTACAGGGGAACATTCCAGGTTGATGACCGGGCTGACACCTTCCTCCGTCTGGACGGGTGGAGCAAAGGAAGCGTCTTCCTCAACGGCTTTAACCTGGGTCGCTATTGGGAGAAAGGGCCGGCACGTACGCTGTACGTACCCGCCCCGCTGCTTAAGGAAGGCAAGAATGAATTGATCGTATTTGAGCTTCACGGTACGATAGATCCTGTAGTCAGACTGACGGACAAGGCGGATTTGGGATAATAGCCAGCGGAGAAGAAGGAGAGTGTTCTTAAGTGGGAGTATCGATTCGGGAGGCCGCCGGGACAATCCCGTCGCAGCGGCAGCTGTCATGGCAGGAGCTGGAATTTTACGGCTTTATTCATTTCACGGTCAACACGTTTACCGATCAGGAATGGGGCAATGGCGATGAGAGTCCGTCCATATTCGGCCCGAGGGAGCTGAACGCTGCACAATGGGTGGAAGTGTGCCAATCGGCAGGAATGAAGGGACTTATCCTGACCTGCAAGCACCATGACGGGTTCTGCTTGTGGCCAAGCGCGTATACCGGCCATTCGGTCAAAAGCAGTCCGTGGAAGGACGGTCAGGGAGATTTGGTCCGTGAGGTATCCGATGCCTGCCATGCGGCCGGCCTGAAATTCGGCATTTACGTTTCACCGTGGGACCGTCACGAGCCGAGCTACGGCAGCTCCCCGGAATATAATGCTTACTTCATCAATCAGCTGAGGGAGCTGCTCACGAATTACGGGGAGCTGTTCTGTGTCTGGTTCGACGGTGCATGCGGGGAAGGGCCGAATGGAAAGCGGCAGGTTTATGACTGGGACGCCTATTACGGGATCATCCGGCAGCATCAGCCGAATGCCGTCATTTCCGTCTGCGGCCCGGACGTACGGTGGTGCGGCAATGAGGCTGGCCATACCCGGACAGCGGAGTGGAGTGTCGTACCGGCCAGCATGAAGGACAATGAGAAAATTCAGGCAAATTCGCAGCAGGCGGATGACCGGGAGTTCGCCAAACGGGTCGGATCGGAGAATGATGATCTGGGCAGCCGGAGGATACTGGCTGATGCGGCTGAAGTCGCCTGGTATCCGGCTGAAGTGAACACTTCGATCCGGCCGGGCTGGTTCTATCATTCGTCCGAGGATGACCTTGTCAAACCGCTTGACGAATTGATGGACCTGTACGAACGGATCGTTGGCGGCAATTCCGCATTTCTGCTTAATTTGCCTCCCGACCAAAGAGGGCTCATTCATGAGAATGACGCCCGCAGAATGAGGGAGCTTGGCGAACGAATCCGGGAAGCTTATCAAACCAATCTGGCAGCCGGAGTCCGCGCGGTGGCTTCACAGGCCAAGGACGACCCGCATCGTGCGGATAGGGTCACCGACGGTAATTCTCTGACGTATTGGTGTCCGCCTGAAGGCGTGGAGCAAGCGGAGCTCGAATTCGATCTTGGCAGCGAACAGGCTTTCGATCGAATCCTGTTAGCCGAGCATATCAGGAAGGGCCAACGCGTAGAGAGTTTCCGCATTGAATACCGGGACGGGCAGCACTGGAGACCGCTCTGCGAAGGCTCTGTCATTGGGTATAAGAAAATTTGCCGTTTTGACGAAGTACGGGCCAGGCATGTCCGTCTTGTCATATCGGAATCACGCTGGTATCCGACAATCAGCCATTTTGAAGTGTACAGGAGCGGCCTCACCCGGACTCTATGAAACTTGAGAATTAGATTTGTAAGCCGCAAGAAAGCGTCAGGGCAGCATTGTGCCAAGACGCTTTCTTTATGCGTTAGCCTTGAAAACTGGACAATAGCATTAAAAAGAAAAGAATATCCAGTTTCTAGTGAAGATCCTCAATGTTAACGGCGCCGATGTGGCCATATAATAGAATATAAAACTACTTTTGATGGAGGTGATAGGGTGAAAAAGAGAAAAAGCATAAAAATAAAAGCCGCACAGAATCCCGCCGCCATGCCTGTTAAGAAAAGATTTATCCTGCTGTTATTATCCGTTATAGCTGCAGTACTGGGAACGGCGGCAGTTGCTGTATCCACGTTAGGTGAAACGGATTTTAAGCAGGTTGCAGCAGTGAATAGTGAACCCATTGCAGCAAGAGAACTGGAAACGCAGATGAAGAGGTTAAAACCCGATGTCCAGAACTATTTTAAAGTTCAGTATGATGCAAGAATAGATGCTGATTTCTGGAGCGGCGATTTTAACGGTGAGAATCCAATGAAAGTACTTAGAGAACGGGCGCTGGATGAAGCGGTCAGAAGAAAAATAGAATTATTGCTGGCAAAGGAACATAACCTGGTCGATTTCAGCTCCTACAAGGACCTGCTGAACCAATTGAAAATCGAGAACGGGAGAAGAAAATCGGCAATATCGAAGGGGGAGGTCGTTTACGGACCGGGCGCCTATAGCGAAAGCGAATATTATAATCACATTATGAGCAATTTACGCCTTAATCTGAAGGATTTAATGAGCAGGACAGACAAGGATCCCTTTTTTGTTACCGAAAATGAAGCCCGAAGCAGTTATCTGGCTAATGAGGATCGTTGGTCAAGTAAGGATGTTTCCTATAAGATCCTTAAGATCTCTATCCCTTATCGTACCCAGGAGCATATGGAGGATGCGTACAGCAAAGCGCAAAATGCGCTTGCTGATTTGGATAAAGGTATGAGCTTCGACGAGGCTTCCAAAAAATATAATGAGAGCAGCAAGATGCTCACTCAAACCTTCAATCAGGATTCTTACCGCTCGGATGTACGGTCTGCCTTTAACTTGCGGTCAGCTGCCGAATCTTTGCAAATCAACGAGTATAGCAAGGAGATTCTGGAGGACAATGGCAGTTACAACCTGATTATGTTAACAAGCAAAGAAAATGGGGAATCAGAGGCCTACGCACAAAATAAGAATGCTGTAAAGAGCATGGTCATTGACGAGAAGTACGAGGCTTATATCAAGGAGCTGATTAAAAAAGCGGAAATCAAAATAAACGAAAAAAATTATAATAAAACAACCTTCTAAAATCATGAAAATGTCCATGAATAAGCAAGGATCTTCTATGTTGCGCGCTGATCAACCTATGTATGATGGAAACAGATACAATCGAATTCATATTTACTAATCGAAAGGGAGTGCATAATGAAATGAAAAAGCTTTTATCGTTTTTAATGGTTTTGATAACGATTTCATCGTTGGTGGCATTTTCGCCCAGCGCATCAGCGGAAGAAACGAACACTGCCGGCACGGACTATCATGTTGATGCTACCCATGGCAATGACAGCAATGATGGAACATCGCCCGATTCGGCATGGCAAACCTTTGCGCCTGTCAACGCAAAGACCTTTCAGCCGGGAGACCGGATTCTGCTGAAGGCGGGAGAGGTGTGGGAGGATCAGCAGCTTTGGCCTAAAGGCAGCGGACAAGCAGGAAAGCCGATCATTATTGACCGGTATGGCGATCCGGGTCTGGGCAAGCCGTATATCGCTGTAAACGGCAATGTGCCTACTCCTGTCTATAATGAAGGGAATGTATGGTACAAAGATATGGATTTAGTAGGAAAGACAGGAGCCGTAATTTTGATCAACCAGCAGTACTGGGAGATTCATAATCTTGAAATCTCGAATGATGATGATTTTGACGTCGACATTAACGTACCGGGAACCGAAAGACAGGTCGTAAGAGACGGTATCAGTATATCCATTAATGCAGATCAGCTTCAATCGGATGATAAGATCATGAACTACTTTAGAATCACGAATAATGACATTCATGATATTGACGGGGTAACAACCTGGCAGAAAATACATTACGGCGGAATCAACTTTCAGATTTTCGGTGAAAAGCCTTATACGGAATATGCGGATGGCGCCAACTATTTTCAGGATGTCAGAATCGACAATAATTCTATTATCAAGACAGAGCTCCATGCCATTCAATTCGGATTTAACTGGTTCAATGATCTTGGACAATGGGAGCAGGGGTGGATAAAGGACAAGGATCTTTACAACCGGGATGTGTACATTGGGCATAATTACGCTGAAAATATCGGGCAGGGTGCCATTCAACTGGCCGATACCAAGAATATGCTTGTGGAGTACAATGTTGTAAACGGCTTTCTCAAAAGATATGACTCTGTATCGGCCGGATTATACTCATGGGCAAGCGCAGATGTAACCCAGCAGTTTAACGAGGTTTATGACGGGGTTTCCGCTTTCTACGATGGAACCGCGTTCGACTTTGAATTCTCCAGCTATAACGTGAAATATCAATACAACTATACGCACGATAATCCTGCAGGCTGGATGTCATATATGGGGAATGCGGCCGGCAATGTCGCAAGATACAACTTAAGCGTGAACGATAATGGAGTATTAATTAAGAATCAGCTTCATGTCAACAAGTCCCCTGCCTATTTTGTAAACAATGTATTTGTTTATGACGGGGCCAAGATGGAGATTCACGATGAGGAAATAAAATCAGCGATGTATCTCTACAACAATATTTTCTACAATTATAATGAAACAACCCCTACCACATGGGCAAGACGTGTGTCCGGCGGCATTCCCGGTATCCAGAACATGAAGTTCCAGAATAATGCTATTTATGAGGCGAGTGGACAACGGGGAGCCTTTGAGCCCGTAGATTTGTACAAAGTAACGGCAGATCCACAGTTTGCCGGAGATCCGACCGTTTATACGACCGGGCTTTATGAAGGAACGAATAGCTACAAGCTCAAGGAAACCTCCCCGCTTATTAATGCCGGAAGATATGTGGAGCAATCAGGAACCGTAGACTATTTCGGAAATCCATTGTACAGAGATGGTGGAATCGATATTGGAATTCATGAGGTTCAGACAGGCAGCTTCACGGATCCGAAGGATTTTGCAGTTGATGATTATCAGCCGCAATTAAGCTATGCGAGGCCGGGGAATTTGGTATCAGATCTGCCGGCATCTGCGATCTCGGTATCTCATCCTCTTCAGGGCGAGAATATCGGCAATCTGGTTGACGGGGACTTGGATACACGTTGGCAAACGGCGAGCAGAAGGCCTACGGCAAGCAATCCGACAACCATCACCTTTGATCTGGGAGAGCAGCAAACGTTCGGGCGGTTCGTGATCAATCAACAGGAGGCAAGAATCGGCAATTACTTCCTGGACTACTCGGTTGACGGCGTTAACTGGACAGTAGTCAAAAGCGGAGCCCTGGTCAATATCCGTGATTATACGCTGGACTTTGATAATGTCACAGGACGTTATTTCAGGTTGAATGTGACCTCCAGTCTTGCAGCGGGATCATTGCCGTTTAACGATGTTGCCCTTTATGACCGCACTCCGACAGCGCCTGCTCTTCATATAGACACCATTAAGTATGATAAGGCTGCGCTGAACAGGAATACTTCTACCAAAGCTTTTCTTGAGAAAAACGGCAATGACTTTAGCGGCATCAAGCTTGACGGTGAATTATTGGTTGAAGGACAAGATTATACGTTAAACCAGGTGCGGATAGATCTTGCCAGGGATTATCTCGATTCTCTGGCTGTCGGCGAATACGTATTTGATGTTGAATTTACTTTAGACGGTGAGATTACAGTTGTTCCCTTAAAAGTTGTTGTAACGGACAGCGCCTTAAGGTTCAGCGGCTTCCTGCCTCCGGTGAAGCCAAATGATACGTATCATCAGGGCCGCGTCATCCCGTTAAAATTCGAGTTGACTGACGCTTCAGGGAAGAATGTCAGTCATGCAGCTGCTACGTTGTCCATTGTCTACAAAGGCGATGATCCGAATGTAGTCGTACCTGCAGAGTTATCCGGCACTGAAGTTCTCGAGGGGAATACCTTCCGCCTTGCAGGCAAAAAATATATGTATAATCTGGACACAAAAAAACTTGCTCCAGGTTTGTATGACTTAGTGGTAACCCTTCATGTAGAAGAACCCTTCCAGATTAATAACGGAAAAACCTTTTCGGTGCCCATTCATCTTAAATAAGTTTACCCTGTTATCGAAAACAGGCGGTCGCTCCCACCCGGGCGTGACCGCCTGTTTTTTTACCCTGCCTGCCACTCCGCCGATATAAGCCTGCCTAAACAGAATATGTCTTGATATAATAGGGGAAAGAGAAAAAGGGAAGCATGAGAAATAACCCTACAGGAACGATGGTGATTATGAAGATTGATTTTGAAGCTCATACGATCGAATTTAATGTTCAATATGGAAGCAGAGAAAAGATTTCGATTCAAATTGATTCTTTGGGCCACATAACCGTTAAGGCTCCTAATCATACAGGTGATGAGATAATTATGAGGGCTGTGGAACATCATGGGCGAAGGATTTTGGATAAATTACAATCCATTGCGAAGGCTCGGAATACCTCAGGAATAAGAGATTATCAAGACAACGGGAAGTTCCTGCATCTTGGCAACTATTATTTTCTTCATGAGCTTATAGAGACCGGGGATTTAAATGAAGATGAGCTTAAAAGCAGTCTGAAGAAATTCTATTTCGCAAGCTGCAAGAAGATTGTGGGGGAACGGATCAAAATATATCAGGCACAGCTGAAAGTAAAACCCAAAACCATGGAGGTCGTCGAATCTAAAACCAAGTGGGGAAGCTGCAGCTCGGATAAAAAGTTGACCTTTAATTATCGTTTGGCCATGGCTCCAATTGAAGTTATCGATTATGTGATCATCCATGAGCTGTGTCATCTCACGCATATGAATCATGATCGTTCATTCTGGCGTCGGGTAGGAAGCGTGATGCCGGATTATAAGGAAAAGGAAGAGTATCTGGCCAGGCACGGGCATAATATGACACTTTAAAAACAAAACAGCAAAGGGAGTTCACACATGCCAACCATTAGCGCAAAACCATTTGATCCAGACATGCAGAACCTGTTAAGCGAATTGAAATCCGGCTATCATGCAGGAGAATTGAGCAGGAAAGACAAGTCGGATTTACCGGAGGACATCTATATCATTGAAGCGGATGCCGCTATGGTCGGGTACGGCGTGGTATGGGAATACGATAACGGGAAACAGTTAATCCGCAAGGCGGAAAAGGATTATTTTAATGATGATGAAAAGTACCTGGAGAGAGACTTCTATATTGATATCAAAAACAGAACCCATTTTATATTTATTGAAGCGTTGGATGTTCTGAAGGAATATGAAGGCAAGGGATATGCCGCTTTTTTTATAAACTGGCTTAAAGAGAAGTATCCCAATAAAAAGATGTATGTATATACGCTGGATAAATCGCGGAACTTCTGGTTTAAACAGGGGTTTGAGGTTTTGGGAGATACAGTATGGATGACATATAATTGAATGGGTAAATGTAGTTTGATTTATATATAGAAATTTATGAAATCTAACTCCCGCACCCGAGGCTGCCACTTTCAGTCAGGAAGCCGGCTTGAGGGGATAGCGCTCACCGGGTGTGAGGGTTCAAATCCGTCCGGCCGCATACTAAGAAAAACCCTTGTGTATCAAGGGTTTTTCGCTTTTTAAGGCTTTTGTCGGCGTGATGAATTCGTGAATGATCCAGCACGATCACTTAGTCTTCCCCATGAATGACATGACCCGTTTCGTAATCAATCGGCGCAAATAGTTTGGCTCCTTGATGCTGGCCATAAGTGGCTGCATCAGCTTTGTTCATTTACATGGTTGCACTTTGTTTGAAACCTTGCCTTGCCCTCCAGCAAATCATGTAAAAAGGTTTTCGACGTTTCCAGACTCGCCTGAAGGTCTTCTATATGCTGAATTTTGCCCGTAACAATGTGTTTCTTTTCCTCATAAGCAGCCTCGTTTTCATTCATTAGCGAACTCAATTCTTGAATCGTAAAACCTACTAATAACAATGTTTTCAGATCGTCAAGTAAATCAATAACTTCTTCATGATATACCCGGTAATTATTCTCATCTCTAGTTACTAGCGGAACCGGAATCAACTTTTTGCGCTCATAAAATCGCAAGGTGGAGATCGGCAACCCTGTTAGTTTTGAAATCTCATTAGCTTTCATATGTCTCTCCCTTCTCATGTGAGTATCCTATAACAATACTAAGGCTTATATGGCTTGCACGTTGTATTTGCTATAAACCTAGGTTCATAGTTCATAATATAAACATGATAACCAGTGACATGTCTAATGTCAAAAACATCTGGTGTTATCAAAAGGAGAGATAACATGCTGGACCGTATTCAAAACAATGATTTTTCGAATATCATTAAGGGACGACGCACTGTACGCCATTATGAAGAGAATATTAAAATACCGGAAGAAGAATTGAATGACATCATTGCAGAGGCGAGTTTGGCCCCCTCTTCCGCAAATATGCAGCCTTGGCGTGTTGTCATTGTCCATACCCCGGAAGGGAAAAATAAACTGCGCCCGCTGGTGCGTTTCAATACGTTGCAAAATGATACTTCATCTGCCATGTTAATCATTTTGGGTGATACACAAAGCCATTTGAATGTGGAAGAAATTTATGATACAGCCGTTAGACAAGGAAAAATGCCGACGGATGTACGGGATAAACAAGTGGCACAAATTATGAGCATGTATCCGGATCTACCTCGAGAAGTCAGAAGCGAGGTGGCGAAAATTGACGCAAGCCTCTTTGCCATGCAGCTTATGCTAGTGGCTCGCGCACATGGTTATGATACCAATCCTATGGCTGGTTTTGAGCAAGACCAAATTGTAAAAGCGTTTGACTTAGATGAAGAGCGGTATGTACCTGTCATGATCATTTCCATCGGCAAAGCTCAAACAGAAGGACATGAATCTGTACGGTTGCGCAGTGATCAAATTACATTTTGGCGCTAAGTAACGGAGACGTCCGCATGACCGCATTGTTTTCCATATAAGCGAGAGTGATAATTTCCTTTCATGCAAAAAAAGCCGATTGCTCTGAAGAGAAGCAACCGGCTTTTTGCAAAATATCTATAATAAAAGAGAAAAACCTGATTTTCTAAATTTCCCATTTCATGAAGGATTACCAATTGAGGGAACGATGATCAATCGGAAGGAACTGGATTTATTGAGGGGGTTGTCCCTTTTTCTGTTTCAACAATTGATGAAGGAGGAATATTCTGGTATTGGTAGAATGTATAGAAAGGGGTTTGTATCCTATATTTCAAAGGGCGCGACTAATTGAAGAAGATAATAATGATTCCAATATCACTCATATTCTACTTGTATATTGCTTTAATATATTGGATCGTTTCAGGTGCTGTATTCATTGCGATTGCGATCTGTATCTTTTTATATTTGCTTTATCAAAAGCAGAGGATTGTATTTTGGAGTCTTTGTTTAAATCATTTACTGCTAACATTCTGGTTATTTCAAATTAATGGGCATCTAGGATCTACAATCGTGAGGAATTGATATCAGCTTAAAACACCGTATTTGAAAGGATAGATATGAATAAGAATGTAGTAAGAGTTTTATTGGCTTTATTATTTATCATTATTATTTTGAATATCAGCATTCCAAATGATAAGAGGTATCTCAACTGGCTTCGTGAGGAACATCAGATTTCATGTGCCGGTGCTAAAATAACAGAGGATTGCACAATAAGAATATTGGATCAGAATAATAAACTGGACTGGATTTCAAGAGCAAAAACGAATACAGGTATTTACCTGAAAATAAAAGATACGTTCAAAGATCAGAATGGAAATATAATGGTTATCAAAGCCTTAGGGATAATGAATAATTTCTTTAGGAGATAGTCTTTCCGGTAGTAAGAGGGTTATTAGTAAAGGGGGGCGTTCGTTTTTTGAGCATAAGTATGTTTGCAAACCCTACAAGAGAAGAGGTGAATAATGTCTACAACGCCCAAAGAAGTGCAATCCAGGACATGGTTTGTACTCTTGACCATATTGGCATCATTAAGCTCAGTGCTGGTTCTTTATATTAATATACTTCGGTGGAAATTAATTTACGAACTTACTCTAATTCTTGAACCATTATTAGAATTTGCTATTTATGGATTTTTTTATTTAATTATTTGTATTTCATTATTATATGTATTAATAAATTTATTGAAAGCAAGGCCGCGGAAGAACTTCCAAATTAAAAAGGCCATACCGTTGTTAATCGGCATTTGTATTATTGGAATAAATTATTTTGTTCCTTTGGACAAAATGATTATTAATAGGGACTTTCATCGCTATTTAAGTGAGCGTCTTGAAGTAGTTGATTTAATTGATGAGGGCAAAATCCGAAGTTCGATTAATAGGACTACGGCCGTATTGCCAGATAATTACGCTCATCTGTCGAAGGGAGGAGGAGAAGTAATCATACTCGGTTCTCCAGATAATAGAGAAGTGATTTTTTTCACGTTTCGTGGGATTTTAGATAACTTCTCGGGATTTGTATATACAAGCAATGGTAACGCACCTGATCAACAGTTAATGGGCTCAAAATTTATTGAAGTCAAGAAATATAACGACCATTGGTATTGGTTGAGTGGTACGTAGCGCTACGGGCATCCGGATCGAAGCTGGGATCTCAAAGATATTTGACAATTCAGAGCGAATTAAACAAACTATTGAATTAAATATAAATGAATGAGACAAAGGGGAGGAAACAATCAATTGCCTTGGCCAATGGTACATTTTGCAATTTCTACGAATATTTCTTTCGCAAATCCTTCTCCAAACTTATTAATAGGCAGTATTGCCCCGGATGCGGTACATATGAGAGGGAATATATCCAGGGAAGAGAAGGGAATTACTCACCTGGTGCGTGACGATCAATTACCAGCCAAAGAATTAATTATGGAGAAATGTCTGGAGTATTTATCAATTCATTCAGAGGCCGGATGGAAGGATTACGTTTTGGGATACTTCACCCATATCTATACCGATTTGAGATGGACCGAGACGGTTTATAGCGGCTTTGAGAAGGATTACCATGGAGATAAAAATGAGATTAGAACAATCTACAATAACGAAGTCAGCCAGATGGAATTTAATCTCTTGAGGTCAATGGACAATGTGGATAATCTCTTTTCAAGATTGACACAAGCTAAGGCGTATACAATAGAGCCTTTTGTTACTCAACTGGAAGTAAATCAGTATCGGGATAACAAGTTACATTGGCTCCAAAATAATGATAACGAACCAAAGATTAAACCGGCATATTTTCATCCGGAGACTGTTAAGAATTTTATCAACCAAACATCAAATGAACTGAAGGATCTATTTAAAGTATGGGGTATCAGTTTATCGAAGAGGGCCGGATATCAGCTAACACCATAATCACGCAGAAATTCAATTAACCTCACAAAAAGGAGTCAAGAAAGGAGAAATTATGGACGGAAACAAAATCACATATGAATCTGTTGATGAATATATCTCAACATTCCCATCCGGGATTCAGGCTTTGCTTGAAGCGTTAAGAAAAGTGATCCAAGAGGCGGCGCCGGACGCAAAGGAGAAGATAAGCTACCAAATGCCTACATACGCGCAGCATGGGAATTTGGTGCATTTTGCAGCTTACAAAAGCCATATTGGATTTTATCCGGCGCCAAGCGGCATAGTTGCATTCAAGCAGGAGTTATCGAAATACAAAGGGGCAAAAGGGTCCATACAATTCCCTTTGGACGAGCCGCTGCCTTATGAATTAATAAGCAGGATCGTTCAATTTAGAGTGGCTGAGAATATAGAAGCGGCAGCAGCCAAATTAAAAAAGCAGAGTTAGCCGGCTTTTCTGAGAAATAGGGATACGTTTATCAGACTCGCCGCGGGTCCCATTTGCCATATCCCTACGGTCTGTGTTATTTTTAACTTACGAACAATGAAGGGGGTGAGGTAGGTGAATCACGAAATGGTTAACAACCGTATTAGCCAGCTGCCGATTGCTATGGCTGGCATTGTTCATGCATTTTCCGCGAACGGGATCAGTCTGTCCAATGAAGATTATACGTTTGAACCATTCGCGAGAAGACGCCTACCTTAACCACACGGATAGCTTTACCATCCTAAGGGTCGCGGGCTTGTTGCCGCGGCTCTTTTTGTGTATTCAAGCTGGGGTCTTCATCCAACAGGAGGCTCTTAATGATGATTATTGTTAATGTTCAACAGATAAAAAAATACCATGCGGCAAAACTGGTTCTGGACGGGATCACGCTGCAGCTCCATGAAGGTGGGAAAGTCGGTCTGATCGGCCGCAACGGGAGCGGAAAATCCACGCTGCTCCGTTTAATTTCCGGCCTTGAGCAGGCAGATGAGGGTATGCTGACTATCCGGAAGGATTTGCAAATCGGCTATTTGCCGCAAATTCCGGCCGAGTTTGAGGAACTGACTGTATATGAAGTGTTGGCCTATGGCTATCGGGAGCTCATGGCCGCCAAGCAGGAAATGTCGGTGATGGAGCAGCAGATGTCCAGCTCAGAAGCGGCTGCCGATCCGGGAGTGATGGAGCGGCTGCTCAAGACGTATGCGCTGCTTCAAGAACAGTTCGAGCAGGCTGGCGGCTATGAAATGGATACGGCCATTGATCAGGTGGCGAGCGGCCTGCAAATCGATCGAAGCCACGACCGGCGAAGGTTCGGCAGTATGTCCGGCGGAGAGAAGACCCGGATTGTTTTGGCATCCCAGCTGGTCGTCCATCCCGATCTGCTGCTGTTGGATGAGCCGACGAATCACCTGGATCTCAAGGGCATCGAATGGCTGGAACAGTTCCTTCAGCGCTATGGCGGCGCATGTGTCATCGTATCGCATGACCGTTATTTTCTTGATGCTGTAGCCACGAAAATGATCGAGCTGGAGGACGGCGAAGCCCATACGTATCTCACCAACTACAGCGGGTATATGAAGGAGAAGGAAGAGAGGCTGCTGCAGCAGTTCGCGCAGTATCAAGAGCAGCAGAAGGTGATGAAAAAGATGAAAGAGACGATCCGCCAGCTTGAGGAATGGGGGCGTATCGGAGGGAATGAGAAATTCTTCAAACGGGCAGCCTCGATGCGAAAAGCATTGGAGCGGATGGAGGCCGTAAAGCGTCCCGTTCTGGAGCGGAAAACGGCAGACTTCGAGCTGTCTCCCCTTGATCGTTCGGGCCGTAAGGTCATCACATTCGAGGGTGTGGTGAAGCAATTCGGAGATCGGGTGATTTTGGATGGTACTGAGGGAAGTCTCCTCTACGGCGAGAAGGCCGTACTGCTTGGGGATAACGGTTCGGGGAAAACGACGCTGTTCAAGCTGCTTTTGGGCGAAGCTGAGCCGGATGCAGGCGAGATCGTGCGGGGAGCGCGTGTGGAGATCGGTTATTTGGCTCAGCAGGAGCCGCTGGGAGAGAACAAGCAGACGGTACTGGAGTTTTTTCGCACGGAGGGCGAACTGGAGGAGGGCGAAGCGCGAAATGTGCTGGCAAAATATTTGTTCTATGGCGCGGACGTCTTCAAGCCGCTGAACATGCTGTCGGGAGGCGAATGGTCCCGCCTGCGGCTGGCGTTATTGGTAAGGCGGAAGCCGAACCTGCTTTTGCTGGATGAGCCGACGAATCATCTTGACGTGGCTTCACGTGAGGCTCTGGAGGAGGCGCTGGAGGATTTCCCGGGAACGGTGCTGGCCATTTCCCATGACCGCTATTTTATTAACCGTCTGGCGAAGCGCGTATGGGAGCTGCATCAGGGCAGGATTACCGCGTATCTCGGTAATTATGATGATTTCAAAGAAAAGCGTGGGGAACCGCATATTCAGGAGAGCGCACCGTCGCGTGCAGAGACGCAGGGAGCCAAGACGGCATCCGCTGATCGGCAGCGGCCGGGAGCAGGAACCGTCGCAGCAAGCAGCGGTTCGTCCCGGACGGTCGAGCGGAGACGCGAGCAGCTGGAGCTTGAGATTGCTGCGCTGGAGACGGAGCTGGCCCGTACCGATGAAGAGCTGCACCATTTCGATCACAGGGGCGATTCTGTCCTGCTTGAAGCGAGATGGCGTGAGCGGGAAGAGAGGCAATCGCAGCTGGATGAGCTCCTGGAAATATGGATGGAGCTGTCGAACTGAAGGTGCCGGTCAAGCGGGGGAGGCTCGTTGCGTCGATAGAATCGGCGAAATTTGATAAGCGGCGCTGTTGTTAGAAGCTGTTGGTGTAGGTTATACTGGTTTTCATTACTGGTGCGAAGTGATAACAATTAGTGATTGAGCCCCGGTTGCCCGAATTGGACGAAGGGGCTCCACTTATGTGGGCCATATTAATGGGATGAACGATAATAGATCGGAGTGGTTATATGGCTAAGGGTAAAGGCGGAACAGGCAGAGGGACAGACCGCAAGGGCTGGACCCGGTGGGACAAGAGCGCCAAGGCGAAGAGCGCCGTGAAGGTTTTTGGGAAAGGCAAAGGGAAAGGAAAACCGGCTGAAGCCGGGAAAAGTGATGGCGGTACAGGCGGGAGCGGGGCTGATGGAGCGAAGGGCAAGAGTTGATGAATAACCGTGGATAGGATAAGGCGTTGAAAATGAATATTTGATCTGGCGAGAGAAAGAAACAACCTGCAAAGATGCTTAGGATGTTTCTTTTTTGCTTTTAAACGGGCAATAGACCTTCTGGAGCTGCATAGAATCTGTTCGCATTTGAATTCCCTTTATTTTAGACTGGTTAGAGTTTAGGCTTTAGCGTTTTGAGGAGGTTGTTCGATGAATCACGTTCAGGCGACCGGTACGTTTATCAAAGTAAACGAATATATTTTCAGGACGGCAGCAGAATTGCGCTTTGGGAATGGATCGGGTAAGAAAATCAAGCTCATTATGTTGAATCCAGGCGGATCGCGGCTATCCGATGAAGAGGAATGGACGAATTTGCTTTGCCAAGACGGCTCCCCCGTTACAGGAACGATTGCCCTCGATCAAACAATGAAAGCAGTTTGCGAAATTATGTATCAGGCGCTTCCCGGGTATGAGGGAGTTGTTCACATTGAAAATCTTTTTAACCTGAGATGCGGCAATCTCGATAAAGCGCTAAAGTTATATTCAGAGCTCAAGAATAAGGGAAGCTGCGTCAAAGTTATTGAAACGGATTTTCATTCCATGTCGGCCGGAACTTACGTTTGCAATTGGGTTGGCTGGTCACTGAAGGAACATAGCTTGCTGGATAAAAGAAAGCGGGAGGTATTCGACTTGTTAAGCGTGGAAAAATCCGGTATTCCAAGGATTGGTAAACACCGGAATGACAATGTCGACAGTATCCATATATGGCATATCCGTCCGCAGTTGAAGGTACAAGCAGAAGCGTACAAAACATTCATCGTTCCTTTATTGCAGCGATTTCTAATTTAGTAGATTCTGACTGGGATTAGCAAATGGCTCATGGGCCAAGAGGCACCGGGACGATCACAGCTCTACCGGCAAATCATAAAGATACATCCGCAAACAATCCGTATTCCTCTTCAGGGCATCCATCGTTTTCCGGTTGGGCGCTGCAAACAGGAACGGATAATCTTCCTCGCCATATTCTGCCCGGACAGGGAAGGCCAGCTTTTCTTCCGTAATGGAAAATGCAGCATGAACGCCAGCCTTATTGCCGCGGGCGTCCAGACGAATCCATCGCTGCTGCGCTGTAAGATATACGCCGTTCAGGGCATGGATACAATACCCGGTCTCCGGCGTATCGCCAATCGTCAGCTTCTGATAGCAAAAACCTGACGGAATCCCCTGCAGCCGGAGCAGCGCGGCCAGCAGATTCGATTTTGCGTAACAGATGCCCTCCCGGTGGAACAATACCTCCGAAGCCTTCCTGGTGATGCGGCTGCTCTGAATATCCCAGGAATGCGAGACTTCGTCCCTCACGAATTCATAAGCGGTCCTGATCCGGGAGTATTCATCCTCATCCCCGTTTGCATGCAATTTGCTGACTAACCGTTCAATCTCAGGGTGATGATAATCGACTTCTTCTGTTTCCACTACATAATCGGACAAGTATGGGGATTCTGTGATTAGCTGCAAACGATCTCCCTCCTGAACGGGTTAATAGGGGTGCTAGCCATTCCTTCGCGAGGGTGTCCGCTCCATGGGACGCCGACTGTCCTGAACGCCTGCCAGAACGGATTGGGCCACATCCACGAGCTTTCTTCTTTCTGCCATAGCTTGGGTGCGCATCATCTCGTAGGCCTTGGTTTCGCTCATATTATTAATGGCGCTAAGCATGATCTTGGCATTGTCTACCACCTTGCGCTCCTCGAACTTGGTAGCCAGAAAGGAATATTCCCGCTCGAGATGAAGCCGCCGTTGGTAGTTTTTGATGCTGACCAGCAGTGACCATTGAAGCTCGTTATCGTTCATCCCGCAGCAGAGCACCCCGTCGATCTTGTCATGGGGAACGGCTGTTGCAGGCTTCCTCTCCTCACACCACCATACAAGCGGCACGTTATAGTGATTATTGGCCTCATAAAGCCACTGTTTGAGCCGGCAGGCCGGGACATCGAGCACCATGAATTCGAACCGGGTTGATTTTAATGTATCCATCGCTTTTGCTTCAATAGAGGATACCCTGTAATTTAATTCCTTCAATTTCTGATCAACCCGGCACTTGGGGGTCGGGATATCATGTACATGCAGCACTCTAGTCTTCATCGTAATCATCACCTCGGGCATAGGATAATAATAAACGAGTTATATATGTGTTAAGTATCGATCATTTTCTATAGGAATGTCAACATCGATGTAATATTATGCAGCTGGGAAAGTTTGATTCCATTAACAGCGTAATTTATATGTTAAATATGTTGACATAACCAAAAAAATCTCCTATACTAGCCATATCAAACAACTGCATATCACAAATTCCCACCCGGTGGGGATTTGTAAAGGCAAAGAGGCCACTTCTCAAATGAAGGGCCTCTTTTTGTCTTTTATTAGAAGAAACGGCTGACACGGTCCTCTGACTGTTAGAGCAGGCTTCTTCCACACGGAAACATCAGAAGGGTGAGGCTGCACCGCAACCTTTCTGAATATTGCGAAAACAAGGATGGAGTGATGGGGATGAAGTACCGCCCGCAAATCGAGATTGGTACAGGTAAGCCGCAGTTCGCAGGAATTTATACGTTTATGCACCTGCCGCATGTTCAAACGCTGGAGAATGTGGATTATGCCGTAATTGGCGTGCCGTTCGATACGGGCGTCAGCTATGCGGTCGGCGCCCGCTTCGGTCCTTCCGCCATACGTACCATGTCGCAGCGGATTATGCCGATATCCAGGCATCATCAGATTAATACCTCCGACTATCTGTCGGGTATCGATTATGGAGATTTGAAGGTTTACCCGGCTTATATCGAACAATCCTACACGATTATTGAAGAACAGCTGAAGCCGGTCTTTGAAGCGGGAATCGTCCCGATCATGCTTGGCGGCGACCATTCGATTTCGTTGCCCCATCTGAGAGCAGCCGCTGACACCCATGGTCCGGTATGTCTGGTTCATTTTGACTCCCATTCGGATACGGGGCGCTCGGATACGCCAGAACGGATGTGGTCGCATGGCGCGGTGTTCAGCTATGCCGTGGACGAGGGGCTGCTCGATGCGGAGCACTCCATTCAGATGGGGATGAGGGGTACGGCGTATCGGGCAGGCAATCTGGATGAAGCCCGGAAGATGGGCTTCGAGGTCATGACGACAGATGATGTGCGTGCCATCAGCATTCCGGAGCTCTGCGAGAAGGTCAAGCAGCGGGTTGGGGATCGGCCCGTATTTCTCACCTTCGACATCGACTTCCTCGATCCGGTGTATGCACCGGGAACGGGCACGCCGGAGGTTGGCGGGTTCACCACCTACGAAGCGCAGCAAATGCTGCGGGGCCTGGCAGGGATCAACTTCATTGGCTTCGATCTGGTAGAAGTGCTGCCGGACCGGGATTCCAGCAGCGTCACGGCGCTTAATGCCGCTAATATTGCGTTTGAGTTTGTCAGCCTGCTCGCTGTCAGACGGCGCCTGGAGGGAGCTTCGGGAATTCAGGAGGAAGCCCCGGCCCTATAGCAAGCGAAAGTCGAATCACATGCATGATCCAATAAAAAACATAAGGGAGAGGATCCGCTTGTATCGTCCTCAAATTGAAATGGGAAGACCGTTGTTCGCCGGCATTCATACTTTTATGCATTTGCCTCATATTCAAACTTTGGAAAATGTAGATTTCGCAGTGATCGGGGTGCCGTTCGACACCGGCGTCAGCTATGCAGTAGGCGCCCGCTTCGGCCCTTCCTCGATCCGTACCATGTCGCAGCGTATCCGGCCGATATCGGTCGTTCATGACATTAATATTTCCGATTACCTCTCGGGTATCGACTATGGAGACCTGAAGGTGTATCCAGGGTACATTGAACAATCCTATCAAATTATAGAAGAACAGCTGACCCCTATCTTCGAAAAAGGCATCGTGCCGATCATGCTCGGCGGCGACCATTCGATCTCCTTGCCTCATCTGCGGGCGGCTGCGAAGAAGCATGGTCCGGTATGTCTGGTCCACTTTGACTCCCATTCCGATACGGGACGCTCCAAGTTCCCTGAACGGATGTGGTCGCATGGCGCAGTATTCAGCTATGCCGTTGACGAGGGATTAATTGATGCCCAGCATTCCATCCAGATGGGCATGCGGGGAAGCACCTTCAAGGCAAGCGGACTGGACGATGCGAGAGAGATGGGCTTCGAGGTGATGACGACCGACGATGTCCGGCAGCTCAGCATACCGGAGCTGTGCGAGAAAATTAAGCAGCGTGTGGGCGACAGGCCGGTGTTCCTGACCTTTGATATTGATTTCCTTGATCCTGTCTATGCTCCGGGTACAGGTACGCCGGAGGTCGGCGGATTCACAACCTATGAAGCGCAGCAGATGCTGCGGGGTCTGGCTGGTCTGGACTTTATCGGCTTTGATCTGGTGGAGGTGCTGCCGGATAGGGATTCCAATCAGATTACAGCCTTGAATGCGGCTAATATTGCGTTTGAGTTTGTAAGCCTCCTGGCAGTCAGGCGGCGCATGGACAGCATGACTGAACTGCAAAGCGGGATTACGGTGTAGAAGACCGGTGAAAAGCCTGGCAGCCCGCGCGTATCCGTCTTCGGGTATTCGCAGGGGCCTTCCGGATCAGGTGAGGCAGTTCACATACAAAAGGGGATAGATGGATGAGGAGACTATATAAACAATGGGCCGTGTTATCGCTATTGACTGCATTGCTGGTCACCGGCTGCAGTTCAGGCGGCAGTAAGACTGAAGGAACTGCGCCCGCCGCGGGTAATGCCGGCGGTACAGCAGCCGCAGTCAAAAACCAATTGAATATCGGGATTACCAATCCCCCGCTTATGTTCAACCCGATCGATTCGGACGGCAGCGGCTCGAGCGGAGCGGTGTTCGCGTACCGTTACTTCTTCGATTCCCTGGTCAAGACCGTCGGGCCGCTCGATTTCAAGATGATGCTGGCCGAATCCTTTGACACCAAGGACGATCAGACCTTCAGCATCGCGATTAATCCGAATGCGAACTGGACGGACGGCAAGCCGGTAACGGCTTATGACGTTGAATTTACGTTGAATCTGATTGCCAATCCCGCTACCATCACGACACAGCGTTCTGCAATCTTCGCATTAGATGGACTTAATGAGAAGGGAATGCTGCCGGAAGGCCAAGAGAAGCTGAGCTCGGTGAAGGTCATTGACGACAAGCATCTGGAGATCAAGACGGCGAGTCCGGTCGATCCTAATCTAATTTATGAGCGGTTCTCCGATGTGTTAATCGTTCCGAAGCATGTATTGGAGAATGTCGATCCGGCCCAGCTGAACCAGAATCCGTTCTGGAGGAATCCGAACGTTACATCGGGCGCTTATAAATTCGTGAAATATGAGAATAAGGCTTATGTCGAGCTGGCTGCCAATGCGGATTACTACAGAGGCGCGCCGAAAATCGAGAAGGTGTTCATCAAAATTATGCCGGCAGCGAATATCGTCGCCCAGCTTCAGTCCGGCGAGCTGGATATGAACGCCGCGCAGGGAACCGGGAATATTCCGGCCGCGGAATGGAAGACGGTGAAGACCTTCGCGAACCTCAAGACAAGCGAGGAACAGACGCGGCGCTACAATTCCATTGAGATCAATACGGAGCGCTTCCCGGATAAGAAGGTCCGACAGGCTCTTGCTTACGCAATCGACCGCCAGATGATCGTGGACCAGTTAATGCCGGGAGCCGGCGAGCTTCAGGACGGCCCGTACGCGAATTCCCATCCGTATCACGACAAGAATGTGAAGAGCTACGGGTATGATCCCGAGAAAGCGAAGCAGCTGCTGGCGGAGGCGGGCTTTGATATGAAGAAGCAGATCGAGCTGATCGTGCCTACCGGCGACCGTACACGCGAAATGGCGGGCAATATCATACAGCAGAATTTGCAGGCAATCGGGCTTAAGGTGAAACAGACCAATTATGATTTTCCGACGACAGTTTCCTATCTGATCAAGGGTGAATTCGATCTGACGCTCAGCAGCTTCGGGAGCATTATGGACCCGGATGGACCCGCCAACGTCTACCGCTCGACAGCAGCTCTGAACGATATGAGATTCAAGAATGCACGGGTGGATGAGCTGTTCAACCTGGGGATGAAAGAGACGGATAAAGATACGCGCTTCAAGCTGTACTCCGAGCTGCAAAATCTGATTCAGGAAGAAGTACCGCTAATCACGATCTATTCGGAATTTAATCTCATGGCGTTGTCGAAGGATGTTCAAGGCAAGGGCGGCGTCGTGGACGGCATGCATTATGACGTGAATGAATGGTCCCGTTAAACCAATAACGAAAACAGGGTGAGGCAAATGGGCAATCTCTTGGAAGTCAGGCAGCTTCGAACGGCCTTTCGCACGGAGGACGGGGAAGTGACCTCGGTGGATGATGTGAGCTTTTCCCTCGAGCAGGGTGAAATTCTGGGAATCGTAGGGGAATCCGGCTGCGGCAAAAGCGTGACCTCGCTGTCCATTCTGAAGCTGCTTGGACGCAATGGCTACATCAAGAGCGGATCGGTCATGTTCCAGGGCCAGGACCTTGCGGCTTTATCCGAGAAGGAGCTGGAAGCGATCCGCGGCAAGGATATTGCAATGATCTTCCAGGATCCGATGTCTTCGCTGAATCCGGTATACACGATCGGCAATCAGCTGACGGAGTCGATCCGGCTGCATCTGGGTCTTGACCGCAAGGAAACCCGAAAGCTGGCTGTAGAGCTTCTGAAAAAGGTGGGATTCGCGAGGGCGGAGGAGCTGATGGGGCAGTATCCCCATACGCTCTCCGGCGGGATGAAGCAGCGCGTCATGATCGCCATCGCGCTGGCCTGCCGGCCCAAGCTGCTCATTGCCGACGAGCCGACAACCGCCCTGGATGTTACAATCCAGGCCCAGATTCTGGAGCTCATCAACACGATCCGCAAGGACGCGAACACTTCCATTATGCTCATCACGCATGATCTGGGGGTCGTCGCCGAGATGGCGGACAGGGTCATTGTCATGTATGCCGGCCAGGTGGTGGAGGAGGCGGATGTATTCGAGCTTTTCGACCGTCCCAAGCATCCCTACACCGTTGGATTGATGGGCTCCATTCCACATATTGAGTTAAGCGATGAGAAGCTGAGCTCCATACCAGGGACGGTTCCTTCGCTGCGCGACATGCCTGCCGGCTGCCGTTATCAGGCGAGATGCCCGATGGCAGCCGAGAAATGCGGGGAGGCCCCGCCTCTTGTCGAGGTTCGGGAAGGACATAAGGTACGCTGTTGGTACGCAAACGGGAAGAAAACGCATCACGACTTCAAGCAGGTCGTACAACTTTAACGGGAAAAGGGGAATTGCGATGCTGACGACGATAAGACCGGAAATGGCTTTGTCAGAGCCTCTTCTGAAGCTAGAGGGCGTGAGGAAATATTACCCCATCAAGAAGGGCGTGTTCTCAAGGACGGTTGGCCAGATCAAAGCGGTGGACGGCATCGATCTGAACATCTATCCCGGTGAAACCGTAGGGCTTGTCGGGGAGTCGGGCTGCGGGAAATCGACCCTTGGCCGGAGCATCATCAAGCTGGAGGAATTGACGGAGGGACGTGTTCTCTATCAGGGGCAAAATCTGGCGCCCATGAGCATGTCGCAAATGCGCAGTCTGCGTACGGACATTCAAATGATCTTCCAGGACCCCTATTCATCCTTGAACCCGCGCAAACGGATTGTGGATCTGATGACCGAGCCGATGAAATTGCTGCTTGGCCTCAGTGAATCGGGCGCCGTGCGCCAGGCGGCCGAGCTCATGGAGGTTGTGGGATTGTCGGCCCAGAGCCTGGGCAAATACCCGCATGAATTCTCCGGCGGCCAGCGTCAGCGCATCGGTATCGCAAGGGCGGTGGGGCTGAAGCCGAAGCTGATCGTGTGCGACGAACCGGTATCCGCGCTTGATGTGTCCATTCAGGCGCAAATTCTGAATCTGCTGAAGGACCTGCAGAAGCAGTTCCATCTCACGTACCTGTTTATTGGCCATGGACTGGGAGCGGTCAAATATATGAGCGACCGGATTGCCGTGATGTATTTGGGGAAAATCGTCGAGCTTGCCCCGACGGAGACGATATTTAACGCGCCTAAGCATCCCTATACGAGAGCGCTGCTGGACGCCTATCCCGTGCCTGACCCGCATTCCCGAAACAAGACGCGCATCGTTCTGGAGGGAGATGTGCCAAGTCCGGCCTCCCCGCCAAGCGGCTGCAGCTTCCACACCCGCTGCCCGATGGCTACGCAGCAGTGCAGAGAGCAGGAGCCCGCTTTGACAGGACAACAGGAGCTTGTCGCCTGCCACTATCCGCTAATGGATGACGCTGCCGTCCGGATTGCAGCTGTCGCCCATGGTTAATTATATCATCCGCCGACTGCTGATCTCGATTCCGGTACTGCTTGGTGTTACCTTCCTGAATTTTGTCCTCATTAATATGGCGCCCGGAGACCCCGTCGACATGTATGTCAATCCGGATGTATCGGAAGCGGATAAGGAGATCCGCCGGGCGGCGCTCGGACTGAATGATCCTTTTATGCTCCGTTATGTCAAATGGCTGTGGCTGCTGGTCCACGGGGATCTCGGACATTCCTTCAGCTCGTTTCAGCCGGTCACCCAGATGATCGCCGAGCGTCTTCTGCCGACGCTGATTTTGATGGGAACCTCCATCCTGTTCGGTTATTTGATCGCCATTCCGATTGGAATCTACTGTGCGGTCAAGCAGAATACGAAGTTTGATTATCTCATGTCCGCCGGTGCCTTCATGGGCGTATCGATTCCGAGCTTCTTCCTGGGACTTGGCCTGATTTATGTATTCGGCGTCCAGCTTGGCGTGCTGCCGACCGGAGGAATGAATACCATGGGCGGAACGGGCGGTTTCTGGGATTCGCTCAAGCATCTGATTCTCCCGACGGTCACGCTTGGAACCGGCATAGCCGGGGGGATGGTCAGGTATGTCCGCTCAAGCGTCATGGAGGTGCTGGGGCAGGATTATCTCCGGACGGCAAGGGCCAAGGGAGTCAGCGCATTTAAGGTCATTAACAAGCATGCGCTCAAGAATGCCCTCATCCCCGTCATTACGATTGCAGGACTGGATATTCCGATTCTGATCGGTGGAGCCGTGATTACGGAAAGCATTTTTCAATGGAATGGAATGGGGCAGCTGACCATCCAGGCGATTTTCTCCCGCGATTTCCCGCTGCTGATGGGGGTTAATATGCTTGCGGCTCTGACGGTGCTTACCGCCAATTTATGGTCGGATGTAATGTATGCGGTCGTAGATCCGCGAATCAAATACGATTAATTCTCGCGCGAAGGGAGGAAAACAAAATGACGCCTGAGCTGCAAAAAGAAATGAACGCGCCGGATTCTCTGCTCGCCTTTCTGAAGCCCGAGCCGGTCGTGTATAAGTCCGACAGTTATATGAAGCTGATTGCAAGGCGGTTCGTCCGGCATAAAATGGCCGTAGCCGGGCTTGTCGTATTCGCCCTGTTGATTCTGATCGGCATCTTCGCTCCATGGATCGCGCCTCATGATCCCAATATAATCGGCAATGCTTTCTCTGCCGCTCCATCCGCAGCACACTTGCTCGGAACGGATCAGGTAGGACGCGATGTGCTCAGCCGTCTCATTTATGCGACGCGGGTATCTCTGACAGTGGGTGTAGTTACCGTTGCCATCTATATGGCGGTCGGGATTATTATCGGTGCGATTGCCGGCTATGTAGGCGGATGGGTGGATATGGTGATCAACCGGATCATCGATGTGTTTATGTCCTTTCCGAGCCTGATGGTTATATTGGTGCTGGTTACGGTCCTGGGTACGGGCTTATCCAATATTATTATTGTGCTCGCTTTGCTTGGTTGGCCGGCTGTAGCGAGGCTTGTCAGGGGCAGCGTGCTCTCCTTGCGGCAGACGGAATTCGTCAAGGCTGGCGTTGCGCTGGGGCTGAACACGCCGCGGCTTATCTTCGGTCATATTCTTCCGAATGCGATGGGGCCGATTCTGGTCAATGCGACGTTTGGCGCGGCAGCGGCCATTTTGTCCGAATCCTCGCTGAGCTTCCTGGGCATGGGGGTTCAGCCTCCCACTGCAAGCTGGGGCAATATGCTCAATGCCGCCCAATCCATCACGGCCCTGCAGAGCCAGCCCTGGCTGTGGATTCCGCCTGGCGTGATTATTGTGATTTCGGTGCTCTCGATCAATTTCATAGGCGACGGCATCCGCGATGCCATGGACCCGAAGAAAATCAATGCTTAATACGGGGTGAAAATAACCTTAAATTCTAAAAATGGTGGTCCAACATGAAGCCTAACCTGCTAATGTTTCAATCCTTGTCCGTCCTGCGGACATTCCCGAGAGATGCCTTGTTCTTCCTGATGGCAAGCTTCGTCAATTCAACCGGAAAGGCCATTATGTGGCCGCTCACCACCTTGTACGTGCATAATGTCATGGGCAAATCGTACGGGGAAGCGGGTTTGATCCTGCTGTATCAGGCGCTGGCCAGCGTAGTCGGAGAATTCATCGGCGGCAATTTGTATTACCGCGTCGGGCCCAAAACGCTGATCACGGCAGCCTTCACCGTTTCCTCCGCAGCCTTGTTTACAATTGCCTTTACGCATAACTGGCCTCTCTATATGGTGCTTGTCTGCCTGCTTGGCATATCCAACGGGATCTCCATGCCCTCCATGAACGCCTATGTGGGGTTCCGCTGGAAGGAGCATCGGCGCAAGCTCTATAATGTCATGTACGTGTGCAATAATTTCGGCTTATCAATCGGCGCGATGGTCGGCGGGCTGATTGCCTCGATTTCGTTCTCCTTCACCTACATGCTGACGGGAGGCACGACGTTTCTGTTCGCTGTGTTTCTGTTCTTCTTTATGAAAGAAAGCGCTCCGGCTGACCTCCTTGCCGATGCGGGAGATGGCGGTAAGCCCGGGCGGAGATCGCGCGGCGCTTCATCCGGCCCGATTGAGATGGATCGGATAAAGCTGCTCAAAAATTTCCGGATCTATTTGTTTCTGGCCTTCGGTTCGATGTTCTTCTGGCTGTCGTTCACCCAGTGGTCGACCGGAGTGGCTCCTTATATCGACCAGAAAGGGCTGGATCTGAAGTATTACAGCCTGCTCTGGACGATTAACGGCGTCGTCATCCTGGTGGGTCAGCCGCTCACCAGCTGGATCAAGAAGCATGCTGCCCCGGATATCGTGAGGCAGATGGTCATCAGCGCCATCTTTACCGTGTCGGCTTTCTCGTTTGTGCTCGTCTTCCACGAATACTATATTTATCTGGTCGTCGGCATGATTCTGGCCACTTTGGGAGAAATGATGCTGCTGCCCACCATCCCGACCTTCTTCTCGGAGCGGACGGGAGCATACGCGCCGTTCTATATGGGCCTGGCCGGAGGCTTTGCCAATCTGGGGCGTATGGTCGGTCCGCTGATGTTCGGCCATGCGTTCGATTTATGGGGAATCGTTCCGGTGTTCCTGATCGGCACCATCGCTTCCATTGCCGCGCTGCTCATGTTCTATATTCATGCGAATATGAACAAGGAGCCGGATCCATTGCCGGAGCTGGAGCTGCGCACGTCTTCGTTGTAGGGAAAATAGCCGGCATTCGCGAGCGCGCATCACTCCCGGTGCGCGCATGCTGCTGTATAATGATGGCCAGGCCGCTGTCATTAGGTAAGTGCCGGTAGGGAATATTTGACGCAAAAACAAGAGCTCAAGCCGGATTCGGCTTGAGCTCTATGTTAATTAATCAGCTGAAATAACGAATATGAATTCGCTTTCATTCAAAAAACCGCAAACCACATTCAAATCCGCACATTTACACGCTTTTTCCAGTCGATTACGATAAAGCTGAAACTAAATGACTCGGAGGGATGCGTAATGACCAAGTTAAGTTGGTACGATTTTATGACCGAGCAGGACAAAGCACATGATGAGCTTCTCGGCAAGAAAGAGCTCGCCGGATTCGGCGAGACGCCGGCATTGGTGCTGATCGACATCTATTACAGCGTGCTTGGCTTTCAGCGGCTGCCGATTATGGAGTCCGTGCAGACATGGCCGATGAGCACGGGCCTCGAGGGCTGGGAAGCGGTGGACCGGACGGTCACGCTGCTCGCATCGGCGCGCAAGAATGGCATTCCCGTCATTCATGTGAAGGGTCTGCATACCGGCGTCAACACCTGGTCGCGGGGCGGCAAGAAACGCCGCGATTTCTCCAGGCTGACGGAGGAAATGATGATCAAGGGACGGGAGATCGTCGAAGAGGTCAAGCCGCTGCCGGGAGAGCTTGTCATCGAGAAGGCGGCCGCAAGCGCCTTTCACGGAACGCCTCTGCTGTTTCAGCTGGTCAGCCTCGGCATCGATACGGTTATCGCCTGCGGCGAGACGACAAGCGGCTGCGTAAGAGCTTCGGTCGTAGATGGTGCCACCTACCGCTTTAAGATGGGCGTTGTGGAAGAGTGCGTGTTTGACCGGACGCAGTCCTCGCATTATATGAATTTGTATGATATGCACCAGAAATATGCGGATGTCGTGGATCTTGGCTATGCTACCCAATATTTCGATACGATCGGCAGCCGGAGCGGACAAACCGTTACGGCCTGATTCGCAGTGTAAGCTTGAAGAAAGGGGCGTGCTTCATCCTTGGGCAGGATGGGTGCGTCCCTTTGGGTATTTTATGAAGTTGAAGAGAAATTTTGAATACCAGCTTGCGAAGCAGGCGGAAATAGTCTGGAGAAGCGTAAGCTGAAAGCTTTCGCTAGAAAGCTGCTTCGTAAGCATCCGCTTACGACCTTTGTACCCCGAATTTAACAGATAAAGGTGCAATGCTGCCCACGGTGTTTATTGTGAGCAGCATTGCACCAAAGGTATCCAAAATAAAAAAATCAGGGGTACAACAGCGATCGGAAGACGTTTCCGCATGCGCAGCCGGTCTATCAGAGAGGCGGAAACAGCAATGGAGCATCGGCAGCTTGGGAACAGCGGCTTGCGCGTGTCGCAAATTTCGCTGGGATGCATGGCCTTCGGTCGATGGATCGGAGAGAAGGAATCCGAAGCGGTAATGGATGAAGCGATCGAGGCGGGTGTTACGCTATTCGATACGGCGGATATTTACGGCAAAGGGATGGACAACGGCAACCCGCTTGATTCGGGGGAATCGGAGACGATTTTAGGCCGCATATTGAAGGGCCGCAGACCGCAGATCCTGCTCGCCACGAAGGTGAACGGCCGTACCGGCACAGGGGTTAATGATGCGGGACTGAGCCGGTTTCACATCTTTCGCGCCATTGAGGCAAGCCTTCGGCGCCTGCGGACGGATTATATCGATTTGTACCAGGTGCACCGCTTTGACCCGCATACCCCGCTTGAAGAGACATTGGGCGCCTTGCATGATTTGATCGCGCAGGGCAAGGTGCGTTATATCGGCTGCTCCAATTATGCCGCCTGGCAAATAGCCAAAGCGCATGGCATCAGCACCGTACATCGCTGGCATCGATTCAGTTCTGTTCAGCCGCCATACAGCCTGCTCAGCCGCGGTATCGAAGAGGAGCTTCTTCCGTTCTGCGCCTCGGAAGGCGTCGGCGCAATCGTATACAGTCCGCTGGCCCGCGGCCTCCTGACCGGCAAATACCAACAGGGCCAGGAGGCTGCATCCGGAACGAGAGCGGCGGCGGGGGATCGTGCGCTCATGCGGCTGCTGGATGAGCCGGAGAATTTCCGTATTGTCGAAGAGCTGCAGGCCTATGCGGAACTGGAGAATATGAGCCTGCCGCAGCTGGCACTCGCATGGGTTCTTGCCCGGAAGGGAGTCGCGGCTGCTATTGTGGGGGCATCGAGGCCGGAGCATATCCGGCAGGCTGTTCAGTATGCCGATACCAGGCTGTCAGGCGCGCAGCTTGATGCGATTGAGCGGATAGCTTCACGGGGGCAGGCGCCGGAGCGTTGACCGCAAGCTTCAGCTTGCGCCTGTCTTGTGGAAAGTGGCGAGAGCGGCGCTTGTCTGGGGCTTCAGGTTGATCCGGTCCTCGAAATGCTTGATGAACAAATAATCCAGACTGTGAAGCTCATTCTCGCGGTAGGTGACAAACACCTGGCTGAGCGGGAAGGGATTGTCTTCAATTTCCAGCTGGACCAGCTCCTTGTCGTTAATCTCCTGCAGCATATAAGCGCTGCCGGACAGAAACACGCCTGCATTGCGTTTGAGAAAATGCTTGATGAGCTGAAGGTTGTTTGTTTCCAGCTTCGCCTGATAAGTCAGATTGAACTGGTTCAGCGTCACATCGATCATGTTGCGGTACTGGGTTTCCTTCGGATAAGTCAGTATCGGCTCCTGCAGAATCTCCTCCAGCGTAACCGACTTGCGCTTGGCAAACCGGTGCTCCGGCGACACGAACAGCATCGCCTTCTCGCTCAGGACCGGACGGTACGTCAAGTTGCTGTCATTGCTTGTGTAACGGGTGATGCCCAGCTGAAAATGCTGGTTTTTCATCAGCCGGACCAGCTCGCTGGAGGCATAGGTGTACACCTTGATGGATACATGGGGATAATCCTTGCTGAAGGATTCCATTACATCGGGCAAAATGTAAGCGGCGAAGGAATTGTTGCAGCCAATGGACAGCTTGCCCTTCAACCCTTCGCCAACCCGTTCCACGGCTTCCTGTCCTTCCTTCAACGTCCCCAGAATACGCCGCGCGTAAGGCAGGAATGCCTTGCCTTCCTCTGTCAGCCTGACCTTGCCTTTGCCGCGAATGAGCAGCGACTTGCCCAGCTCCTTCTCCAACTGGTTGATCCGGTGGGAAACAGTCGGTTGAGGCAGATACAACAATTCCGCTGCCTTCTTGTAGCTTCCGCTTTGATAGACTGTCAGAAACGTTGAGATTTGCTCCAAGTTCATGATCCCAGATTCCTCCTGTATTTTATTGTTAGTATTCTTAACGCAAGTCTAACAAAATTACAACATATAAACAATGGAATTCGCTGTATAATAGTCAGAAAATTCATTTATGTATCCGCTATCATTCGTTTTATGAATAAAACCATTCAAAACCGATTATTTACCCCTCCAATAATCAACTGTATGATGAGATCATCACAAGAATGAATAAGAGAGAAGTTAGATTTGAGTTAGATTTTATAACGCAAAATGTTTGATGGGATAGCCGTCTAAATCAAAAGGAGGAGCAGGAATGAATTCAAAGGGTTGGGAAAAGTATTTTTCGGAGCGCGACAAGCAGCACGATCAGCTGACAGGCAAGAAGGAACCGGCTGGCTTCGGGGAGAGGCCGGCGCTGCTGCTGATCGACATCTATTACAGCGTGCTGGGAACGAAGAGAGAACCGATCTTTGAATCGATGAGCTCCTGGCCTGGCAGCACAGGGCTGGAAGGCTGGGCCGCCGTGGACAAAACCGCGGAGCTTGCAGCTGTAGCCCGGGAGGCCGGAATACCGGTCATCCATGTGAAAGGGATGCAGAACGGCATCACCCCGTGGATTCACCGCAAATCCCGTCCATCGGCCCAAACGGAGGAGCAGCGCAGCATAGGATTCGAGATTGTGGACGAGGTAAAGCCGGCCAGCGGCGAGCTGGTCATCGAGAAAACGGCTCCGAGCGCATTTCAGGGCACGCCTCTCCTGTTTCAGTTAATCAGCCTCGGCATCGATACGGTCATCTGCTGCGGCGAAACGACCAGCGGCTGCGTCAGAGCCTCCGTCGTGGATGGCGCCACGCACCGGTTCCGGATGGGTGTCGTTGAGGAGTGTGTGTTCGACCGGACGGAAGCCTCCCACTGGATGAATCTGTACGACCTGAATCAGAAATATGCCGATGTCGTGATGCTGGATTCCGTCAAAGACTACTTCCGCAAGGTGGGCGCCAAGGTAACGGTTTAGGTGCCAAATGATGACCACTATTAATCAAAGCCAAGTGCAGAGCGTAAAACGAAAATCAAATTTCAGGAGGTCATGGACATGTATGGATGGGAAACGTATTTAAGCGAGCGGGACAAGGAACACGACAAGCTATGGGGCAAGAAGGAGTTGTATGGCTTCGGAAGCAAGCCCGCTCTGGTTCTGATCGATATTTACTACAGTGTATTGGGCCTCACGCGGGAGCCGATCTTCGAATCCATGCAGATGTGGCCAAGCAGTACGGGGCTGGAAGGCTGGGAGGCGGTCGATAAAACGGCTGAGCTGCTGGCGGTGGCCCGCGAGAATGGCATTCCGGTCATTCATGTCAAAGGACTGCACAGCGGAGTGAACCACTGGGGCAGGAGAAGACGCAAGCAGGTGGAGATGTCGCCGGAAATGCGGCATCGGGGCACGCAAATCGTCGACGAGGTGAAGCCTCTGGATGACGAGCTTGTGATCGAAAAAGCAGCGCCGAGCGCATTCCACGGCACGCCGCTAACCTTTCAGCTGATCAGTCTCGGCATCGATACGGTTATTGTGGCAGGGGAAACCACGAGCGGCTGCGTCCGCGCATCCGTCGTCGACGGAGCGACCCAGCGGTTCCGGATGGGCGTCGTCTCGGAATGCGTTTTCGACCGGACGGAGTCCTCCCATTATATGAATCTGTACGATATGCATAACAAGTATGCCGATGTCGTGTTCCTGGAAGATGCCAAGGCGTATTTTAACGGCATCGGAGCGGCCAACAAACAGAAAATCCACGCGTAGCGTATAAAAGGATAACGCTGCTGCCGGTAAATGTATGATCACAGGGGGAGAAACCATATGAAAAGACAATGGAAGCTGAATCTGGGCATTTGGATCGCTTTTGTACTTCTGTTATCTGCTTGCTCCAACAGCGCAAATCCATCTGTGGACAATGCGCCGCCCGCCGATGCCGCCGCCACGGGGAATGAAGCAAGCGGGAATGCCGATACCGCCGCGGCGGCAGCCGGTGAGCCCAAGGTGCTCAAGGTCCGGTTCTACGATGATCCCGCGGGATTTGATCCGGCCAATATTTTCCGCATCGAGAACGAGAACATCGCCTTTAATATTTTCAGCGGGCTGACCAGCTACGCGTCCGATACGGGAGAAATCATACCGGATCTCGCGGAATCGTGGGAGACTGAAGGCAACCAAGTCTGGACCTTCAAGCTGCGGCAGGGTGTTCAGTGGCAGAAGGACTATGGGGAATTCACCTCCGCCGACGTGCTGTATTCGTACAACCGGATTCTCGATCCGGCCACCGCTTCGCCATACGCTGCCGAGTTCAATAACGTGGACAGCATCGAAGCGCCTGATAAATACACCGTTGTGATCAAGCTCAAAATGCCGGACGGCAACTTTCTGCATCAGGTGGCGAACTACCATCAGGGACAGATCGTGAAGAAGGAAGCCATCGAGAAATTCGGCGATCAGGTCAAGTGGAATCCGGTCGGAACCGGGCCGTTCGAAGTGGAGAAAATCGATCCGAGCTCGGAAATCATCCTCGTCCGCCATGAAGGCTATTATCAGGGCCCGGCACCGATTCAGAAAATTATCTTCAGCATCATCAAGGATGAAGCGACAGCCAACATCGCGCTTCAGAACGGCGAGATCGATGTCATTATGCGCGCCAACCGCGAGGAGAATCTGGATATTCTGGAGAAAGCCGGCTTCAAATTGAATCATGTGGACAACTATGCGGTTTCATTGAAAGTCTTCAATCTGGACAATCCGATTCTGTCCAACCTGAAGGTCCGTCAGGCCTGGGCCTATGCCGTTGACTTCGATGCTATCTCTGAAGGCGTATCTCCCCGGCTGCAGAAGGGAGCCAAGAGCATCCTGCTGGACTGGATGGAGGGCTACAGCGAGAACGCGACGCAGTACAGCTATGACCCGGAGAAAGCCAAGCAGCTGCTGGCGGAAGCCGGTTACCCGGATGGCTTTACGATCAAGCAGGACGGCACTTCGGCGACAGGGGTTACCGAGCAGATGCAGCTGGAGCAGGAATACCTCAAGGCCGTCGGCATCAATCTGGAATTTGATCTGGTCGACACGCCCACCTACAACGAGAAGCGCAACAGCGGGGATTTCGATGTATCCGGACGGCTGCTGCCAGCGGTAAACCCGGACACGATTTTGTTCAGCTATCTGCATCCCGACAATATTGCCCCCAAGGGGCTGAACGGCGCCCGTTACAACAATCCCGAGCTGACGCAGAAGCTTGAAGCTGCCCGTGCCGAGACGGATTCGGCGAAACGGCTGAAGCTGTATGAAGAGGTGCAGCAGATTGTCATGAACGATCTGCCCTACCTGCCGACATACGCAAGCAACGTCTATTGGCCGAGCAAGGCGAACATTGAGGGCATTGTCATCAACAAGCTGGCGCAGGTCAATTTCTACGGCGTTGATATCAAATAACGGGCAACTCCATTTTGGATAAAGCACGATAGCGGAGGTGAAACGCGATGCTGAGCTATACGATGAAACGGATTCTGCAGCTGGTTGTCACCATGTTTGGCGTCGTAACGCTTGTATTCTTCGCCATCCGCATGATCCCGGGCGATCCTGCGGCGGCGATGGCCGGCGATAACCTGTCCGGCGCCGCGCTTGAAGAATTCCGCCAGAGGCTGGGGCTTGACGCCCCCCTCTGGCAGCAGTATACGGATTATCTCCTCAGTGTGGTCCGCTTCGACTTTGGCAGCACGATTACCACATCCCTGCCGATTGCGGGTCTCATGTTCAAGGCGCTGCCAATTACGCTTATGGTTGCGGGACTGACGGTACTGCTTGCGGTGGTGCTGGCCATACCGCTTGGGACGCTGGCTGCATTTCTGGCGAACAAAGGCAGGAAAACGCTCGATAACGCCATCACCTGGACGGCGATGATCGTCGATCTGATGCCGGCCTTCTGGACGGCTCTTCTCCTGATGCTGTTCCTGTCTCTTAATCTGGGGCTGCTTCCGGCAAGCGGAGCGGTTTCCTTCGACGATCCGGCGCTTATGCTGAGGCGCATTGCGCTGCCTGTAATCGTGCTGGCCGTCTCCCAGGTCGCGACGCTTGCGCGCATCACGCGGACAGCTGTGCTTGAAGTGCTGAACGAGGACTATGTGCGCACCGCGCGGTCGCTTGGGATGTCCGAGATCGTGGTCGTGTTCCGCCATGCGCTCAAGAACGCCATGCTCCCGATCATTACCGTCGTCGGACTGAGCTTCGGCAATCTGCTTAACGGCACCGTCATCGTTGAATTTATTTTCTCTATTCCGGGCATCGGCACACTGCTGGTTTACGGCATCAACAGCCGCGATTACCCGCTTGTGCAAAATGTCATTTTATTCTATGCGTTCGTCTTTGTCGCCATCAATTTCATTACGGATATGGTCTACAAAAAGGTTGATCCGCGCGTCCAGTTCTAAAGCTCGGTTGCTTGCGGTGCATCGAAAGCACGAAGCATGGGCGACCGAATCTGAATATGAAGTATCGCAAAAACCTTAGGAGTGATGAAACGTGGAACAAGATGCTGTAGTCAGTGCGGCCCGGCAGCCGGTTGCAGCGGCACCGCCGCGAACCCGGATCCAGCTCCCTTATTTGCGCTTTCTCTATGTCAACAAAAATGCCAAATGGGCGATGATCATCCTGCTGCCCATTCTGCTGTTGACCTTTCTGGCGCCGGTGCTCCCGCTGCCTGCGCCGCTTGTGAGCAATATCCGGTTAAGCCTGAACCCTCCATCGCTGGATCACCCATTCGGCACCGACAAGCTGGGCCGGGATGTCCTCAGCCGTACGCTGTCCGGCATTCAGGTGTCGCTGCTCGTGGGCTTCACGGTTGCGCTGATCGCCCTGGTGTTCGGCATTGTGCTTGGCACAATATCCGGTTTTTTCGGAAAAGCTGCCGATCGCATCATTATGGGAGTCGTCGATATTTTCCTGGCGTTCCCGTCGCTGCTGCTCGCTATCGGGCTGGTTGCGATACTCGGCGCGGGAACGGTGCCGGTCATCTGTGCGATTGCGCTGGCGGACGTGCCGCGCTTTATCCGGCTGCAGCGTTCGCTCGTGCTGAGTCTGAAATCCCGGACCTTCATCGACGCCGCCCGAACGGTGCAGGCTCCCCAGCTGTGGCTGATGGCCAAGCATATTGTGCCCAACACCATCGCTCCGCTGCTTGTCGCTGCCAGTATTGCCGCCGCCAACGCCATTCTGATCGAAGCGAGCCTGAGCTTCCTGGGTCTGGGTATTCTGCCCCCCGAGCCGTCGCTGGGCAACATAATCAAGGACGGCCAGATGTATCTGCAGCAGGCATGGTGGATTTCCACGCTGCCTGGAGTCGTTATTCTGCTCATCGCCATTTCCCTTCACTTCCTGTCCGACGGCATTCGCGAAGCGCTTGATCCAAGAGCCCGCAAGTAGCTGTTAACATTCGGTATGCAGCGGTGACTTCAACCATGTAAAGGAGCTGACAGCCATGAATAACGGGGCAGCAGCGGGTACGCTAAACCGCCCAAGCGACATTACGGCTTCACCTTCTCAGCCCTTGCTGCAGGTCCGCGACCTGCACACCCATTTCTTCACCAGCTCCGGCGTCGTGAAAGCGGTCAACGGCGTCAGCTTCGAGCTTCAGCGCGGAGAACGGCTGGCGATCGTAGGCGAAAGCGGCTCCGGCAAAAGCGCAATGGCCATGTCGCTCATTCAACTCATCTCCTATCCCGGCAAGCTTGTGTCCGGCAGCGTGCAGCTGGATGGCAGGGAGCTCGTCGGCTTGAGCGAGCCGGAGCTCAACAAGCTTAGAGGCAGCGCCATCGGAACCGTATTCCAGGACCCGATGTCCTCGCTGGACCCTGTCATGCGCATTGAAGACCAGATGATGATGCCCATCCGCATGCATCTGAAGCTTGGACCCAAAGAAGCGCGCAGCCATGCGGTGGATCTTCTGAGCCGGGTGGGAATCCCCGATGCGGCCAAACGGATTTCCTCCTATCCGTTTGAAATGAGCGGCGGCATGCGGCAGCGGATCATGATTGCGATGGCGCTCTCCTGCAATCCGAAGCTGATATTGGCCGATGAGCCGACAACGGCGCTGGACGTGACGATCCAGGCGCAAATCGTCGAGCTGCTGAAGACGCTGACGGAAACGACCGGCAGCGCGATGATGTTTATTACGCACGATCTTGGACTTGTCGCCCGGTTTGCCCAGAAGGTCGCGGTCATGTATGCGGGCAAAATCGTCGAATTCGGCACGGTCGGCGAAATCTTCAGCTCGCCCAGGCATCCGTATACCCAAAGCCTGCTGATGACCATTCCGAGCATCAGCGGCGAGAAGCGGAGGCGGCTTCTCCAAATCCAGGGCTTTCCGCCGGATATGAAGCTTCCCGTCAAGGGCTGCTCCTACAAGGAGCGCTGCCCTGCCGCGTCGGAGCGCTGTTACCTGGATGCGCCGGAATTGATGCCCCGTCAGGGCCAGCAGGCAGCAGCCTGCTGGCTGGAGGAAGGGCTTATGACCGAAGGCTATGAGAGCATCACCGCCATGCTCAGCAGGGGGGAGAAGCCTGCGCCTGCCGATAAGGCGGCTGCACGGACGGCGGCAGTGGCTGCTGCCGATTCCGGATCCATGAACGCAGTCATTCGCGGCGAAGCGGAAGCCGGCAGCGGAGCTATGACCGTCGAAGAAGCCCTGGCCGACACAGCTCCTGCAGCTGCTTCCGATGTTGTGCTGGAAATAACCGACTTGCATAAGCATTTCACCAAAACCTCGGTGCTGCCGTGGAAGAAGGATTCGGAAATCCGGGCCGTCAACGGCATCAGCTTCAAGCTGCAGCGCGGCGAGACCATCGGGATCGTGGGGGAAAGCGGCTGCGGCAAAAGCACGACCGCCCGCATGCTGCTGCAGCTGGATGAACCGACAAGCGGCCGGATCGACAGGAACGGCAGCATCCAGATCGTGTTTCAGGATCCGTATTCATCCTTCAATCCGAAGATGAAAATCGCGGATATTATTGCCGAACCGCTGCATGTCCGCAAGATCGGCACACGCGAGGAGCGGAAGCAGCGGGTAAGGGAGCTGATTCTGAAGGTAGGGCTGGACCCGTCTTATCTCGACAGATATCCGAGCCAGCTGAGCGGCGGGCAGCGCCAGCGTGTCGGCGTCGCCAGGGCGCTCTCGCTGAACCCTTCCGTCGTGGTGGCCGATGAACCGACCTCGGCGCTCGACGTGTCCGTGCGCGCACAGATCATCAACCTGCTGTGCGATTTGAAGGAAGAGACGGGACTGAGCTTCGTATTTATTTCACATGATCTGTCGACCGTCCGCTATATTTCCGATACGATTGCGGTGATGTATCTGGGCGAGATTGTGGAATACGGACCGGCGGAGGAGATATTCGTCAGCCCGGCGCATCCGTATACGCAGGCGCTGCTTGCCGCCGTGCCGGTCCCCGATCCGGAAATTGAAGGAGCCAGAAGCATCGAGCTGCTCAAAGGCGAGCTGCCAAGTCCCGCCAATCCGCCGTCCGGATGCGCCTTCAGCTCCCGGTGTCCGCATGTGACCGATGTGTGCACCTCGGCCAAGCCAAAGCTGAAAGGGCATATGCAGCGCCGGGAGGTCGCCTGCCATGCTGTCTCCTGAGTTTTACCGGAAATTCGGCATCTACGGCGGGGGACTTTTCTTCACGATTACGGGAATGGCGCAGCCGTTCTTTACGCTTTATGCGCAGGAAATTGGCGCCTCGACCGCAGCGATCGGCTTCATGGTGACGCTGCGGTCGCTGCTTCCCATCTTCATCGCTATGCCGATCGGCCAGCTCATCGATTCCATCGGTCCCATCCGGATGCTCAAATACGGCAGCGTGCTGCTCATTTTATCGCTATTCATCAATATGATGGCTACGGGCTTGTGGATGCTGAGCCTGTCGCAGATTCTCATGGGCGCATGCGTCATCATCATGGCTTCCTCCTTTCAGGTGCTGGTATCGGAGGGGGAGAAAACAGAGCGGAACGAGAGCATCAAGAAATACTCCATGTGGATGTCGGGCGGCGGGATGCTGGGACCGCTTATCGGCGGCGGACTGACTTCCCTCTTCGCCAATGCCCTGTTCGGCTACAAGTTTTCCTTCGGGGTGGCCTGCGCCGCCTCTCTTCTCTTCTTCATCGTGCTGCTGGCCGTAGCCAGAGGCTACCGGAATACGTCCTATGACGGAGCCGCGCATCCCAAAGAGCTGCTCAAGATAAAAGGCATCGCCGACAGCTATGCGAGCGGCTTCCATTTGACCAAAATCCGCTCCGTCCAGTTCGGACTGATCGGAACGTTCCTCATTATGTACATTCAGTCGCTGTATATGAGCTTTATGCCGATTTATCTGGATGAGCTGGGCTACACGACCCTGCTGATTTCTGTCATTATTTCAATCAATGGACTGGCTGGCATGCTGTCGCGCTACGGTCTCGGCTGGCTGATGGCCAGGACGCATATGGAGCGGATTCTGCTGATCGCTGGTCTGACCGCTGCTGTCTGTGTCGTGTTTACGCCGATTGCCGGGTTTCATATCGCGGGAGTGATTATATTAGTTCTCGTAATGGGCGGTGCGGTAGGCATCAATCTGCCTGTCAGCATTATGATTGTGGTTAACGATACGAAGGATTCCGACCGCGGCAAAATCATGGGGCTGCGGCTGATCATGAACCGCTTCTCGCAAATTCTAAGTCCCGCGATGTTCGGGGTGCTCGGCCAGTGGTTCGGCTTGACGATCGCCTTCTACGCCGGCGGGGGCTTCCTGGTTGCGACAATGCTCGGCTTCTCCGCCTATACCTCGATGAAATGGAAGCTGCGGACGCGCGGCTCTGATAATAAAGGGACGGCAATCGGCAAGGAGCGCGCAAGCGGCCACGCACCGCCCGCGGAGGAGGTCAAACCGGTTGGCATGTAAAGACGGTCCCGTTCAAATTGAGCGGATATATCCGTCCTGATGCTTTAATGCTGCAACGCTTTAAATAAACGCCCGGAAAGCAGCCCCATGACGGGCTTCGCTTCCGGGCGTTTTAGCGTAATCCAGAAGTCCGGTGATGAACAGGCGCAGCCGGATTTTTTTCACTGGACTGCCAGCGGGCGGCAGAAGAGGCATAGAACCAATTCCAGATCATATTCATCGTCTTCGCGAGATTCGATACGGCGCCTCTTCCCGCTCTGGGGGAGAAATAGTTCGGCGATTGTCCTTCCACATCCAGCATGGCGACATTGTCTGGCGCGTAATAGCGGCGCCCTTTCTCCTGCGAGTTATACAGCAGGCCGGGGTATCGGTGCGAGGCGAAACGGTACTTGGCATGGGACCAGCTCCCCTGCCAGGCCAGGGGATCGCCTTCCAGCCACGCTCCCTTCTTGACGATGTAGCCGACCCTCCCCTGAAAATGTCTGCCGATCGGCACCTTTGGCGATCCCACCTGGGCAATGAAACGGATATCGCAGCCATCCTGCTCCAGCAGCTCGGCGGCATGATAGGCCGCGGCTCCTCCGATGCCATAGCCGATAAGCAGAATGGGATCGCGTGCGCCAAGCGTCCGCACAAGCGTTCTGACCTGCTGTCCCCCGGCAGATTGCTGCACCTGCTCGGGATAGAGCCGGACATCCCGGCGCGCGGACCGGATCTGTCTCATGGTGCTGTTATGCTCGCCGCCATAAGGAAACAGAATGCGAATGGTCACATTCAGATTCTCCTGCCCGAACCGGTTGCGCAGCGCATCCGCGAGCGGCCGGAACACCGGCTCCGCCGTACGAATTCCTGCCACTAGATAGATATTCACCCGTTTAAGCTCAGACAATTCGGCCATATGTAAGACTCCCTTCCGCCATCGCCTATCTGTTCTATGTCCTTTCGACAATGCGGGGAGCGTATCCTGCAAGGAATATCCCCCGTTTATCCATGGCGGGCCGCGGCGGGGACTGCTTCGGCGTTCGCGCGTCTATTTCGCACTGCGAACTAGCTGCCAGCGCGCGGTGCGGAGCCGCAAGATGGCGGTCGAAATATGCCGGACAGGCATGGCCGCTTCTTGCCATCCCCTCCGGAGAGCGGTATAAATAAGCTAGCGCAAATATTTTCTGTTTATTGCCGGGACGGAATTGTTTACAATGAAGCCAAGTACGAATAAGCGGGAGGAATAATAATGAGCTCAAATCAGGTTAAGCCAGCCATCGGTTTTATCGGGATCGGCGTGATGGGGAAAAGCATTGTACGCAATTTAATGAAAGCCGGTTATTCGCTGCATGTGTACAGCCGGACCAAGTCCAAGGCGGAGGACATCCTGGAGGAAGGCGCCCGTTGGCATGATAATCCGGCGGAGTTGGCGCAGCATTCCGATGTGGTGATGACGATGCTGGGCTACCCGCATGATGTCGAAGAAGTTTACTACGGCGAGCAGGGGCTGCTGAAGCACGCCAAGCCGGGCACGGTGCTGGTGGACTTGACCACCTCAAGTCCGGAGCTGGCCAAGCGGCTGGAGGAATCTGCCCGCGGGCAGGCGTGCTTCAGTCTGGATGCCCCCGTATCAGGCGGAGATATCGGCGCGCGTGAAGCCCGGCTGTCCATTATGGTCGGCGGGGAAGAAGAGGTATTCCAGCGCATTAGCCCTATTTTCGAAGCGATCGGCACGAATATTGTGTACCAGGGACCGGCGGGCTCGGGACAGCATACGAAGATGTGCAACCAGATCGCCATTGCCTCCAACATGCTCGGGGTGACCGAGGCCATCCGTTATGCGGAGAAGGCGGGGCTTGATCCCGATACCGTTCTGAAAAGCATAGGAAGCGGAGCGGCAGGCAGCTGGTCGCTCAGCAATTTGGCGCCACGGATGATTAAGGGAGACTTCGATCCGGGCTTTTATGTGAAGCATTTTATCAAGGATATGGGGATCGCCCTGGAATCGGCGGAAGCGATGGGATTGCAGGCGCATGGCCTCAGCCTTGCCAAGTCGCTGTATGAGCGGCTGGCCGCATCCGGCGAGGAGAACAGCGGGACGCAGGCACTCTATAAATTATATGAATAGTTCAGGGGGCGAACGGAAAATGAGAGCGGAGCTGCTTTACGGCAAAAGCGGATTGAGCATCGAGGTCCCGGACCATGCGGTCATTATTGAGCCGGCGGCCCAGGCTGGACTTGCCGATGAGAAGGGAGCCGTGACGGAGGCGCTGCGCAGACCGGAAGGTCTGCCTCCGCTCCGGGAGCTGGTCCGGCCAACTGACCGGATTGCCATCGTGATCAGCGACATCACAAGACCTACCCCCAATGAGAAGCTGATTCCCTGGATACTGGAGGAGCTGTCTTTTGTACCGGAGGCGCAGTTCGTCATTATCAACGGAACGGGAACCCACCGGGACCAGACCCGCGAGGAGTTTGTCCGGATGCTGGGGGAGGATGTGGTGAACCGGATTCGGATCATCAATCATCACTGCCATGAGAAGGAGGAGCTGACCCATGTCGGTACGAGCTCCTTCGGCTGCGAGGTGTGGCTGAACAAGGAATATGTGGAGGCTGATTTCCGAATTGTAACCGGTTTCATAGAGCCGCACTTTTTTGCCGGATTTTCCGGAGGACCCAAGGGCATTATGCCGGGAATAGCCGGTATCGAAACGATTATGACCTTTCATAACGCGAGAATGATCGGCGATCCCCGGGCGACATGGGGCAATATGGTCCAAAATCCGCTGCAGGAAATGACGTCGGAGGTAAACCGGATGTGCCCGCCTCATTTTATGCTGAATGTTACGTTGAACAAGGAGAAGGCGATTACCGCGGTGTTCGCCGGCGAGCTGTTCGCTGCCCACGCAATAGGCTGCGCCTATGTGACGGAGCACACGATGGTGCCGGTCAAGGAGCGCTTCGACGTGGTCATCACCTCCAATTCCGGCTATCCGCTCGATCAGAATTTATACCAGGCGGTCAAGGGGATGAGCGCCGCCCACAAAATCGTCAAGCAGGGGGGAACCATCATCTGTGCGGCGGAATGCTCCGACGGGATTCCGTCTCATGGGAACTACGCCGATATTTTGCGGATGCGTCCAACGCCCCGGGAGATCCTGGACATGATTAATGATCCCAAGTTCCGTCTGTTCGATCAATGGCAGGTGCAGAAGCAGGCGGTCATTCAAGTCTGGGCCGATATTATTGTATACTCAACACTGTCTGAAGAGGATGTGCGGGCTGCCATGATGACCCCGACGGACAGCGTGGATGCCGCCCTGCAGGGCTTGACGGCTAAATACGGCAAGGAGATGACGGTGGCCGTGATGCCGCAGGGACCGCTGACCATTCCTTTCGTGCAGGGAGAGCAGGCCTGATAGGCAAACGGCTTAAATTGCCATCCTGAGTTCATAAAAACAAGAAACATGGAAGCGTAAAATCGTTTATGATTAAAGGAACTAACTTCAGCGCATTCAAGCTGTCAACTTGAATGCGCTGTCATTATTGGAAGGGAGAAAGCGGGCTGGTGCTTAAGCATTCAAGAATATTTCGCAGATTTCTGATTTCTTATATTGTCATTCTGATTATTCCAAGTGCGGCCGGCTATATGTCCTATCGCACTTCCATCAATGTTACGCAGTCGATATCCATCGATAACAGCGTCATGCAGCTTCAGAAGAGCAAGGAGATTCTGGAGCGCAGAATGGCTGAGGTCGAGGGCTATACGAGACAGCTGGCTTTGAACCAGGACTTGAACGTCTTGATGAATGAGGATATGAAGGGCGACAAGACGAATGTATACGGCGTATGGAAGGTCATGCGGGACGTGATGGCGGTCAGCCAGACCAATGATTTCCTGCAGCATTTTTTCATTTATCTGAAAAACTACAATGCGATCCTGACGCTGGGTTCGTCCTATTTTCGGCCGGAATACTACTATGAGACCTCTCATTATACCGATATGTCTCTGGAGGAATGGAAGAAGACGGTGCTCGGGGAAACGCATCGAAGTCAGATCATGCCGCTTCGCTCCTATATGGATAACGGTGCGCAGACCTCCGTCATCTCCTATATGCAATCGCTGCCACTGGACAGCTTCAGCGACTCTTCGCCGGCGACCGTGGTGATTACCATTGACCAGAAGCTGATCAACAGCCTGCTGTCGGGCGTGACGGAGCGGTATAACGGCTGGGCTCATATCAGCGATGCGGATGGACAGACGATCAGCATACAAGGGATCAAGGAGCAGGAAATCGACGCTTTAGCGGCTGATCCCAAGTTCGATGAATCCAAGGTCAGTCAATTCTATGATGACGATCTGGTCGTCACGATCCGTTCCAAAACAAACGGCTGGGTCTATCAGGCGGGAATCCCCCGGCATGTTCTGATGGAGAATGCCAACAAGATCAAGCTTATTACCTGGTGGGTCACCGGCATTGCGCTGGTCGTCGGGCTGCTGGTCGGGCTGCTGCTCTCTTACCGCAACAGCGCGCCGATCAACCGGCTGCTGGGGGTCATGAAGGAGAATTTCGGCAAGGATGAAGTTCCGGCCGGCCGCAATGAATATGATTTTCTGCAGGGGAATATATCCAATATGCTGATCAACAACAAGCGTCTGGAGACCGAGCTGAGCCGCCAGATGCCCCTGGTCAGGGACGCTTTTCTCAAACGGCTGATCGCCGGCGAATTTCAATCGCGGGAGGAAATTATCGCTGCGGCCGGGCAGGCAGACACCGGTCTGAGCATGAACAGCGGCTATGCCGGCATTCTGCAGATTCACGGCTACTCCGGCATGGACAGCGTGGAAATCCTGAACGAGCTCAGCGCCGCCAGACTGCTGCTCAAGCAGGCTTTGCGAGACAGCGGCAGCGATATCCAGATGACGGATCTGGGCTCCGACCGCATGGTGCTTGTTTTCACCTCGGAGGAAGAGGAGCCTGGCGAAGAGAGCCGCAGAGCGGAGATCCAGCATCTTTTGGAACAGCTTGCGGACTTCGTGCTTCAGGAATACCGCATTACCGTAACCGTCGCCCTGGGCGACAGCTTTCCTTCCGTCATGGAGGCCAGCCATTCCTTCGAGCAGGCCAAGCAGGCGCTGGAGTATGCGGCCTATATGAACCGGAAAGGGATTTTGTGGTACAGCGATACCCGGATGGAGAGTGCGACCTATTATTATCCGCTGGATATTGAGCTGCGCCTTATCAGCACGATCAGCAGCGGGGATATCGAGGAAGCCAGGCGGATTGTCGCCTCTGTCATCTCGCAGAATGTGGAGAACAGGGAGCTTTCCATCGATATGAAGCAGCAGCTGATCGAGGAATTGAAGGGAACGCTGCTTAAACTGCTGGATCAGAAGTCCTTCATGGAGTCCGAGGTGTTCGAGAATGTCAAGAACCGGATTATCGGCATTCAGGCCAAGGAAGCGATCGAGCCGGTTACACGCGAGATCGATGGCATTATGGAAGCCCTGTGCGGGGTTATCACAAGCAAGAAGAATGATGTCCACACCAGAACCATCGAGCAGATTACACTGTACATTGCCAAGACGTACATGGACCCGGATCTGAATCTCTACCGCATTGCCGAGAAGGTGGAGCGTCCCGAGAAATACATTTCCCAGCTGTTCAAGGATGTGACGGGAACGAATTTATCGGATCATCTGGAGAAGGTGCGGATGGATCATGCTGCCGTATTATTAAAGAAGAACGATTACACCGTCGACGATATCGCTTCCCGTGTCGGCTATAACAGCTCGCATTCCTTCCGCAGAGCGTTCAAACGGGTCATGGGAGTCTCCCCAAGCTCGTACAGACAATCTGCCGGTGAATGATAATCCCGACTGCCTCGTGCAGCCGGGATTTTTTTTTTTTTTCGAATATCAGAAAGTACAAAATGCAGCCTCACCTTATCTGATATTTCTGAGGGAAGGAACTAACTTGCCCGCCAAAGAAACAGCGAGGCCGTTTCTTCTTGACTGAAATACGGCTGAACAAGCCGATTGTGCAGACGAATACATCCTCCCGAAGCTTCTGCTCCCTTGTATGCCCGGTACCTCCCAAATCCCGCTTCGCGCAAGGGCGCAGATGTCCTTTCCCCTTGATATACAAGGGATTAGAGGACGCTGCTGCGGACAAATGGACCCCTGAAACAAGGAAATCTGTACGCAAAACGACCCAGATGTACCTATTCATTGCCCGGAAAAATCACATACAATCAGTCGTGTAGAAAGCGCTGTCACCTTTCATAAGGCATCGATACATTAGGGGGTATTGTTTTGGATACGGACACACTAACCAATCAAAGGACGCTTCCGCGAAGCGGCAGGGCAGGCTTCGCAGAAGCCGCGGGGAAGAGCCTGAAGAAGCATTGGCAGCTGTATATGATCGTGCTTCCGCCGGCTTTGTTCTTCCTTATATTCAAGTATTACCCGATGCTCAACGCGGTTCTTGCCTTCAAGGAATACAACGTAATGAAGGGCATATGGGGCAGCCCGTGGGTCGGATTCGACAATTTCAGACTGTTTTTTGATAATCCGATGTTCTGGACGCTGATCAAGAACACGATTCTCATCAGCGGCTATCAATTGCTCGCCGGATTCCCGATTCCCATTCTGCTGGCATTGGGCCTGAACGAAATACGCGTCGGAAGGTTCAAGCGGCTTGTCCAGCTCGTTTCCTTCGCGCCTTATTTCATCTCTACGGTTGTCATGGTCTCCATCATCATGCTGTTTCTGGCTCCGCGACTGGGTTTTGTCAATATAGCGATGAATGCCATGGGCATGGATTCCATCAATTTCCTCGGCGAACCGGGAATGTTCCGCTCCATCTATGTGTGGTCCGATATCTGGCAGACAGCCGGTTACTCGGCCGTCATCTACCTGGCGGCGCTGGCCGGCATTGATCCCGTGCTGTACGAGGCGGCCAAGGTAGACGGAGCGACGCGTTTCCAGAAGATACTGAATGTGGATCTGCCCGGGATACTGCCCACGATCACGATTGTGCTCATTTTGAATGTGGGAAGCATTATGGCGATTGGTTTCGAGAAGATCTATCTGCTGCAGAATCCGCTTACTACATCCACTTCGGAAATTATTGCGACCTATGTGTATAAGGTCGGGCTGCTTAATGCGAACTACAGCTTTGCGACTGCGGTCGGCCTGTTCAACTCTTTCATCAATCTTATTCTGCTGGTAGTCGTCAACGGGATTGCCAAAAGGGTATCCAACAACAGTATCTGGTAAAAAGGGAGTGCAGCTATGTCGGCTATGAAAACAGCGATCAGGGATTCAACAGGCGATAAAATATTTTTGACAGCGATTTATGTCGCATTGGCTTTTGTGCTGGTAATTGTCTTATATCCGCTCATCTATATCGTAAGCAGCTCGTTCAGCAGCCCGTCGGCCGTCACATCCGGCCGCGTCTGGCTGTGGCCCGTCGATTTTTCGCTCAAGGGGTATGAGACCTTGTTCCATACCCCGCAAATCATGCAGGGCTATGGCAATTCCCTGTTTTATACGTTAGCGGGAACGGTGATCAGCGTATTGCTGACCATCATGATTGCCTATCCGTTATCGCGCAAAACCTTCTACGGGCGCAATGTGCTCATGATGCTGATTACGTTCACTATGCTTTTCAGCGGCGGCTTGATTCCGACGTACATGGTTGTAAAAGAAATGGGAATGATCGATTCACGGTGGGCTCTGCTCATTCCGAACGCCATCTGGGTGTGGCAGGTCATTATTACCAGGTCATTCTTTCAAGCCTCCATTCCGGATGAGCTGGTGGAGGCCAGCGAAATCGACGGCTGCAGCGATCTGCGCTTCATGCGCAGCGTAGTCGTCCCGCTCTCCAAGCCGATCATTGCCGTACTCGTGCTGATGTATGCCGTCGGGCAATGGAACGCTTATTTTGACGCTCTGATTTACCTCAAATCGGCGGAGCTGTTCCCGCTGCAGCTGATCCTCAGAAGCATCATCGTGCTGAACAACAGCGCAAGCTCCATGGACGCGATGAAAATGGTCGAGAGACAGCAGCTCGCCGAGCTCCTCAAATATTCGTTGATTGTCGTGGCGACGCTGCCTGTTCTGATCATCTACCCGTTCGTGCAGCGCTTCTTCGTCCAGGGGATGCTGGTGGGGTCGGTTAAGGGTTAATAACTGGGGCTTATCCCCATTGATGAAAGGGGTGATTTTTATGTAGTATAGAACCCGGGCCAAAACAACCATAATCATGAGCTTTTAGTATTTTCAGGATACATATTCATAGGGGAGGAAATAAGTTGAAAAAGAGATTGGTAAGCTTATTCATCATCGTCACGATGGTCAGCATGTTCCTGGCAGCATGCTCGGAGAAGAATAATACAACAGGAACGGCATCCAATGCCTTAGCCGGAGCGGGGACAGGGGAAACGGGCGCGAAGCCGGTAGAGATCAGTTTATTTGCCCAGCAGGAGCAGGGCACGGATCTCAAGACGAATAAATTTACGCAATTTCTTGAAGAGAAATTCAACGCCAAATTCAACTGGGAGATCATCCCTTACGACGGCGCCAAAGAAAAACGTCAAATCTCCCTTGCCAGCGGAGACTATCCGGAAGCGTATATGCTGACGGCTTACATCGACCAATTCTCGCAAGGCGATGTTCTGAAGTATGGCAAACAGGGCGTGCTTATTCCCTTGAACGATCTGATTGACCAGTATGCGCCTAATATTAAAGCAGCCATGGAAAAGTACCCTGATTTGAAAGCGTATAACACAGCGCCTGACGGCAATATTTATGGACTTGTTGCTTTCACCCAATGCTTTCACTGTTCATATCCCAACAAAATGTGGCTCAACAGCAAATGGATGAAGCAGTTGAACCTGGAAACGCCAAAAACGACCGAGGATTTCAAAAAAGTGTTGGAAGCGTTTAAAAATAACGATCCCAACGGCAACGGCAAAGCGGACGAAGTGCCGCTTAGCGGATCGAAAGAGGATTTCGGCGTTCATGTCATCCCCTATCTGATGAATGGATTTATTTATGACGACGACCGGAATTACCTGAGTCTTGCCAGCGGAAAAGTGGACACGGTGGCTAACAAGCCGGAGTGGAAGGAAGGTCTGGCTTATATTAAATCCCTGTTCGACGAGGGCTTGATCGATCCGGGCGCGTTTACGCAAAATGCCGACACGCTCAAGAAAATCGGCGAGAATGCCGACGCGCAAATTCTGGGTGCGGCGGCAGCCATGCATCCGGCGATCTTCGTGAATACCGATGCGGGCAATAAGAATGGCAGCGATTACGATGCGATTCCTCCGCTGACCGGACCTCATGCTTCCTATGCGACTCATGATGGCGGCGGCGTTTCATCCGGCGCGAAATTCGTCATTACGAACAAGGCCAGCAAGGAAGCGCAAATCGCTTTGATCAAGATGGTTGATTACATGTTCACGCCGGAAGGCGAAACCAATGCATCAAACGGTATGAAGGGCATCGGCTGGAAGGATCCGGTGGAAGGCGAGCAGGCGCTGGGCAAGGATGTAAAGCCTCAATTTACGCTGATTCCTGCGGTAGAGGGAGCTGCTCCTTCCAATGCGGGCTGGAGCGGCATGGGACATTTCTACCAGCCCAAAGAATACCGTGACAGCTTCGTACAAGGCACGGATATTTACGCGCCGGACGGTTATGAACGAAGACTGTACAATGCGACGCTGCTGTACGAAGGCAAGGAGCCGAAGGAGCTCTTCCCGCTTTGGGCACTGTGGGTAGATGCGGCGGATGCGGATGAAGCGAGCATTCTGCAGACGAACATCAAGAGCTATGTCGATCAGAGCGCGCTTCAGTTCATTACCGGCAACAAGGATCTGGACAAAGACTGGGATTCCTATGTCAAAGGGCTGGAAGATTTGAAGGTCGGCCGTTATCTGGAAATCATGCAAAAGGCGTATGACGCTTCATTTAAATAGGTTTTCATTTGCGGAGCAGGGGCTTTCGTTCAATATGAAGCCTCTGCTTCCATGATCACATCCCATATGATATCCTTTAAATCGTAAGTCCTCCCGCTCTTGTCAAGGGAGGGCTTTTTAACCAAATCATAAGAAGATGAAGAAACCTGCTTCAGGAGCCAAGGAACGGCGTTAGAAAGGTGGTCAAAATGATGCAAAACCGTATCAATAATCCGGGGGAACTAGCAGGAAAATTATCCGGTGCCCCTGAAAGCAGGCTCTGCCTGTGGTACAGACAGCCGGCTGAGGATTGGATGCAGCAGGCGCTGCCGGTCGGCAACGGGATGCTGGGGGCGATGATCTTCGGCGGAACGCAGCGGGAGCATATCCAGTTCAACCATAAGACCCTCTGGACGGGGTCGGCGGAATCATTGGGCAATTACCAGAACTTCGGGGATATCTATCTGGCGTTCCCGGATGCAGAAGAGGTAGCAGGATACCGGAGGGAGCTGGACCTTGCGCAGGCCGTGTCCCGCGTCAGCTACAGCATCGGAGCAGCGCGGTTCGAGCGGGAATACTTCAGCAGCAGCCCGGATGATGTGATTGTGGCCCGGTTTACATGCAGCGAAGCGAACAAAATCAGCTTTACCTTCAAGCTGGCGGACAGCCGGGATGGCATTATTGCCTATTCGGGAAACCGGGCCAGGCTGACAGGGAAATTGACGGTTCTTTCCTATGAAGCGCAGTTTCTCATCCAAAGTGAAGGCGGTTCCATTGCTTCAGACGAGAATGGAATTATCGTAAGCAATGCCAATGCCGTTACCATTCTGGCGGCAGCGGGAACCGATTATGATCCCCACTCTCCAAGTTATACGGGAACGGGACTATCCACAGCGCTTACGGAGAAAATCAATGAAGCTGCTTCCAAGTCGTACGGGCAGCTGTTGGAGCGGCATAGGGACGATTACCAGGCGCTGTTCGGCAGGGTTCAGCTCAGTCTGAATGAACAGAAACCGGAAATTCCGACAGACGAGCTGCTCGCCGGATATTCCGCAGGCGAGCTTAATCCCGCATTGGAAGTGCTCTATTACCAGTACGGGCGTTATCTGCTGATCAGCTCTTCCCGGGGGCTGCCGCTTCCCGCGAACCTGCAGGGAATCTGGAATAACTCCAACACGCCGCCATGGCAAAGCGATATTCATACGAATATTAATGTACAGATGAATTATTGGCCTTCCGAATCCGCGAATCTGTCCGAGATGGACAAGCCTTACCTGGACTTTATCTATAATCAGGCCATTGTTCAGCCCGTATGGCGCAGCACGGCGCAGTCGATGGGCGCAAGGGGCTGGACCGTTTATACGCAGATGAACATTTTCGGCTACTCCGATTGGCGGTTGAATAATCCCGCCAACGCGTGGATGTGCATGCAGCTGTGGGAGCATTACCGGTATACGCTTGACCGTGATTATCTGGCGCGTAGCGCCTATCCCGTCATGAAGAGCGCTTGCGAATTCTGGCTTGACCGCCTGGTCCTCGCTCCGGGCGGCAGCTGGGTGGCGCCGATGGAATGGTCGCCGGAGCATGGCCCTGACGAGGATGGCGTCGCCTATGCGCAGCAGCTGATCTGGGATCTGCTGAGCAATACGATTGAGGCAAGCAAGGTGCTGGATGAGGATGCGGCATTCCGGGAATCGCTGGAGACGAAGCTGGGCAAGCTGGATCCCGGCGTGAAGGTTGGCAGCTGGGGGCAGCTGCGGGAGTGGAGGATGACGGAGGACGATCCGGACAACTCGCACCGACATATGTCCCACCTGATGGGCGTATTCCCCGGCAGGCAGATATCTCCTGCGCTGGATCCCGCATTGTCGGATGCGGCCAAGGTTTCGCTGGAGGCGCGGGGCGACTTCTCGACCGGCTGGAGCATTGCCTGGAAAATGAATCTCTGGGCGCGGCTATTGGACGGAAACCGGGCCTACCGGCTCTTGACCCATGCTTTGAGAGTGACCACGGTGTCCGAGGTGACGATGGATGCCAGCCAGGGCGGCGTCTATGCGAATTTGTTCGACGCCCACCCGCCTTTTCAGATCGACGGCAACTTCGGGGCGGTCTCGGCTGTCAACGAGCTGCTGATGCAAAGCCATCTGCATGCGGTGCAGCTCCTGCCGGCTCTTCCGGACGCCTGGCCAAGCGGGCATGTGCATGGTCTGGCAGCCAGGGGCGGCTTCGTAATTGATATGGAGTGGGGGCGGGGGACGCTGAAGCAAGCGGTAATCCGTTCAAGAAAAGGGCAGAAGGCGGTTATTCAGCATCCTTCTTTTGCACATCACCAACCATCTGTCACCGATCAGTCGACAGGCTCTCAGGTCGAATATGAGTTATCGGGAGATACGCTGTCCTTCCCGACTGCCAGCGGGTCAGGCTATGTTATTTCGCTATAATGGCGAATAACCGGCAGGGCTGGGTACAACAGCTTCTTCACCAAGTGACAAGCAGATAACTCGCTTGTAACATCTGCGAAGCATCGGAAGACGTTTCCGCACGCGGAGCTCGCACAATTACCGTTGATACAGCGGGCGAACCGCATGAACCACGACCGGATTAAAAATCCAGGGCCGTGGTTCTTTTTTTAACCCTCCTTCTGTGCCATGATAGCTATGGGGGCGATGAACCGTGTTTAATGATTTTAAACTCATAGATGAACGTCCGGTAGCCATTCAAGTAAAGGACTACATGAAACGGTTAATAATAAAAGGCGCCCTGCAGGCGGGGCAGAAGCTTCCGTCCACGCGCGAGCTTGGCGGGCTGCTGAAGGTCAGCCGCAATACGGTGATGGCGGTCTATGCGGATCTGGAGGCGGACGGCTTCGTCTATGTGCTTCAGGGCAAAGGCAGCTACGTGGCAGCGCTCGCCGATAACGCCAGTGCGGCAGCTCCATCCTGGCGGATGGACTGGGCGGCCCGGTTGAACGGGAATGCCCGGCTGGCCGAGGAGCTGGATCTGATGAAGCACGGCATACGGGCGGACAGGGGAACGATTTCCTTCACCAGCATTGCGCCCGACGAGAAGCTGTTTGATCTGGATAATGTGAAGCGGGCTTTTCTGGACCGGATGTCAGTGGAGGGCAATGTGCTGCTGAATTACGGTTATGCCAAAGGCTACAAGCCCCTGATGGATTATTTGCTCCGCTACATGGATCATAAGGGAGTCGATCTGAAAGGCAAGGATATTCTCATCACGAACGGGTTTACGGAGGGCTTCGACATTGTATTATCGGCCCTGAGCAGGCCGGGCGGCTCCGTGATCTGCGAGAATCCGACTCACCATACGGCGCTCAAGAACCTCAAGCTGCACGGGTTCGACATAACCGGGATCGCAATGGAGCGGGACGGGATCCACCTCGGGGAGCTGGAGCGGGCGCTTGCGCAGCGTGCCTATGATTGCGCGTATTTCGTTCCGTCTTATCATAATCCCACGGGCATTGTGATGTCGCCGGAGAAAAGGCTTGCGCTGATGAAGCTGATGGAGCGCTATCAGATTCCGATTATAGAGGATGGCTTCAACGAGGAGCTGCGTTACTCGGGCTCTCATGTGTCGCCGCTCATTGCAGCGGCCGGCCAGGGCAACAATGTGGTTTATATCGGCAGCTTCTCCAAGGTGCTGTTTCCGGGACTGCGCGTAGGCTGGGTGCTGGCTGACCGGGAGCTGATCTATTATTTGGAAAGCGTCAAGCGGGCCCGCAGCATTCATACCTCTACGCTGGATCAGTCGATTCTGTACCAGTATCTGTACAACGGCAATCTGGAGAAGTATTTGAAGAAAGCGAGAGCCGAGTATAAACGCAAATACGAATGGACGATGCACTGCTGCCGGGAGCATATTCCCTATACCTCGCTTTCCGGAGACGGGGGGCTGCACCTGTTTGTCACATTCCCGGAGGGCTTCAGCACAAGGGAGCTGCTGGATGCATGCCGGAAGCAGGGCGTTATCTTTACGCCGGGCGATATTTTCTTCACGGACGGCGGAGGGCAGAATACGATGAGGATCGGATTCTCCCGGGTATCCGATGAGGATATCGGCAGGGGAATCCGGATAATCGGCGGGACGGCCAAACAAATGATGAGCTGAAGGGGAGCGTTTGAGAATGGAAGTTAACACGATGAGCATGAATGATTTTATCACGCCGCATGTACGGGATATCCCCCTTTCGGGGATCCGCAAGTTTTTTGAACTGGAGGCAGGCAGCGATACGATATCGCTTGGCGTGGGGGAACCGGATTTTGTAACGCCTCTGCATGTCAGAGAGGCCTGCATGCGGGCATTGGCGGAAGGCCGAACGATGTATACGCCCAATGCCGGTCTCCTGGAGCTGCGCGAGGAAATAGCCGGTTATCTGGGCAGCAGCTTTCAGCTTCGGTATGACCCCGCGAGCGAGGTGCTGGTGACGGTTGGAAGCAGTGAAGCGGTTGATTTGGCCCTGCGGACATTGATCGGTGCCGGCGATGAGGTTCTTCTCAGCGCCCCCAGCTATATTGCGTATTCGCCGATTGCCAGTCTGCATGGGGGAGTCGTCGTCGAGGTGGAGACATCGGCCGAGCGGCAGTTCAAGCTGACGGCGGAGGCTCTGCAGGAGCGGATTACGCCCCGTTCCAAGGTGCTCATCGTGAATTTCCCGAACAATCCCACCGGAGCCGTCATGTCCAGGGAGGATTGGCTGCCCATTGCGAGGCTTGCGATCGCGAACAATCTGATTGTCATCTCCGATGAAATCTATGCGGAGCTGACCTATGACCGGCAGCACTTCAGCATCGCATCGCTCCCGGGAATGAAGGACCGGACGATCGTGATCAGCGGATTCTCCAAGGCATTCGCAATGACCGGCTGGCGGGTTGGATATGCCTGCGGCAATCGGGAGCTTATTGCCGCCATGCTCAAGATCCATCAGTACACCGCCATTTGCGCGCCTGTGCTGGGGCAGATTGCCGCAATCGAGTCGCTGCGCAGCGGCCATGCGGAGAAGGACCGCATGATCAGCTCGTTCAAGGAGCGCCGGGGCTCGTTCGTCCAGGGGCTGCGGGAGATTGGCCTGCCTTGTCATGAACCGCAGGGCGCCTTCTATGCTTTTCCTTCTATTAAACACACCGGACTCACCTCGGAGCAGTTTGCCCTGAGTCTGCTGAAGGAAGCCGGAGTTGCAGCCGTTGGAGGCGGCGTGTTCGGACCGGGAGGCGAAGGCTTCATCCGCTGCTCCTACTCGGTTTCACTGCCGAAGCTGAATGAGGCGCTTGCGAGGATGGAGCGGTTCATGCGGATGCACTTCCCCCATAATAACGTTTCCCCGTGTTTAGCTTAAGTGTTGTACCCCATCCTTTTGATTCTCCCATGGAATGGTTGTCATGATGACACCGTTCCATGGGTTTTTTATTCTTATAGAACTTATTTGCTTTACCCTCTCAGGAGCCTCGTATCCATGACCCCAAGCTCAAGGTATCCTTCTGCGGATTCCGATTATATCCGATTATTTCCGTTTATGGGACAAGACAATTGTTAAAAGTTGTCTCAATAGACTATAAAAATGTCTTAGTAGACGATGTCAGATACGTTTCAACCCATTATTCTAAAATAGGCAAAAAGAAAACGTTTACATGTAAATTTATACTTATTTTAGGAGGATGGAGGGAGGTTGAAGAAGGATAAATAATCAAATTTTATAGTGGAACAGTGTAAGGCTGCAATAAAAAAACTCAAACATTTTCAAAAATGGAGGGCAAAAGATGAGGAAAACGAGTTTGATCATCCTCTCAATAATACTCGCGGCTATTGTATTATTAGCTGGTTGTGAGGATTCTGCAACGACTGTCAATACCCCTGCAGCCGAAGAGAACAAGACCCCCTCAAACAATGCCGACACGGAACAGACACCTGTAGTGGCTGAACCGGCAGAGACGGCTGAATTGAAGGAGATTACCGAGTTCAATCAATCTCCTTTTCTGAATGACAAATCCCTGCCACCTGTCAAAGACCGCCTTCCGAAGGATTACAAGATCACCAATGAAATGCCGGCAAGCCTGCTGAAATATGAGAATGGCACCTATGGCGGCACTTTAAGAACCATTACCTCTGCTGTTGACTGGGATGCCGATGTTTTTGTTATGAATGATGAGCCTCTCATCAACACGCCCGGTATCCTTGGAGAAGAAATAACGGGCAATGTGGTGAAGGACTTCAAGATGAGCGAAGACCAAAAGACGTTCAGCTTTGTTATGCGAGAGGGACTCAAGTGGTCGGATGGCCAGCCCGTTACAACGGATGATGTCAAATTCACAGTTGAGGATGTCCTGTTGAATACGGACATAACGCCCATCTTTCCGGTTTATCTTCGTGGAGGGGGCGTTCCGGAAGGCGCGCCGTTCAAGCTTGAGATTGCGGACCAGTATAACTTCAAGCTGGTTTTTGACAGGCCCTATGGCGGTCTTGCAATCCGTCTAGCCATTCAAGGCTGGAGAGGCTACTCCGAACTGCTGCAGCCGGCACATTATCTGAAGCAGTTCCATACCAAATACACACCGCTTGATAAATTGGAGCCCTTAATTAAGAAAGCCGGGTTCCAGCCTGGCGAGTGGGCGAAGCTGTTCAATGAAAAGGACATTACCAGCGGAGAACTGACGAGTAAAAAGGCCATCGGCTTTCCTGTCTTGTATCCGTGGGTTTTTGTGAAAAGTACTGAGACAACCGCTACTTTCGAGAGAAATCCTTATTATTTCAAAGTAGATACGGCAGGGAATCAGCTTCCATACATCGATAAGATTGTGAGCACCATGGTGCAGGATATCGAAATGGTCTCATTGAAAACCATTGCCGGCGAAGTGGATTTTTCCCGTGAATCGGCTGCATTGGTCAAAATGCCCCTGTATAAGGAAAATGAAAAAAGCGGCTACAGGGCTTTACTTGCCAATATGCATGTCACGCCAACGGATATTTTCCTTAATATGACCTTCGATGATAAATCCTGGCAAAGTGTTGTGCAGGATGTACGTTTCCGCAAAGCGCTCAATATGGCATTGGACCGGGATGAGATTATCGATGCCATCTATTATGGCTTTGCCGCACCGTCCGTTATCGCTGATCCAACCTTCAATGTCGATGAAGCAAATAAACTGCTTGATGAGATGGGGATGAAGAAGGGCGCTGACGGAATACGCACGGCCCCGGACGGCAAGAAATTTACGATTCCCTTTGAGGTAGGGGCACAGGCTCCGGATATCGTTCCCATGACACAGCTTGTTGTCGAAATGTGGAAGGCGCTGGGGTTGAATGTAACGATGAAAACCATTGACCAAGCCCTCTGGACCACCCGCAACACCGCAAATGAGCTTCGGGCGACCATGATCTGGACACATACCCCCCTGTGGTATATGGGCGACTGGGGTATCGGAAACTGGGCGCCAGCCTGGGAAAGATGGCGCACAACTGGCGGCAAGGAGGGTGTGGAGCCGCCGGCCGAAGTAAAAGCCCTATTCACTCAAATTGACACCGCGGCGGCTGCGGCGCCGGCAGAGGCACAGAAAATTTTTGCGCAAATCAGGTCGGACTTTGTAGAGAAGAACTGGTATTTCGTCCCGATTGAAGAAGTGAAGCAGCCATTGATCGTCAATTCCAAGCTGCATAATGTTCCAACTGAGGAGTCCTTTGCTATTGCCGCAAACTTTAGCGGGGAACAGTTCTGGTTCGGTAACTAGACGGATGTCCGCATGAGAGAGCCCGGCGGGTTTTAGTAGGGGCTGGGTTCTCTCAAACATTGACCTGGAATAACAAGAGGCAGGAATGCTTGGCATGAAGGAGGAAAGTGCTTGTTAAATTATATCGGTTATCGGGTTCTTCAACTCATTCCGCTGCTGGTCGCCATCAGTATTATTGTGTTTGTCATCATTCAACTGCCGCCGGGCGATTTCCTGACCACATACATTGCCAATTTAAAGCTATCCGGTACGGATGTGAATGACAGTGCCATTCTTAATTTGAAGCTGCAGTATGGTCTTGATGAGCCTATGTACATGCAGTATCTGGTATGGATGAAGAATATCATTCTGCACGGAGATTTAGGGCGTTCCTTCCAATGGAACATGCCGGTAACGGAGGTGATCGGCGAGCGGTTGGCCCTGACCATGACCATATCCATTATTTCGCTTATTTTCGTGTGGATCCTCGCCATACCGATTGGCATTTATTCAGCAACAAGGCAATATTCGGTTATGGATTATGTATTTACGTTTATCGGCTTTATCGGTCTTGCTGTTCCCGGTTTTCTTATCGCCTTGATCATTGTTTATGCGGTTTTTGCCCAGACCGGGATATCCATAACGGGCTTATTCTCGCCGGAGTATCAGGATGCGCCCTGGAGTATCGATAAAGTGTTGAATATGCTCCCAAGACTTGCGCTGCCCGTCGTTGTAATCGGGATGAGCGGAACAGCAGGCCTCATCCGTGTCACCAGGGGAATGCTGCTCGATGAGCTCAGCAAGCAGTATGTGATCACAGCCAGGGCAAAAGGCGTCTCTGAGCGTAAGCTGCTATTTAAATATCCAGTCCGTATGGCGGTTAATCCCTTAATCAGTACCATAGGATGGACTCTTCCCGCGCTGATTTCCGGTGAAGCGATTGTCTCCATCGTGCTCAATATGCCTACAACAGGACCGATGCTGCTCAAGGCGCTTATGTTCCAGGACATGTATCTGGCCGGCAGCTTCCTGCTCATTATTAGTGTATTGACCGTAATTGGGACGCTTCTCTCGGATATTCTGCTGGCGGCACTGGATCCGAGGATTAGATATGGAGGAGGCACTGAATGAGCGCGATCACCCAGCTATCGAGCAGATTTCGGAGGAACAGGAAGCCAAGGCCCGACAAAAAAAGCAGGCTTGAAAATGTGGAAGTAGCCTCTCAATGGCAGCTCATGTGGTGGAAATTTAAAAAGCATAAAATGGCGGTCGCTGCAGCCATTATTCTTCTGCTCTTTTATTTGGCAGCCATCTTCTGTGAATTCCTGGCACCAGGCGTTCCGGCCTTACGGTATCCTGAATATAAAAATGCTCCGCCGCAAAAAATCCATTTCATCGATAAGCAGGAAGGCTTCAGCCTGCAGCCCTTCGTCTATGGCCTCAAAGAAGAAATGAATGTGGAAACCTTCCGCCGCACCTTTGTTGAGGATACATCGCGGAAGTATCCGATTTCCTTCTTTGTCAAAGGCGAGCCTTATAAAATGTGGGGGTTTATTCAATCGGACATTCATCTGATCGGCCTTCAGGATTCCAATGAGGCATTCATTCCGCTTGGTACAGATCAGCTTGGCCGGGATATGTTGTCGCGGATTATTTATGGATCCAGAATTTCTCTTTCCTTCGGGCTGCTTGGTATTGTATTTACCCTTATCCTTGGGCTGCTCCTGGGCGGATTCTCCGGTTATTTGGGCGGGGTTACCGACACCATCATTCAGCGGACAATTGACTTGTTGATCTGTATTCCCACCATTCCCTTATGGATGACGCTCGCAGCGGCGCTGCCGAGGGACTGGACAGCGCTGCAAATTTACTTCGGGATGATCATCATCTTCTCCGTTATCGGCTGGACGGGTCTTGCCCGGGTGGTGCGGGGGAAAATTCTTTCCTTGCGCGAAGAGGATTTTACAATGGCGGCCCGGCTCTCGGGCGCTACGGATATACGCATTATCCGCAAGCATCTTCTTCCGTCCTTTGCCAGCTATATTATTGTCAGTACAACGCTATCGATTCCTGCGACGATAATCGGGGAAACATCGCTTAGCTTTCTGGGATTGGGGCTTCAGGCGCCAGTCGTCAGCTGGGGCGTGCTGCTGCAGGACTCGCAGAACCTGGAGACGCTTGCGCATCATCCGTGGCTGCTGATACCCGCTATCTTCATTGTCATTGCCGTACTAATGTTCAATTTTCTGGGTGACGGCCTGCGTGATGCGGCAGATCCCTACAAGTAGAGGAGGCTTTCCATGGTTGTTAGCGGGGATATCGTTCTGGAAGTGAAGGATCTCACCACACATTTTCATCTGGATGAGGGTATTCTGAAAGCAGTGGATGGCGTGGATTTAACGATTAAGCGGGGGAAAACGCTCGGGATCGTCGGTGAAAGCGGCTGCGGGAAAAGCGTGACCTCCCAGGCATTATTACGCATCGTACCCAAGCCGGGAAAAGTGGAAGGACAAATTCTGCTGAGCAGGAAGAAGGATCATGATCAGGCCAGAGTTACGGATCTGGTCAAGCTTGATCCAGTGGGAAAGGATATCCGCGATATTCGGGGCGGCGAAATTGCTATGATTTTTCAGGAACCGATGAAGGCGTTCTCGCCCATTCATACGATTGGGAATCAGATTATGGAAGCCATAATGCTTCATATTACCAATAATGAGGAGGAAGCTAAAGAAATTGCTATTCAGACCCTGAAAAATGTCGGGATGTCCAATGCGGAGCAGCGGATGAACGAATATCCCCATCAATTATCAGGAGGAATGAGACAGCGGGCGATGATCGCGATGGCGCTCTCCTGCAAGCCCTCGATATTGATCGCCGATGAGCCTACAACTGCGCTGGATGTGACTGTACAGGCGCAGGTTCTGTATTTAATTAATGAGCTTAAGGCCAGGAATAATATGTCTGTCGTCTTTATCACGCATGATCTTGGGGTCATTGCCGAGATGTCGGATGAGGTGGCGGTCATGTATCTGGGCAAGGTTGTGGAATATACAGATGTCGATACCTTATTCCATGGAGCGCAGCATCCTTATACAAAGGCTCTGCTTAATTCGATACCAACCATTAATAGAGAAAATGAGCGGCTTGAATCCATTGAAGGAACAGTACCTTTTCCGATGAATCTTCCGGCGGGATGCGGTTTTTATACACGGTGCAAGCATGCGATCGATGGGGTATGCAATCGGGAGGACATTCCCTTGATTGAAGTGAAGGAAGGGCATCGCGTCAGATGTGTGCTGGCTGAAGTAAACCTGGAGTAGAGGAGAAGAGGCGGCTATGGAAACATTGGAACGGGTTCTGGACGTCAAGGGGATGAAGAAGTATTTTCCGATTACAAAAGGCTTTTTTCAGCGGACGGTCGGCTATGTCAAAGCGGTTGACGATGTGAGCGTGTCTATAGGTCCCGGGGAAACCTTTGGTTTGGTCGGGGAGTCAGGCTGTGGTAAAACAACCCTGGGCCGTTGTATTTTGCGGGCTATTGAACCGACCTCGGGCGAAGCGCAGTTTCAAAAGCGCAATGGGCAAATGGTCGATATTACGAAGCTTGATACCAAGAGCCTGCGTGCGATACGAAGAGATATGCAGCTTATCTTCCAGGATCCCTATTCTTCGCTTAATCCAAGAATGACCGTACTGAATATCGTGGGGGAGCCCCTGGTATGCAATAACCTGGCCAGCGGAGACGAACTGAAGGAACGCGTTCGCGAGCTGATGGAGCTCGTCGGGCTAAACAGCCGCCACATGGAGAGATATCCCCACGCTTTCAGCGGAGGGCAAAGACAGCGGATCGGTATTGCCCGTGCATTGGCCACGAATCCCAAGTTTATCGTGTGTGATGAAGCGGTATCCGCCCTCGATGTATCCGTGCAGGCCCAAATCATTAATTTGCTGCAGGATTTGCAAGCCAAACTGAATTTAAGCTATTTGTTTATTTCCCATGATCTTGGTGTCATTCAGCATATTTCCAATCGGGTCGGCGTCATGTATGTCGGCAAGATGGTGGAAACAGCCGGCACCAGGGAGCTGTTCAACCGTCCCATGCATCCCTACACGGAAGCGCTCTTGTCGTCCAAACCGATACCGGATCCCCGGAAGAAATCCAACCGGATTATCCTTGCGGGGGAGGTGGCCAATCCCGCCAATCCTCCGTCCGGCTGTTATTTTCATCCGCGCTGCCCCTATGCCCAGGATGTTTGCAAGAAAGAAAGTCCGCCCTGGGTCAAGGTGGATGAGGGTCATTACTCCGCCTGTCATTTCGCTGGAGAACTCAGCTTGAGGGGAGTTGATCATTTATGACGCCTATTCTAATTACCATCCTTGGCTTTCTTATTCTTCTGGGACTGGCCATGGCAGGTTTGCTATGGTACCTCAGAACCATAACCGGCGTACTTGTCGTCAGCAAGCATGAGCAGCTGGAGCGGATAGCAACGCTGAATGATATTCCTGAGCAATGGAAGGCCAGGTATAACGGGCGGATTATGAAGCTGCATCAGCGAGGAGACCATGTGAAGTCCCGGAAGCTGCAGGAGGCGGCGAAAAGAAGTTATGTAAGAAGACTGAGGCGGCTTTCCCTGTATTTAAGAAAAACACGGCTTGTCGATAGTGAAGAAACAAGAGCCTATACGCTTATGCTGCTCGATTCGGTCAGGATGAAGTGGGAGGATCAATCCTCCCATGGATGAGTTTTTGAAAAGGAGTAACAGACAGGCAAAGGCGGGCATTTATTCTTATTTGCTATCCTTTGCGACAAGTGCTCTGGGGATTTATCTGTGGTTCGAGCTGCGTGATTTGATTTCCAGTTTGCTGATCGTCTTCAATATCAATCCTTCAGCATGGCGTGCGATTGACAACTTTTCCTTTCTTTTGTTGGGTATTCTATGGCTCGCTTGCGTATTCTTTGTACAGCATGTCTATCACAAGAGCTACCTGGCAGGCTGCCTGTTTCGCCGCGTCTGGCTCGTGATCGGCATCCAGATGCTCATATGGTCTGTTATTCGGCTGATTTCCGTCCTTGTTCGATCCGTGATATTGGATGCGCTGGGCTGGACTATCCTGATCTGCATCGGAGGTGTCGGTATATACCTGATTTATTACACCAGATATAAGCGGGCGGCCATGAATGCAGAGGAGATCAAGGGGTGATGAAATCATGCTTGCTGCTGTGAGATACCAGCGGATTGTCGACCTGGTCAATGAGCGCGGGAGCGTTCGGGTAACGGAGCTCAGCGAATTATGCCAGGTAACGGAGGAAACGATCCGCAGGGATTTGGGCAGGTTGGAAAGCGAAGGCAGACTCTACCGCAGCTTCGGGGGAGCGCTAGGGATTCGAACGTATACGCCGGAAATCTCCTACAAGGAACGGGAGATAACCAATATCAAGGAAAAAAGCAAAATTGCCGAAGCGGCTATCCAGCACATCGCACCTCATGAGCGAATTGTTCTGGATGCGAGCACAACGGCTTGGTACATGTCCTCGAAGCTGCCTGACATTCCGTTAACCGTCATCACCAACTCACTCAAGGTGAGTCTGGAGCTCAGCATGAAGAAGAATATTCAGGTCTTCAATACAGGCGGTACTATGCTCTCGCATTCGCTGTCCTTCGTGGGTCCGATCGCTGAAAAAACAGTGGATGATTTCCATGTGAATAAAGCCTTTATCTCCTGCAAGGGTGTGCATCTGGAACGCGGGATCAGCGAATCCAATGAAATGCAGGCGAGGATCAAGAAAAAAATGATGCAGATGGCTGAAGAAGTGTATGTATTGGCAGACTACAGCAAATTCGACATTCAGTCCTTCGTTTCTGTAAACGGCTGGCAGGGTATTCATCATCTGATCACTGATGCCAAGACCAGTCCGGATATAATAAATCAACTAAGAGGCAAGCAGATTCAAGTCATTCAATTAATGGAGTGATCGTACAATCCGGGTGAGTGTTCACTACTCAAACTTCAGCATACTTATGCAAAGGGGAGTTGGCATGCTCAATTACTCGAATCATTCATATTTGGATGAACATAAATTACCCTTCTCGATCTCCCGTGTTTTTCTGGATCAACATAATAGTCCATCGATGCAGGAGCATGATTTTGTTGAGCTGGTTTTTATCGTACAGGGCGATGCGAGGTATATTTGTGAAGGGGAATGTTATGATATCCATACTCGTGATGTCATTATTATCAATCCGGGTGAAACTCACAGGTATGAGGTAGGACAAGGCAAACCATTTGAAATGATCAAATGCCAGTTTAACTCCGAGTTCATCAAGGAGAGTTTATTGCGGCAGCTGGAAATCACAACCTTAATGGACTGTTCATATGTTCACTCCTTGTTGAATAAAGGGGAGCGCCGCTATAACCGGTTGAATCTCAAAAAGCAGGATAGCATGCGCGCCATATCACTGCTGAATTGCATACAGCTGGAGTGGAAATTCAAGCAAGCCAACCATCATACCCTGATTAAAATTCTGGTGCTGGAGCTTCTGGTGCTGTTGTCGCGCTACAAAAGCCAGAATACATCCTTCCAGCCGGAACCCAGGCTCCAGCGGAGCAGTCACAACCGGATATTAACACGCCGGGTTAACGGCTTTCTCGAGCATCACTATGCCGAAAAATTGTCCATATCCTCCATATGTGAACTATTTAATATAAGCACGCGTCAAATGAATCGTATTTTCAAAAGAGAAACAGGACAGACGCTCACGGAGCGTGTGCATGAAATCCGCATTAACCGGGCCAAGCAATATTTGATGGAAAGCGATGAGAAGGTCATTCAGATTGCGATTCTGGTGGGCTATGAGGATCCTACATTCTTTTCCAGTCTTTTTCGCCGGCAGGTAGGCTGTCCTCCGGGGAAGTTCAGGAAATTTTATCAAGAGCTGGGGTGAGCCCTTCCGGACGGTCCAATTTCTGTCGACGTGCAGCCGGATATTCAGGCAAAGCTGTTGTCCGGGCTTAACAAAGAAGGTGATTCAAGGGCTTAATAGTCAATCATGTTAATCAAAGAAACGGTTTGAGCGGGAGATGCTTCTCTTCCTGCTCAGGCCGTTTCTTCTTGTTTGATGAAGATTTGCCCGGCCGTCAGGGGCAGTCAAGTTTCCCAGGGAAAATTGAGTCGTCGATACTTGAGTGCTAAACTAAAAAAGAAAACACTCAAGCACCATGAGCTCGACACGGGGGATAACGCATCGATATGTCCCGATTATGAATCAAGGAGGATGTCCTATTGAGAGCAATAATAGTTGAACAGCCCGGAGGGATCGAACAATTGAAGGCAGGGGAGTACCCGAAGCCGGCTCCCGCGGATCGCGAGCTATTGGTCCGCGTAAAAGCCGCGGCCATCAACCGGGCGGATATTCTCAAGCGCAGGGGGCTTTATCCGGCAGCTGCAGGCGCAAGCCCGATTCTGGGTCTGGAAATGTCGGGGGTAGTTGAGCAGGCGGGAGCGGCTTGCGAAGGCTGGAAGGCTGGCGACCGCGTATTCGGGCTGCTTCCCGGCGGAGGATACGCGGAATATGCCGTCATTCCCGGGGAGATGGCGATGCGCATCCCTGACAGGCTGTCCTTCGAGGAAGCGGCGGCCATTCCCGAAGTATTCCTGACGGCCTATCAAACCCTGTTCTGGCAGGGCGGTCTTGCGGCCGGTCAATGGGTGCTGATTCATGCAGGAGCAAGCGGAGTAGGGACGGCTGCCATTCAGCTTGCAAAGCATAAGGGGGCCAAGGTCATTGTCACTGCGGGAACCGACGAGAAGCTGACGGTCTGCCGGAGCCTTGGCGCCGACATTGCGGTTAACTACAAGCAATCTTCCTTTGACGAGGAAGTTAGGCGGGCAACAGGGGGACAGGGAGTCCAGCTCATTCTTGATTTTATCGGCGCTTCCTATTGGGAGCGGAATATCGCCAGCCTTGCTGTCGACAGCCGGATGGTGCTGATCAGCTCGCTTGGCGGCTCCAAGGTGGAGAATGTAGACCTGGCGGCGATTTACGCCAAGCGGATCACCATCATCGGAACGCTGCTCTCCACGCGGAGCGTCGAATATAAGACGCAGCTAACGCGCGATTTTGTCCGGGATTCCCTGCCTGCTTTTGCCGACGGGAGTCTGAAACCCATTATTGACACCGTTTATCCGCTGGAGGAGGTCGGCGAAGCCCACCGGCGCATGGAAGAAAACAAAAACATCGGCAAGCTTGTGCTGACCGTACAGGATGAAAGTGACCCTGACTCAACCTCCTCCTGAGCCGGGGGAGTTTTTCTTTTGCGCCAGCCAGTCGATGCCTGAATTTCAGCTGCAGGAGCATGATGCGGCGCTGCGTGGCGGGGTTAAGCCGCATTTGCCTAGCTCCGCAACCTGTTGTAAAGTAAATTTATAACCTCGCGGGGAAGACCCACCATTGACCATGAAAATGGAATCGCTTTCAAAAATAAGGGGCGGCTAAATGATGAAAACCAGGTTTTCCAAAACGTTCAGAAGATTTCTGTTATCCTATCTCATCATTCTGATCATTCCGAATATAGCGGGATATATCACGTATCGGACTTCTATTGACGCCGCTGAGAAGAATTCAATTGACACGAGCCTGCTGCTGCTCAAGCAAAGCAAGGATATTTTGGAGAGACGGATGGCTGAGGTGCAGAATTTCACCAGACAGCTGGCCATTAACCAGGATATCGCGCTGATCATGAATGAAAATGTAAAGAAGGACTCTTATAATATTTATGGGTTATGGAAGACCTGGCGGGATGTATCCTATTACGACAAGACCAATGATTTTCTGCAAAACTATTATATTTATCTGAACAATTATGACGTTGTGCTGACCCCCGCAACCATCTATTACCGTCCGCTTCATTATTATGAGCAAAACTATTACAGCGGTCTCTCGTTCGATGAATGGAAGAAGACGATCATTCAGACGAGCCATCAGGATACGATTCTGCCTCTGCGCTCGTATATCCGCAACAAGACGGAATCCTTCGTCATGACCTATATTCAGTCCCTCCCGCTGAACAGCTTCACCAAACCGAGCGGAACGGTAGTTGTGGTCATCGATGAGTCCAAGATCAGCAGCATGCTGATGAGCTTCTCCAGCCAATACGGGGGTTGGGCGTATATAACGGACAAGGATGGGAAGCCGCTCGCTTCCGCGGGAATCGACAATGAGCAGATTGACCAGTTGGGGCTAAAGACAACGCCCGAGGAGATGGAGACCCAGGAATTCATCGATGATACGCTGCGGATAACCGTCCGCTCGGAGAGCAACGGCTGGGTCTATGTTGCCGGCATTCCGCGAAAGGCTCTGATGGAGCAGGCCGACAAGATTCAGCATATTACGTGGACGGTTACGGTTGTCGCGCTTGTGATTGGTCTATTGATCTGTCTGCTCCTGGCTTACCGCAACAGCACGCCTATCAACCGGCTCGTCCGCATTGTGCGGGAGCAAATCGGTCAAGACTCGTATGTCGCTTACAATGATTATGATTTCCTGCACGGCAATATTTCGAGTCTGATAAGCGACAACCGGCTGCTGGAAACGGAATTGAACCGGCAGATTCCGCTTGTGCGGGATGCCTTCATGAAGCGGATTCTCCGGGGAGAGTTCCATTCGCTGCACGAAATCCGGGCCGCCTCTTCACAGTCGGGCACGGAATTTCAAGGCGATTACGGTTATGTCGGCATGATCCGGATTAACGGCTACAGCGGCATGAATACGGAAGAGATTCTTAATGAGCTGCAGGCCGCACGTCTCCTGATTACACAAACCATGCGTACGATTGATGCCGCAGCAGCCATAACCGATATGGATTCCGACAAAATCGCGGTGATCAGCACATTTGCCTCGGAGCCGGGCACGGAACAGCGGAAGGATTACGAGAAGAAGATCGCCGGGCTCAGAGCGACTCTGGAAACGGAATACCGCATATCCATCTCGGTATCCGTAGGCTCCTCCTTCCACAGCCTATCCGATATCAGCCGATCGTTCGAGGAGGCAAGACGGGCGATGGATTACGGGGCCGCCGCAAGCAGTGACGGAAGTATTACCTGGTATCACGAGACCTGGAAGGAAACCACAACCTATTATTATCCGATTGATCAGGAAATGCGTCTCTTGAGCGCCTTGAAGGTAGGGGAAACCCTGGAAGCCAAGCGGATCGTGGATCAGATCTTCGTACAGAACTTCGCCGAGCGCGGCTTGTCCGCGGAAATGTCGCAGCAGCTCATCGGGGAGATCAAAGGGACGATACTGAAGCTGATCGATCAGAAGGTGATTCAGGATCCGGATGAATCCGAGCACCTGAAGAACCGGACTGTTCAGATCATGCTGTCGGAAGGCGTCGAGCAGGTACGCAGCGAGCTGGAAGAAATTATTGAACAAATCTGCGAGCTCATCGTAAGGAAGAAGACCGAGAAAGAAAATGAAACGGTGGACAAAATAAGAAAATCCGTTGAAGCAAGGTACGGAGACGCAAATCTGTCTCTATACCAGATCGCCGACTCGGTTGGCAGGCCGGAGAAATATATTTCCCAGCTCTATAAAGAGCAGACCGGTGAGCCTATCTCGGATTATTTGGAGAAAATCCGGATCAAGCATGCTTCCGGCCTGCTGTTTGACTCCAATTTGACAATTGATGAGATTGCTGTTCAGGTTGGCTATAACAGCTCTCACTCCTTTCGCAGGGCGTTCAAGCGCGTCCTGGGCGTTTCCCCCAGTCTATACCGCAAATCCACAAATGAATAACCATTCCCCATCGTGAGCCCGACCCCATCAGGTCGGGTTTTTTTCTTAAACGGTTAAGAATGAACCCACTGCATTGATGATCGTTCGGCAGGTAAAACCGTGCTGCGGCGCGGATCCGGAACCAGCCAGGCCTAAACGGCTGCCCCAGCAAGGGAAAACCTGCCTGCATGTCCCCCTGCCCCGGTTGAAGGCCCCGCAAGCAGGTAAAACCGTGCTGCGGCGCTGGTCCGGAGGCAGCCAGGCCTAAACGGCTGCCCCAGCAAGGAAAAACCTGCCTGCATGTCCCCCTGCCCCGGTTGAAGGCCCCGCAAGCAGGTAAAACCGTGCTGCGGCGCGGATCCGGAACCCAGCCAGGCCTAAACGGGCTGCCCCAGCAAGGAAAAACCTGCCTGCATGTCCCCCTGCCCCGGTTGAAGGCCCCGCAAGCAGGAAAAACCGTGCTGCGGCGCCGCAAGATTGACTTATTGCCAATGCCCGCCTGCAAAGCTTTCGAATGGTTTATATGCCTGCTTCCCGATTGGATGAAGCCTCAAGCCTCATCCGGTTAACAGTGGGTATTCCGGTTCCTCGCGTATGGTCTTGCCTATGACCCCATTCATCGGCATGCGGTCCGTCACAAATCTGGTCATGTGCCACCATGGCAGGCTGCAGCCGCATCTTTCAGCAATACGTACACTGGAAAAATCAGGGTACAGCATGCTGCTGTACCCCGATTTCTCAACTGTACCTTTACGCAGGTGCTTGCTAACCCGTAATATTTGCGTAAAGAAAGCGCTACCATTTCGAATGGGATTGCAGCGGGTTGCAGCATGCCTTCCAGCTGCCCGCCTTTCTCTATGAAAAACGGTATGCACGATAACGAAAAAGACGATGAGGAGGGAATCCATGGAAACGGTTAGGGCTGTGCAGCCTGGAAAAAAAACGACCGCCTTAAGAGGGGCAAAGCTTCGTGCTGACGCCAGAAGAAGCTTTAGAAGACATTGGCAGTTTTACCTGCTCATTATCCCCCCTGTACTTTTTTTCATCATATTCAAGTACGTCCCCATGCTTAATGCGGTCATTGCTTTCAAGGATTACAGCATTGTTAAAGGGATCTGGGGAAGTCCATGGGCGGGGTTCAAGCATTTCAGGCTGTTTTTTGACAATCCGGTCTTCTGGGTGCTGATACGAAACACGCTGATTATAAGCCTCTATCATCTGGTTGTCGCCTTCCCGATACCCATTCTGCTGGCGCTGGGGCTTAATGAAATTCGCAGCGGCTTCTTCAAGCGCGCCGTGCAGCTGGTAACGTATGCGCCTTATTTTATTTCTACCGTCGTGATGGTCTCTATCATTATGCTTCTGACATCCCCGCGGCTTGGCATTCTCAATATACTCATGCAGAACATGGGAATGGAGCCGGTGAACTTTCTGGGTGACCCCGGGATTTTCCGGTCGGTGTATGTGTGGTCGGATGTATGGCAAACGGCCGGTTATTCCGCAGTCATCTATATGGCGGCGCTTGCGGGTGTGGACCCTGCGCTCTACGAGGCTGCCCGGGTTGACGGCGCGTCCAGAATGCAGAAAATCCTTCATATTGACATTCCGGGGCTGCTGCCGGCGGCTGTCATTATCCTGATCCTGTCCGTCGGCAATATTATGGCGATCGGCTTCGAGAAAATTTATTTGCTGCAGAATCCGCTCAACACCAGCACATCCGAAATCATAGCCACCTATGTGTACAAAATCGGGCTGCTCAATGCCAACTTCAGCTTCGCTACCGCAGTCGGATTATTCAACTCCGTCATCAATCTTATACTGCTTGTGCTGGTCAACGCACTGGCACGCCGTATATCCAATAATAGTCTCTGGTAAGAGAGAGGAGTATCCAAAGATGCAAACCAGCCGAGTCCGCATCCGGGAATCTCTAGGGGACCGGATCTTTCTGACAATCGTCTATATCCTGCTGATAGCCGTACTGCTCGTTGTATTGTACCCGCTTATTTATATCTTCAGCTCATCGCTCAGCAGTCCGAATGCCGTATCGTCCGGCCGCGTATGGCTGTTCCCGATTGACTTTTCCCTGGTCGGCTACAAGGCGGTTCTGGAGAACTCCCAGGTGCTTACGGGCTATGGGAATTCCCTGTTCTATGTCATCGCGGGGACGCTCATAAGCGTGTCGTTGACGGTTGTTCTGGCATATCCGCTGTCGCGCAGATCGTTCTTCGGGCGCAATGCGTTGATGATTTTCATTGTATTCACCATGCTTTTCTCCGGCGGTTTGATCCCGATGTATCTGGTGGTCAAGCAGCTTGGCATGATCGATACCCGATGGGCGCTGCTTATTCCCCAGGCCATCTGGGTGTGGCAGGTCATTATAACCCGGACGTTCTTCCAATCCTCCATCCCGGACGAGCTGGTGGAAGCGAGCGAGATGGATGGCTGCAGCGATCTGAGATTTATGCGGAGTATTGTCATCCCGCTGTCGAAGCCCATCATTGCGGTGCTGGTGCTGATGTATGCCGTGGGTCAATGGAATGCTTACTTCGACGCCCTGATCTATTTGAAGTCGCAAGCGCTTCATCCGCTGCAGCTGGTGCTGCGCAACATTCTGATCCTCAATACCGCTACCGGCAATATGGAGGCTTCGGAAATGCTCAAACGCCAGCAAATGGCGGATTTGATGAAATATTCCCTGATTGTCGTCGCCAGCCTGCCCGTGCTCATCATCTATCCGTTCGTTCAGCGCTACTTTGTGCAGGGCATGCTGATCGGCTCCGTTAAGGGCTGACGAATCAGGCGAATGGCCTTGAGAGGGGGAGTTTGTATGTAAGTGTAAAGGGGGACTTATGATTACACAAACGGGAGGGATTAGAGTGAAAAAGAAGATGGCTTTGATCGTGTCACTCATGCTTGTCTGTACGCTGGTGCTGGCTGCTTGCTCCAAGGAAAACGGCGGTGGCGCCGCCAATAACGGAAATGGCGCCAATGCAGGCGGTACGGCTGCGGAAGGCAATGCAAATGCCGGCAGCGGCGATGCGGCGGGGGCTCCGGTTAAGATTTCGATTTTCGCCCAACAAAACCCCGAAACGGATTTCACAACCAATTCCTTCACCAAAGAAGCGGAAAAGCAGTTCAACATCCAGTTTGAATGGCAGACCATTCCGTATGATGGCGCAGCTGAGAAAAGACAAATCTCGCTTGCCAGCGGCGACTATCCCGACCTGTACATGCTGATCCCGTGGGTAGACCGCTTCTCGCAGACGGACCTGCTTCGTTTCGCCCAGCAGGGCGTCGTTCTCCCGCTCAACGATCTGATTGACAAATATGCCCCGAATATCAAAGCGGCTATGGATAAATATCCGTTCTACAAGGCGATGAATACCGCGCCGGACGGCAATATTTACGGGCTTTCCCAGCTGATCGAATGCTACCACTGTTCCTTCCCGAACAAAATGTGGCTGAATACCAAATGGCTCGATAAGCTTGGCCTTGAGATGCCGACGACCTCCGAAGAGTTCAAAGCCGTGCTGAAAGCATTCAAAACGCAGGATCCCAATGGCAACGGCAAGGCGGATGAAGTGCCGCTTAGCGGCGCCAACGGAGAGTCCGGTGAGCATATTATTCCTTACTTTATGAACGGCTTCATCTATGACGACGACAGAACCTATCTGCTGCTGGACAACGACAAAGTGGATATTGCGGCCAACAAGCCCGAGTGGAAGGAAGGCCTTGCTTTCGTCAAGTCGATGTATGACGAGGGTCTGATCGATCCGGGAGCCTTTACGCAGAATGGCGAAGCCTACAAGAAAATCGGCGACAATGCGGAGATTCAAATCCTTGGCGCCGGTGAGGCGATGCATCCGGGCATCTTCGTGACCACGGGCAACGATGCCCCTTACGGAGCGGATTACGATCCGGTGGCACCGCTGCAGGGACCCAAGGCTTCTTTTGCCACTTACAACTATCCAAGCGATCCCGGCGCCACCTTCGTGCTGACGAACAAGGCAAGCGAAGAAGCCCAGATCGCGGCGATTAAATTAGTCGATTATATGATGACGCCGGAAGGGAATCTTCGTGCCAACTTTGGCGAGGAAGGGGTGGATTGGAGAAAGCCTGCCGAGGGCGAGAAAGCCATTAACGAAGCGGTTGCTCCTTACTTCACCACCATTCCGCTCAAGAAGGATGAGAAGCCGCATAACACCAGCTGGGGTGCAATGGCGCAATATTACAATCCGAAGGAGTACAGGGACAGCTGGGTAGCGGCCGATGATATCTATTCCTCCGAAGGCTATGAGCGCAGATTGCAGCAGGCGACAGAACTCTATGACGGCAAGCAGCCGGAGAACCTGTTCCCGCATTGGGCAATCTGGATCGATCCGGCGACAGCCGATGAAGTGGCGATGATGAAGACGAATATCAAGGACTATATCGATCAGAACGCTCTGCAATTCGTCACGGGAGCCAAGGATCTCGACAAGGATTGGGATGCTTACGTCAAAGGCTTGGACAACTTGAACCTGAAGCGCTACCTCGAGCTTATGCAGACCGCTTATGAAGGCACGAAATAAGGATACAACCAGAAGTTCAGGCATATGATCGTTACAAGATCATTTTTTGCATAATTGCAACTTGAATAAGGCGGCAGTCCCCATGCCTGGGGATTGCCCATAGAGGAGGATATACGCATTATGGCCAATGAAAGACAGCAGTTGTTGATTCTTCATCTTGCTATGCCCGATCTGGATTCCCATACGGTGGCCTGGGCGTTATACGACGGCGCGCTGCCTGCCGGCCAGCTGCAGATGAATACGGGGGATCAGAATGAGCCTCCCTATAAATCGGTCATCGATGCCATGAGAAACGGCTGGTTTGTCATTCAGTTGGCTCCTGCTCCCACTTATCTAAGGGGAGCGGAGCATGAGAGCGGTCATCTGCCCTATGAATATGTGCTTGAGAGGAGAGTTGCAGTATCATGAACATCATTGGAAGCGAGCTGAAGTCTGAGCAGAAGCCGCAGCCCGTGGGCATAGAGCATCTGCTGACAGCCAGGCAAATGGCCTCCTTCGTCACCGACGGTTATTTGCATATTGAGAACCTTGTGCCGGATGAGCTGAACAGGCTGGTGGATGAGGAGCAGCGCAGCGGACGCGTCAAGCAGCGGGGATATTGGCAGAATTCCCAGTACATGCAGCAGGTATTCAATCTGCCGCAGGTGAAGGGGATTATCCAAAGCCTGGTCGGCCATTATCCGGTTTATGACCATTCCGCCCTGCACATCGTGCAGCCGAAGCATCTCAAGGCGCAGGAATGGCATGCCGATTCGATCATCAATACGCGCAAGTACGGCTTTGACATTCAGGCATTCTACTTTGCCCATGATGCGCCTGATGAGATGGGACCGACCCTGGTGCTGCCGGGTTCGCATCTGCGCCGGGTCAACACCTCCAGCATCGGACGGTACAAGAACATCGTCGGACAGAAGCGGATGGTATCCAAGGCAGGCACCATGTTCTTCGTTCACGAAGGAATCTGGCACTGCGCCCAGCCGAACCACACGGACGACACGCGTTATGTGTTCAAGCTGCGGCTGCGCCCCGGCCAGGAGCAGCGTGGGCTGTTCAATACGGAGGGCTACCGGGACGAGGAAGTATCCAACATCATTTATAGAGGGTATGAGATCTGGCAGGGCAACGAAGGGCGTCTCGATCATGTGGCGCGGGCGAAGCTGTGGCGCTATGTTACGGGTGACGACACCATTGATGTCTCATTCGAGGGAGCGCTGTCGAGGATGAACATCCCGCTTTGACGTAAAAAAAGAAACTTGCTCCGCCGCTTCAGGGCGGCAGGGCAGGTTTCTTTTTTTGCTTCCGGGCTGTCCTCCCGGCAGGTCAATCGCTGACCCGGCTCAAGCCATTCCATTATAAGAAGAGTCCTCGTAGCTCTCTTCATTGGCGATATCCTGGATTTCCTCCGAGCTGACGTTGATATAGCGGTAGCCCTCCGCCTGCTGCTTCTTCAGCGCCCGTTCCTTGTAGAAGCGGGGGCTTCCTTCGCCGGCATCCTCGTCATAGACCAGCAGGATGCCGTCTGTTTTGCGGAATAACAGATCGTCTCTGGCGGCGAACTGCCAGGTGCCGCTGTACGGTTGATTGCTGACGCTGGCGTAATGATCCACACCTTTAAGGATTTCATTGTAATATTCCTTCTTGGCGTCGTTCCATTTCTCCTCGGGATTCTGAAAGGCCGCGATAATGGATAATTTCAGCTGCGGATAGGTATGCTTCAATGCAATCACGACCTCGCAGGCCCACAAGTCCACACCGTACTGGCCGGGTGTAATGACCCATTCCAGCCCTTCTTCAACAAGAGGGAAGAGGCGCCGGGTCAGGGCTTTTTGGATATAGGGAATGCCCACATGCTTTTGGTTGAAAATATTCAGTTCATGCGCGCGGTAGCCGGTCACCAGAAGATTCTTCAACGCTTAACGCCCCTTCGGTTTATTAGACCTATTATAATAAACGTTCGGGGTGCAAACAAATCCTGCCTTCGAATAGCATGCAGCCGGTCGTACCCCTCTTTAAACATTTAGTAAAATATGTCGAAAACAGGAATATTCTATGATAATATAAATGAATTAAAGTCAAGAAATAGAGAGAATAATAGCGGTTATAGGGGGATTGCGAGTGGAGAACAACAGAATCATACTGCCTCTGGCAGGCGCATTGCTGGCTGCCGTCATCGGAGGGGTGCTGTGGGCGGTTATCGTGGTGCTCACGGACTATGAAATCGGCCTTGTCGCATGGGCTATCGGAGGCTTGGCCGGGTATTGGGTAACCTTGTTCGCAAGCAGACAGGCGAATCGGGGACATCAGGTAATTGCGGTTATCGGCAGCTTGGCCGGGATTTTGCTAGGCAAATATTTTATGTTCGGCTACATGATCAATGGCGGCGTGATCGGAATGTTCGATAATGAGGTGATTTCCTTATTCAGTGAACATTTCGCTGAGTTCTTCGGCGGGATGGATATTGTTTTTGTCTTGCTTGCGGTGCTCACGGCATGGCAGCTGCCGGCCAGAATGTCCAATCGTCCGGCTCCAACGGGACAGCCCTTCGGCGCGTAATGTTCGGCAGCCATCGGATTGCATTCGTCCTGAACGGTCATAAGCAGAGAGCGGTGGAGGACAGGCCTCCATCGCTTATTTGTGCTTCCGCCAGTCCATGCTGCTGTTCTTCAGCAGATGTCCAAAATCATTCTCCAGCCGTTTCTTCTCGGCATTGGCCGCTTCCTCCGCCCGGAGCCGCTGCTCTTCCTGCGCCTTGGCCTCATCGGCCTTCAAGGCATCGCTTTGCGCTTTTAATTGCTCCAGAACATCAGGGCGCAGCAGGTCCTTCAGCGTTGCCGGTTTATCCTGGGGCTCCGCCTTGGGGGTCGGCTTTGTTTTATTTTTCTTCGCCACTTGGCTCCACCTCTTTTTTTCATTCTATCCTACCAGATAACCGTCAGCGGAACCAGCAGCAGATGCCTTGGCAGCAATATTGCAAAAATTTAACTTTAAGGAATCGTAAAAAGCAAATATAATTGTGATCACCCCCCACACAACAAAAGAAGGTGATCATTTGTGAAAAATTGTGCCATATACAGTACTCAGTTTAATGTGGATCAGGTTGCCGGCATCATTGAGAGTCTATATCCAAAGGCGTCTATACAAATGAATGTGGACAAGACGGAAATCAAGGTTTTGCATAAAACATGGCTCAGTAAAACTGAAAATACGTTTACGGTACTGACCAGCCGGGCCGACCCGGAAGCATTCACGGTAATGATCGATGAAATCGGATATTTCTTCAGCAGGATCAGAGCCGGGAATGAAACGCTTCATAAGAAGCTGCTGCTCCAGATCTCATCGCTTAATATGGTCATTGGCGTCAAAGCCGAGAAGAAGATAGCGGAGCCGTTCTACTCGGAGCTCCTCCACATCACGCAGCAGTTAAACGGCATGATCCTGATGGATGACCGCAGACTGTTGAATGAAAAGGGAGAACTCATTATGGATATCGACGGCCGCTCCCAAATCGAGGACATGCCTGTAACCGCTCACACCAGCTATCTGCACAACGACCTTAACGTTAGGGATTTCGCGCTGCAGCGCAAGGAACGATCCGAAAGGCTGCTCACGCAAAAGGGCATACCGTTCAATAGAAGCCTGCCGGTCATTGCGTCTGAAGACGCTGTCATGCTCCGCAGCAAAGAAGAATCCGCCAAACGTGCGATCGCACTGTGCATTGTCGCCTTGAAGGGCGAGTGCTGCGGTACTGATTATACGCCTGAGGAGACACGCTCGCTGATCAACCAGGTGATGAATCAGTTTAATGCTTCATCCTGCTTCTCCCCCCGGGAGAGCCTGTTCATCGGGAAGGAGCATCCGGATCAAACGGAGATTGTGCAGTTCGCCTGGTGCTATGAAGGATTTTGGGTCATGCTGTGGGCTCTTGGGTATGTGGATCAGTTGGATACGCCTACCGGCATATGTGATGTAGAGGCTGCCGTGTCGATTTTGCACCGATACGATAACTATGACGCTTTTCTGGCAGATGCAAGGATGCGGCTGAAAAGCGAGATTCTGGATGCCGCCGATCTTATCTACAGGATTGACTGGGCATGCGTGGACGCCCGGCTCCATAACAAACCGCTCCCGGCCGGTCTGGACAGCAGCGTCGTCTATGAGAGGCACCGCGCCTTGAACTGGCTCACGGCCTATATGGATCAGGAGTGGGACGAGGTTGCAACCCATACCTGATTGTCCAACAGCCTGGCTTCATCCGGATCCGTCCGGAAGTGGCCGGGCTTTTTCTTTGTGCTGCCTTGAAACTGATGGGGTGATGACTTGAAGCATACGATGGGGATTAAGAGCAGGTACTATAAAAAGATGGTACTTATGCAATCCTGGTATTCCTTATAAGATAAGGACATCAAGAATAACGAGCCAACAAACGGGAGGGCTTCACATGGAGACCATGCAGCAGCAGCCGCAAGCACAGACACAATCACGTAAAACGATGAATTTTTACCGCAGACGCAATACACCTACGTATACCTTCATGGCATGGTCGGCATTCCTGCTGGCATGCGGCTTCGAATTCGTCGGGATCTATACCTTGAAGCAACCGCTGTCGGTACAAGGCTATTATGCGGTCACCGGATTTCTGATCATCATCACCTCGTTTCTTCTCCAGAAGGTTGCCAGAGATAACGATGAGGATAAATTTCTGAAGGATCAATCGCCAAACTACAGAAGCCGCAACACCTCCGCTTTTACTTTTATGGCCTGGGCCGGTTTCTTAATCGCCATCCTGGCTGAGTATATCGGGCTGTATACGCTGGAAGAACCCTTCCATGTGAAAGGCTACTATGCCATCGGCGGCGCCTTCCTGATCGTTGCCTGCCTGGTGCTGCAAAAAACAATCCGCGACAATGAAGAGGATCATATGTTTTTGAAAAGCGAGGACGAATAGAGAATGATATCATGAAGGGTTATAGAAAAGTCTTCGTGATGAAGCGGAAATAAGAACAGAAATGCCAAAGAAGCAGCCGGGGATTTCCCGCTGCTTCTGAAGGTAACTACATGTCCAAATTTTTTTTCGGAAGAGGGCTTGTCAAAATAGCTGGGGACATGTTATATTCTTGTTCTAGGCCCTAAATATTCACTCCTTAATAACTGTGCCGTTGTAGCTCAATTGGTAGAGCAACTGACTTGTAATCAGTAGGTTGGGGGTTCAAGTCCTCTCGACGGCACCATGATTGTATTTGAAGCAAGAAGAGGGTTATGGGCACAGTGCCCATTGTCCGCACCAATCAGGTTGCGCCCTTAGCTCAGCTGGATAGAGCGTTTGACTTCGAATCAAAAGGCCGGGAGTTCGAATCTCTCAGGGCGCGCCATCATAACGGGATGTAGCTCAGCTTGGTAGAGCACCTGGTTTGGGACCAGGGGGTCGCATGTTCAAATCGTGTCATCCCGACCATAATGCAATAACCAAAATTCCTTGTATCTGCAAGGTTTTTTTTTTTGTCTTCAGAACCTCTACACGGATGGCTGCGCCCTAAGCTTGTCCGTTCGATCCAGGAAGGCGGAGACCTTCGCATATAACCCCGTTTTATCGAAATTCACATATTGATTGGCAAAATTCCGCGTGGGATCTCCAGCGTAGAAGCGCTCATACAGCTCATGGCGGGCGCCCAGCTGGCTGCCGATCAAATCCCAGGCAAGCTTGAACAGCCGTACCCGCTGATCTGCATTGACCGTTGTGCCGTTCAGATACTTCCGGATCAGGTGGGCAATCGGGCTCTCGAGATCCGCACAGCTGGATGGGACCTGGATGAAGCCGCCCGCGCCGATTGTTTTCAGAATTTCAATGGCCCGGGGATAATAGCGGGTGCCCAGGTTTCTCGCTGTTTCAATGTAGCTGAACTTGGGAATCAGATTCCCGAAGTCATCCAGCCTGGCTTCCACCTCGGAGGCGATGATCAGCGCTTTGATGGATTCGATCTGCGAGACAAGCTCGCCCAGCTTCTCCTGTACATTAATATAGCCATCCACGCCAATTTCGCGGGCAATGAAGAACGTGATGCCTGCGACAAATTCCAGCTTGGTCTGCAAGCGGACAATCGATTGGTGATAGGCGAGGCTGTTCGAAGCCTGGTTCGTCCTTATTTTCCACAACGCTTCCGGATTGTCATACAGGAGAACCCTTTCCCATGGGACAAGGACATCGTCGAAGAACAGGATCGCATCCATCTCCTCGAACCGGGAGCCCAGCGGGTGATCCTCATTGGGATGATTCTCGGCAAAGGATTCCCGGCATAAGATATGCAGCCCGGCCGAGCTTGCCGGAACAATCAGCATGTTGGCGCATTCCGGATGCGACTGCGGGATTTTCTGGACAGGGTAGACGATAAAGTCGTTGGCGTATGGCCCGGCTGTCGCGATCATTTTGGCTCCGCGGATGATTACGCCCTCCGAGGTTTTCCTGATAATGCGCAGAATGGCGTCGGGATCCTCGCCGAGCGCTTTCGACCGGTCGGTCTGCGGCTCCCGCTGGACAGCGGTAAGAAACAGATCTCTGGCTTTGGCTTCCGTATAATAGGCTGCGATCTTCTCATCGAACTGCTTGTCGAAGATGGTGTAGCTCTGACGTGTCGCATACCAGCCGGTCAAGCGGGAGCGGGCATAATCCGACAGGCGGCTCATGACTCCGAACGTGCTTTCCGACCAGATCCGGGCGGCGGCGGACCTTTTGTCCAGATCCTCTTTATTATGGGGCACCAGAAAAGCATGATGTACATAGCTGTCCGTCGACGAATCGTAATGGGCGAGCTGCTCCCGGGTATCGGGATGATCCGCCATATCGAACAGCTCACGAATGGTGGCAAGCGTCCCCCGGAATGCGGGATGGCTGCCCACCTCGATCCGTTCACCATTCATCCAGACGTTCCGGTTATCGTTCAGGCTGTTCAGAAAAGCTGAGCCTCTGGTCATGGTAAAGCCACATCCCCGCTTATAGAATGAAAGCTGTCTGGTTTCTTCAGATTGCCTGTAATCAGATCCTCCAGAGTCGTTTGCTCCAGAACGAAAGCGATGACCTCGCGAATCAGCACCCACAATGGCTTCAGCATGCAGCTCCCTTCGAGCTCGCAGGGCTCATAGGCCGTAACACTTGCGCAGCCCATCGGCGCCAGGGGCCCTTCCAGCTTGCGGATCACATCCCCGACGACAATATCTCTGGGGTGAAGGGCCAGCTGATAGCCGCCCTGATGGCCTCTTTTGCTTTCCACATAACCCAAACCTTTGATTTGCAGCAAAATCTTCTCCAGATAGTTCTCCGTTACGAGCGTTTTTTGTGAAAGCTCGCTGATCGCATACAGATGGGGATAGCTTTGGCCTAATACAATCAACGCCCGCAGCGCGTATTCCCCTCTTGAGGAAATTTTCATCATTTCTCTCCTTTTTCAATTATGACTGGTTCAGTCGGGTTTAAAGCAGACTGAATTAGTCTGCATTGAGCCGTCATAGGAATGATAAGGGAGAGAGGGATTTACTGTCAACGATATGAGAGAGTTTTAACGTTAGCAGGACGGCGTCACCTCGTCGGCCAATTGGAGGGGCGCATCACAGGTAAAATCGCACCGCAAATGAAGGACAAGCAGGAACGGGTGCTTGCAATAAAGCTTTTGATAATTTTAGAAACCGGGAATGATTGTGATATGATGGTCTTGAAAAGGACCCTTACATATAGAGGAGAATCGATCCTATGGCTTTGGAAATTGAGCGAAAGTTTCTGCTTCATGAGTATCCGCAAGCTCTTATCAAGAGCGGGGAGCTTGCCGTACGATCCCGCAGGCGGATCGAGCAGACCTATCTGGCGATTGAGGACACGCAGGAGCTGAGGGTCAGAAGAATTACCGATCTGGTCACCGGTGACGTCGAATATACGCAAACGTTCAAGCGGGGGCATGGAATCAGCCGCGAGGAGATTGAATATTCCATATCGGAGGGCCTGTATGAGCAGCTCACCCAAGCCTTTCTGGCGGTTCCGCTAACGAAAGAGCGGACAACCGCCGACTGGGGATCGAATGTTATCGAAATCGACGAGTATGATCAGCTGGAGCTGCTGGTGGTAGAAGTCGAATTCGACTCCATCGAAGAAGCGCTGCAGTTTGAGGCCCCGGATTGGTTCGGCGAAGATATCAGCCAGAGCAAACGCTACAGCAATAAAACCGTGTGGCGGGAGCTGCAGCAGCAGGCTGCACTGAATAATTAAGCGCATATTGGCATAAAGAAGCCCTGTTATGGATTCCTCATCCATAACAGGGCTTCTTGCTGTCCATGCATTATCGCATCCACCAATACGGGGACCAATATTTCGGCCACCTACTATGATAAGGACGCGGGAACGGTCGCCTTTTCTATGAGCTTGCTCCAGGAATCTACCGCTTGGCGTTCAATCTATTTCGTGATTATTTCCTCATATTGACTATAATAGGAAATACAACGGCCGGAGGTGAACCCCTTGTTTAAAGTGATGATCGCGGACGACGAGTCCTGGATCCGCAAAGGTTTAAAAGCCATGATCGAGTGGGAGCGCTTGAATCTGGAATGCGACAGCGAGGCGGTCGACGGACTGGAGGCGCTTCAAATAGCAGAGGAGCGCATGCCCGATATTCTGATTACGGACATCCGGATGCCGGGGATCGACGGGCTGCGCCTGGCGGAGAAAATGCTCAGAATCGCTCCCCGCCTCAAGGTGATTATCGTAAGCGGCTATAGCGATTTCCAATATGCCAAACGAGCCATCCAGCTGGATGCGATTGATTATATTCTGAAGCCGATCAACCCTGCAGAGCTTAACAAAACGATCGAGAAGGCAGCCGGGAAGCTGAGCTTAGAAATGCAGGAGAATACGGCAAGCGGCCATTTGGCGGTCGTCCTCGAGAGACTTGCAGGGGATATATGCCGCTGCGGCGACCTGCCCTCTGCCCGGAAGTTCTGCGAAGCGCTGAAGCTGCAGGGCATTGAGCCGGGCGAAGCGGCGGCGCTGTTGATCCATTATGACGAGGATCAATATGACATACAGGCGATAACGGGGCTGTTAGAGCGGGCCGCAGCTGCTTGGGGCACGGCTGGCCGGCGTCTTATTATATGGGAACGGAGTCCACTGCGGCTGAGCGCAGTCGTTCTTGGCGAGAATGGGACGGCTGTCCACAAGTATGCCAAAAACATCTGGTGGGCGCTCAAAAAGCAAAACGTCTCCGGCATTTGGGGCGCTCTCGGCGATCATGTCCCGGCCTCGGATATGCAGCTGATCAGCCGCTCCTATCAAGAGGCGCTTAGCGTGTCGGAGAGGCATGCTTTCAGCAAGGCGGAGGATATTATCCCGTATTCGCGGGAGGAGGAGGAGCAGCTCTCCTACAAATATCCGCTGCATCTTCAGAAGAAGCTGAACGAGGCTTTGATCCGGGACGACCCGGACGCTTATGAGGGCATTATCGCCGACATCGAAGGGTACTACCTGCATACAGAAGGGGCTTCCCTGAAGCATGCGCGCAGTTTTTTCCTGTCCGTTGTGTCAGATGCCGTCAAGCTTATGCTGACCAAGCCTTCATTCGATGAGAATATCGTCAAGGCCGGCTTCGACTTCTGCCTGGGCATAGACAGCTATGAAGATCTGCCCGGTATGACCGGATGGCTCAGAGGCTTCCTGGGGAAAATCAGCGATTTCATGGCCGGCTCCTCCCAGGGCGATGTCCACCGGAGCGTCCTGCTTGCAGCCGAGTACATCCGGGAGCATTTTGCGGAAGAGATCAGCCTGAATTCCGTGTCCACCCGATTCCATGTAACCTCCAGTTATTTCAGCAGCATGTTCAAAGAAATTATCGGGGAGAACTTCATCGAGTACCTGACCCGCGCCAGGATGGAGAAAGCGAAGGAATATTTGACAGATTCCGGAATGAAGATCGCTGAGGTCGGTGAGAGAGTCGGTTATGCGGACAGCCGTTATTTCAGCAGGCTGTTCAGGAAGCACACGGGGCAGATGCCGTCTGAGTACCGGCAGAGCCCTCCGGCTTCACCGGCAGACGGACAGCGGGAAGCATGATACGGCTGCCCGCGTTCCGCAAGAGCATCCAGACCAAGATGCTGCTCAGCTTTATGACGGTCAGCCTCATTCCTCTTGCGCTGCTGGGCTGGTTCTCATACAGCTGGTATGCTGATCTGGTGGAGAACCGGACAGCGGAATATAACGCCAAATTGATGCAGACGGTCACGGCGGATATGGACCAGCTGCTTATTCAGATCGAGCAGTACTCGTATACGGCCTATCAGGATAACTTCCAGGAGCTCTGGAAAGCAAGCCGGACCGCAGATAATTTTGGCAGGATCCGCAATCAGCTGGAGATGAATGCCCTGTTTCTGAGGCAGGAGGAATTTTATAATTTTCGCGGAATCATTCAATCGGTCACGCTGCTGAATGAACAGGGCTACGTATTCTATCAGAACAAGGAAACGGTAGATCCCACCTATCCTTTCGGCAATGAGCCATGGTTCTTGGAAATGCGTGGCGGGCGCAGCAGCGATAAGCTGATCGGTCCGTATTTAACGCAGGCATGGCTGCCCGAGAGTCTTGTCCCGGAGGAGAAGGACGTCGAGGACTTTCATTTGACCTATATAAGAAAGGTTTCGGATCTGCAAAGGCCGCAGGAGGCTCTCGGGTACATCATGCTCCACTTCAGCTTGAAGGAAGTGCAAAAATTTCTTGAGCCGCTTATGCTCGACTCCTCAGGCTCCATGATCATCGCGGACGGGGAGGGCAAAATCGTTTACGATACCGACTCCCGGCAGATCGGACGTCCGATATCCGCCGCGCTTAGCGTTTCGGATGACAATAAGGAGGGTTATATGGTCGTGCCGGAGAACGGCAAGAAATATCTGGTTACCGCTTCCTCGCTCAAAATGGTCGATTGGAACGTCTACTGCAAGAATGACCTCGCCATTCTGCTGTCGGACAGCCGCAGGATGCGCGATATTACGCTGCTGTTCGTGCTGGCAAGCTTCGGCCTGGCTGTAGTCGTCTCGCAGTTTCTGTCCGTCGGCCTGGTCACGCCCATTAAGCGCCTGAAGAACGCCATGCTGAAAGTAAGCCAGGGATATCTGAGCGTACAGACAAGCAGGCTGTCCCAAGACGAGATCGGGGAGCTTGGACGGTACTTCAACGAGATGATCAGCCGGATCAAATATTTGATCGAGCAGGTGTACCAGGCGGAGCTGCATGAGCGGGAAGCGAAGCTGAACGCGCTGCAGGCGCAGATCAATCCTCATTTTCTGTACAATACGCTGGAGACCATCAACAGTATTGCCGCCGTAGAAGGCGTGCCCAAGGTGAGCGAAATCGCCAGGGCTTTGTCGGATATGTTCCGCTACAGCACGAAGGCCGGGGGAATTAAGGTTGACGTGGCTGAAGAGATCAGGCACATAAGGAATTATCTGGATATTGTGTCGATCCGTTTTGAGGATAAACTTTCATTCCGGCTGGATATTCCCGAGCAGCTGCTTGCCTATAAAATGATCAAGCTGGTATTTCAGCCGATCATGGAGAATGCCGTATTTCACGGCATCGAAGTGAAGCGGGGCAAGGGCGAGCTGATCATCGGGGCGCGCAAAGAAGGGGAGGATCTCGTCTTCTCCATACGGGACGACGGGGTAGGCATGACAACCGGACAGCTAGCCGCTCTGAACAAACGTCTGGCTGACCATTCCAGTCTGGACCAGTCCGACCACGCTTCCGGCAAAGTAGGAATCAAGAATGTGCATGACCGGATCCGGTTTTATTACGGGGACCATTACGGAATTACGCTCAGCAGCGTAGAGGGAAGCGGAACGGAGGTCATCGTCCGCATCCCCGCAGTTTCAGAGTAAAAAATTACACCCAAGCGCATAAATCTGTCGCATTGCCCGGGAATCCCGGCCCCTTCTATAATAAACTCAGAAGAGTTTGGATATAGAAGGGACTGGCACCCATGAATGAATTCGCTTACAGCAAGCCTCGCGGGAAAGGGTTATTCCACCGGATATGGAAACACAGAACCGCTTATATCTTCCTCATACCCGCTTTACTGCTGCTTTCCTCGATTAAGTATTATCCCTTCTTCACAGCCATATTTGAATCCCTGTTCGAATGGAACGGAGTTAATATCAATAAATTCATCGGCTTCGGGAACTATGCCGAACTGCTCAGGGACGAGAAAATAAGGGTCGCCTTCGCGAATGTATTCAAAATTTCGATCGCCACCATCCTGGTTAATCTGACGATTCCGATGATCGTCGCCCTGATCGTGTTTCGCGTGAAGCACGCCGCCCTGCAGAATTTTCTCAAAATCGGCTTCATCGTGCCGCTTGTCGTTCCGATGATGGTGCTCGTCCTGCTGTGGAGGTGGATGTATTCCGGCGATTTCGGCATGATCAACCAGCTGCTGGATACCGTGGGACTCGAAAGCCTGAAGCATTCCTGGCTGGGAGATCCCTCAACCGCGCTCTGGGCCATCGTATTTGTAGGGTTCCCCTGGGTTGCGGGGCTGCCTTTCCTTCTTTACCTGGCAGGCTTGCAGGGGATATCGGAGGATCTGTTCGAGGTCGCCAGGATCGAGGGGGCAAGCCCGATCCGGAGGTTCTTCTCCATCGAGCTTCCGCTCATGGCCAGTCAAATCCGGCTTGTGCTCATGTATTCGCTCATTCAGGCCTTCCAGGTATTCGAAGCTCCTTACATCCTGACGAATGGGGGGCCGGGGATCTCCACCATCACGCCATCCCTGCATATCTATGACCAGGCCTTCAACTACGGCCGGTTCGGCTATGCTTCGAGCATAGGGGTGCTGCTGTTCGCGGTGCTGCTTATTCTGACCTTCGTCATTCAGAAGCTTATCAAAAATACAGAAAAAATCGATTAGAGGGTGCAGCATGAAAAAAGGAAGCTTGGGAATCAACCTGACCGCCGTTGCCATTCTCGTTCTGTCTTTATATCCGTTCTTCGTGATGCTGGTCTCGGCATTCAAGCATCAGATGCAAATTTACGAAAATCCCTGGTTTTTCTCGATGCCGCTGCATATGGATAATTTCTCGAGCGCGTTTGAGCAAATATCGCGTCCGATCGTCAACTCGGTCATCATCACGCTCATCGGCATCGTCGTTACGCTGACCGCGTCATCGACGGCTGCCTATGCATTTGCCAAATTTTCATTCCCGTTCAAAAATTTCTTCTATACCTTCATCGTGATGCTGCTGATGATTCCGGGCTTCGTTATCCTGGTTCCGCAGTTTATCAATATCAAGAATCTGGGCATGTACAACACGCTGATCGGCCAGGCGCTTCCGCCGGCGGCGAGCTATACGGCGATGGGGGTCCTGCTGATGCGCACCTTCTTCGAGGGGCTATCCAAAAGCCTGTACGAGGCTGCCGAAATGGAAGGAGCCAGGGATGTCCGGATATTCACGCAAATCGTCATCCCGCTCTCCAAGCCCATTCTCGCAACCGTTGCCATTATGTCGGGTCTGCAGATCTGGAACAACTTTGTATGGTCCCTGGTTGTGACCTCGGGCGACAGCGTCAAGCCGGTTATTCTGGCGATTACCACGATAGCGGGCGGCGTGAATCAAGGCGACGGAGTGAAGCTTGCCGGCTATATCATCGCATCGCTGCCGCTCCTGATCCTGTTCTTCGCGGCCACGAAGCCGTTCGTGTCCGGTCTTACCCAGGGAGCCGTGAAAGGTTAGCCAAATAACCCTGCCCGAGAGGTCAACCTCCGGGAAAGGCTTATATATAATCACCATCCAAATTGAATCATGATCATCAGGAGGGGTATTGCAGGATGCATAAAAAATTAAAGTCGGGTCTTCTGGCGCTGAGCCTCATCATCGCGCTAACCGCATTATCGGCATGCGGAGGGAACAATGCCAACGTGAATTCATCTGAAGCTTCGACAGCCGGTGAAGCTGCGAACACGGGCGGCGAAGCAACCAAAATCACCGTGGCCTATTGGGGCGCCGAATTCGCCACCGCGCAGAAGGTCGAAGAGACGTACAAAGAAATATTCGACGAATACAAAGCGAAAACGGGCACAGAAGTGGAATTCACCTTCATTCCGGACAACAACTACAGAACGTGGATGGTCACGCAGCAGGCTGCCAACAGCATGCCAGAGGTGGTCCTGACCCGGATGGCATGGGTTTGGGAAGATTTTGCCAAGCAGCAGGTTCTGGATCTGACGCCTTATATGGACAAGGAATCGCCGTACAACCCGGGGAAGCCATGGAAAGAAACGTTCCTCCCGTCCTTTTACAAAGACAGCATCAACCCGGCCAACGGGATCATCAACTCCGCTCCGGCGTTTACTGCCATGATCCGGATCCTGTATAACAAGGAACTGTTCGAGCAGGCGGGAATTGCCAAAGCTCCGGAAACCTGGACAGAATTCATTGACGCATGCAAAAAGCTCCAGGAAGCGGGCATTACTCCGATGGCCATGTCGGGACAATCCAACAGCCATATGAGCTGGTTCTTAACCTCGATATTCGGTCAGCTTGATGAGCAGCTCCGCAAAAAAATGGACACGGACGGAGACAACCAGGTTATCAAAAACGAACTGGCGCGCGCTACGGACGAAGGCTTGGTCGACTATACGAAATATCCGTTCAAGGACGGACTTGAGCTGTTCAAGGATTTCTCGCAGTACTGGAATACGGATTTTAACGGCATCGACGAGAAAACGGCTCAGCAGCTTTGGCTGACAGGCAAAGCCGCTATGCTTCCGCTGAATTCCGCCGATCTGTCGCTTGTGGAAGATATGGAAGGCCGGAATTTCGAATACGGCGGCATGCCGATTCCGGTCATCACGAAGGAGCAGTTCCCGGAAGCGATGGGCAAATCCGTTATGCTGGGCGGAGCCGCGAACGAGTCGTGGGCAATCTCCAGCAGCGCCAAGGACGAGAAGCTGGACGCAGCCGCAGACCTGATCATGTACCTGACATCGCCGGAAATTCAGGGCAAGCTTGGAGAAGCCTTGAGCTACCTGCCGACAATCAACAATGCCAATCTGCCTGAGAAGCTGCAGGGCTTCGTGATGCAGAATGAAGACATCCGCAGGGCGAATTACACCGGGCCTGCCACAATCAAGGAATTTTCCGACTTCCTGGTGAAGTCCCTGCAGCTTTATCTGGGCGGTTCGGTAGACGTTGCCAAGCTGACGACGGAACTGAATATGGAATGGAAAAAAGGCATGGATAACGCGAAGACGACAAATGATTGGACGAAAGAGAACGATTACGGCATGAAAAAGGCCGAATAGCGCAGGAGCGCAAGGCGGGAGCGGATCTAATGAAACAACCCAATATTCTGCTGATCATGTGCGATCAGCTGCGTGCGGATGCCATCGGCGCGCTCGGGGACGGCATTGTAAAGACCCCTAATATGGACCGGCTGGTTGCGCGCGGACTAACCTACGACAAAGCCTATTCCACCTGTCCGGTCTGTGTGCCCGCACGGTATACGATCCAGACGGGAAGGGAGCCTTACCATACCGGGTATTACGATAACGGCGGTCTGCATCTTTCGGACCGCCAGCCCCGGGGCCCCGAGGAGCGCTGCGGAGATTACTTGCCGCGGACGATGAAAGCCATGGGCTACAGGACGTTTGGTGTCGGCAAGTTTCATACGGATCCATGGAATGAAGATCTGGGTTATGAGGTTCAGCTGCGAACCGAAGAGCTGATGGACACCGAGGAGCAGCTGCAGGGAGACGACTACGCCAGATTTATCGCCGAGCAGCATCCGGAGTACAGTCATATCGAGCAGCTGCACGGCGAAAGGACCGAAATGTATTACATGCCCCAGACCAGTCCGCTTCCGGCGGAGCTGACTGTGGAGGCATGGGTCGCGGACCGGGCGGTCGAGCTATTGCAGGCGGAAGCGGACGAACGGCCCTATTTCGGGTACGTTTCGTTCATCGGCCCGCATCCGCCGCTCGCTCCTCCCGTACCGTTCAATCGCATGTACAATCCCGACGCGATGCCAAGTCCTATCCGCGGGGATCTGGAGACGGATTTCATGGACGAGCAGCTCAGCTGGATGAATCATCTTATCTGGGCGGAGAATATCGACGATCCCCGCGCCCGGGCGCTGAAGGCGCGTTATTACGGGGAGATTACCTACATTGATCAATGTCTGGGCAGGATCCTCGATGCCGTAGAGAGCAGGCCCGATGCGGATGATACGCTTATTTGCTTTTACAGCGACCATGGCGACCATATGGGCGACCATCATGCCTGGCAGAAGGAAAGCTTCTTCGAAGCGTCGGCCCGCGTGCCGTTCATGGTCAGTTGGCCGGCGCGGCTGCCGAAGGGGGAACGAAGAGATGAGCTCGTCTGCCTTACGGATTTGTTCTCCATCGTCACGCATGCAGGCGGGGACCTTCAGACGAGGGACGGAGTCGATGTGCTGGGAAGCGTAACTGGCAAGGCGGCTCCCCGGGAATTGCTGTTCGGCTGGTACGGCAAGCCGGGAACCCCGAACTTTAAAGTCATGGTCAGGAATCAGGATTATAAGTACATCTACATGTCGAACGGCGGGCGGGAGCAGTTGTTCCATCTCACGGAAGACCGCAACGAGCTAAACCAGCTGGCGGATCTGTATCCTGAGATAACGGCAAGGCTCAGACTGGCGGCTGTCGATGAAATAAGCAGGCATGAACCGCTTGCCGGGGCGCTCACGTTCGGCGGCTTAAGGAGCTTCCCCTTTAAGGAGAGGCCCCTTGCGAGAATCAGGCAGTTTAATCAGGCAATAGGCGTGAAAGATTTTACGGTCAATTAAGGCAAAAGCAGGCAGCAAAAGGCGTCCACCAAGTCGGATTATGGCTTGGCGGACGCCTTTTTTCTATTCATATAACAGGGCTTCCCGCCTGATCTCGCTTGGTGTCATGCCGGTCTGCCGCTTGATCATCCGATTGAAATGGTAGACCGTCTTGAATCCGGCCTGCCCGGATACCTCGCTGATCGACAGACCCGTGCTGCGCAGCAGGCCCAGTCCCTGCTGCAGCCTGTAGCGCCACAGGTACTGAATCGGCGTTACCCCTTCGTCCCGGCGAAACAGCCGGATCAGATGCTCAGGCGACAGGCCTGCGGCGCGGGCGAGGTCATTCAGGCTCAGATTGTCTGCATATCGGATGCGGATTTCATCCTTGGTCACCAATACCGAGGGATGCTTCCGGACATTGGCGCTAATGCGCCCATGCTCCTCGAGGAAGAGCTGCATGGCGGCCCATCCCAGCGTGCGGATCACGTCCGCCTCCGGAGCGGAGCCGCTGCGCTGCAGGGCGAGCATCAGCTCCGCCAGCCGGTTCATTTCATCGGACAGCGGCAGGGCCAACGGCAGCGCGTTGAAGCCGTCCAGCAGGGAAGGAGGCAGCCCGTCAGGACAGACGTTGATCCATAGATGCAGGGTATTCCGATGGGTATCGAATTGAAAAGCTTCATGGTGGTTCGGCTTCAGCAAGGCGGTGTGGCCTGCAGGTACCGCATAAGGAGTGCCATCGATCGACACGGTCATGGAGCCGGTAATCACCAGCACCAGCTGGAGATCCTGCTGCACGCGCGGGCCGAAGGTGCCGCCGGGCGCGTAGGTGACAGAACCCGCAGCAGCACGTCGGACGTCAAACCATGAAGCGGGCTGCAATTCATCCTGATTCAATAACGCTCATCCTCCACTATTCAAGAGAATATTTTTTCTTCAAATCCTCCCGCTCAATTGTGGAATCATGGCGGATATAATGGCAGACATAGGAACGCCGCCAACGCTTAGAGCGGTTGCGGGTCGACGAATGAATCAGCAGGCTGTCGAAGAACAGGATATCCCCTTTATCCAGCACGACGGCAACCTCCCGGCTCAGGTCTACGCCTTCGACCTCGTCCGTCCAGGCCTCGTGCTCCTCCAGATTCTTCACCTTGCCGTGCGGGAGAATGCCGATCTTGTGCGAGCCGGGGATGACGTAGAGGCAGCCGTTCTCCTCGTCCGTGTATTCCATCGCCACCCAAGCGGCCGTGAGCGAGTTGGGTTCGTTGCGGATATAGTAATAATCCTGATGGGCGGCCTGACCGGGCGCTCCTGGCTCCTTGTAGAAATACATGCTCTGAACGCCGGCCGCTTCATCCCCGAGCAGCTGGGCGAGAGCGCCGCGGATAACAGGAAGCTTCATCATCTGCTTTGCGAAACCATCGTGCAGATGAGGATTAAAGAGACGCAGGGAAAAACGGTCCTTGTCTTCCACAACATCCTGTCCCCTCCTGGGCTTTGCCCATTCCGGCATATCCTCAGACAGGCGGATGCTCCGGATATGAGCATTAAAGGCATCGATCAAATCGTCGCTGGCGCTTTTGCGCAGAATGAGATAGCCGTTATCCTTATAAAATTGAAGCTGTTCCCGGGTAAGCGGGGTCAAGCGGTCAGTCGATGTGGACATATTCATGCAGGCACACTCCCTTATATCGGATTAGTCTTGCCTCTTTACGATACCTGCAAATCCCTCTTGTGGAAATGGTTGCAACCGGCATGTTTTTGTCTGAAATTGATATGGGCTGGCGCATGCTTTGAATGCGCTCTATCAAGTTCAGATTTTGTTCAGAATGTACCTGTATGATAGTTTTGAACATCTGAACCGATATACCTATGAATTATTCTGTTTCGTCATCCTTTTCTATTTTTTTGAAAATTAATTGTCGAAGTAGCTGTTTTTTTGTGGGTTTATAAGAAAAAGTTCAGATGATCTAGAATAAAATGATTCTGTAAGACTAGGATTAAGGAACTATATCTATCAGAATCGACATGGAGGGATTGTATGAGGAGGCGGAGGTAGCGAGGCTGCTTCTGGTAGAGGAGGTTTCACCGTTTTGAAGTCATATATCAAATTAAAGTCAACTGAGAGGGGAAAACAAATTTTGAGAAAGAGAACAACGAGCAAACGTATAGTCTCGCTTGTAATGGCCTTGTTTCTGCTGCTGGGAGCGGTCACGCCTTCATTTGCGGCGGAGGGAGGAGTACCTGCGGCCGGCGGTGCTACTTATTTTCAGGGTACTGATAATTGGGGAGGGGGACAAGAGGAAAGTGCTGCAGATGGAGATTTGGATTCATATACGCTTTCGGGCGGCAAACCTTCGGTAGGTTCTGCTATTTCCAATGGGAAAACCAAATATCCATTTGAGTTTAAGATCCAAGCGGATACAGAGCCGCAATCCAGCGTTTATTTGCTAATCAGGGCATATGACGTGGATGAGGAGAATGGGGAATGGGACAGAGTTTATCTTTCCAAGGATCCTTCAAATATAGCTTTGACCGCCGATCCGGGCCTTCCGTCGGGTTATACATTGCCATCCGGGGCACCTTGGAATGACGCTGTCTATAAAAAAGGATTCCCCATTGCATCTTATGTTGGGGCCTTGTCTGGAAACGATGGCATATGGAACACAACCGTATTCAAGCTTGACAAGAACCAAGTGCAAAACGGTGACAACTATGTTGGTATTTCAGTCCATCAAAACCCCTCGGGATCAGACAATTCCCCCTGGGAAACAGCGATTGACTGGGGTCAATTGGTTTTTGACGGAGGTAGCCGAGTAACGGCCGAATTAACCGACGTTCAGGTTGAAGTCATTAATGGCAAGATTACAGTAGAGACAAAGGTCGTTGGCAAGGACCCGGTTCCCGGGCAAGATTTTATCATTGAAGCAAATGTGATCGATGATGAAGGCAACAACCTGATGGCGTCGACTCAAGAAGTTTCTGAAGAGACTCTCGGAGATGAATATACGCTTCTCCTACAAAATGGACAAATAAAAACAGACGAAGAGTATACAGTCAATATCATTTTATTTGATAAGGAGAAAGAAGAGTCAGGGCCAAACAAAGACAATGAAATCCCTACTAAAGCCGAGCACATCTACTCTATGTCCACATTCGATCCGAAGGTGTCGAACATAGCGAAATCCGGCAGCCAGTATGAGCCGACTGCATTTGCCAAAGAGGAATTCAAAAGCAAATTCTCCAAAATTAATGGCGCCACAGACAACGATCTGGAAAAGGTGAAAATCGTTGCGCTGCCAGATCCGGGACTTGGCGTCCTCAAGCTTGGTGAAGCGACTGTCACCGAGGGAATGGATATCGACTATGCCCAATTGGACGAGCTGCAGTTTATCCCCAATTCGAATGGCAGCTTCGATGAGCCGGTCACATTCAAATGGAACGGGTATGACCCTGATCAAGGGAAATACTCCCAATTCGACGCTGATGTTACCATCACGCCTAATCTGGCGCCAACGGTTGATAATACGGTAATACCGGTCAACAAGGGCACTGAAGAAATTCCTTTGGGTGAAAATATTTCAGATGCATATGCCGATCCTACTGTTCCTAATGAACCTCTGACACAAGTGAAGATCGTCCATGTGCCGACTTCAGGCAAATTGGTGTATCTTCCTGATGGAGATACAGAAGAAAAAGTTGTCACAGACGGAGATATTATTTCTGCAGACGAGCTGGAATCTCTGAAATTCATTCCGGATGCAGGCCAAACCGGAACGGTAACCTTCGAATGGAATGGATCGGATGGTTTGCAGTACGCGCAGACACCTGCAACGGTTACCATCAAAATCAACACGCCGCCGGTCGTTAATCCAGTAGCTGAAACGGGACTTGAAGGGCAAAATGTTGCCATTGCGAAGAACGATTTGGGTTATGTAGACAATGACGGCGATGTCTTGACCAAAATCCGTATAACAGGTCCAAGCAGTGACAAGGGAACGCTGAAGTATAATACGGTCACTGATGCAACGTATATCGACATTCCGGTTAACAATGAAATTGATTTCAATGAATTGAACAATCTGATTTTTATTCCGGATCCGGGATTGACTATTGATGAGCCGGTTACTTTTGAGTGGGAAGGGTATGACGGCAAGCAATATTCCGAAGCGCCTGCCGCAATTGTCATTACTTATGACGGTATCCCGATCGCCAAACCGCAAACTGTAAATGTGGAAGAAGGCACGCTGTCCATTCCGATTGTGCTGATCGGGGAAGATGCGGAAAGTTCGCCTTTGACTTATAGCATTACGGTTGATCCGGACAAAGGCGAACTGCAGCAGATAGATTCCGGACATTGGATCTATACGCCGAATGAAGGCTTTCAATGGGGAGAAGATGCATTCTCATTCACAGTAACGGACGATACTTATCATCAGATAAGCTCGCCTGCCGAAGTCACCATCAAGATTCACCGGGCTCTCGACGGTTGGGTTGGCTTCAAGGGGCTGGGGGACCCGAACGTCGTTAAGGCGATTCCCGGGGAGCCGCTTCTGCTGTCTGCGGTAAGCTCGCTGCAGGCTGATTCGGTAACAGCGATTGTGAACGGCCAGCCTGTTGAGCTGACACTCGCGAACCCCGAAACGTACCTTCTGGATGGTTTCAAGTCATGGATGGACAATAATTTCGTTCTCCCGGCCGAGACGGCAACCGGCGTATACACGGTAGCCTTCGAGGCGAGAAAATCCGATGATTCCCTGCTGCCGGCCGAGCCGGAGAACAAGCTGGCGGACAATAAGTTCGAGGTTGTCGGAGTGGATCTTGCGCTAACCGCAAACCCGGATAAAATCGTGGGAGACGGCAAGTCGACTACCGAGCTGACCGCTGTGCTTAAGGATGCAGACGGCAATCCGCTTTCCGGCGTTGAGGTGGAATTCAGCGCGCCAATCGGAGAGTTTGTCGGATCCAATAAAGCCGTTACGGATGAGCAGGGTAAAGCGGTCGTAACCTATAAGTCGGCCAAAATCACCGGCATCGACGAGCAGCAAATTCCGGTTATGGCTACAGTCTACGATCCCGACAAAGGCTTGAGCGGCCGAGATCAAATTACGGTGACCTTCCAGCCCGCTACGATCAAAGGGGTCATCACCAAAGGCGATACGAACGAGCCTGTTCCCGGCGCCAGTGTGAGAGTGACGCTTGATCTGAACGGAGACGGCAAGATCGAAGCCGGCGTCGACTTTGACGGAACGGTCGTAACCGACTCCAACGGCGCTTATTCGATTCCGGTTCCCAAGGGCGATGCGGAATACGATCTGGAGGTTACGCAAACCGTGATTGTCGGCGGTATTGAGACTCCGGTAACCTTTAATCAGAAAGCTCATGTCGGTACGGTTACCGGCAGTGAGGATGAGAGCTTCGATTCCGAGAAGACCGTAACCGGTATCGTTTTGTTCCAGAAGCCGGATGGCAAAACCAGCCTGATCAGCGATGAAATGCTGGGCAAAACGAAAGTATATCTTAAGGATGCCGCCGGAAATTATGTTTCCGAGAACGGCGTTCCCAAAGCATTCGAGCTGCAAGCCCAAGGTCTGTTTAATGCAGATGGGTTGGCAGTAGGCGACTACACGCTGGAAGTCAGCTACGAGCTTGCTCCAGGCCAGGAAATCATTATCAGCCGCGGCACTGTAGGCGTTAGGGCCAACGGCGAAATGAACATTACCGAGGAACTGGTCGATCCGTACGGTACGATCACGGATGCGGTGACAGGAGCCAAGATCGAAGGTGCGAAAGTCGTTCTGCATTTTGCGGATACGCAGCGCAACAAAGACAACGGCAGAACGCCGAATGGCGAGGTTACACTGCCTCTCCTGGTGGGCTTCGACCCGAACGACAACGCGAGCCCGGAACAGCTCAGCGATGAGCATGGCTTCTATGCGTACATGGTATTCCCGGAGACGGATTATTATCTGACCGTTACAAAAGACGGCTACGACAGCTATACAAGCCCAACAATCTCGGTTGAACGGGATATCGTGAAGCATGATCTACAATTGGCTCCGGTTACTCCAGGGCCTGGGCCTGTCTACATTCCGCCAGCCGCACCTGATGTAACGCTGAATCTTTCCGTGGACAAGAACCTTGTGGAAGCAGGCGGCCAATCGACGATTACAGTCGATTACAAAAATCAATCCACAGCCCAACTGGCTGCGGGAGAAATTAAAGTAACGCTTCCCGAGGGCGTGGAAATTATTGATGCCAATGGCGGTAAAGTAGAAGGAAACACGATTTTCTGGCCGATTAAGGATCTTCCGGGTGGAGGATCGGGAAGCTTCAAGATCGTTGTGAAATGGCTTCAGCTGGATGCAAACGACGCATCATTCGACGTATCGGGCGAGTTTACTGTGAACAATAATTCAGCCGCTCCTGTAAAGGCGCAATCGGCTGTGAAAATTCAAGTATTCTCCATTGAAAAGCTGGAGCATCAGCGTTACATTCTGGGCTACCCGGATGGGCTGTTCAAACCGAACCGCTCGCTTACACGAGCGGAGCTTGCGGCGATTGTTGCCCGTCTGACGGAGAACAATCAGCTGGAGGATACGCTCAGCTTTACCGATGTGCCGGCCGATTACTGGGCGGCAAACTATATTAAAATTGCAACGAAGCACGGCTACTTCAGCGGTTTCGAAGACGGCACATTCCGTCCCGACGCTGCAGTAACAAGAGGAGAACTGGCATCGGTTATGGTGCGCTTCCTCAAGCTTGATGTAAGCAAGCCTGGGGAATTGCATTTCAACGATGTTAAAGGCCACTGGGCGGCGTCTGCGATCGAAGAATTGTATCGCAACCATTTCCTCGCCGGTTATCCGGACGGATCGTTCAGGCCTAGCAACAGCATTATCCGTTCCGAAGCGGTAACGTTGATTAACCGCATGCTGTATCGCGGACCTTTGAACGGCCTGGGTGCCATGTTCCCTGACGTACCGACAAGCCACTGGGCATTCGGAGATGTGCAGGAAGCGACTGTATCTCATGAATCGGTCCGGAATTCGGACGGCAGCGAAACATGGGAGAAAAACATCGCGGACGATGTTGAATAAGTAAAAGAAAGACCACCAAAAACCAACCTCCCTCTTGAAGGGCGGTTGGTTTTTGCCGTTTCCCGCAATATTTATTGGTCCGGTTTATAGACCTGTATTAGGAACCTGCACGTGAGGCGTTGTTTCCATACGAAAAGCCCTGGTCGGCGGATTGATCAGGGCCTTTTCAAGCATTTACCATATTGCAGTTTCTGCGGGATCCCACCCTACTGGAAACCTCCGGGATCTTCCCTATTTACCGGATTCAACAGCAACAGCTTCTAACCCGCCAGCTGTGTGGCCGCCCGGGACGAAACGCCGTAAGTGGCGCGCATTAGGAATAACCGCGTCAGCTTCAATTAATGCCGCGGCAGGCAGCATTCGGTTACCGCCCCCGGTCACTCGCTAAAATACCGCCCTGCCTGTAGATTGTTGACGAATTCCTGCAGCCATGTGTAATAGCTGAGCCCATGCCGAAGCTTGTGCAGATCCTTCAGGCACAGCTGACGCTCCTCCTCCGGCGTATCCATCGCCAGAATCAGCTCCGTCAGATCCGGAAGAACCCCGTTGATCGCCTCCGTCATCACATCCACTTCGCGCTGCAGCTTGGTCGTAAAGAAGTTCTGGAACGCGAGGAAGAAATCAGTCTCCGCAAGATACAAATCTTTGCGGTCCTCTTTCTCATCCAGCTTGGTGACCATTTTGGAGGCCATCAGCGAACGGACCGCATAGCTCATATTGCTTTTGCTCATATTCATATGGGTCTTCATCTCTTCGAGTGTCATGGGCTTGTCCTCGAAATACATAATGCCATACAGCTCGCCGAATGAATGGGTCGCGCCATACAAATCCATGGTATCCGCTATCGCATCAATGACCTTGCGGCGAAGCTCCCCGCGCTGCAGCGGCGAGCGCTCTTCCCCATCCGAAGCCGTCTGTTTCATAAGTTCACCTGCAATCGCATTGAATTCATCATGGTTCTCCTTGTATCATTATACGTTTTAAGCACAGGAATGAACATGCGGCATTTATCCTTTTTTACATGATCTTAAATTCTATTTTACACTAAGAAAACCAAACTCTACACTTTTAACTGTACAATAAATTTTGAACGAACCCACATGATAATGCGGAATGAGGGGGATAAACGAGAGAGTTACTTGTTAATGTTAAAAATATATTGAACGATTAGGAGGGGCAGATTTGAAACAATCGAAACTTGCCGCAGACGGAAAGGCACTGCTCTTCACCCTGCCGGCGATGGTTCCGCTCACGGTTTTCTGGCTCGGTCCGCTTGTGTACGCCTTCTACCTGAGCTTCACCGAGTGGGATTTCATGAGCCCGGACAAGCTGTTCGTCGGCCTTGATAATTACACGGAGCTGATCAGCAATCCGCTCTTCTACAAGGCGCTAGGGGTAACGCTGCTGTTCTGTGCCGGAAGCGTGGTACCGACCCTGATCGGCGGACTTGCCTTTGCGATGCTGCTGAACAGCAAGCTGCGGTTCTCGGGTTTGTACCGGGCGCTTATCTTCTCCCCGTGGGTGACGCCGACTGTCGCGGTCTCCATTGTATGGTCGTGGATTTTCGAGCCGGAGGTCGGTCTTGCCAACAATGTGCTGCGGGTATTCGGCTCGGATGGCATCGGCTGGTTGAATGATCCCGATTGGGCGCTCGTCGGCATCCTGATCGTTACGATCTGGAAAGCTGTCGGCTGGGCGATGGTGTTCTATCTCGTGGCGCTGCGCAATGTTCCACCGGATCTGCTGGAGGCGGCCGGGATTGATGGAGCGGGAAGCTGGCGCAGATTCATCCATGTTACGGTGCCGCTCATCTCGCCCACTACCTTCTTCCTGTCGATTGTTCTGATTATCCAATCCGTGCAGGCCTACGATCAGATTAATGTCATGACGCAGGGCGGACCTTCCGGATCCACGCGGACCTTATTGTACATGTATTATCAATCGGCGTTCGAATCCTACAATATTGGCGAAGCGTCCTCTGTAGCGGTGGTGCTTGTCATCGGCTGCGTGCTGCTCTCGCTGGCTTCGTTCACAGTCAGCCGGCGAAGCGTGCACTACCATTAATAATTAAGGGAGAAGGAGAGAGCACACCCATGACTGAGAGAAAAACAATGCCTGCCCTCACAAGGCATCTGCTGCTGGTGCTGGTCGGCGCCGTAATGGCCTTTCCTTTCTACTGGATGGTTACGAGCGGTCTCAAGACCAATGACGAGATCTGGCAGTTCCCGCCAACCTTCTGGCCGGAAGCCCCCAAATGGGGCAATTTCCTGGAGGCCTGGGAGGCGGCGCCCTTCTGGCGTTATATGACCAACAGCATCGGCGTGGCCTGTGCGATCGCATTCATTCAGGTGATCAATTCCGGCATGATGGCCTACGCGCTGACCCATATGAAATTCCGGCTGAAGGGTCTCTTGACCGCCGTGATCCTGCTTGGTTATATGGTGCCGAGCACCGCCGTATATTTGCCCAGCTACATCGTGCTGGCCAAGCTGAATCTGCTTGATTCCTACGCAGGCATGATTTTGTCCAACTGCGTCAGCGTGTTCTCGATCTTTCTGATCAGACAGGCTTTCTTGCAGGTATCTCATGAGATCGTGGAGGCCGGGCAAATCGACGGGGCAGGGCATTCGCGCATATTGTGGACCCTTCTTATTCCGCTTGTGCGTTCCTCGTTTGCGGTACTGGTGCTCATCACGTTCATTGAGCAGTACAACAATTATTTCTGGCCCATGCTCATTACCAAGAATCCGGATCTGCAGCTGGTATCGGCGGGTCTGCGCAGCTTCTTCGTGGAGGGGGGTGCTTATGGCTTGAAATGGCCGCTGATTATGGCAGCCAGCTCATTCACGATTGCGCCGTTACTGCTGCTGTTTCTGCTGACGCAGAAGACGATTATGCAAAGTGTGAATTTATCCGCGGGAGTCAACAAGGGTTAACAAAACGAATGGAGTGGGGGAAATGAACATGATAGTATTCAAAAAGGGTCTGCTGTTCACGATGGTAATGAGCTTTATCCTGCTTGCGGCATGCGGTACCGGTGGGGAAAAAACGAATAATACGGCCAATACAGCGGCCGGGAATGAGGCAGAGACAGCGGTGAACACCGAGCCTGCAGCGCCGGAAGAACCGGAAGTCAAGGAGCCGGTTACCATCGAGTTCTGGTACGGGCTGGGCGGCAAGCTGGGCGAGCATATGAAGACGCTCATCGACGAGTTCAACGCGTCCCAGCAGGAAGTCATTGTGAAGGGAATCGTCCAGGCCGATTACGCGGAGACCGAGCAGAAGCTTCAGGCTGCCATCGCCGCAGGCAAGGTGCCGGCCGCCGTTCTGGCTTCCAACGTGGATTGGGCGCGCAAAGGTTATTTTGCCCCGATGGACGATATGATTGCCCAGTATCCGGATTATAACAAAGAGGATTTCGTGCAGACCTTCCTGACGCAGGGACAGGTGGACGGCAAGCAATATTTCATCCCGATGTACGGCACAACCCAGGTCATGTACTACCGCAAGGATATGTTCGAGAAGGCGGGCATTAAGCCCGAGGAAGTCAAGACCTGGGAAGACCTTGCAGCCGCAGCCGCGAAAATGACGCAAAAGGCGGATGGCAAAACAACCGTATACGGCTGGGAGCCGATGTGGGGCTACGAGAATATGCTTGATGCCGTATTAAGCAAGGGCGGACGTATTCTCAGCGAGGACGGCAAGACGGTTATGATCGATTCCCCGGAATGGGTGGATACCTGGTCATTGTTTGGCAAGTGGATTCATGAGGACGGCATAATGGGCATTCACTCCGGCGGACAAGGCTGGGAATATTGGTACAAGACGATTGACGATGTGATGAAAAGCCAGGCGGCCGGCTATACCGGTTCAAGCGGCGACCAGGGCGATCTCGATTTTGCGCAGCTTGGGGCCATGGAGCAGCCGGGCTGGGCGGGCGTTGGCGAAGGCAAGCCTGTAGCGAATGCGATTATGGCAGGCATTCCGGCAAAAGCAAGCCCGGAGGAGCAGCAGGCGGCGTTCAAATGGTTCGCGTTCTTCAACAATGCCAAAAACACGGCATTCTGGTCGATGAACACCGGTTACATCGCAGTCCGTCAATCTGCGCTTAACGATCCCGATTTTGTGGCCTACAGCGAGCAGAATCCGCAAAGCAAAATCCCGCTGATGCAGGCGTCGCATGGCTCCGCTCCTTTCCAGGACCCAACGGGAGGCAAAATCAACGACGCGCTGAAGATTGCGGCCGACAAGGTGCAGATCGAGAATGTACCGGCGGAGAAGGCGCTTAAGGAAGCGAAGGAAACCGCGCAGAAAGCGCTGGATAATTTGAAATAGGAGTGACTTGTAAAATGCCTGAACTCATGATCCATCATCGCAGCTATGGTATAACGGGCATTTTATTCGATAAAGATGGAACTCTGCTGGACTTCATATCCATGTGGGGCGGCTGGAGCGGGCATATGATGAACAGCTTCAGAAGCAGGCTTGCGGAGCTGGGCCTGGAGCTGCCGGCGTTCGAGCCCTCCCTGTGGGGGACGATCCACAGGCTGGATGGCACGATCAGCGGCTATGACCGGGGCGGCCCACTGGCCATGGGGACGATGCAGGAGCTGTTTGCCCTGCTGATCTGGCAGGGCTACCGCCTCGGCCTGTCATGGGCGAAGTCCAAGGAGCTGGTGGAGTTATGCCGCCTGGATGCGGACGAGGAGCTGGAGCGGGTTCGTCCCGCCCGGCCGATCGCCGGGATCGTGGAATTTCTTGCGGCATGCCATGCGGAGGGTATCCCGCTTGGCGTGGTAACCGCCGATGAAACACAGGCGGCGGAGAAGCATCTGGATTGGCTGGGCATCCGGCAGTACTTCGGCGCTGTAGTCGGCACGGATCAAGTGGAGCGGGGCAAGCCATTCCCGGATATGATGGAGCTTGCCTGCCGCAAGCTGTCCATTGACACCCGGGGAGCGGCCGTGATTGGCGACACGAACGGCGATATGCGGATGGGCCGGGCCGCAGGAGCAAGGCTCTGCATTGGGCTTGGCGAAGCCGGCTCCGAGAATGCGCGGGCTGACGATTTTCCCGATGCGGATATCATCATTGGCGATTATAGGGAGCTTCGGCCGGGGGGAGGTCCAGCATGAAGACGGAGAGCAGTATAGGCTGGCTGTTTCTTGCCCTGGCGATTGCTCTGGAGCTGTCCGGCACGATATCGATGAAAATGTCCGAAGGGTTCACCCGGCTGTGGCCTTCCGTGCTGATGTTCCTCTTCTACGGAGCGAGCTTTACGTTCCTGAATTATGCGCTGCATTACATGAATATGAGCGTTGCCTATGCGATTTGGTCCGGTATCGGCATCGTCCTGATTTCGCTTGCGGGCGTGAAGCTGTTCAATGAGCAGCTTCCGCTTTCCTCTATTATATGGATTATTGTGATTGTCATTGGAGTAATCGGATTAAATATCAGCTCCAAGGTTCATTAACGGCGGTAAATATACAGGGACATATTCGAAGTGAGCAGCTTATGCTATAAGATGCACATATGAAAAGCAGCTAATGCGAAAGATGCACATCCGAAAAGCAGCCTATTTGAAAAGGAGTGCGGGCATTCCAATGAAGCGAAACGATCATAACGAAGCGGGGAAACCGCTGGTTACCTTCCAGGTCATAACAGATACTCATGTGACTGCAGATGCCGATCATGAACACAACCGGAATTTGGACAGAGCGCTAAAGGATATTATCGCCAATAGTATGGGCAGCAGCGGTATTATGCATGTCGGCGATCTGACGGATCACGGTTTTATAAAGGAATACGAGCAGCTGAACCACATCATAGAAGCGAATAAAGAAGGGCTCCCCGCAATCCGGTTTGCGGTGGGCAATCACGATGTCGCTTTTGGCGAATGGGCTTCGAGGCTAGGGAATTACACCGCATACAGCGGTATGACGGGCGCCTATCATGATCACTGGATTGATGGGTATCATTTTATTTTTCTGGGGACGGAGCAGGGGCTGAAGGACTTCTGTCATCTGACGCAGGAGCAGCTGGAGTGGCTCGATATGAAGCTGGGCGAGGAAGCCTCCGCGGACCGGCCGGTATTTGTTTTCCTGCACCAGCCGCTTATGGACACGGTGGCAGGCTCTTTGCAGGCTCAGGGGTGGTACGGCGTTGTGCAGGACAGCGAGCTGAAGCAGGTGCTGGGCGGGCATCCGCAAGCGATTATGTTCAGCGGGCATACGCATTGGCAGCTGGAAGCCAGACATACGATGTTCGATGGCCGGGGGGTTACGGCAACCATGTTTAATGCGGCCTCGGTCGCCTATCTCTGGACGGATGAGGACGAGCATCTTGCGGGCAGTCAAGGCTATTACGTGGAAGTATTCGCAGATAAGGTGCTGGTGAAAGGCCGGGACTTCGCATCAGGCAGTTGGGTGGAATCCGCGCAATTCCAGGTGGATTATCCGGCTTCTAAATATATAACAGGTATTTGATGGGCGGTGCTGACAGCATTCGGGTCAACGGGATTGAGGCGGCAGATTCGGCGGGACATCCTGCGTACGGCAGGTAAATGCCGCATCGGGCAAGTGCAGGAAACGTTCAAAAACCGGCAGCACGTTCGCGTGAACAAGCGGATAGGAAACTGGACCATGGACAGATGTGGGCCAATGGCTATTATGCCGCCTACAGATGTGCGCCGTAATGAAACGCGTTTGTGTGAAAATATGCAAAAAAGACTTCTTCCCCGTTTGGGAAAGAGTCCTTTTGATAAAACGGAATGTATAAAAAGTTAAAAAGTATCAAACTAACTGCCCTTCATAGGACCGCGATAGCGCCGTTTCTTCCTGTCTGTATAGAATTATTGGCTTCACGCTGTAATTTTTCTATAAAGTCTAAGGAAAGAAACTAACTGCCCCGTCATAGGACCGCGATAGCGCCGTTTCTTCCTGTCTGTATAGAATTATTGGCTTCACGCTGTAATTTTTCTATAAAGTCTAAGGAAAGAAACTAACTGCCCCGCCACGGGACCGCGACAACCGTTTTTCCTGCCCTTATCGTTCACATGTGGTTCTATCACCGTCATACGATGCCACAATGCGCACCGGGAGCTGTGCGCATTGCCAAACAATCATAGCTCCTTACAGCCCTGGAGGAACTTCCAGTCCAAGCCCCTCTGCAACGCGTCTTCCGTATTCCGGATCCGCTTTGTAGAAGTGTCCGATCTGGCGCAGCTTGATCTCGTCTTTCTCAACGGGAGCCATGGCGCCGACGATGTTCTTGATCAGGCGTGCCCGTTCCTCTTCGCTCAGCAGGCGGTACAGGTCTCCCGGCTGCGTATAATGATCATGCTCATTATAAGCGACGCTTGCCGCGAGGCCGGATACGGGGTACGCGGCTTGCTTGCTTTCCGGGGACTCTGCAGGTCCGCCATAGCTGTTGGGCTCATAGTAGACGGAGCCTCCGCCATTGCTGTCAAACCGCATTTGACCGTCACGCTGGTAGTTGTTCACCTCATTGCGCGGCCGGTTGACCGGCAGCGCCTGATGGTTGGCGCCCACACGATAACGATGCGCATCCGCATAAGCGAACAAGCGCCCCTGAAGCATTTTGTCAGGCGAAACATCGATGCCCGGTACGAGCGTGCCCGGCGAGAAGGTAGCCTGCTCCACCTCGGCAAAATAATTATCCGGATTCCGGTCGAGAACCATCCGCCCGACTTCTATGAGCGGATAATCCTTTTGCGACCATACCTTGGTCACGTCGAAGGGGTCGAAGCGGTACGTATCCGCATCTTCAAGCGGCATAATCTGCACGAATAATTTCCATGCCGGGAAATCCCCGTTCTTAATGGCGTTAAACAAATCCCCGGTATGATGATCGGGATTTTCTCCCGCTATTTGGGTGCCGACCTCCTCGGTCAGATTGCGGATGCCCTGCTCCGTCTTGAAATGGTATTTCACCCAAACGGCGTTTCCCTCCTGATTCACCCATTTGAAGGTGTGGCTGGAGAAGCCGTGCATATGACGGTAGGTGGCGGGAATGCCGCGGTCCGACATCAGAATCGTGACCTGGTGCAGCGATTCCGGGGAGAGGGACCAGAAATCCCATACCGCATTCGGATTTTTCAGATGTGTGGCAGGGTGGCGCTTTTGCGTATGGATAAAGTCCGGGAACTTGATGGCGTCGCGAATGAAGAAAACCGGTGTATTATTGCCGACCAGATCATAATTGCCGTCTTCGGTATAAAATTTCAGGGCAAAGCCGCGCGGATCCCGCACGGAATCGGCAGAGCCGTTCTCGCCGGCCACGGTAGAGAACCGGGCGAACATGGGGGTGCGTTTTCCCACCTCGGACAGAAAGCTTGCTTTCGTATATTTCGAAACATCCGCTGTAACCTCGAAATAACCGTGCGCACCTGCGCCTTTGGCATGAACGACCCGCTCCGGAACGCGCTCTCTGTTGAAATGAGCCAGCTTCTCGAGCAGGTGGACATCCTGGATCAGAGTCGGTCCGCGGGAGCCTGCCGTAATGGAGTTCTGATTATCTCCAACCGGAGCGCCCCAGCTTGTGGTAAGCTTATTTTTATCTGTGGTCATCGTTCAATCACCTCTTCTGTTTGATTATGTTTTTAACTATAAATTATATGATAATAATTATCAATATAAAACTAATATTAAATTATAATAAATATAATTAAAGAAATAGAATGGGCCTGTTTAGAACACAAAAAGACTGGAAGCACATCTGAAAATGTGCCGCCCAGTCTTTTTTTAATGTGTAATTGCGTTAACCCTTATGGTGCTTGGTTTACAGGTTGTTCACCTGATTTGGGCCAAGATGGCAATACTCCGTCCTGTTTTTGGAGATATGAGTTTGGACTGTGACGGGGTTTGGGCATTCGGCAAGCGCGCCAGCAGCGGTATCCGGCGCTGAAAACCGGAAAAACCTTGTTGCAGCGCTGATGGGAGCCGCTCGAGGACCAACAGTCAGCTCCAACAAGGAAAAATCGGTTTACAAGCGCCCCGGCACCGGTATCCGGCGCTGTAAACTGGAAAAACCTTGCTGCAGCACTGATGGGGGCCGCTCGAGGCCCAACAGTCATCCCCAACAAGGAAAAACCGGCTTACACGCGCCCCAGCACCGGTATCCGGCGCTGAAAACCGGAAAAACCTTGCTGCAGCACTGATGGGGGCCGCTCGAGGCCCAACAGTCAGCTCCAACAAGGAAAAATCGGTTTACAAGCGCCCCGGCACCGGTATCCGGCGCTGTAAACTGGAAAAACCTTGCTGCAGCACTGATGGGGGCCACTCGAGGCCCAACAGTCATCCCCAACAAGGAAAAACCGGCTTACACGCGCCCCAGCACCGGTATCCGGCGCTGAAAACCGGAAAAACCTTGTTGCAGCGCTGATGGGAGCCGCTCGAGGCCAACAGTCAGCTCCACGAGTATTCATTTTCCTCAAATCTCTTCTTGTCGCCATACTTTCACCATGTTCGCAGACGCTGTAAATAGCGATGATAAGACACATCAGAGAGAACGCAGGGGCGCTGAACTTGAAGCACGGGAACATTGGAGGTTCAAGCAAATCATGAATAGGAATTCTTCATGGAAACAATCATCACGAAATGTAGCTGGAGCACGGCAAGCTTCATGTCTATGCAGCTCAACGCGCTGGCGAACGCCGCCCAGCGCCACTCCTCGAGCCGTTTGGCCGACTCTTCGCCCCGGGGCGAATCGTAATGAGCGTGATGACAGCGGAGGCGAGCGCCGTCGATGCAATAATGGTAAAAAGCAGTACCATCGACCGGTCCATCAGCAGTGCGCTTGCCGGCGGTCCTGCCGCAACCCCGATAAACCGCATGCTGCTGTACAAAGAGGTCACTGTACCTCTTTGTTCCTTTTCTATGCCTTCCGTGATCAGGGCGTCCAGGCTTGGCAGCGCAGCGCCGATTCCGGTCGAGGAGACACCCAGCATAGCGACCATCCACCATGTATGACTCCACTGCAGCCATCCGAGTATATACAGGCTTGCAGCCGCAACAACCAATCCGGTGAAGCACGACCATTTCATCACAACTTTATTCTCGCCGATCCATTTGCCGCTCAGATACGAGGTCAGGCAAAGGCAGGCGAGCGGAACGGCGAGCACCAGCCCTTTGATGATCGAATTCAGCCCCCGGTCCTCCAGGGTTTCCGACAAATAAAACAGGCTGCCGAAGATGACAAACATGCAGATGCCGCCAATCGCGAAGATGCCGTACAGCCATTTGCCCTTCGATCGCAGCAGGGAGCCGGTGGTTTTCAGGAAGGTCCTCAGGCCGGTATCGGCTGTTTCCCGCTCTTTGGAAGGGGATTTGACCAGAAGAAGGACCAGCACGAATGAAAGCATGCTGAATAATGGAATGGCGAAAAAGGGAATATACCATGCCCAAATCGCCAGCGATGCGCCCAGAATAGGGCTAAGCACCTTGCCGAAGGTATTGGAGGTCTCCACCACACCCAGCCCGCTGCTGACATCTTCTTTCTTCTTGAACAGATCTCCGACTAGCGGAATGACAACCGGAAAACATCCCGCAGAGCCGAGTCCCTGGACCAGACGAGCCGCGATGATCAGCCCGTAGGCGTGATTGGCCCACAATGCCGCGAGGCCAGCTCCCACGCCGGCAGCCGAGACCAGAATAAGGCCGGGAAGAATAACCGCTTTGCGGCTGAACCGGTCCGATAAATAGCCTGCCAGCGGAATGAACAGAATGGCCACCGCCGCGTAGACAGTGATGATCAGACTGGCCCGGAATGCACTGATGCCCAAAGCCTTCTGCATAGCGGGAAGAATGGGAATGAGCATGGAGTTGGCCAGTGTCATGGTTAAGGGAATTGAAGCTATCGAGAGCAAATCCCATTTCTTTTTCGCTTCCATGCCGGCTGATTCTCCTTATTTAAAGTTTATCGGTTTAGAGGGAATTAAGGCTTCTGGTCCTTGTATTCGGCGCGCTGATACTCAAACAAGCTTAACCATAATGGTACAGGATTATGCAATACGGGGCGGTGCTCTTACGATAGCTGAATTCAGGCGACGCTATATGCGGCCGGTCCAGAAAGAATACGTTGTCAAATGCTGGGTGACGGCATTATGAAAAACAAAATTAATGAAAGGAGGCCGATGAATATGACCGCATACCAACCGTTTTATACAAATAGGCAAGGAAAGTCCATTCACGGCCCTCTGACGGGATCTGTGAGCATTAAATAAGATTTTGCGCGTATGAACGGTGAAGCTTAGATAATGAAGCTGCTTGTGAAGCTGTGGACCCTGGCAAGACGGTCCGCAGCTTTTTTACGTTAGTCACTTTTATGGGAGCAATGAAGTCTGGCTGGCCGATCAAGTCCTTGCCGGTTGCCGCAGCCGCAAGGGAAATTAGCTCGAATTGCGATATTCAAAGACAAGGTGAAAGGGATGCTTTCCTCCCGGAGCCTTGTCTTTTGCCTCTGCGCGTATTTAAATAGGAGTAGCAATTACGCTTCAATTGGAATCGGAGATCGTGTTTGGAGAGACGATGAAGACAGACAGGATAGACATGAAGACAGGATGGAGGAACAAAATATGCGCAAGCTGGTCTTTTTTATCGGGGGCGCCGGGGCGGGGAAAACAACGGTGGCCAAAGCTTTGGCGGCCAGGCGGCATGCCCCGCTGTTCGATATGGATACGTTGTCGAGGCCGGCGTCCGAGGCGATTATGAAGCTTTCCGGCCTTGATCCGAACGACCGCGATTCCCCTGTTTACAAGACGCTATGCCGCGATCTGGGGTACAGAATCACGATGGACGCCGCGCTGGAGAATGTGGATCTGGGCAGCGACGCTTATGTGATCGGACCCTTCACCAAGGAGACCGAAGATCCGCTGTGGCTGGAGCGGGAGCTTGCCGGCATTGGAGCCGCGCTTCAGGATGTGGAGGTCAAGGTCATCTTCGTTGAGCTGCAGAATGAGGAGCTCTATCGCCAGCGGATCCAGCGCAGAGGCTCCATTCTGGATGCCTGGAAGCTTGCGAACTGGAGCGCGTTCAGCCAGTCTCTTGCTCCCCGCCATACCCGCTGGAGGCTGCCAGCTTCGTCCGTGCTTCATTATGACAACTCCGCATCATTGGATCATGAGAGACTGTCGCTAATTGAGCAGTTCATCTATGGCGGCAATACCGACCTTATTGAAATAAAGCCATGAGCCAGGGAGCTGCGCATAAGGTAATGAAGGCGGTGCAAATCATCGCAATTCCGGCCACCGAGCCGGATACCGCGCCGTACTCCAATGCTTTGCTGATTCCGGCCGAGTGGGCACCGGTACCAAGCAGCAGTCCCCGGGCAATGGGATGCCTTATGCGGAGCCATTTGACAAGCAGCGGCCCCATAATCATTCCCATAAGTCCCGTAATGACCGTAGCGGCAGCCGTAATGGCGGGGACCCCTCCGATCATCGAGGACACCGAGACGGCAATCGGAGTCGTTGCCGAGCGCGGCGCGAGGCTGCTGGCGATCTCATCAGACAGTCCGAATAAATGGGCGAGCCCCTCAGTAGTCACAATCGCAGCAAGAGCGCCGCATCCGACACTGGCGAGGATGACCGCGGCGTTCTTTTTTAATAGATCAACATTCTTGTAGAGGATGACGGCAAGCGCAATCGCAGCAGGCTCCACCATATCGGAGAGAAGGCCCGCGCCTTGATCATAGTCCGCATAGGTGACGCCGCTTAAGCAGATAACCGCGATGACGATAATCGGCGTAATGAGCAGCGGCGTCAGATACGTTTTGTTGAACGTACGGTAGAACCGTTTCGCTGCCCAATAGATGGCAATCGTGCAGCCAAGCCAGAATAAAGCCTCCATCAGCTCATCCCCTCCTTCTTTTGCCTCCCGGATATCCATTGACCGATCAGTCCGCTGAACAGCATAACGGCAATTGTGCTCGCAGCGATCGTAAGCATGATGACGAAGCCGCTGTGCACGATCAGACTTGTATAATTCATAATCCCCACCGTGGCCGGAATGAAGAACAGCAGCATCTCTGCAAGCAGCCACCTGGAGCCCCGTTCAATCCAGTTCAGGCGGACGAGCTTCAGCTTGAGCAGCGCGAGTGTGAGCAGGATGCCCGCAATGCTGCCAGGGACAGGAAGATTCAGCCATTCCACGAGATGATCCGCGATTTGAGCCATTAATATGAAGAACAGGATCTGCAGAATCAGGTTAAATAATGATTTCATGGCCTTCTCTCTCCTTCGTTTGTAATGCTAGTATACGAAGTCACCTTTCATGAGTAAAATGAATATAATGAATTGTTTACATTCCATTCGTCTATGTGAGAAGGGGCTATCATGGAAATTCGCCATTTGCAGGTCGTCGCCGAAATTGTACGCCAGAACAGCTTCACCAGAGCCGCCGAAACGCTTCATCTCACGCAGCCGACCATCAGCAAGACCATCAAGAATTTGGAGAACGAACTGAACGTTGAAGTGTTCGTCCGTGACGGCAAGGCTATTAAGCTGACGGATGCGGGACAGGCCATCATGAATTATACCGGTCCTATTCTCAAGCTGTTCGATCAGCTGCAGTCGGAGCTTCATGATCTGACCTATTTGAACAAGGGGCATATCTCGCTGGGTCTGCCGCCTATGGCAGGGGCGAATTTCTTTCCCTCTGTAATCAAAAGCTTCCAGGAGACTTACCCCGGGATTGCCATCCGGATGGTGGAGGAGGGTTCCGTTAAAGTGGAAGAGAGCGTCGCAAGCGGAGAGCTGGATGTTGGCGTCGTGCTGACCCCGGTCGATGATGAGCTGTTTGAATCCTTCCCCGTCATTGAGGAGGAGCTGAGGGTGATCATGCACCCGTCCAATGCGCTTGCTGGAAAGCAGCTGGTGGAGCTTGCCGAATTGGCTGAGGAGAGGTTTATTCTGTTCAACAGCGATTTTGCCCTGCATAACCGCATCATTGCGGAATGCCGCGCGGTCGGTTATACGCCGCGGATTGAATATGAAAGCACGCAGTGGGATTTCATCGGGGAAATGGTAGCGGCGAATCTGGGTATCGCCATGCTGCCGGATACGATTTGCCGGTTCTTTGATAAGGACAAGATATGCTCGGTTCCGCTTGTCAGTCCCGTCATCCCTTGGCAGCTGGCTATGGTATGGAGGCGGGAAGGCTATTTGTCGCGTGCCGCGCGTGAATGGATTTTATTTACAAAAGATTTATTTGCGGACTCAAGCCTGAAGAGAACGAATCTGAGATAATGCAAGGGACGGCTTGGGATGAGGGGCGGGGTTCATCACTTGGCTTTAGTTATGGATTAATGGGTAATATATTAGAAGAATAAGGGTGCTGCCGGAAGAAGAACGGCTCTGAAACCATCAAAAGAGAGGTATTCCACGATGAAACTGACACCAGAGCAGCTCATCACGCTGCACGGTTTTAACAATCTGACCAAATCCCTGAGCTTCAATATGTACGATGTTTGCTATACCAAGACCAAGGAAGAACGAGAGGCCTACATTGAATATATCGACGAGCAGTACAACTCCGACCGGCTGACGGGGATTCTGCAATCTGTTACCGATATTATTGGCGCGCATGTGCTCAATATCGCCAAGCAGGACTATATTCCGCAAGGGGCCAGCGTCACCTTCCTGATTTCCGAGGGTCCTGTGGAGGAGGCTCCGACCGAATCATTCGAGCAGTCCCCGGGGCCGCTGCCCAAATCCGTGGTGATGCATCTGAATAAAAGCCATATTACGGTCCATACTTACCCCGAATACCATCCGGATGAAGGCATCAGCACCTTCCGCGCGGATGTGGACGTGTCGACCTGCGGCGAGATTTCTCCGCTGAAGGCGCTGAATTATCTCATTCATTCCTTCGACACCGACATCATGACGATCGATTACCGCGTGCGCGGCTTTACCCGCGACATCCACGGCCATAAATTGTTTATAGACCACGATATCAGCTCGATTCAGAATTATATTCCGGATCAAATCAAGAGCATGTATGATATGATTGATGTCAATGTCTATCAGGAGAATATTTTCCATACCAAATGCAAGCTCAAGCAGTTCGATCTCAACAATTATTTGTTTGGCTACACCAAGGACAAGCTGGGCCCGGGGGAAGAGCAGGAGATTACGGAGCAGCTGAAGATGGAGATGGACGAAATTTTCTACGGCAAAAATATGAGCGTTGGTTCCATCGGGCAGGGCTCTAAGGAGTGAAGAATTGAACAACAGCATTCTGGACAAATATTGCATCGTGATGATCGGCTATGCCGTCTCCCGGATCGGCCAGGTCAAGAAAGTAACGGGCCGGACGGTGCATGTGGATTGGGGCAACAAGACGATGATCTATATCAACAAGGATTTCAAATGGATTCCCGTGACCAGGGAAGAGATCGAGACGAAGTACAGGAAGAGCAAGTTCACTCCCGAGTCGCTGAAGCGGGCGGAGGAATTGGGACTGGCTATTCGGTAGCGGGGAGCGGATGGGACTAGAAGCGCGGCGGGATATTTGAGGCAATAACTATCTTTAGCCAGGCTGGTTGTGCAAAGAGTAGATGATGCTTACGTACGGCCATGAGTATGCTGCCGCCTGCAGCGGGTTCATGTTCTTAGCTTTCCGGATCTTTCCGGAGAGCTTTTTTAACTTTATGTCTCGTTCGAATCATTCGCGGCGAGCTGGATAAGGGTCAAAAACAGTTCTGGATGAAGGATACGAACGCTTCTCAGCTAGGGTTTTTGTGAGGGTAGGATTATCCTACTCTCAGCCCATTTTACTGCGGCTGGCCGGGAAATCTTCTATTTTGGATGTAAGTACGGCAGGCATCTGGTAGAATACGAGTATAGAATTCCACCTGCCATGTGGTGCTTGGAGTGAAAAAAAGGGAGTCCTGTGACCATGCTTCAGCAGTTTAACCGCCGCTTAGAGCGTTTCTTGCCGCTGCTTACACCTACCAGTGTCCTGATCGGAGTGCTGCTGGGGAATCATTTGTCGGGTTTTACTTTCCTGTCAACCTGGATCTTCGCCTTCATGACCTTCTCGGGGAGCATCAGCTCCAGCTTCAAGGAATTTATTAAAGTACTGACGCAGCCCGTTCCACTGTTCATTACGCTGCTCATTCTCCATATCATTATGCCGCTGGTCGCCCTGGGAGCGGGGCATCTGTTTTACGCGCAGGACGCGTTTACCATGACTGGCTTCATTCTGGCCATGGCGATCCCGACTGGCATATCGAGCTTTGTGTGGGTCGCCATTTACAAAGGAAATACAGCGCTTACTTTGTCGATTATTCTCATTGATACGATTCTGTCGCCGCTGGTCGTGCCTTATACGCTGTCGCTTCTTGTCGGAACCCAGGTCGAGATGGACACCTATGCCATGATGCGTGGGCTCCTGCTGATGATCGTACTGCCGTCCATGCTGGGAATGCTGCTGAATCAATGGACGGGAGGCGGCATCCGGGATCACTGGGGACCGCGCCTGAGTCCTTTCTCGAAAATCGCGATGGGCGTTGTCGTGGCGATCAACAGCTCGGTCGTATCCCCCTATCTGCGCCACTTCAACGCCAAAATCCTGGGGATCGCCTGCACGACGCTTGTCCTGGCCAGCTTGGGCTACATACTCGGCTGGCTCATTGCCAGGCTGCTGGGCTGGGAGAAGGATCTGGTCATTGCCCTCACCTTCAACGGGGGCATGCGCAATATTAGCGCCGGAGCCGTAATGGCCGTGTCGTATTTTGCCGCACCGGTCGCCCTTCCTGTCGTGCTCGGGATGCTGTTCCAGCAATCGCTCGCTTCGCTATTCGGGTATCTGATCAACCGGCGGTATAATCTGAAGCGTAAACCAGAGTCCGGGGTTGTGGCTGACAGTAATTTCTCGGCATAATCTCTCTTACGCTTTTCATATACCTTTACAAAAACTCCATCCCTATTTAACGGATAATCAATACTTGCTCTATAGCATGAGGGAGTGAGTTACAAATTTGGTTTAAGCCAGGAGGAGAAAAGTAATGAGATTGGTTCTGATGGGCGACTTGCATTATCACGAGATTGATGCAACGATTCCGGGACTGCCGGAGGCTAGGACTGCTTTCTATCACACCTTGCTGGAGAATTTTCTGAATACGGATGCCGATTTGCATATATCGCTCGGAGACCTGACGAATTTTGGATCACCCTCGGAGCTGCAGGAGGTTTATGAGCTGCTGCGTCGTGAGGAACGGACATTCATTCACGTGCTGGGCAATCACGATGTCTACTCGCAGACACGCAATCAGGTGCTGGAGATTACGGGGCAGCAGCGTTATCATGCGATTGACACCGACTCGGCCTTCCTGGTCTTTCTGGATACGGCCAGAGAGATGAACACCGCCGATTGGAGCGGCTGGATCGACGAAGAGCAGCTGCAGTGGCTGGAGGCCATGGTGGAGAAGTCAAGTACGAAGCCGCTGCTCGTCTTCGGCCATCACCCCGTCTATCAGACGACGGCAAGATCGGAGATGGACAAAGGCTCCATTCATCCGAGCATCGACATGTGGCGCATTCTGAACCGGAAAAACGGGGCAGGCGTCTATTTCAACGGCCATACGCATGTGAATTCGATTGTGGCCCAGAACAACTGGACCTTCGTACAGCTTGCGGCCTGTCTGGATCAACCCGGCTTCCGGATCATTGAGCTTGAGGGCGAGAAAATCCGCATCTCCGCTGTGGATATGATGGACGAAGCCATGCTGGAGCATGCTTCTACGATGCACCGGCATATGTCGCATTTTCACCACAATCCCAACGCCCGCGGTCTAGACGCCGACCGACAGTTCGAAATTTCCTTGCCGACAGCGGCGCAGCCCCAATAGTGGAGGTTAGAGGATGAAGAACGACGTAAACCATGCCGCGTTCCTGAAAGGCCTCGCCGCGCACAGAATGATAGCTTCGATCAAGGATCCGAGGCATATTGAGATCGCCCTGTCGCTGCGCGGCCAGTTGAGCGGCATCTTCCTGCTGACCGGCCACATCGGCGTTGTGAAGGGCTACGTGGACGTGTTCAAGGAGCATCAGCTCCCGGTCTTCCTGCATCTGGAGAAGATGGGCGGCCTCAGCACGGACAATTACGGTCTTGATTATTTGGCGAAGGTGATCAAGCCGACCGGCATTATTTCGACAAAAACGAATGTGGTGAAAACCGCGAAAAAAATGGGTCTGATCACCATTCAGCGCTTCTTCCTCGTCGACAGCGAAGGCCTGGACAACATCGCCAAGAGCCTCTGCCAGAGCGAGCCGGACATCATCGAAGTCATGCCTGCCCGCATTCCCGACATGATCGGCAAAGTGAAGGCGTTCACCTCGCTGCCGATCATAACAGGAGGGTTGTTGTACGAGCAGAGTCAGGCGGAGGAGTGCCTCAGGTACGGAGCGACAGCGATCTCCACGTCCAAGCCCGAGCTGTGGAGAGGCGCAGGCCCCTCTTCGGACAAGTCCAAGGACCGGCAGGTTATATAGGCTCCTCCCCCCTCCTGAATAGTAAGCCGGTGATTAACCGGCGGAGCAGGCGGAAATAGTCTGTAGAAGCGTAAGCTGAAAAGCTGCTTCGAAACTTTACCGCCAAGCCCGAGCAGTGAAGAGGCGCGGGCCCCTTGTCTGATAAGTCCAAGGACCCGCAGGTTATTTAGGCCTTTCCCCACTCCCGAATAGAAAGCCGGTGACTAACCGGCGGAGCAGGCGGAAATAGTCTGTAGAAGCGACAGCTGAAAGCTTTCGTAAGAAAGCTGCTTCGGAAGCATCTACTTACGACCTTTGTACCCCGAATTTATCAGATACAGGTGACAAAGCGATTCACGATGTTGATTGTGGATCGCTTTGCACCAAAGGTATCCAAAATAAAAAAAATTCAGGGGTACAACAGCTCCTCGACAAGTGACAAGCGGCTAACTCGCTTGTAACACTTGCGAGTATCGGAAGACGGTTCCGCCTGCGCAGCCTGCTTTTAATCACCGCACCAATCTATGAAAATTCATATAATCTTAGCAATCAGATAACATAGATTTAATAAATATCACGTATCATTCGATATGAAAAGTAAATAGCAATCGGTTGGAGTATTGGAGAAACCTTATCCGCTGGAGGACATGAAATGTCCTCGGCAGGATTAAGGTTTCTTTTTTTGCGCCCCGGTTGTAACTCAAGAAAAGAAAAGGTGGAGGATCAGACAATGGTTAAGAAGCTTACTGCATTGACACTGGCGATTTTCATGACAGGGGTTCTCTCGGCTTGCGGAGCGGGCGGCGCGAACACGAACAACACCGGCACGAACGCAAACACAAGCACAGACAACGCAACAACCGGGGCTGCAGCCGAGCCGGCAGAAGCCGATGCATCCAAGAAGGTTGTCATCAAGTACTGGTACGCGTTCGGTGAGAAGATTGAGGAAGCGAAGCTGCACATGGTCAAGGAATTCAATGAGTCGCAGGACAAAATCGAAGTGGTGGCCGAGCACCAAGGCAACTACGACGATCTTCATGCCAAAGTACAGGCGGCATTCGCAGCCGGAGACGCGCCTGCGGTAACCGACCTCGAGATCGCATCAACCGGCGTATTCGCACGCTCGGGCATGCTGGAAGAGCTCACGACCTATGCAGAGCGCGACAAGGATCAGCTGCAGATTGATGACTTCAATCCCGGCCTGATGGGAAATGCCTATGTGGACGGCAAGCTGTACGGCCTTCCTTTCATGCGCAGCACCCCGATCCTGTACAAAAATGTCACCATGCTCAAGGATGCCGGCCTCGATCCGGCTGGTCCGAAGACATGGGATGAGCTGGAGCAATATTCCCGCGTCCTGAAGGAGAAGGGCAAAGTCGGCATGACCGTGCCCATAGATATCTGGTTCTACGAAGGTCTGGTTGCTCAAAGCGGCGGCCAAATGCTGAGCGAAGACGGCAAATCGGCCGCGTTCAATTCGCCTGAAGGCGTGGCGCCGGTAGAGTTCTGGAAGAAGCTGTCCAGCGAAGGACTGATCAAGATCCCGATGGGCGACGAAGCGGGACCAACCGCGGATAAAGACTGGTCCAACCAGTTGTCGGCCTTCAAATTCGCTTCCACAGCCGGTGTAACCGGAAGCCTGGAAATTGCCAAAGGCAATGGTTTTGAAATGGAAACGTCGTTCATGCCTTCCAACGTAAGCTACGGCGTTCCGACAGGCGGCTGTCAGCTTGTCATTACGTCGAAGAGCAGCGATGAAGAGAAGCAAGCGGCCTGGGAATTCCTCAAATGGATGACGTCGAAGGAAAACACGATTTACCAGCATAAGCATGTCGGTTACCTGCCGACCCGTCTGTCTGCCGTAGAGAGCGATGAGCTGAAGGCGCATTTTGCCGAGTTCCCGCAGTTCAAGGTTGCCGTCGATCAATTGGAGTTTGCAAGACCGCGTCCGATGGAGAATGCGTATCCGGAAGTGGCGAAGATCATCAAGGAAGCCATTGAGAAGGCGATTCTCGATCCGAAGGTGTCTCCGCAGGATTCGCTCAATCAAGCGGCGGAGAAAGCCAACAAGCTGCTTGGCAAATAATATTTTGCACATCCCGCCATGCGGTCCGGCTGCATCATGCACCACCGCTATCCTGCACTTGGAGCTATGAATTCTGAAGTAACTGCTTAAACCATGGAGGAGCTTCCGCTTCATTGGAAGTCGGAAGTCTTCTCCTTCCAATCATAAGAGCTGAGAGGTTACACCCTATGTACAAGGAGAATTGGTTGTCCGCGATCAAAGTTATTATTTTCGATATGGACGGAACGCTCTACCAGGAAGATACCTTCCTCGAGCGGTATATCCGTTATCTGCTGGAGGGAACGGAGCACGAAGGGGAAACCGAAGCGGCCATGAGCATAGGAAGAGCCATTCTGGCAGGAGAGCATGCGATCCAATTCGGCCATTTCTATCATACAGAGGACGATCTCGGATTGGTGCGCGAGGGGGACCGTTTCGTCCAGGGCTTTACCTGGGATGGGGCAGCGATCGATGAACATGCCAGCGCTTATGGACCTTTATCCTCCCAGGCGCCCCATCTGATTCATATTGGCGACCCGTGGGGCATTGCGACGGTTCTCAGCCACAAATACAAGCTTCCCGAGCAGAAATTAAGATCGGCGTTCGATCGTGTCCGCAAGGAGATGGTCCTCACACCCTATCAATTCGAATGCCACAGCGACCTGTTCCGGGCCATTGAAGAGCTTACTGCCGTCGAGAAAAAAAGCCTCATGACCAACACCCACCTCGAGTCCGGCGTCGAGTTCATGAGCTACATGCAGATCCGCCATTTGTTCGAGGATGTGGTGTACGGCGCGAATAAGCCTTTTGGCCTCCAGTCGTACTTCACGTCCCTGCTTGCGCAAGGTTACCAGGCTCATGAAATTCTGTCCATCGGGGATAACCCGTGGAATGATCTGCATCCGGCCAAGAAGCTGGGCGGCAGAACCTGCTTTATTTCCCCTTACCCGAGCAGCGATCCGGAGGTCTGGGATTTGCGGCTTAACCATCTGGAAGAGCTGGAGCAGCTCATGCGTGCGATTCAGGAATCCATCACTAGGAGGAACATATCGGATGGCGAAGATCGAGCTGAAGCATATAAGCAAGAAATTCAAGGATGAGACTATTATTGAGAATTTGAACCTGACAATCAAGGACGGTTCGTTCACCGTTCTCGTCGGACCGTCGGGCTGCGGCAAATCCACGACACTGCGCATGGTAGCCGGGCTTGAGAAGGTGACGAGCGGCGAGATATGGATCGATGACAAATGCGTGAACGATACGGCGCCCGGACTGCGGGATGTTGCGATGGTGTTTCAGAACTATGCCCTGTACCCGACCATGACCGTTCGCGGCAATATCGAATTCGGGCTCAAGAACAGAGGCATTGCCAAGAGCGAGCGCGAGAAGCTGATCACGGATATTTCCGAGATTGTCGGCTTAACACCGCATCTGAACAAGAAGCCGCAGAACCTGTCCGGCGGACAGCGTCAGCGGGTGGCGCTCGCCCGGGCGATGGTGAAGAAGCCGAAGGTATTCATTCTCGACGAGCCGTTGTCCAATCTGGACGCCAAGCTGCGCAACCAGATGAGAACCGAGCTGATCCAGCTTCACAAGCGTCTTGGAACCACCTTCGTCTACGTTACGCATGATCAGGTGGAAGCCATGTCGATGGGCGATGAGATCGTTGTCATGAACAAGGGTGTCATCCAGCAGGCGGACACGCCGATGAAGCTTTATCACGATCCGGCTAACCAGTTCACTGCGGAGTTCATCGGAACGCCGGCCATGAACATGATGAATATGCGGGATGTACAGGGGTTGGATATCCGTTCAGCCGCCACTATCGGCTATGTAGGGTTCCGTCCGGAGCAGGCGCTTATTGGCGTGGGAGCAGAAGTCGAAGGATATGACATTGAAGGCGAGATTCTGACCCGCGAGAGTCTGGGAGCGGAAAATATTTATCAGATCCAGTCGCGGACCGGCGTCTTCTTCGTCAAGACCTTCCTTGCGCCTCTGGAGACGGCCGAGCGCGTGAAGGTGACGATTCCGCATGACCAGCTCTATTATTTCGGGCTGAACGGGGAAAGGCTGCGCGGCGTCGAGGCAAGCTCGAAGCGTCTTGTGGCGGCTGGAGGAAGATGACATGACCGTATGGGAAAAGCTGCGTCCGTACAGCATGGTCGCTCCGGCCATTATCATTTTCTCCCTGTTCTTCATCTATCCGATCTTCTATATGATCTACCTGAGCATGTTCGACTGGAATTTTGTCAGCCCGACCAAGACGTTCGTGGGCTTCCAGAATTTCAAGGACCTGCTGACGGAGCCGGACTTCCGGCAGGTGCTCACCAATACGACCATCTACACCCTGCTCACGGTAACGCTGACGACCGGAATCTCCTTGCTGCTCGCGCTGTGGCTGAACCGCAAAAGCTTCTTCCACGGCTTCGTGCAGGGGGCGATCTTCAGTCCGCATATTATTTCGCTCGTGTCCATCTCGCTGCTGTGGAGCTGGCTGATGGATCCCGAATACGGGCTGCTCAACTGGGTGATCGGGCTCGTGGGCTTCGGAAAGCTGGACTGGCTGTCCCATCCGAGCACCTCGCTCATCTCGCTGGTCATCGTGGCCGTATGGAAAGGGCTTGGCTACAACGCTCTTGTATTCATAGCGGGGCTGCAGAGCATCCCGTCAGATATCTACGAAGCGGCTTCCCTGGACCGTTCCAAGCCTTGGACGACCTTCACGAAGCTGATCCTGCCCATGCTGTCGCCTTCGATCTTCTTCCTGGTAGTCATCAACATGATCGGATCGTTCCAGGTATTCGAGACCATCGCGATCATGACCCAGGGCGGTCCGGTCAACTCCACCAACACCCTGGTGTATTACATCTATGAATACGGCTTCCGGTTCTTCAAGATCGGCTATGCCTCCGCGGCAGGCGTTATCCTGCTGGTCATTGTCGGCGTACTTACGATTATCTACTTCAAACTGCTGTCGAAACGCGTTCATTACCGTTAGGAAGAGGTGAAGCTCTTGAAAGCTGTAGACAATACGATCGGCGGAGCCCCGATTGGGACTGCCACTGCCGGCAGCCAGTTGAGCCATGTCCGTACCCGCAAATCGACGATCAAGAAGGTGATATCCGCCATACTGAGCGTATTCAATATTGCCGGCATGCTGGCGCTGGTGCTGATCTTCGCTTTGCCGTTCATCTGGATGGTCTCCACATCGCTCAAGACGCTGCCGGAGACGATGATTTTCCCGCCGGTGTGGATTCCGACGAGTCCCGTCTGGCAGAATTACGCGGATGCCTGGAACACCGGGCCGTTCCTCAGTTATTTCACAAACAGCATCATCATTGCAGTCGGCATCCTGATCCTGCAGATGCTGACGATTATTCCGGCCGCGTATGCTTTTGCCCGGTACAGGTTCATCGGCTCGGGCTTCCTGTTCGGCATCGTCATGGTGACCCTGATGATTCCCGCCCAGCTGATCTTCCTGCCCGTGTACCTGGAGCTGAGCGCGTTCAAGCTGCTCAATACGCATCTTGGCCTTATCCTGCCATTCGCGTCCAGCGCCTTCGGCATCTTCCTGCTGCGGCAGGCGTTCATGCAGATCTCCGATGAGCTGCTTGAAGCGGCAAGACTGGATCAGGCGGCCGAGTGGAAAATCATCCTGCGCATCATGGTGCCGCTTGTGAAGCCGGTGCTGGTCACCTTCGCCTTGTTCAGCTTCATTGCCCATTGGAACGACTACTTCTGGCCGCTCGTCATGACCACCAACGAAACCGCGAGAACGCTGCCGCTCGGCATCGCCAAGATCCGCGAAGTGGAAGGCGTCGCGACCTGGAATATCCTGATGGCCGGCAACCTGATTCTGGTCGCGCCGATTCTGGTTGTATTCTTCTTATCGCAGCGGCAGATTATCAAGGCGTTCGTGTATAACGGAGTGAAATAATAGAACCGAAGGGATGGATGGAACGATGATTACGATAGTGGCACACCGCGGATGTTCGGGAGATGCGCCCGAGAATACGATGGCGGCGTTCAAGCTGGCTCTGGCCGAGCTGGATATTGCGATTATTGAGCTTGACGTGCACTTGTCCAGAGACGGAGTTCCTGTCGTTATTCACGACCATACGCTGGACCGGACGACGAGCGGGACAGGCATGATCCGCGCTTATACGCTTGCGGAGCTGCGCCAATTCGATGCGGGCAGCAAGTTCGCTCCCGAGTTCGCGGCGGAGCGGATTCCGACGCTTGAGGAAGTGCTGGAGCTTGCGAAAGGGCGCTGCAAGCTGCATGTGGAGCTGAAGATGCTTGGTGATGAATATGAGGGGATAGAGGAGAAGGTTATCTCATTGATTCAGCAGCATGGCATGCAGGAGGAGGTCGTGCTGTCCTCCTTCAATCACGATTCCATGAAGCGGGCGCACGAGATCGATCCCTCCATCACGACTGGATTGATCTTCCTGGGCAAGCCGACACTGCTTGCGGAGCAGCTGCGTCATACGGGGGCGTCGAGCGTGTCGATGCATTATGCTTTTGTGACGCGGGAGCTCGTGGATGAGATGGCCGGGCTAGGGATTGATATGGGCGTGTGGACGGTGGATGAGCCGGAGGTTCTCGAGCGGATTATTAGGGAGTATCCGGGGATGAGGATTACGACGAATTATCCGGAGCGGGTGCTGCGGATTGTGTGGGGGGATAGGGTTAGGGGGTAGAGGGGAAGGTCTAGAGTTATTCATGCAAATCCCACATGTTCCCGCATACGACACATATTGAGAGCGTTTGTTCCTTGATCTATAAGGGTTTTGAGTGAGTAGTTAGGGAAGTTGGGGACGAAATGGGGACGCGAGTGATTTCGCGTCCCTAGTTGTTTGTTAAAATGGATTGGATTAGCTAGTGGTAGGGTATGCAACTTAGTTTGTTAAACGCGTGTTTAAACGCTCAATTTCTTCTTCTGAGAGACCGGAAATATCAGCAATGAAAGTAATATCTGCTCCTCTAGCAAGCAGCTTTTTAGCTACTTCAATCGCTTTTTTGTGTTCCCCAGCCGCTTCTCCTTCTTCTCTAGCACCAGCCAACATGGAAGCTTCATCGTGTAGAAATTTTTGCCGCATTTCATACAAGCGTCGAGTTTCGGCATCTTGGCTTAAAAACTCCAATGTATCCATAGCTTTACGTAACGTGGGCTTACTCATGAGCATATCCACAGTTCGATCTAATCATACTTTTCCAATTAAGAATAGAATATACAGAGGAACCTACTATGCAGCCTAATTTCATTTAATGTATTTTTAAACGCCCAATTTCTTCTTGCGAGAGACCAGAAATATCAGCAACGGCGGCAATGTCTGTTCCCTTAGCCAACAGCTTTTTGGCTACTTCGATCGCTTTTTTGTATTCCCCTTTTGCTTCCCCAACCGCTTCTCCTTCTTCTCTAGCACCAGCCAGCATAGAAGCTTCATCGTGAAGGAATTTTTGCCGCATCTCATACAAGCGCCGGGCTTCAGCATCTTGACTTAAAAACTCCAATGTATCCATAGCTTTACGTAACACGGGCTCATTCATCGTCAGTACCTCCCAGTTTGATTTGCTCACGCCTTTCAAAAACAATAACCAGTTCACCAATCCACCTTGGATAGGAATCATTTGCTCATCCAGTTTTGAAAGCTCAATCATATGGATTTCTATATCGTTACTAAGTGGAATGCCGCTTTGGTCTTCCCTCAAATGGAATACATTATGATAACGATCATTCGGAAGAAAGGAGTAGTTGAGAATATTGATCGTTACGCACTTCTTTAACTGGCGGTATCTCTGACCTTCTTCGAGTTGTCCTGAATACTGTTTACTCCAGTAGAAAAGTGTCCGTTTCTCGATATCATATTGATTAAAGAGCTGCATTTCTATATTGATAAGTTCACCGGTAGTTGTTTTGGCTCGAATGTCGAAAATGGATAGCTTGTCACGCGGCGCATCTTTATCGGTGTACGGATTCATTAGGAAAATTTCTGTCAGTGGCGGTTCACCCGCTTCGATAAAGGTGTTATTCAGGAATGCAAGCAGTACGTCCTTGTTCTCTTCGCTTCCGAATATCCGCTTAAAGACAAAATCATTCTTGGGGTCAAGAAGTTCAGTCAATTTAATCAACTCCAATCCGTACTTATCATTATTATAACATGATTGTTGTTCAGGTTGCATAACAAGCATAGCTTAGATGCGGTAGGGTCAATCGTAGTTTATAGAACGATCAGTTTAGCAATCGGGGATAAATGAAACGAGTATCGTTTAGTTGAGGACTTGAGGCTCATTTCCCTTTTTATTTGTTAAAATCGATTCAAACTTATCGGCAGCGGATTGGTCTGCGGCTCGAAGAGCAAATCCGTAGGTGTTCATTGTCACTTGTATATTCCCATGCCCGAGTCTTTCTGAAATGATTTTGGCATGAACTCCCTGATTGATTAGTAGTGTTGCGCTAGTGTGCCGAAGACTGTGGAATTTAATGTATCTAAGATTGCTTTTCTTGAGAAAGGCACGAAACCAGAGATAAGGTCGTTCCTGATGAAACGCTTTGCCGTCTGGGTGACAAAACATAAAATTGTACGTGCCACCATGCCACCGATCTCCGATTTTATTTCTTTCATCAAGCTTGTGTGAATAATATGCCTTCATTTCTTCTAGCATGGAAGGGGGGAGAGCAACTTTACGTTTTGATGATTTGGTCTTGGGCTCTTTAACATGGGCGATACCCGCAGGAGACATAGAAACGCTTTGTATTACGCTAAGGACGCCCGTTTCCCAGTCAATATGATGCCATTCCAATCCAAGCAACTCGCCGCGGCGAAGCCCGGTAGTCAGGGCAAGGGTAATCATGGTCCGCCAATGGATGGGTTCCTTTTGAAGGGCTTGAAGTAACTGCTTGACCTCATTCTCGTCATACGGGATAATTTCCGTGTGCTTGACGATAGGTTTCTTTATCCTGAGAGAGGGTTTTGTTTGAGCAGCTTCCATTCAACGGCTCTTGAAAAAATGTTCTTCAGTACACGGTGATTGATCTCTATCGTACCAGTAGAGAGGTTCCCTTTTCTAAAGCCTTGTCGTGCGCCATCCTTGGTTAAAGAATCGAGGAAGCTAACAATGTGCATAGTTTTGATCTGATCCAATTTCAAATGCCCGAATGTCGGTAAGATTCTAGTTTTTAGGTTGGATCGGTAAGTATAAAAGGTTTTCTCTGCCAAGTGATTTTGAGCATATTTGGCTTCCCATTCTTGGACAAAGGCTTCGAAAGTCATCTTCTCTGGAGAGATATATTCGCCTGCTTCTACTTCGATTTTAAATTTTACCAACTCGTCGTTAAGAAAATCCTTCAGTCGTTTCGTTGTTTTTAACAGAGCTTGATCTTCAATTTTAATGGATTTGAAACGTTTAATGCGTTTTCCGCTGGAGTCATAGCCAACTTCTACCACTAATCGCCACGAATTGAGTCCGCGTTTTTCTATACTCGCCATTTTATTCCCTCCTGATTCAGAGTTATCAGTGATACATTACAGATTAAGAAGTGTTCATAATTCAGAGAGGCTCGTGAGTGACACGAGCCATTCTGATGTCAATACTTGTGAATTATCGAAGGCTGTTAATTTCTTGTTGCTGGAACCAGGCATCCAACGTTGATCGCCTAAATAAAATTTTTGTGCCTACTCTGAGATGAGGTATTCTTCCATGTCGGACCTCACTATAAAGCTTGTCCTTAGAAATTTTCCCCTGGAAAATACTCTCCCAGGCTTCAGAGAATGTTAGTGTATTATAAGAATGAAGTTGGTTATTTTGAGCAACTGATAAATTTGTAGCACTAAGAACGGTTGATTCGCTCATTTGGTTTTCCCTCCCAAAATTGTCATAAGATAAATTTTTGGATGATTAGTTCCGGCAAACGTCTCCTTAAATCGATAGCCTGTAGAGCAACCTTGTAACACGCTGAATCCCATATAGCAATACCTTGGGCAAGGTTAAAATTATGACCATTCCATAGATTCAACGCTAAATGCACAAGTGCAGTTGATTGGCCAGTAAGTGGTGCCGTAGTACCTGCTGTGCTGTGTTCCGTACAACCTGTTTGATATTCAGCAGTTATACACTCGAAATACCAATCGAAAGGTCCATCAATTTGATGCTCAAGCTTGAAGCACTTAAAAATTCCCGGGAGTGCTGCAATATAACAAGTGGATAAATATTCTCGACTTGTCGACTTAAATTTGTCGGTACAGAGTACATAGTTCAGCTTATGTTGCGTGTCATAAAAATACAGTGCTCCATTGGAACTGGTTAGCATGTTGATCACCCCATCTTTTATTATCAAATGAATAATATATATTTATAGGGTTCAAATAGACGTCTCATCCTTTAGATTGAACTGGTGCACGTTTCTTTGGTTGGTATTTTTGCTCGAATTTGCTAAGTATCTTTCTGTCAATACCATAAATAAACTTAAGTCTCTTTAGGATTTCTAATTTTACTAAATAGACATGCTGGGAAGGGATTCTCAAGCCATCACTAATTGTTAAGTCGGACTCATCCATATCATAAAGATCAGCAAATGATCTTCTGACATTGAGATGGAAGTCATAATGATCATAGGTACATTGAGTAGTTTCATTTATAAATTTCCGCAGTTCATTTGTTATCTTTTCCAATGTTACTGTCTGTGCCATAATATAAACGCCTCCTGATTTCATTTAGTCGTAAAGGGGTGTCTGAACATGAATGTTAAGCAGTGCCTTATAAAAGTTGTAAGATGTAGTCACTTGTTGACACAACGTAGCTGGTATTGTCTACGCTTATTTTAACTGGAATGCTTGGTGTATATAGCCGCCAGACCGATGTAGTCAACGTAGACGTTAAAAGCCACTTGCTTTATATATCTGAGGTTCCTTCAAGTAGCTGTGCCATAAGTTTTATTCCGCGAAAGCCTCTTAATGGGCTGGAACCGTACATACGGAATTTGTCCTTTTTGACTCCGAGTCTCATAACCTCATCGAAGAATTCGGATTGGTTGAAGGCTTTAATACAATTATCCCTACAGAATTGGATGTACGCTGAATACAAGTGTTTTCTTAGCACCTTAAACTCTTGATTTTTCAGATCGACATCACACATATCAGTAATAAAATGTTTAATACTATCCAGGCTCTCGCTTAACTGCTTCTTGTACTGGTGAGCATCCTCGCACTCCGTAAAGACAAAATCATTGTTTACGAGCTCTTGTAGCTCCTCTAAGGCCCACTTTGCAATGAAGTTTTTTTGTGAGAGGATTTTTTCCAATAAATCCTTATCACGATTTTTTTCTTCTATGCTGTGATTAAATATGATAAAGCACATCCTATCTGCGATTGCTTTATCGAGTTTGGATATTTCAGGAAAATGATTCCCGACCGCAATGATTTTTGCTTTGTTCTGGAAGAAGAAGGGTGATTCTCCCTTCCGTTCAGCTTTCACGAGATCATTTCCAGTCAGCGCCTTAATCGTATCTACTCCTTTAAGAATTCCTTCGCCAATTTCCGGTGAGACATTCAGCTTCTTATTGAACAGTTCTGCTGTTTGAAATCTACCTCCCAATTCATGAAGTGGAAGAGCAGATGTGTGTTTTTTACCGATTAAATCTATTAATATATTGGCTATTAAGCTCTTACCGGAATGAGCTTTTCCTAGAAGGATAAAAAACTTCTTGGCTCTGGTATAATTGCTGATAACGTAAGCAAATATCTGACGAATACTCTTGACCTTAGTTGGGTCACCTTGAGAGATATCATCAATCAGTTTTAAAAAGTGTTCACCCTCGTCCAAAACTTGCTTTCCTTGTCGATATAAGCGCAAGTTATCAACATTGGTGGATTCACTAGCAACATAGGCGGCGTTGATATAACTCGTAAACAGATAGTTAGGGCTGTGTGGCAGCAGCTTATTTTTAGAAATATTGAAAACTCCATTACTTAGATTGACTAGATGGGAATACTGATCGAAATCATCGTATTCAATTTGTATTCCAGGATGGCTTTGAATTCTTTTAATAATTTCGATTATTTTGTAATCCGTCAATTGTTTATCAATTTCAGTGCTAACGTTGGTTCGGATGAAGACCTTCAAATCGCTCTCAAGCATTTCATGGTAGCAACCGTATTGTTCCTTATAGAGGTAAACAAACCTTCCCTGACAGCATTTGAGATGATGCTTTCGAAGTAACTGTTTGAATACCTCAAAGTCAAGATATCGAGAGTCATATTTTTTAACGCTGTCTTTGTTTTTCTCCTCAACTGATGATTCTTGTAATTCGTTTGATTCCTTTTGGAGATCCTCTTTGCTTACTGTCATAAATGCTTTGTCATCGAAGCTGGCAGTATGTTTTTCTTGATAACTGTCCAATGGTTCCTTGTAAGAGACATCGTATAAACATGAGGAAGAATCCTCTGTTTCGTTATCCATATTGTTTTTCTTCTGGTAACTGTGAGATGGATTATCAACGGTGGTACTGTAAACGTCAGTTATTTCTGGTTCTACAGAACTGTTATCAATAGTATTTTTTGACTGATAATTACTTTTGGGTTCTCCAAAGGATTGCCTTGAAAATTGATCCCACCATTCTTGATCCTTACTACTTTGTTTCCACACATATTTCACCTCGTACTCAGTTGGCGAATATTCGGATATAAATTTCCAATATAGCTGAATGCTAATGTTCGCAATTGTTTTTTTGTGTTCTCGTGTTTTGTAAATGTATTAACGTAGCCATGTTTAAGACTGTGATCATAAAGGATAAATTGAGAAAATGAATTGTTCTCAATGTATGCAACGGTAAGACCTTCATTGTGAGTTTTTTCGTTATCGTCATAAGTTTCTTTTGAATACTCGGTCTCAAAATCGTTATGCTTGTAATGGCAGCTAATGCTCTGGTCGTTTCTCGCATCCAGAATCAATTTCATGTCAAGAGTTTTTAAGTCAGTAGGCGAAGTTATGATGGTTTCTCCAATCTTTCCAAAGTAAAATTGATTGTGAGGACTTTGGTGACAAAATAGAATTATTGAAGAGAAGACTCGGCTCCCACCAATAAAAGTAAACTGTTTACTTTCATTTAAAAATATAATTTGGATGTCCTCGTCATTCTCTGTAAACGCCTTTTCAACCAGCTTTTGAACTTTTGATTTTTCATTCTTATCCATTTGTACATCTCCTGTCGATTTGATTTCTTACACTGCAACTGTACACTTTAAGGGGGAAATGGCGCTAAGTATTCGAAAAATCAAAAAATGTTTAGATTTTTCTTGAAAGCTATGATATAATTTATCGATTTAAAAATGCGCCTTTCACTCAGAGTGAAAGGCGCATTTTTAAATCTATTCAAATTTTTATATTTGTTTACTAAACGAAGCGTTCCTTTAATTCATTTAGAGGCTGTTCGATCAAAAATTTATAGTGTTCATCATAAAACATTGTTTTTTGATAGATGTCCATTTCAATGGAAGGTGATTTTTTTTCACTGTTAACTAGAAAGTGATGAATTATTTCGTCTGTTGTGAAAAGATTTTTAATTGAATCTATTTCGGTATAAGCACACGAAAAGTTTATATGATCTTCATCTGATAAATCTTTTGCAATATTAATGGAAGCGTCAAAGTTTGATTGGATATCCTCGATTAGATTATCATAAGGGATCTTAGTCTTACAACATAAGTGCAAGTAGTAAGTTTCCATTATTGGGATTGCAATTAACGATAGTTGTAATAAAATATCAACGGTTCTCTCCATCCACAATTCTTCATCATTTTGATGACTTCCACTGAAACTAATTGAATAAGAATCATCATCCAAATCCACTAAGTCACGTCTCATATCGGAAAGACTTTCAGCTAAAACTTGGACATATTTAAGTCTCCCATCTATATTTGGACATAAAGATGCTAGTCCCAATATCTTGATCATATTTGATTCGTTCTTTGCAGTAAATCTCCCAGAATGGATGATTATTTGCTTGCAAAGTCCTAGATTAAAATGGTTTTCGAAATAATATAAGCAATTGATCTTTTGTAATAAATTGCTATTATATCCATTAATAAAATCTCCGAATGCTTGTATTTTTTTTGATAAATAGTTCATTGAATAACCTTTCATTCTTTTTGGATTAAGAGAAAAATTGTTGTTGATTGTTATGAAAAATATAAAAGGTGCTAAAGATTCTGGAACGGCTACATGTTTTACAGTTTTATTTTGGTTTCTTGTTGTGTGTAGATATTTTGAACGTTCCTTTGTTACTAAATCGAGGTCAAATTGATTTCGTACTACGTTCATTAGATACTTTAAATAGTTACTAGTAGTATCCTTATACAAATACGGCTTTTCATATGTTTGAACCGATTTTATGAGGTTTTCAATAAACTTATCATTGTGATCGACAACCTTGTTCTTTTGCTCGTTATAGTAATAAATCATTGCAGCTTTTAACTTAAGATGTTTTTCTAAATCTTCAATAAATTCTTTCAATCGTCCTTTTCTAAAAAAGAGTTCTTTGATTTTGTGTGGAATGAGATGTTGGCACTGGTTATATGTGAATCTAGCTAAATCGATTTTATCTGTATTTGTAGTTTCTAATACTTTTTTTAACCTTGTTTCTAGATTGAAATGTTTCATAATCTTGTACCTGTTTCGCGGCAACAAATAATAAGGTATATCCATTTAACACTATCCTTATCTTCTATTAGTATTTTGAATTATGTAATCGATAACCTGTTCACGTGGAATACGATACATTTTCCCGATTTTTACCGAATTTATCTGTTTCGTTTTAAGTAAGCGGTAGACACTATTTCGACCCAAGTGAAGTATTTCCATGACATCATCAACGGTTAAAATATCCCCATATTCATGAAACATTTTCTACACCAACCTTCGGTTTATTTTACATTATTGTTGCTTATCTTTCACCATAAATCATTATTCGTGCGCTTTTATCACCTAAGTATTTACCTTAAAAAAGGTCATAATCCTACCTTGAACTAATTTAATCTAAAAAAAATAGAGGGTTTCCCCTCAAGCCAAAGTAGCACATGTACATTTATTTTTGTTTGATTATGTTTTTGTCGAACGAGATCCTATATAGCGTACCAACCTAAACATATATGATATCAAATAAAACGGTGTTACGGCCCAGCCAGTTAACAATGCTAGTATTGCTTTAACCACAATATAATTTGAGATCGTGGTGAAGATGATGAAGCTTCGCTGCAACTTAGAAATGAACATCCATCCGAAAATGGAGGAAAACACGATATATAGCTCCATTAGGTTTTTCCTCCGATCTATTTAACCGACAATTCGACATATTGGATTTTATTGCTAGAGTTATATGCACTAACGATAATCGTGCTATCTGGAACCGTATCACTAGAATTGAAAAGATACTGGGTTGTGTTTTTAATGCCTTCCTTGGATTGAGTAGGGGTGCCCAATATCCGATTTGCTTTGTCCAGTGAATCGCTCGGTCTTAGTCCTGCAACATTGTATACACTATCTGTGTTGATAATAACCTTTGTTACCATATGAGATTTATTGTCTACGACGATTTGGAAGCCTTCGATCATGTATAAGGTTGTCGTAGCATCTGTGCTTTTCTCCTTCAGTACAAAACTCTTCTTGATATCCTCCTCTGTTGCCTGATGATGAAGCAAACTGCTGATATCCAGTGCCATTGCAATTGAGCTGGAATCATACGGACTAAGCTCAACGGCAGTAACTTTATCTTCATTTGCCGTTGAAGAGAAGGTGAGCAGCACTCCTTCATTTGTAAGGTATGCTACCAGATTTCTGTTATCTTGCTTTAACTGTATACTTGGTTTACCCAACCGTTTTACATGTTCTGAAAAAGTCGAATTTAATTGAATGTCGAAAATCTTATATGCATGAGCGGCTTTCCCTTTAACCAATTCATTTGAGAGCATAATTGAAGCTGCTCCATTACTGTCTCCATTAATGGTAAATCCGCTGTCGTAGCTGTATAAATAACCTTCAGCATCTTCTCGTACAACTTCACTTGGCTTTCCGAACTTTTCAACGATCTGCTGCTTATTCATAGCTTGGGCTTGACCAAGTTCATAGACTATCGATTCATCGCTACTATCTGAAGCAGCCACAATGACAATAAATAATACAATAATGGCAATAACCCAAAACCACCATTTTTTTAGAATCGTTTTTTTCTTTTTGGTTTCAGATGATAAGATTGTTGCTTCATTCGACATCGTTTTTGCCTCCTATACGGCTAGAGTTGTGGATTGTTTTTTCATCTTTCAAAATTCCAAGCATGTAGCGCTTAATATCATCGGGGGTAAGAATAGCAAGAAACTGTTGATTTCGGCTGTTTTGTTCACTTAATCTCGAAGAATCCTGTAGTAAAAATAAGTCAGTAATGTTGATGTCCAAGGCTGTTGCAATTTTTTCTAGCGTCTTTACAGTGGGATTTTTCTCGCCGCGTTCGATCTGCCCGATATAAGATGTATTCATGCCAGAATGTAACGCGAGTTGTTCTTGGCTTAAGCCTCTTTTTTGTCGGACAAGTCGAATATTCTCGCCAATGATTTCTATATTTTTCAAGCTTCTCACCCCCTATAAAACGATATTGCAATTTTCAAATATGCTCAATATGATAAAACCGCTAAATAAATGGATATAACCATCAAATAATGCTGCTGGCATTATTTGGAGGCTAGACTTGTTGCTTATATTTGAACTAAGCGTGCTTTTAAAGAAATGGAGGATCGTTTTGCAATATATCTATGAACCTGCGTCACTATGTTCCGCACTTAACGGATGACCGCTATCAAGCATAGCGTCAACGTGTCTATAGCTATAATATATATATCAATCGTATAACACTGCGTTAAGGCTGCGAAAGCGTGTTAATATTCATCAGAGCACAACATCGTACAATGCTTCTGGTCATCAATGACATAGATTTTTTTCGTTACAATTTGTCTTGCACATATGATATAAACTTGCTGAAAGGATGGTTGCTCTTGCATATGCACGATCCTTTGTTTAGTCTTACCATTTACAGTAGTAGGACTTAGCTCAAATACCTGAAGGTAATCTTTTTCAGGAGCATTCATTGAATCAATGAAGCACCAAAGGATAAGTTGCAAAAAGGGGGACTTCACGACGAATCCCTTGTGTTACATATTTAGTACCGGTAAACATGACTTCATCTCCTCATTGTTCTGGAAAATGAAATGAACGGTTAGGTAACCCCGACCGTTCATACATGCCAGTTTTTATAATTAAGCAGTTGCGCCGCTTCGTTTATCTTGCAGCTTTTTATGAAGTAAGTTGATGATTTGTTGATCGGAAATTCGTTCTTGTCTTTTTTTGGCATGCCATTCATCAAGACCATCGAGACTTCCTGCGAGCTCCTGCCATAATGCTTTGATTTGATTTTGAGTTGTAGTGCCCTTGCTTTTCAGTTTATCGGTCAGATCCGTTTTTTTAGTCGTGCGATTGTTTGTCGATGAGGTGGAGGGGGTTGTGGGCTCTATCCATCCTTTGTCTCGATAATAATGCTGATAGTGATCCGGTACGTTAATAGCCTGTCTCTGTTTATCCCAGGTGATAATGCCCTTGTATAAGTCGCTGGCTACGCCGATCCGGCTTGCACATTTCTTCATCCCATCTGTGATCGCTGATTTAGTTGCGTCCCCCTCATTCATGCCAGGCTTCACTTGTTCGCTTCCAGCGTCGATAAGTGTAATCCATTTCTTCAGTTCAGCATTATAGAAGCTGAACTGAACATATATTTTCACACGCAGATTTTTGCCGCTAGGTTCTTGTACAATTTTCTCGGTGCCATATAATCCTTCATATCTCCAATAGCCAACACCAAACACCTCATTTAATCGTTCTGTAATGGCTTGTCCGGAAATATAGCAACGATCACCGAAGCTGTCATACTGATATTCGGCATAAGGAAATGGAGCATTCAGGCGCTGAAATAAGCTTGATACATTACTGGTCACCCCGCTCGACCTCCTTCTTGATGCTGAACTGACGGAAGTGGGTAGTCTTAAGACATTCTTGATAAACGTCAGGATTGAGCTCTTTGAGCTGTTTGCTGTCCACTCCAGTTCGGCTGCGGTTTTCCCACTTTACTTTATAATAACCAGCGATACCGACCTCATGATTTCCCAATAGAGATTTAATTCTGTTTTCGAATTCATGTATGGTTGACTCTAAAACCTTGAGATGTTGCTTGTTATCAAAATATGCTTCAATGTGCATGAGTTGATCCAGTGGAATAATAGTGCTATTTTCGGCTTTAGGATAGAGTCGATTCAATAGCTTTGTAGACGCCTCAGAGCCGTCAACAGGAGGACAGTTGCCGACAAGAACATAATAATGCCAAAAATCATAGGCTAGCCGTAGTAGCTGGTTTATGAGCTCGTCGTCACGCATGACCTCGTACTCCCTATATTTGTTACCGCCAATTAGAGTAGCGAAATAGCCCCAATCTAGTCCGGTGACGAACATATACCATTGCAATTGTACGTAATAGTAGTCAGGAATATTGCCGTTGTCCCACTCCTGACGCAGAAATTCACTTGCAGTTTTGATTTCTAGAATGCCGCGGCCGCGGTTTGGACAAATAATCATACGGTCAAGATTACCAAGAGCCCAGCAATGTTCAGGATGGCAGTAAATAACCTTCTTTTCGGTAATTGCCCTCTCTGGATGCTCATTGGCGAATTTATCTGCAATAAGAGGTTCAAGGCGTGATCCCCATTCTGCAGCTTCACTCATTTGATCTTCCGGTGCTTCTCCAATCTTCTCAAGGTAGACATGGACAGGTGTACGCCATTTGGATATCCCACAGATGGCTGCGAGGTCGGAACCGCCAATACCGTTCCGACGATGGACGAGCCACTCTTCATAGGATAGATTTTCAGTTTCAACAAGAATTTCTGCATGAAATTTTATAGCTGTTGCCACGTTGGTATGCACCTCCAAAAATAAATGGAGGGTTAATGTGTGCGTCACATTAACCCTCGTTCTTTTAAGCTTACATATTGAGAATGACCGACGATGATATGATCGAGAACATCAATCCCGATTATGGTACCAACCTCCACTAAACGTCTGGTAATCTCTATATCTTCTGGACTCGGATCGGGAATGCCGCTGGGGTGGTTATGGACGCAGATAATAGATGCGCTGCTTCGCTTAATGGCAGGACGGAATACTTCTCTTGGGTGAACAATACTGGCATTTAAAGTGCCTATAGACACATGCTCTCTAGCAATAACCAAATTTTTTGTATTAAGGAATAAACAAACAAAATGTTCTTTCTTCAGGTAACGAAATTCCGGTTCAACAAGCTTGTATACATCCTCAGGTTTACTAATTTTAAATGTTGGTGGATTTATAGACAATGATAATGTTTGAGCAAGCTTAAGCGCGGCGAGTATTTGCCGCGCTTTCATTTGCCCAATACCTTTAATTGTAATTAGCTCCTGTTCGGTCACTTCGATCAAGTCTTCTGCGGTAGGAAACCGAGTAAAAATTTCTTCAATAATGTAGCTTCCTTGCTTTTCACGCAGGGAATTAGCGAGTAATGATTTTAATTCAAGCTGAGTTTTTTCCATGTAACGAGCAACCTCCTTAACCCATTGAATATTTTGTTCCATAATCAGAAGTACAGAGAGGTTCAGGCTGAAGCCAAAATCAACTCATAAGCTTTGTCGATAAGTGGATTACCCTCCATCGTGCGTAGAAACAAGTTTTCTTTGTAGGATGCTGTTTCTCTGAGAGGCTTGGCATGGGTAGCAAAGTCTGATACGGCGTTAATAAAGCGATAGCCATTTTTGCCAACTTGTTTTAAATCTGGAGCTTCGAAATATCTTGCCTGTAAATCGTCACGTAGATGCTGAACATTCTTTTCTTGAAGGTTCGTTGCATTGTCTGGCATAGGAAGAAGGAATTCAATATACTCCTGAACTTTATGATCTGGTGTTTTGATCTTATGAAGTTTATTCACTTCGGCTCCAAGCCTGTCCATATAAAGTTCAGCGTGGAGTAATGTCTTTTTTGCTTCTTCTAACTTAGACTGGATATTACCGGTATGAATTGTCGTCCATATTCGTTTGGCATTGTTGAGAGCAAGATTCAAGGTGTTCTGACAGACAATGCGGATAGGGGTCATTGCGACCTTGATGCTTCCACTTCCATCGTGACTATTGGAAAACACCATATAGGGAGAGATTCGGTCACCTGCAATTATGTAGTTCTCTGGCAACTTGGCGAGGAGCCACACTTTTTTGCCATTCTGCAGGCTACCGGCAGTCTCAAATCGTACACCTTCGCCAAGCAATTCATCAGCGAAAGCAAATGCTTCATGGTTTTGGACAATCTTATATCTGTCCGTAACGACACCGAGCATCCTCTGGTCGGATGCTCGGATGTTTGCTTTGTAGCCTGGGATTTCGGCTAAATCTTCGGTTTGAATTGATTTTTGAATGACTGTCCAATCTAGTCCGGCTGCTTGTAATGCTTCATCTGAACTGAGTGCGTGTGCGACTCGATTACCGAGTCCGTGCCAAGGTGCTTCCCTTACATAAAACATAGTTTCGACATTTGCTGGCATAAGATCGTCTCCCTTTGAGTGAATTAGTATAACGGATTTTTTGATGCGATGGATTATTATAGTAGAATTATATATATCCTATCTGTATTCAAGTAACCTTTATTAATATTCAGAGGCTAAAAGCATAGTGCTATAAGGCCCATCATCAATTACATAGATCTTTTGGTTGATTAGAATAGTCGTAACAATGACATGTTCTTTAACATAGTTAGGTTCTTCCTGTGAATGAACAATGGTTAATTTGAAAACCCTTTCTTTATGAATTGAAGTTATCTTGAATACTTGCAAATAATCCTTTTTTTCAACTTTCATAGTGTCTATTAAACTCCAAAGTGTCAGTTGAAGATCAATCGGTATTTTGGCATTAATACCGCCTGTTACATATTTGAGTTTATCGAACATCGTCTAAGCTCCCTCGTAATTGAGTAATACAACAACTTCTATACACTAGGAGAAGTTGTGCATTCTAATTAGTGTTCGTTATACCTAACTATTTGCAAATAAGACATTAGGTCCCACTCCCCCCTTTAAACAAAATAAATAGACTGACACCTAATGCGGAGTCAGTCTATTTAGACAATAGTGATATTTAAAACGAGAATAAACTATTGCTTCAAATTTATAATATAGAATTAATAAATTTGATAATGCTTAAAATCATGATTAGATAATTTAATAAAATGATGAGAATCATTACGAAGTCTAAATAAGTATTTATGTATTTGAATTTCTTAGATTCGATGAACCAAAGATTCAAAACTACTTTAGAAATTAGTGATAATGACAATGAAAAGAACGAACGTTCCTATCTGAATGTTTATTTTTAAGCTAATTTGGTGTATAATCACTGCTGGAGACTATTCTCCAGCAGTGATTTTGTTTGACGACGAAAAGGAGATTTATCTTATGGCGTACGCAAGACATCAGAGTTTCTATATTCGAGATAAATGGTTGAGTAAGGGACTAAATGCAGTCAATCATGATAATAGATTTTTTTACGATGATTTTGCCTTTGAAAAAATAGGTTTAGGAAAAAATATGGTAGAAGCGCTGAAGTTTTGGCTGATTGCATTTAATACAATTGTTGAAACAAATGCTGATGGTCAAAAAAGACACGAACTTACTCCACTCGGCGCATTAATTTTAAACGAAGATAGGCTACTACAAATAAATGATACATTATCGATCCTACATTATGAATTAATAAGAAATGAAAACGATCAATCTACGGTATTTGATTGGTTTTTTAATCATTATAAGGAAACAGTGGTCAGTAAGCCTGATTTACTAAAATCATTTGTTTTTTGGGTTAGTCAAAGAGAGCCAAAAGAAATCTCAGAAAAATCTTTAAAAAGGGATATAGATTGTATTATACAGTTCTATACAAAATCGGAGGATGAAAACGACCCCGAAGATGTATTATTTTGCCCATTTTTTAAACTTGGCTTAGTTAAGAGTGAACCATCGGGTGAAGGCTACGAAATAATTAGAAAGACCTCTCCTGATGTACATGATATCGGAATAATGGCACTACATTACGTGTTACTTCGTTATTGTTATTTAAAGGACGTAGAGTTAATTAGCGTAAATGAAATTGTAACCAATGATTATATGTGGGGAAGAACATTTAACTTATCGCGAAATAAGATAATCGAAGCATTAAACATATTATCTAACCATCAAAGATTTCCGATTCAATATGTTAGGACTAACAATCTCGACTATATTCGGGTGACGAAAGTTTTACCAATGGAATTGCTTACTGAGTACGGCAGAGGGAGAAGAGAATAATGGCTTTTAAGACAAGTATTAATATTAAATTTGACATTGGAAATGACGAATTCATCAAAAGGTATATTCCAACTCCTTCTCATACGGAAGCGATGAAGGGTATAGTTGATGGGTTTTTAAATAAACAAGCGAACAGGTCGCATATAATTGTTGGTCCATATGGGACTGGAAAGTCTCTGTTGGCTAATGTTATTGGAAGTATAGTAGCAAAACTGGTGAATCATGAGGAGATTAAGTCATTAACTAGAAGAATGGAACAAGTCGATGATTATGCCTCATTTAAGATTAATGGGTTAAGAAAAATAGAGAAAACTTATCTGCCTATCGTTCTTAGTGGTAATGAAGGGAGATTTAGGAAATCTATTATTTCCAATATTGCAAAAGTATTAAAAGAAAAAAGAATTGAAATTATGTTACCGGGTTTATCTTCAAAAGTAATAGATTCAGTAGTTGTTTGGGAAACTCAATTTCCCCACACATATGATTCTTTTTGTCAAAGGTTAAAACAGGATGGGAAAGATATTGAGAAGTGGATTGAAGAAATTAAAAAACAAAATCCAGTTGAATTAGAGTATTTTTCGAAAATATATCCTTTATTAACATCTGGCTCGGCATTTGATATAGACTACAATCATAGTTTTTTGAATCAAATGGAATATATAGTTTCCATATTAGAAGCAAATAACTTAGGCGTTTTTATAGTATACGATGAGTTTGCTCGGTTTTTACAAGGGCTAAGTAATACAAGACTAAATGAAACAATGCAGGATCTTCAGGATCTTGCAGAACTAGCGAATAGAACTAATTCGATCCACTTCTTACTAATCACACATAAAAGTTTACGCTTATATTTTAGCCGTTTTAATGATGAAATCTCTGAGGAATTTCAACGAATTGAAAAAAGATTTAGACAGTACTATCTACAAAGTGATCAAGTAACTTTTTTAAGAATTTCAGAAATAATTATTTCTGAAAATATAGAGAAGAAGCCTATCATTTCATCTTCCGAGTATTTGAAAATTCAAACAGAACTCAGAAAGTTCCCTTTATTTCCAAGTCTAAATCAGACAGAACGTGAGAAGTTAGTTCTCGAGGGGATGTATCCGCTCCATCCTGTATCTTTATTTATGTTGCCTTATTTAACGAGAGTATTTGGTCAAAATGAAAGAACCCTATTTACATTTTTAGAGAGTGAGGATACAGGCGGATTTTATAATCATATACACAACTCTAAAAAATACTATCTAGCGCATCAATTATTTGATTACTTTTTTCCGGATAATAATGATTCTATCAATGATGAAGTAAATGAACAATTTATGCTTTATAAAAAAGCTTTGGCGAGAATTCCAAGTAATATTAAAAATAAAAAACAAGCATTGAACATTATTAAGGTCGTTGCACTTTGGAATATATGTGTGTTACAAAACGAGCAGCAGCTAACAAATGAATTTCTTTTGTTTGCAACACAAATGAAGGAAGATGATTTCTATAATTTAATTGAAATTTTAATAGATAATAAAATAATTCGCTTTAATAGAATTAATAATTTCTGGGAATTATTTTCTGGCAACTCCATTGATCTACAATTAGCGATAGAGAAAGAAAAACAATCAATTATTGTAGATGATGTAACAATTCTTGATACATTAAATAAAAATTTAAAGTCGAAGTTTTACACAGCAGATCGTTTTAATGATGAAAAGGGGATGACTAGATATGCTTCTGTTTTACTTATTCAAGAAAAGGATATTTTAGAGGATAGAATGCCCAAGACCGATTTATTCGATTTACTGATTTACTATGTATTATTGGATGATGTAAGAAATGCTGAAAAAATTGAAAGCATTCTTTTAGAAAGAAGCAAGAGTCAACAATTTTTGTTTTTTATGCACCCAGTGTCGGTTAAGACTATAGAAAAAGAAATTAGTAGTGCTGTGGCATTAGAATCACTTAAGAGAAATAAATATCTTTTTTCAGAAGATAAGGGTGTAAAAGAAGAAGTAGATATTCTTATTAAAGAGGCAAATTATGTTATTACAAAATATTTATCAGAAATGGATAGCTTCAAGGAAGATAATTCATGGATTATAGATGCTAGGAAATGTCTAATCAATAGTAAACTTGAACTAACCGAAATTCTATCCAATAAATGCACCATCTTATTTGAGTTAACCCCCGTGATATTAAATGACACTTTTAATAGGAAGGCTATTTCCGCCGCGCAAAAAAGTGCAGCAGTTATTTTAATAGATCGCATTTTAAATAATACAACAGAGGTTAAATTTGGAATTGAAGGAAACGGACCGGAGTATGCGATCTTTGCTTCAGTTTTTAAAAATAATAATCGTTTTGATCTTAATGTTAACCAGCTTCAATTCAATCATATTGAATATTTACCTTATAGAGAATTAAGAAGAGAACTGGTCAATGCACTAGATGCAAATAATACAGGGGACTTACAAGGAATTATTGAGATATTTACTAGACCACCGTTTGGAATTAGATTGCCAATGATACCTGTATTATTGGTTTCACTATTAAGAGATCGTTGGAATGAGTTTGCGTTATACCATAATGAAATGTACGTGCCTGGTCTAGATGGTGCCAAGTTGTTTGAAATTGTTTACGAGGGACGAGCTAAAAACTATCGATATGCTTACGAGCACTTCGATGAGCGATATATCGAGTTTTTCAATAAAATAGAAGCACACTTTAAAGAATTTCTTGAACTAAGACTAGTGAATCATTCAAGACTCATATACATTTGCGGTTCGTTGATGAAATGGGTAAAGACGCTGCCAAGATTTACACAAACATCAGAAAGAGTAAACAAGGATTTCTTAAGATTAAGAGAAAGCATTAAACGTACTGAAATTAATCCACAACAAAATTTTTCATTAATCTTTGATGAGTTCCATAAGGATTTTGAAAGAATGTTATCATTGAAACAGTATGGAGAAAATATTTTAGATGAAATGAAAAGAGAATTAATACAGGAAATTTTACAAATTACAGAAATATCTGAAGAACTAAATTTGGAGAAATGGGCAATTGACCAGAACGAAGTGTTCACAGGTACAAGTAATAAATTTATAAGAAACCTATTCACGGCTTTCAAGGAGAAGAACGACTCAGTGCACTGGGTTGAAGTATTTGCTGAAAAATACATTGGAATTAAAATAGACGATTGGTCGGATACAACATATAATTTACTAGTTAGCCAATTAATACATGATTTCAAAAAATCTATTATTGCTAATTCCAATGATGCTGATGTTGAATCAAACAATAATGAAGTCGTAACAATTCAATTAAATAACAAGAAGAAAATAATTAACAGGACTGAGTTATCTGCAAAATCAACTACAATATACAATAACTTAGAGCGCTTAATCAATACAGCTGGTCGTAATGTGCCGAAATATGAGTTAGAATTTCTTATTTATAAATTATTTGAAAACCATGTCATAAAATCGGAGTAAAGTTATGAACACTAATGAAACCAAGAGAAAAGTGCATATAGCGATGTTTAGTGGGGGGGCGGGAAGCGCATATGTGGCCCGCCATATGGTGGAAACATACGGAAAAGAAAATTGTATTTTATTTTTTACGAATACTCTTTGGGAAGACGAAGATAACTATCGTTTCATGGAAGAAGTAGCGAATTATATTGGAATTGAAGTCACACATAGGATGGATGGAAGAACGCCAGAAGAAGTATTCCACGATACCCGCTTCCTTGGTAATGCAAGATTAGCAAAATGTTCTGAAGAACTTAAAGTAAGACAAACGGTAATTTTCTTAGAAGAAGAACTTAGGCTTCAAAAGAACCTAGAACCTATTTTGTATTTCGGGATTGGTCCACATGAAGAACATCGAGCAGATAATTTAAGGGAATTCTATACTCATTTTCCTATAGAACCTATTGAAACTAGATTTCCATTAATAGATTTAATCAGAGCGGATCTTGATGCAAAAAGTATTATTAGAGATGAGTGGGGAATTGAACTTCCACGAATGTATAATATTGCAGAGCAGCTTGCTGAAAAAGAGGATAATGAGAATGCTAAGATTTTAATGAAGAATAAAATCAAAGGATTTTCACATGCCAATTGTGCGGGGAGATGTGTCCGCGGCGGATTCCAACATTATGCTATTTTATTTGCTATATGGCCTGAGAGATATATGGAACAAGAGGAAATGGAAGAAAGGTTTCGTGAATCGTTTAAAAAAGATGTCTCGATTCTGAAAAAAGATGGTAGCTCCTATACTATGAAGCAATTTCGGGAACTAATGGAGAAAGAAGGTTTTGAGAAGTTCTTGTTTAAAGAAGATGCGGATATTCCATGTGTTTGTTCGTTTTCTTAGAAGATAAAAAAAAGTTCGAAAGACATACATCAGATGAGATCCGTGTATGTCTTTTTGTTATATACTTATTTAGGTATTCGGGTACAACTGACGTTGTAGATCCAACAGATGCAAAAAATGTGGGCGTTCCATTTTAATACAATTTCCTTGTAAAAAGAGGAAAAAGATTGAAATGCGTCGAAATTAACAGAATGATATTTGAAACGGATATATTAATACGAGGTGGTTTGGAATATGAGTTTTGTTAGCTCGGCGTGGATAAACTTTCTTAGACAATATGGACCTATTCCAAGGAACGATAATATGTATGATGAGTTAATTCAACCTATATTAAAGAAGAAAAATATCCAACCTATTCAAATAGAATCTATGCACACGGAAATGTTAGTAATGAATTTTAAAAGTAATTGTCCGAAATCAGTCATATTAACTGGGGTAGCAGGCGATGGTAAAACCTATCATTGCAGAGAAGTTTGGTCTGCTTTAGGTGGAGAAATGGATGTATGGTCAAATAACGATAAATTTAAAAAGATAGAGTTACCGAATCAGAAAAGGCTCTTTGTAATCAAGGATTTAAGCGAATTAATGGATGGGGAGAAAGACATATTATATAGATTATTTGACGCGGTTATGAATCCAGAAAGTAATGAGGTATTCCTAATTGCGGCGAATGACGGACAACTCATCGAAACATGGAAATACCTAGAACCTAATCTGTATAGCGATAAAGTCAGAGCATGCGTTGAAGAGCTATTAGTCAATGAGGTTTCTGAAAAAGATGGATTCCATTTACAATTATACAATTTAAGTCAGATAAATGCTGCGATGCTTTTCAAAAATATCGTGAAAGCAGTCTTAGATCATTCCGGATGGAAAGAATGTGAAGGATGTTTCTTACGAGATAACATAGACATATCAAGAAGATGTCCGATTTGGGAGAATCGTAAGAGACTTGAAGGTGAAGAAGACAACAAATTGATACAATCTAGAATGATTGACTTATTGGAATTATGCGAATTAAATGGGGTGCATCTTCCAATTAGGCAAATTTTATTACTCGTATCTAATATGCTGCTAGGACATCCACAAGCAAAAGATAAGTTGATGAATTGTACAGAAGTTATCAAAGTACTTGATGCTAGTACAGCATCACAAGCGAGCATTTATAGGAATATCTTTGGAGAGAATCTATCAGAACGGCGGAGAGATTCTACAGATATTTTTTCGGCAATTGGAAGATTTGGTGTTGGAAAAGAAACCAGTAATACGTTAGACAATATTCTTATTTATGGTGAAGATGACCTCGAGCTTAGATCATATTACCAAGATCTCGTTCTAAATGATAGCTATTACGGAGCTGACGAGCTGTTTAGGGCACACCAAAATGATTATTTAGAAGGAAAGTTCAATGACAACGATGAGGAAATAAAGTTTTTGAGCTCGCTGAGATCTCAAAGACAAAGATTGTTTTTTGTAATACCAGATGACAAAGCTGAAGAATTAAAACTGTGGTATTTAACTACATTCAAATATTCAGGAGAATTTTTAAACGAGGTTTATCGAAAGGCCAAAGATAGCAACAAAATATCAACTCAAATAATTTCCCGACTCGCTCAAGGTTTAAACAGAATTTTTACCGGTCTGTTAACTAAGACTTATGATGAACTTATCCTAGCAAGTTCAGGTAGTCACTCTCAAGCTAAAGTTAGTCGAATATTTGAAGAAAGCATTTCCGTTCCGAGAAAGCGCGGCGAGAGTATGACCATAAAAATAAACGAGAGAAATAAACTAGTAATTGAAGTGAATTTATCATCTAATCCACAAGTGAATCCTGTTGAATTACCTCTTCAATTGATACGTTATGAATTCTTGTCTCGTGTAGCTGAGGGAGCTTTGCCAGGTAGTTTCTCAAGAGAATGTTATGAGGACATCTTAGGCTACAAAAGCCGTCTTCTTAAAGAAGTAGAACATAGAAGGGAAATTGAACAAGAAGATGCTGATGAGAGTAGTGACATGATATTTAATATTCTTCGTTTAAATAATGATGGAAAGATAGAAAAGCGTACTGTGGAGGTCCTCAAATAATGTTAGAACGGCTTCGACGACCAGATGATAATTTTAATTCCGATATGTGGGTAGATGAAGCAATATGGGGCCACCGCATTTACGATGAGCAAACTCCATGGTTGTGTTTTATGGAGTTTCTAAATGTTGTAGATGCAGAGCTAAAAGATGGACGAGCCTTTGTCGAGGAAGTTCCAAACTCATTGGTATATACACCCAAAAAGAAACTATATCTAAGAAATATTTTGTTTAATAATCCAAGATTGTTGATGGTTGAACGTAAATATCAAAATGATGACAGATCACGTTGGGATGAATGGTACGGTGTTATTGGTAGAAGTCAGTATGGTCTAATAGATCAGCAAGATATGTTCCGTTACCTAGAGAAGCGATTTCCTAAATTCGAGGATTTTGTATTAGTCGTAGAATTTTTAAGATCCACGACAATTGAAGGGGAAAACAATAAAAGATGGAGTTCCCAATTTATTTTTCCATACGGACCTGATTGTCTCTATGAAGATTTGAGAATTCAAAGCAAAGGTGAGCCATCTAACGATCGGAGATTTTTTGCGCGTACTGGTGAATTACTGTATTTAATGATCACAAGAAGCGGTAAAGGTAAGGAGATACTTGACTTCTTATTAGAAAGTGTTTTAGATCAAAACAATAAATTTAACAAGCTTGTTGCAGCATTAGAACCGGATCAAGCTAAAACTAGTATCGTTCCTGTTCGTGGGGGATATTTGCCGTATCTGGATCTCATCGACTATGAAGAATTGGCTAATGATTGGATCAATATATTTAAAAGCAAAATACCAAAGTATGATGCGATACCGCACTTAGTCAATATTACTGGTCTGCATCTCATTATGTTTAATTTAAAACGCTCCAAAGAGATCTTGGATGATGGTGAGAAGCCTAAATTTGTTGTTGAGATCTTGGCTCCAAAGAAAACAATTGTGCGAGAACTCTCATCTGAGTCTTTCATTGAAAATAATAATCTATCGCGCTTAGCTGTAGAAAAGTTTGTTCGAAGTATTACTGGGAAAAATGAATGGGAGCAGGTAAGGAATTCTAATATGGTTCCGGAAGCAATGTCTATTTTACGCAAAGAATTTGCATGGCCCAAAGAGAGCAAGGAATCAGAGTTAGCATCGATTAAAAATGTAGATGACCTCCTTCAGGAATTAGTTGATTCGGCAATTAAGCGACATAAGCAGCATGTTGATAAATTTCACAGTGTATGGGGAAAAGAAATAGGCTTGTCATCAAGAAAAGGGACAAGAAGACTTCGATATGCCCCACATGACTTTTTAATGAAGAGCCTAGTTTTAACTGTTGTCCCAAAAAGGATGGAGTATCAAGAATTCTTGCATCAATTGTATGTAAGATATGGATTGATAATAGGTGACAAACAAGCAACATTCTTAACAGATGATGGAAGAGTAGATCAGGAAGCATTTTCTGATAATGCGAAAAGATTAGAAGAGAGATTATCTAGTATGGGACTTCTAAAAAGATTATCTGATGCATGTGCTTATGTAGAAAATCCTTATGGACTTCAGGGGGATTGAACGGATGAACCAATTAGAACTTATTGGTAAGGTAGCAACAGAATATCTACGACAACTCCTCATACTAGATCAGTCGGAAGATGGGGTTGCTCGGTTTTTAATTGATAGATTAACTGGTGAACAAGTAGCTGTTATTTGTAATGCCATGATACAAAATACATATTTAAAAAACAACATTGATATTAAAGTTCCAAGGAAACTTGTAAGTGGATTGGGATTGTCAGAGGAATACGTCACTAATGAAAAAACTACTTACTGGCGTAATGCTAGTTGTGAGAAACCAGCAATTATCCTGGCTAATACAAATGATGATCAGGGTCAATCCTTAAGAGATATTACAAAAATCGGTGCTGGGGATTTGAAAGCACAAACTGAATTATGGGTGCGAGTTGCAGGTAATGGATTAATCCTAACTGAGGAACATAAGAAACATTGGCAACAAGCGCTTAAAGGTTTGCAGGAAGCCAATGAATGTAGTTTGGAACAGTTTAGTGAGTATATTGTAATGGTTCGTGAGAAAATCAATGAAGATGGTTTCCCGGTAATTCGAGCATTGGGATGGGCATTACCAGCATTGCGAATCCCAAGAGATTCTTATTATTTTGATCAGATTCCTGAAAAGGCGCTAGGTCATGCTCATCGTTGGAGAAAAAAATACCAAGAGGCATATTCAAAGAGGGCGTGTTATCTATACAAGCTTCACCCGAATAGACAAGTTATTGAGAATGCCGAATTACTAAAAGCATTCGATAAAATAAAAGAAAACGAACAAATGGATGAAAGAATTTGGCCCATTATTGATCAATATATAACTTCCATATCACATTGGACACAAGCAGCCGGAAATTTAGCTGAATTGGAGTGGGAAACAGATAACATTCATCTTTTGTTTTCAGATATCCGTCCAATGAAAGTTAACATTGCTGAGAAAACCCTACGGCTTTATGGTGATCAATATCCTGAAATACTATCAGATGATGAAGTTTCATATTTAGAAAACCTGAGTGATCTTCTAAGCAAACGATCCATGGAAGCTACTGATGAAGATAAAGAATTTTATGATAACCATAAACAAGAGCTTGAAGCAGATAAGTTACTAAAATCGGAGTGGGATCGTTTTGTATACGGGAAGCCAATCGAATGTAGCGACTTTTTTGTTGGCTTGCTTGAAGCTTGTGATAGGTTGTTTAATCAGTCAGTAAAAATGTCAGGCAATAAGACCCTTAAGATACGTACAAGAAAAGAGACTAAAAAAGCCTGGATGGACCTCAATGAGGATATAGGTTTGTTTTTTTGCATAGCTTACAGAGGGTTAGAGAACCTAACGAGTTTTAAAATAGAATGGAACACTCACTATTTGTTTAAGTACGATGACCTAGTTTCAGAATGGAGAAAGAGAACGGATTATAAGAAAAATATTTCTACAGCAAAAACAGCTGTACAAATTGAATTCTACATTGAGCTGATTAACAATGATATACCAGGTGATAAGAATGATATTAAGCTAATATGGAATGGCAATCCTACGTTAATAGGATATGAACAGTATGATGATCTAAGAAGATTGTCCGAACGTCCGTTTAGCTATTCCCCTTTAACAATGAATCCGGTCAGTAAAAAGGGCAAACTTCAGAGCTTATCTTTAAGTGATGTAGGGACATTAGAAGCCGTATTTGATCGTGATCGGGGTTCACTAGTGGGTGCTTATTCTAAATCTAATGATCTAGAAAAAGAGTTTAAACTGCTTTTAAAGACAGCCGCGGAAACAGGAAGGGTTACAACAAAAGGTTATACTGAAATACTTGAGGCATGGAGCGATTTTTCGATCAAGTATCATAGTGCAATAAAGGATTGGACTATAGAAGGAATTAGTTCTGAGTTGCTATTACTCCAAGCAGAATCTTATGACGCACTCCTTAGGGTGATATCAAAAGAGGCTCTGGGTGATATTAATCGTATCAATCTATGGCATAAACTTGTGTTGGTAGGAAATATACAGGTGGAAGGTCGAAAACCGGCTTCAATTATTGCGCCATGGCATCCGTTACGTATGGCAGCTAAGTATGTTAAGGCATGTCAACTGACGGGGCTTATTAACCATATCCTCTCTTCGGAAGATGTTGATTTTGGCGATTCCAAATTATTCTTCAATGACATCAAAATGGAGTTGTTGCAGCCCTATTACCCTGAAGTAGCAGTTGGTTTTGTAGGACAAGAACCAACTTTACTCGCGGCAATGGATTCATTAAATGAGTACACTCTTATGGAAAGTCCAGTCCGCGATGAACGTGAATTGGAAACTAATGAGGATCCAAGAGACGCTAGTAAAAAACTGTTAGCCTTGGTAGAGAGATATTTAAAATTACAGCCACATGAAAAGACGAATTTAAGTGTTGTTTTATTTAATTGTGATTCAACTCGACTGCCTGAAACCATTGTAACGGAATTATCTAACCTACACGACGACTCTGAAGATGAGGTTCGCTGCCAAGTTATTTTACGACATCGTGACACGCAAAAACTAAGCAACTTATATACGAAGATGGTTGAGAGTACCGATAGTGACCCTGATTCTTTAGTTGCAAGTGAAGTGACACGTGACTTTATGGCTAGATTAAGGATCGGAGTAATGGCCGATGAGGCGCCCGTTGCAGACCCTAAAGAGGGAAAAGTTGCAGATATCGTATTTCTCCAAGATGTTATTTCACGTCAAGCAGAAGTCGTATGGGATCCTGTTCAAGTATATGATGTCCCTAGTATGCTTAAGCACTATCCACCTCGATGGTCCAAAAGACGTGCGACCGTAAAAGATGAGTTGAAATCTACTGTGTATCTAGTTTGTCCAATTCAACCATCGGTAGGGTGGTCCTATTTAACATTTATTCACTCAATAATAAAAAAAGAAAATCCAATAAGCGCACATTACTATCTACCAGCTAGGCAAATTTCTTTCCAAGATGAGAATGTAAAGGCAGTCTTTGAGGAGGCCCATAAGCTAGGTGAATGGGTAGTGAATTATGATAGCTTATTAGAACGAAAGCAACTAAGAACGCTTGGAGTTAAGGTGATTAAATACCAGCATAATCGCTCTCAGGGATCTAATTTAATAGTGTCATCTAAATCTCAACTTAATTTACTGAACGTGTTAGTAAAGAGGAGGCTGGATGGATTAAACTTAAATATTCCAGGGACTGATTTAGCAATCTTAACTGAACAATTTGTCGATGAAGCAAATTCACTTTCAGGGGATATCGTCCTAAGAGCTGCCAAAAGAGGAGTGTTTGCTGGTGAGCTAATCGGTGTAGTTCTCTCAAAGGCATTGTTGCAGTCTGAAATGGGAGTGTTGCCTTCTGCAATTGGTTGGTATTTCCTTGATGATTATGCTTCATGGCTAGGTCAGAAAGAAGAACAAATAGCTGATATTCTAGCGCTTTGCCCTATTGAGTTAAACGGTCAACTGTACCTCCAGGTTCTGATCTCGGAGGCAAAATTTATTGATGCAAAAGGTTTCTCCGAGGCTAAGAAAAATTCCCAGAAGCAACTTCGCGATACAGTACAAAGAATGCAAAACGCTTTATTTGGTAGCCCAGGTCGATTGGACCGCGATTTGTGGCTTTCGAGATTAAGTGATCTGCTTAACGAGGGGATTGAGCTCTCTCATGGATCATCTCTATCCATTGAGCGATGGAGGGAAGGGATTCGAAAAGGTGAAATACCCATTCAGATTAAGGGCTATTCTCATGTCTTTCTATCGACTTTACCAGATACGTCATTAGAAAGTGAGCGGATACCGGTAGGTATCGTTTCTAATTGTTATCAAGAGGTTTATACAAGAGATCTTGTTAGAGAGTTAATTCTAGCTATTCATAATGGAAACTCCTTAATTCCAATTCGAGAAAAGTTAGATGTAGATAAACCATGGGATACTTTTATAACCGAGCTCCCAACTGAAAGAGTCAATTTTGTAAAAGATAAGGAAGACGAGAATGCTCTAGTAGCCAATAAAGTGAATGGTGTTACTAAAAAAGTAAATGATCAGAATGATGAAAATGACCAGAAAGGTAAATTATTTTCAGATCAAGAACAAGAGGAAGAAGATATCAAACAAGAAAAAAGCACAGAGAGTCAGTTTGTAAATTGGGCAAATCATTCGCTATCAAACTGGATAGAGAAAAATACGCAGGGCAAGTCACAATCTGCTGATGATGGAGCGTGGGTAACTGAAACCGTAAATAAATTGCGATTAGCTCTTATAAATTACAACCTTCAAGCAAAAGTCTTAGGCCACCGCTTAACACCAAATGCGATTGTTGTTCGGTTGAAAGGCTCAGACCAAATTAAAGTGGATGATATAGATAAGAGAAGATCAACTTTATTGACAACGTACGCACTTGATGTAATTAACGTAATGGCACAACCAGGAGAAATTGTTGTTTCATTAGCTCGTCCTTCTAGGGAAATCATTTCACTTGCTGAGGTGTGGAGACGAAGAAAAGTCCATATTGGGACATCCGGTTTAAATATGAGTTTTGTTATGGGTGTCAAAGAATTGGATGGTGAGTTGTTGTACCTAAACTTAGGAGGGGAGTTCGAAAGCCATCCTCAACATGCTCCACATACTTTGATCGCAGGTTCTACCGGTAGTGGTAAATCTGTTCTTTTGCAGAATTTGATTCTTGATATTTGTGCGACTAATAATAAGAACCTTGCACACATTTACCTTATAGATCCCAAATCGGTTGATTATCTTCATTTAGAAGAACTCCCTCACCTGGTAGAGGGAATAATTGATGATCAGAACAAAGCTACTTCAATTTTGGAACAGTTGGTTATTGAGATGGATCATCGTTATAAACAATTCAAAGAGGTAAAAGTTAATAATTTAAAAGATTACAATTCAAAAGTGCCGATTGAGCAGAAGTTACCATTGATTTTCTTAATCCATGATGAATTTGCGGATTGGATGCTGGTTGAACAATATAAGAATGCTGTGTCCTCAAGTGTACAGCGACTTGGGGTTAAAGCTAGGGCTGCAGGAATTCACCTTATCTTCGCCGCGCAGCGTCCTGATGCTAATGTACTGCCTGTCCAACTTCGCGACAATCTTGGTAATAGACTGATACTCAGAGTTGAAAGTGTCGGTACTTCTGAAATTTCCCTTGGAGAAAAAGGGGCAGAAAAACTTTTAGGAAAAGGTCACCTTGCTGCAAGATTACAGGGTGAGGCTGGACTTATTTATGCTCAAGTACCCTTCTTATCAGACGAAGATCTAATAAATATTTCAGAAACGTTGAAGTAATATTTATTATAATGGAACGAGTAGAAAAAAACATTTAGTTGCTAGATGATAAGGGAAAAGTTAGCTGAAACATAATTGAGGTGAGGATATTACTAGGCGTTACAAGAGAGCGAATTAGATAATTGAACCTCTAAAGCATTTGGAAAAATACAAAAGAAATATTCAGATAATTTAAGTTATCGATGGAACACCTGTACATTCAAGTGTATTACTGAAAGAAGCTGGAGGTAACTGTTATGGATGAGTGGTCTGTCCAACAAGCATTTTCATGGACGGTTATATCTGAGAGCAAGGCTTCAAAAAAGGCTGATAGATCAGTCTTTCTCTATAGAATGACAGGCATACCTGTAGAGATTCGTTCATTCTTTGAAATCGAAAATCTACTTCCCGGAGGTAAGAGAGATATTTCCTTATTTTACCAGGGTGAGGAATTTCGAGCCTCCTTATTAATGGGAATTCAAGACTCACCTCGTACACGAATGGTTTGGAAATCAGATTTTGCCCAAGTATTTATTAATAGATTTCCAAACGAATATAAGTGTTTTAAATCCAGTGATAGCCATACCCAAGTAGAGGAAATTATGTTGCTATTTGAAAAAGGTTGTTCGGATGTATATCATGTTTCAATATATATTAATTGATTTAACCAGAACGGCTTATCGTTCACATAGATGGGGTATTTTTAGTGTGGATTAACTCCTTTACAGATAAATGGAGCAGACGAACTGTCTGGAGGGCGATAGTAAGAATAGCAGAAATTAAAATACCTGGGCATATGCTGGCTGTTCACTGGGCGCTGGTGCAGACGAACTGTCTGAAAGAGCAAAACAAGGGACATAGAAGAAAATGCCTGGGCATATGCTGGCTGTTCACTGGGCGCTGGTGCAGACGAACTGTCTGAAAGAGCAAAACAAGGGTCATAGAAGGAAAATGCCTGGGCATATGCTGGCTGTTCACTGGGCGCTGGTGCAGACGAACTGTCTGAAAGAGCAAAACAAGGGTCATAGAAGGAAAATGCCTGGGCATATGCTGGCTGT